>JAEUMY010000004.1 GCA_016791265.1 Betaproteobacteria bacterium
TTGGCGAGAGGCAGGACGTAGTTCATAGGGGCTGGGGACTGGGGGCTGGGGACTGGGGGCGGAAGAAGGCGCTGCAAGATCGTTGGGGTCCATCGCAATTCTTGCAGCGCAGCAATTATACTGAACGGCGGTAGCATCCACGACCTTTCGAGTCCCCAGCCCCCAGTCCCCAGCCCCTCAAAGAACATGCCCACCCGCCGATCCGTTTTTTTCGTATCCGACCGCACCGGCATCACCGTCGAGATGCTGGGTAATTCGCTGCTCACCCAGTTCGATGGCATCGAGTTCAAGCGCGTCACCATGCCCTTCATCGATTCCATCGACAAGGCGCGCGAGGCCAAGCTGCAGATCAGTGCCGCCTTCGCCGAGTCCGGCAAGCGCCCCATCGTCTTCACGTCGCAGGTGGATGAGGCGGTGCGCGCCGAGATGACCAAGGTCGACGGCCTGGTGCTGGACCTCTTCGAGCGCTTCATCGTGCCGCTGGAGGAGGAGCTGGGCGTCGCAAGCGCCCACGCCATCGGGCGCTCCCACAGCGCGGGCAACTTCAAGGACTACAACCATCGCATCGAGGCGGTGAATTACACGTTGGCCCATGACGACGGCGTGACCAACCGCAACCTGGATCAGGCCGACATCATCCTGGTCGGCGTGTCGCGCTCCGGGAAAACGCCGACCTGCCTCTACATGGCGCTGCAATTCGGGGTCAAAACCGCCAATTACCCCTTGATCCCCGAGGACCTGGAGGCGATGAAACTGCCGCCCGCGCTGGTGCCGCTGAAAAGCAAGGTGTGGGGCCTTTCCATCGCGCCCGACCGCTTGCACCAGATCCGCACCGAGCGCAAGCCGGACAGCAAGTACGCCTCGCTCGAGAACTGCAAGTACGAGGTGGACGCGGCCGAAAAGCTGATGACCCAGTCCGGCATCCCCTTCCTCAACTCCACCGCCAAGTCCATCGAGGAACTGGCGACCCATATCCTGCACGAGGCGCAGTTGGTGCGACGGGTGTACTGAGCGGCGTCCCTCGCCCCTCTGCGGGACGGCCGCGGCCGGCTCGCATGCGCAGCCGGCTCGCCGACGGTTGCGAATATTCGCAATCCACCCAGTGTTGCAGTCGCGGCACACCTCGACTGCATGAGTGGGGCGATGCGTTCCCCTTTGCCATCCTTTGTGGGATGATTCGGCCTGTTTACCATGCACACCCGAGCGGCGCCCAGAGACGCCGCCGACCGTTTTCCGCAATAACAAACCTTCCACTCGAGGAGCCACTCATGAAAAGCCGCATCAAGTCCAAGCTGCTGCCCGCACTCGTCACCGCAGCCCTTGGCGCATTCGCCGCACCCTCGCAAGCCGCGCAGTTCACCGGTGTGTTCATCTTCGGCGACAGCCTGTCCGACGCCGGGTACTTCCGCCCCGCCCTGATCGGTCTGGGCGTGCCCGCCAACGTGGCGTCCACGCTCGGTCGCTTCACCACCAATCCCGGTCCGGTGTGGTCTGAAATCGTCAGCCAGCGCTACGGCGTGACCCCGCGTGCCAGCAACGACAACAGCGGCAACATCTTCGCCCAGGGCGGCGCCCGCGTGGCGGTGGCGTCAACATCTACGCCGCCGGGCGCGGCGCAGCGTCCGGTGTCGACACAGATCACGGAGTTCCTCGCCCGCAGCGGCGGCGCCGATCCGGGCGCGCTGTACGGCGTGTGGGCGGGCGCGAATGACATTTTCCAAACCCTCCCGGCAATCTCGGGCGGCACCGTCGATCCGACCGTGTTCATCCCCCAGCTCGCTGGCGCCAATATTCAGCAAATCGGCCGCCTGCGTGCCGCCGGTGCCCGCTACATCCTGGTGTTCAACCTGCCGGATCTGGGCATCACCCCGCAGTTCACCGCGCTGGGCCCGGCGACGGCGGGTGCGGCCACCGCGCTGGCCGCGAACTTCAACACCGCGCTCTTCGCCGGTCTGCAATCGAACGGCATCGGCGTCATCCCGGTCGATACCTTCTCGCTGTTGAACGACGTTCGCGCCAACGCGGCCGCCTTCGGCTTCACCAACATCACCGGCGTGGCCTGCGGACCCTTCCCGCCCTTCGCACCCACGGGCGGAAATTCCCAGTTCTGCAACGCGACCAATCTGGTCGCCCAAGGTGCCGCCACGTCGTATCTCTTCGCCGATGGCGTCCACCCGACCACCGGCGCGCATCGCGTCGTGGGCGACTACGTCATCTCCTTGATCGAAGGCCCGCAGCAGTACTCCCTGCTGGCCGAGGCGCCGCTGCGCTCGCGTGAAAGCCATGTGCGCACGCTGGATGCCGGTCTACTCACCGGCGCCCGTGGCGATGTGGGCAAGTGGACCGCGTTCGCGGCCGTCGACGGCGGCAAGTTCGACATCGACGCCTCCGGCATCAACCCGCAGCTGAAGTCGGACCAGAAGTCGATCAGCGTGGGCGGCACGCTCCGCGTCTCCGAGGCCATGACGGTCGGTGTCGCCGTGGGCAAGTCCGAGAACGAGGCCAGCTTCGGCGGCAACCTCGGCCGCTTTGATACGGAAGAAACCGTTCTCTCCGCGTTCGGCTCGATGAAATGGGGCGGGTTCTATGCCAACGCCGCGCTGTCGGTGTCCGATGTGGACTTCGAGAACGTGCAGCGCAACATCCAGCTGGGCCAGGTGCTGCGCACCGCGCGCGGCAGCACCAATGGCTCCAACTCGTCCGGCCACGTCGCGCTGGGCTATGACTTCGCGATGGGCAAGGTGACCTTCGGCCCGCAACTCTCGGTGACCAGCCAGAACGTCACCGTCAACGACGTCACCGAAGAAGGCGCCGGTTCGGCCAACCTGAAAATCCTGAAGCAGACGCGCAATTCGACCGTCACCAGCTTCGGTCTGCGCGCCTCGATGGATCTGGGCAACCTCACGCCGTTCGTTCGCGTCACCTATGACCAGGAGCAGAAAGGCGCGCCCCGCGACATCGGCGCCACACCGCTCTCCGTCGCCACGGGCAACACCTACACCATCCCGGGCTATGTCGGCGATGAGCGCTGGAGCACGGCCACGGTCGGTCTGCGCGGCACGCTGGGCCAGCGTCTCGGCTTCTCGGTGGTGTATTCAGCCGTGCAGGGCAAGTCGGGCGTGAAGCAGGACGGGCTGGCCGCCAACATCGCCGTCCAGTTCTGATTCACCGCCATTCGCGCGAGATAAGGGGCCGGGGATTCCCGGCCCTTTGTTTTTGGTGCAGAGTGACCCCATGAAACGCGCCTACACCGCCTTCAATCTGCCGGACGCCCAGTTGATGGCTGATCTGCTCGCCCGAGCGGGCATTCGCGCGCGGGTGTTCAATCAGAACGCGGTGGGCGCGCTGGGCGAATTGCCCGTCGACGCTGCGCAGCCGCAAGTCTGGATCGAGGACGACCACCGCCTCGAAGACGCTCGACGACTCATCGAGACGCATCAGCTTGCGAATATTCGCGGGGCGCCCTGGACCTGCCGGGCGTGCAGCGAGTCGAATCCGATCACGTTCGAGACGTGCTGGAACTGCGGCATGGCCGATGGCACGGCGCGCGCCTGAGCGCGAACGCTCACGGCGTGCCGAGAAAGAGGTACCAGGTGCTCCGCCCCTTGGGCGCGTTGGAGTAGCCGAAGTAGAGCGGGCCGACGATGGTGTTCATCCCCAGATACACGCCGAACGACTTCTGCCAACCGGTGAGCCGCGCTTCGGTGTAGGGCAGGCCCATCTTGCCCGCCTCGGCCAACACCCCCGCGTACACGCTGGCGCCGACGATGCCTGACGGCGCGAGCAGGCGGCGCTGCAGGGCCAGCCGCGCGAAGCGCATGTCGTCGCCCACCAGCTGATCGGACGCGAAGCCGGAAAGTCGGAACGGGCCGCCCAGGGTGAACGCGTCATACGCGGGCAGCACGCCGCGCGTGGTCGAACCCATCTCGGCGGTGAGTTGCAGCGTGTAGTCGCGCAGCGACCACGCTTTCCAGAGTTCCAGCGAGGCGCGCGCATAGGGCGCGTCTTCGCGATCCACGCGGCGCACATCGCGAATATTCGCATTGAGGAACAACCCACGCGAGGGGAAGTAGCGCTCGTCCAGCGTGTCGTATTCAAAGCCCAGGTAAGGCCCGCCGGATCGCGCGCGCTGGGCCTCGAAGAGCGCCAGGCCGGTCACGGTCTCCGCCTTCAGGCTGCGCTCAAGCCAACCCAGCCGTAGCTGTCCGGGCATGCCGAGGTTGTAGCCCACCTCGACGGCCATGCGACGATCCTGCACTTCGAATTCGCTGACCCGCGAACCCTCGACGTAAAGACCGCGGCTCGACTGAACGAAGCTCGCGGCGGGCTTCACATACCAGCGCTGTGGCTTGTCCAGCGGCTGGTACCACTCGGTCGCGATGACTTCGCGCTCGCCCAGCTGCAAGGTGGTGAGCCATTCCGCGCCCAACGGATTCATCCACGTGCGGTGATACACGGCGCGCAGGTTGTACGGCGCGTTGTTGTTGAAGTCGGTGGAGAAATTGATGCCGAAGCGCAGATAGTCCGGCCCCCACGATTTCTCGACCGGATTGATGCGCAGCACGCGCCGGCCCCCGACATTGTCGATGGCATAGTCGACGGACTGGAAGTCGCCTTCGCCGTTCAGCCGCACCAGGCTCTTGTTCAGCCGCGCCGCGTCGAGCGGCTCGGAGAGCGGCACGTCGAGATGCTTCCTCACCACCTCGGTGTTGACGCGGCCAAGCTTCGCCACCTCGATGGCGTCGATGGTCACCGGCGGTGGCTGGCGCGTGCGCAGATGCGCCATCTGGTAGTCGTACTCGATGCGAGTGAGCGCCAGCGGCGCCAGCTTCGCCGCCACCGCGCGCGCGGCCTTGCGTCCGGCCTCGATGGCCTCGGCATGGCGATTGAAGTCGGCGGCGGTGACCGTGCCCAGATCGGGGCGGATCAGGAGATCGGATTTGTTCAGCGCGGCGAACGACGCCTCCACGTTTTGATTGGTGAGGATGTTGATCATCTGCACGGCCACGGACAAGACGCCGGCGATCTCCTCTGACTTCAAGAGCGGGGTGCCGACATCGACCGCGATGACGATGTCGGCGCAGAGCTTGCGCGCCTCGACGACGGGCACGTTATCCACGAGGCCGCCGTCGACCAGCTTCTTGTTGTCGATGATCACCGGCACCATCAACCCCGGCACCGACATGCTGGCGCGCATGGCCTGCGAAAGGCTGCCGTCCTTCAACACGACCTTGGCGCCGGTGGCGATGTCGGTCGCGATGATCCGCGTCGGGACGGCGAGCGACTCGATGAGCCGCTGGCCACGATCCGCGCCCACCAACCCGTTGATGAAGAACTTGATCTTGTCGCCCGCGACCGCGCCGGAGCGGAATGCCGCAGAGCCGGAGCCGACACCGATTTCCAGCCCTGGAAAGGTTTGATCGTCCAACTGCTTCTTGCGCAGCTTCACGTCGGCCCGATCCGGCTCGTCGATGAAGATGTCGGTCCAGTCGGTCTGGCCGACGCGTTCGGCCATCGCCGCGGGCGAGCGTCCGGCCGCATACGCGCCGCCCACCAGGGCGCCCATGCTGGTGCCGACCACGCAGTCGACGGGAATGCGCATTTCCTCCAGCACCTCCAACACGCCGATGTGCGCGGCGCCGCGCGCGCCGCCGCCGCCAAGCGCCAAGCCAATGCGCGGGCGCTTGGCCTGCGCGCCAGACTGCGCATGCGAATATTCGCTGAACCCTGCGCCCATCAGCGCAAGCACACCGAGGCCCAGGCCGATACCCAGCATCCGCCGCATGCCGCCCCGCCTCACGCCTCCCGCCTTCCGCCTCACGCTCATGCCTTCAACGAAAACGGCGTGAAGTTGGTGTCGCGATCATAGTGATCCTCGTTCTCGGCGCGCTTCAGTGCGGCGACGATGCGATAGGTCAAGGGGAGAAAAACAATTTCGACGCCAACCTTGGTGACGAACTGCGCCACCATGACCATGGGTAGCTTGTCGTCGGGAATGATGCCGGCGCCGTAGAAGGCCAGCGGATAGAACAGGAGCGAGTCGACGCCCTCGCCCGCGATGGTGGACGCGACCGCGCGACCGCCGAAGTTGCGCCCCTCGGTCCACACCTTCATCTTGGCCAGCACGAACGAGTTGACGAACTCGCCGCAGAAGTACGCGAACATGGACGCCAGCGCGATGCGCCAGGTGGAGCCGAATGCGATCTCATACGCGGCCTGGTGGTTCCAGAACGGCGCGGGCGGCAACGCGACCACGATGTAGGCCATGATCGACGCGAAGGCCAGTCCGGCAAAGCCCGCCCAGATGACGCGCCGCGCGCGCTGGTAGCCGTAGACCTCGGTGAGGATGTCGCCGAAGACGTAGGAGATCGGAAAAAACAGGACGCCTGCTCCGAACACCAGCACGTTCCAGTCCGGATGCAGCGCGGTGAGCCACGGAGTCTCGATCTGTGCGATCTTGGCCGGCCCGATGAGATTCGAGCAGATGAGGATCGTGACGAAGGCGGCCATCACGAACTCGTAGTACTTGTAGGTGCGGGGAGCGCTCATTGCGGACGGATGGATGATCGGTCGGGGCTTGCGAATATTCGCATGGTCAGCCGTGTTCCGGCTATCGGTACGCCACTAGCGCTTTCTTCCGGCAGTCCCCCGCTGCCGCACCACCTCGAACAACGCGATCGCCCCGGCCGCGGCCGCGTTGAGCGACTCGAACCCGCCCGGCATCGGCAGCTTCGCGCGAATATTCGCACTATCCAACAGATGCCCGCTGAGACCCGCGCCCTCGTTGCCGATGAGGAGCGCGACCGGACCGGTGAGATCGCAGGTGAAGAGTGAAGTCTCGGTTCGTGGCGTCAGCGCGAGGCTCGCGCCGTGATAGGCGTGGACAAACGCGCCCAGGTCGGCGCCCTCAACGATGTTGAGATTGAAGTGAGCACCCTGGCCCGCGCGCAGCACCTTGGGCGCCCACGCGAACGCGCACGTGGGTGACAGGAGCACGTCCGCGCAGCCAGCGGCGGCCGCGGAACGCAGCAGCGCGCCCAGGTTGCCGGGATCCTGGATGTCTTCCAGCAACAGGCAGAACTTCGCTCTCGCCGAAACCGGCCGCGCATCCGGCGGGCGGATGAGCGCGAGGATGCCGGCGGGCGTTTCCACCATGGACGCATCCTGGAAAACCGCGTCGCTGAACACGGCGTGATGCGCGGCGTTCGCCGCCATCAAGCCGGCGATCTCCGGGCGACGCATGCCGGACTCGCTGGCGATGAGCGTGTCGGGCACGCCCAGCTTTTCGATGCAGGCCGCGACCAGGTGCGCGCCTTCGATCAGGGCGAGGCCGGATTTCTTGCGTTCGCGCGAGGACTGCGCGAGACCTTTGACGCGCTTGGCCAGCACATTGTCGCGCGAGGTGATGAGCTTGGCGGCGGCCATGATCAACGCGGCGCCTGCGCGACCGGCGCTTCGGTGCGGGACAGAACGAATGCCACCAGCGCGTCGGTGAAGCGGGCCTGGCGCGCGGGATCCGGCGCGCCGCAGTACACGGCGCACACCACGTCGCTGGGCGACTCCGGGTCGCAATGGGTGGCCCCTTCGATTTCCACATCGACCGCCGGTCGCAACGCCGCTCGCAACGGCGCGAAGCTGCGACCCAGCGCGTTGCACGCGGCCGCTGGCGCGGTGACGAGCGCGACAGGCGGCGCAGGATCACGCAGGGACTGCGGGATGGCTCCTGTGACCGGGTCCAGCAGCACCACACCGGCGAGACGTTCGCGCTCGGCGGCGTCCAGATTCGCGGCAAGGTCCAAGGCGATGCCCGCGCCTCGACTGAAGCCACCGACGATGAGGGGTAGTCGCGCCGCATCCGGCGGGCGCGAGACCTCTCGCAGCAACGCCAGCGCGTGCGCGCCGTCGCGACCGCGCGCACCGTCGGCAAACGGCGAGTCGAGATCGGGCAACACGACAACGTGGCCTTCTCGGGCGAGCCGCGCGGCGAAATCGGCATGGCGCGCCGGGGCGCGCAGGAATCCGTGGATGAACACGACGACGCCGCGCAATGGCTGGCCGCCGGCAGGCGCGAAGCGAATGGCCTTCGCGACCCCTTGCGCGGTGGCGACCTCGATCCGCGCGCTCACGACACCCGGCGCGGGCGCGGGCAGCGACGCGCAGCCCCCGAGCGCGACGGCCACGACCAGCGACGCGACACAACTCGGTCCGCGCATCAGAACGCCAGCCGCGATTGCGCGAGTGCGGCGCGCACAGGCGCGAAACTCACGCGATGAATGGGACATGGCCCGTGCCGTTTCAGCGCCGCCAGATGCTCCGCCGTGCCATAGCCCTTGTGACGGGCGAAACCGTAGTCGGGATAGCGGGCATCCCAGGCCAGCATTTCTTCGTCGCGGGCCACCTTGGCGAGGATCGATGCGGCCGAGATGGCGGGCACGAGGCGATCCCCCTCGACCATCGCGCGTGCGGGACACGACACGGCGGGCACATGCAGCCCATCGACGCAAATCTCGGCGGCTGGAATCTTCAACGCGTCGACCGCGCGCTTCATCGCCAGCAGGCTGGCTTGCAGAATGTTGATGCGGTCGATCTCTTCCACCGTCGCGAACGCGATGGACCAGGCAAGCGAATATTCGCGTATGGCGCCAGCGAGCGACTCTCGTCGGCGCGAGGATAGCTGCTTGGAGTCGGCGAGCCCTGTGATGGGGCGGCTGGGATCGAGAATGACCGCGGCGGCGTACACGGCGCCAGCGAGCGGACCGCGCCCGGCTTCGTCGACGCCCGCGAGCGTCGGGCCGGCGGCGGCGCCGGTGACGGCGCGCTCACGCGTGCGCGGCGCGGGCATGGACAGGTGGTTGCGCCGCGCCGCGCGGAGCGCCGCGCGCGTCCAGCCAGTGCGCGAGCACCTCGCGCAATCGCTCGGCATTGTCCTGGCGCAGGCTCTGGTGCATCGCCTCGAACGCCCCGGTCATGGCCTCGCGCGCGCGCTTGTGCTGCCAGAGGTTGGCGAGCGCCTGCGCCAGATTCTCCGGGGTCGCGTCGTCCTGCAGAATCTCCGGCACGATGAACTGGCCTGCGAGAATATTGGGCAGACCGACGTAGGGCAATAGCGCCTTCTTCTTCATCATGCGCCACGTGACCGGTGACATGCGGTAGGTGATGACATGCGGGCAGCGCAGCAGCGCGGCTTCCAGCGTGGCGGTGCCGCTCGCCACGAGGGCCACGTCGGCCGCGGCCAAGGCCAACTGAGAATGACCGAAGAGAATCTGCACCGGCAGGTCGCGCGCGCCGCGCACATAGCGCGCCTCGTCGAAGTGGTCACGGGTCTCGCGGGTCGCCAGCGGCACGAGAAAGCGCGCGTCTGGGAAGCGGCTGGCGAGAAGCTTGATGGTGTCGATGAACAGGTCGGTGTGATAGTCGAGCTCGGTCTGCCGGCTGCCCGGCAGAAGCGCGAAGTACTGGCCCTCGGGCTTCAGCTTCAACTGCTCGCGCGCCTCTTCGCGCTGCGCATTCTCGCGGGTCGGCATCGGCACGGCATCGGCGATGGGATGGCCGACATAACTCACCGGAATCCCGGCCTGCTCGTAGATGGCCGCCTCGAACGGAAAAATGGTGAGCATGCGCGTCACCGCGGCCTTGATGGCGTGAATGCGCTCGGGACGCCACGCCCACAGCGACGGGCTGACGTAGTGAACCGCCGGAATGCCAGCGGCCTTGAGCGACCGCTCCAGTGCGAGATTGAAGTCCGGCGCGTCGATGCCGATGAAGAGCGCCGGCCGCTCGGCCAGAAGGCGCGCTTTCAGACCGCGGCGAATGGCGATCAGCTCGCGCAGATTCTTCAACACCTCGACATAGCCACGCACCGCCAGCTTTTCCATCGAGTACCACGACGTGGCACCAGCCGCCTGCATGCGAGGGCCCGCGATGCCGACAAACTCCGCATCCGGCCAACGCGCTTTCAAGGCATCGATCAATCCCCGACCCAGAAGATCGCCGGAGGCTTCGCCGGCGACAATGCCGATCTTCATCGCACGATGCCGCGCGTGGAGGTTTCGAGAAAGTCCGCCAATGCGGCGACCTCTTCGGAACCAGCGGCCTCGGCGCGCAACGCCGCCTTGGCATCGGCGAAGCTGAGTCCCGCCTTGTACAAAGTCTTGTAGGCCCGCTTCAGCGCGGCAATGCCCTCCGGCGTGAAGCCGCGCCGCTTCAACCCCTCGCTGTTGACGCCGTAAGGCGCCAGCGGATTGCCACCCACCATGATGTAGGTGGGAATGTCCTGCAGCACGACGCTCGCCACACCGGTCATGACATGCGCGCCGATGCGAACGAACTGATGCACGCCC
The DNA here is from genome assembly GCA_016791265.1 of Betaproteobacteria bacterium. Taxonomy (GTDB): domain Bacteria; phylum Pseudomonadota; class Gammaproteobacteria; order Burkholderiales; family Usitatibacteraceae; genus JAEUMY01. The sequence continues at coordinate 10,341 of JAEUMY010000004.1, forward strand.
GTGAATCCGCCCAGCGTGGCCCAGTCACCGATATGCACATGGCCGGCGAGTTGCGTGGAGTTGGCGATGGTGGTGCGATTGCCGACGACGCAGTCATGCGCGATATGCACGTAGGCCATGATCCAGTTGTCGTCACCCACGGTGGTGACACCGGTGTCCTGGATGGTGCCGCGATTGATGGAGACGTACTCGCGGATGGTGTTGCGGTCGCCGATGATGAGCCGCGTTGGCTCGCCCTTGTATTTCTTGTCCTGATTCGCTTCGCCGATGGACGCGAAGTGGAAGATGCGGTTCTCTTCGCCGATCACCGTGTGGCCCGTGATGATGTTGTGCGCGCCGATGGTCGTGTTGGCGCCGATCTCGACGTGCGCGTCGATGACGCTGTACGGGCCCACGCTCACACCATCGGCGAGCTTCGCCGACGGGTTCACGATTGCCGTGGGATGAATCGTCGTGCCCATCAGGCGGCCTGGCCTTCCGGCTTGTTGTCGAGGCGGCGCTGGGTACACATGAGTTCGGCTTCCGACACCACCTGGCCGTCCACCTTGGCGACACCGCTGTACTTGAACAGGCCGCGCTTGGAGCCCAGCAGCGCCACTTCGAGGTGAAGCTGATCACCGGGCACCACCGGCTTCTTGAAACGGGCGCCGTCGATGCCGACAAAGTAGTACACCGAACTGCCGTCATTCTCCTGGCCGCTCGACCGGAGCGACAGGAAGCAGGCCGCCTGCGCCATGGCTTCGATGATGAGTACGCCCGGCATGACCGCGTAGTGCGGGAAGTGCCCCTGAAAAAACGGCTCGTTCACGGTGACGTTCTTGATCGCCACGATGCGCGTGTCCGCCTCGAACTCCACGACGCGATCCAGCAGGAGCAGCGGATAGCGGTGCGGCAGGTAGCGCTTGATTTCCTCGATGTCGATATTGACGTTCACGACTTTTCCCCCTGGTTGATCTTCTTCACCGTGGCGGCCATCTCGCCCAGGCGACGGAGCTGGCTGGCGTTTCTGAGCCAGTCCTCGTGCTTCATGAACGGCATGACCGAGGTGTAGGTGCCGGGCTCGGTGATGGACTTGGTGATCAGCGTCATCGCTGAAATGGTGCAGCGATCCGCCACGTCCAGATGGCCGAGGATGATGGCGCCGCCGCCCACCATGCAATGGCTGCCGATGCGAGCACTCCCCGCCACGCCGACGCATCCCGCCATCGCGGTGTGGTCGCCGATGACCACGTTGTGACCGATCTGAATCTGGTTGTCCAGTTTCACGCCATTGCCGATGACGGTGTCATCCAGCGCGCCGCGGTCGATGGTCGTATTGGCGCCGATCTCGACATCATCGCCAATCAGCACACGGCCGGTCTGCGGAATTTTGACCCAACCGCCGGCGGGCCCGGCGAAATCGGGCGCGAAACCGAAACCATCCGCGCCGATGACCACACCGCTGTGGACGATGCAGCGTGCGCCGAGCTTGCAGCCGTCCGCCACGGTCACGCGCGCCGCGAGGCGCGTGCCCGCGCCGATCTCAGCACCCTCGCCGATGTGGCAGCCGGGGCCGACGCGCGCGCCGTCGCCGATGACCGCGCCCGCGCCCACCGACGCGAATTCGGCGATGCTGGCCGATGCCGCGACCTCCGCACCCGCATGCACGACGGCGGCGGGATGCACCCCTTGCGAATATTCGCGTGGGGGCGAAAAGCGTTGCGCCACGCGGGCGAAGTAGGCGTAGGGATTGCGGGTGATGATGCGCGGCAGCGTGGTCGCATCGCGGTCCGCGTCGGACAGAATCACCGCGCCCGCCTGGCAGGCGGCCAGCTTGGCGCGGTACTTGGGATTGGCGAGAAAGGTGATCTGGTTCGGCGAGGCCGATTCCATCGCGCCGACCGCGACGATGTCCACGTCGGCATCGCCCGCGATTTCGCCGCCCAGTTCACGCACCAATTCGCCAAGTTTCATGCGCGCGCCGCGGCGGAATCGCCGCCTGGATTACTTGTCCGCCAAAGCCTTGATCACCTTGTCGGTGATGTCGATCTTGGCGCTGGCGAAGACGGCTTCCTGAAGGATGAGATCGAACCTCTCCTTCTCGGCGATCTCGTTGACCACCTTGGTGGCCTTTTCCTGAATGGAGGCCAATTCCTCATTGCGACGCAGATTCAGGTCTTCGCGGAATTCGCGCGACAGGCGCTGAAAGTCGCGGTCGATCTGCTGCAACTGGCGATCCTTCTCGCGGCGATCGGAATCCGACATGGTCACGCCGTCTTTCTGGATTTGGGTCTGCAGATCACGCGCCTGCTTCTCCAGCTTGTCCAGCTCGGACTTGCGCGGCGCGAATTCTTTCTCGAGCTTGGCCTGGGCGCGCTTGGCCGGGCCGGAGTCGCGCAGCACGCGTTCGGTATTGACGAAGCCGACCTTGATGTCGGCGGCTCGCGCGTCGGCGGCGAAGCCGGCGGCGACCACCGTTGCGGTCAGCGCCGCGGCGACAAAATTGAATGAATGATGTCTCACGAAACTCTCCTTCCCACGGGACGCGACTGTCCCGACCATCAGAATACCCTGCCCAGCAGGAACTGGAAGCGCTCGATCTGGTCCCCTTCCTTGCTGCGCACCGGGCGTGCCAGGCTGAAGCGAAGCGGGCCCACGGGCGAATACCAGCTCACCGCCACGCCGACCGAGGCGCGGAATTCGTCGAACGTGACCTTCTGGTCGCGCGCGAACACGTTGCCGAAATCGAGGAACGCCGAGGCACGCACCGACTTGTCGGCCTTCACGCCGGGAAGCGGCGCCAGAAGTTCGAAATTGCCAACCACGCGCCGATTGCCGCCAAGCACATCGCCGTTCACATCGCGCGGGCCGAGCGAGCTCGATTCGAAGCCGCGAATGGAGTCGACGCCACCGGCATAGAAGTTCTTGAAGAAGGGCAGCGGCTTGCCGCCGTAGCCTTGGGCGTAGCCGAGTTCACCGTTCAGTGACAGCACGATGCCGGCGAAGAGCGGGCGCAGATACTGCTGACGGAAATTGGCGCGGACAAATTTGAGATCACCGCCCGGCAAGCCCACCTCGAGGCTGAATTCGCTCAACATGCCCTTGGTCGGGAACTGGACGCTGTCGCGTGTATCGCGGGCGAATCCAACCGTGCCGCGCAGGGTGCTGTTGGTGGCGCCGAACGCGTCGACAAAGTCCGCATAACGCGGCGGGCTGGAGGCATCCAGCACGAGGGTCGTGCGCTCAATACCGAGCCCGAAGTTGACGTTGTCGTACTCGGTCACCGGTACGCTGAAGCGCACTCCGGCGCCGGTGGAGTTGGACTGATAGGTGCCGACGACAAGACCGGATGAATCCAGTTCGCGCCGATAGAGGTCGAAGCCGCGCGCCACCCCATCCACCGTCCAGTACGGATTGAGATAGGAAATGGCGTAGGTCCTGTTGACACTGCCGCTGTTGATCGCGAAAGACAACTGATTGCCCGTGCCGAAAATGTTCGCCTGGGCGACGGACGCGGACACGGTGAAACGGTCCTGGCTGGAGTAGCCGACGCCAAACTGGAGCTGGCCGGTGTTGCGTTCCTTCACGGTCAGAGTGAGATCGACCTGATCCTGCGTGCCCGCCACCTGCGGCGACTCGATGTTGACTTCTTCGAAGAAGCCGGTGCGCTCGAGACGCTCCTTGGAGCGATTCACCTTCTCGATGGAGTACCAGCCGGACTCCAACTGGCGCAGCTCGCGGCGGATGACCTCATCACGCGTGCGCTGGTTGCCGACGATGTTGATGCGGCGCACATACACACGCCTGCCCGGATCGACAAACAGGGTGAAGGCGGCGATCCGCTTGTCCTTGTCGAGATCCGGCACCGGATTCACGTTGGCGAAGGAGTAGCCATCGTTGCCCAGCCGGTCCGTGATGGACTTGACCGAATCGACAATCTTCTTTCGCGAGAAAGTCTCGCCTTCCTTGAACTGGAGGAGCCGGGTGAGATCGGCTTCCGGCACCTTGAGATCGCCGCTGAACTTGACGCCGCCGATCTTGTAGACCGGGCCCTCGGTCAGGGCGATGGTAATGTAGATTTTCTCCTTGTCCGGCGTGATCGACACCTGGGTGGAGTCGATGTTGAATTCCAGGTAGCCGCGGTCGAGGTAGTACGACCGCAGCTTCTCCAGATCGCCGGAGAGCTTCTGCTTGGAGTACTGGTTGTCCTTGGTGAAGAACGAGAACCAGCCGCCGGTGGAGAGCTCAAACTCCTTCCGGAGCGTGCTCTCGGATATCGCTGAATTGCCGATGATGCTGATGTCAACGATGCGCGCATCGGCACCTTCGTCGATGTTGAAGGCGAGCGAAACACGGTTGCGTTCAAGCGGCGTGATGGTGGTGGTCACCTTGGCCGAGTAGAAACCGCGGCTCGTGTACTGGCGCTTGATTTCCTTTTCCGCGCGGTCGAGCAGCGAGCGGTCGAAGATCTTGGCTTCGGAGATGCCGACGTTCTTCAATCCATCGGTCAGGTTTTCCTTGGTGAATTCCTTGGAGCCTTCGATGGTGATGCCCGCGATGGCGGGACGCTCCTGCACGAACACGACCAGCACATCGTTTTCGGCTTCGAGGCGCACATCGGAATAAAACCCCGTGGCATAGAGCGCGCGAATGGCCTCGGCGGCCTTCTCGTCGGTCATGCGGTCGCCGACCTTGACCGGGAGATAGCTGAAAACGGTGCCGGCATCGGTGCGCTGCACGCCCTCCACGCGGATGTCGCGGATGACGAAAGGCTGGATGGCGAGGACTGCGCCTGACCAAAGCAACGTCAAGGCAAGGAAAATACGGGGCAGAAAATGCATGAAGGGATGGCTTCCGGCTGAGCGAGAGGGTTCAGCCCGCAATGAGTCGGTGAATATCGTTGTAAATGGCAAACGCGGTCAGGCCCAGCAGCACGAACACACCCACTTGCTGGCCAGCCTCAATGACGCGTTGCGAGACGGGACTGCCCTTGAAAAGTTCGATCAAATAATACACCAACTGCCCCCCATCCAGCACCGGGATGGGCAGCAGGTTCAGCACACCGATGCTGATTGAGATCAAGGCGAGAAACGTGAGATACGTCAGCATGCCTTGGCGCACCGATTGGCCGGCGTAATCGGCGATGCTGATCGGGCCGGAAAGATTCTTCCATGAGAGATCGCCGGTGATCATCTTGCCCAGCATGGACAGGCTGAATACGGACATGTCCCAGAGCTTCACAACCGACTTGCCAACCGCCTCGACGGGTCCCGCGCGGACAGTGATGAAGTAGTCCTCCGGCAAGGGTGGCGGACTGATGCCAATGCGGCCGACCGGCTTGCCCGCGCCATCCTTCTGCGCCTGGGGAACGAGCGAAACTTCCAGTGTCGTGTCGCCGCGCTGAATCTTGAGCCGCACGACTTCACCCGCGCGCGCGCCGATGAGTTTCGCCATGTCTTCCCATCGTCGCACTTCGACGCCATCCACTGTCAGCACCCGGTCGCCGGCGACGAGGCCGGCACCCGCCGCGGGCAGACCCGGCTGGACGAAACTTGCAACAGGCTCGATGCGAGGCCGCCATGCCGAGAGACCGACTTTCGACAGGAAGTCACGGTCGATATCCTCCTTGGTGACTTCGCCGAGCGAGACCGTGCGGATGCGCTGAACGCCAGCCTGGTCGGTGATCGTGAGCGCCACATCACCGCGTTCCACCGCGCGTTGCAACAGCATCCAGCGCAAGTCCTGCCAGGTCGTGACAGCCTCGCCATTGACCTGAGTGACGAGATCGCGCTCCTGCACGCCAGCGACAGCGGCGGCGGTCCCGAGCTGAGGCGCACCCAGGAATGGCCGGAGGCCAGGCATGCCATTCACGAAGAGCGCCCAGTAGACCACGCCGGCCAGCAGGAAATTGGCCATGGGGCCGGCCAGCACGATGGCGATGCGCTTGCCGACCGACTGGCGGCTGAACGTGCGCGGCAACTGATCCGGCGTCGCCTCCTCGTCCTGCGCATCAAGCATGCGCACATAGCCGCCGAGAGGGATGGCGGCGACCACCCACTCGGTGCGGTCCGGTCCGAAACGGCGCAGCCACAGCGCAGGACCGAATCCGATGGAGAAGCGCAGGATGCGCACATTGAAAAGTCGCGCCACGCTGTAGTGTCCCAGCTCATGCACCGTCACCAGAAGACCGACGGCGACGATGAAGGCGAGAATGGCGGTGAAGACTGTCATGGCGTCGAGGCGAATATTCGCGACATCACGCTGCGCGAGGCGACCTCACGCGCGGACCGGTCTGCCGCGTACACGGCATCGAGGTCGGGCAGCTCTTCGACCGGCAGCTCATCGAGCACGGACTTGACCACATCGGCGATGCGCATGAAAGGCAGGCGTTGATCCAAAAACGCTTCGACCGCGACTTCGTTGGCGGCGTTCAGCAGTGTCGGGGCGCCGCCACCGCGCAGCATGGCCTCTCGGGCCAGCTTGAGGCAGGGAAAACGCGTCTCATCCGGCGCCTCGAAATCCAGTCGACCCGAACGAGTGAGGTCGAGCGGCGCGACACCGGCATCAATGCGTTCCGGCCAGGCCATCGCGCACGCGATCGGCGTGCGCATGTCGGGATTGCCCAACTGCGCCAAGACCGAGCCATCGTGATACGACACCATGGAGTGAATGATGCTCTGAGGATGGATGAGCACCTCGACCTGATCGGGCGCCGCGTTGAACAACCAGCGCGCCTCGATGACTTCCAGACCTTTGTTCATCATGGTGGCGGAGTCGACGGAAATCTTGCGCCCCATGACCCAGTTGGGATGCGCGCAGGCCTCGTCCGGCGTGACCGACTGCAAGGCATCAAGCGGCAGCGTGCGGAAGGGTCCGCCTGAGGCGGTGAGGATGATCTTTCGCACCCCCGCCCGGTCCAGCCCCTCTCGAAAATTCACCGGCAGCGCCTGGAAAATCGCATTGTGCTCGCTGTCGATGGGCAGCAGCAGCGCACCCGCCCGTCGCGCCGCCTGCATGAACAGCGGACCGGACATCACCAGCGCCTCCTTGTTGGCGAGCAGCACCGTCTTGCCGGCCTCGACCGCCGCCAACGTGGCGGGCAGACCGGCCGCGCCAACGATCGCGGCCATGATCATGTCCGCGTCCGCGTGCGCCGCCACTTGGGCGAGATGCGTCGGCGTATCCATGACCTCGATGTCTTGCAATCCCCGCGCAGTCAACGCCTCTCTGGTCCGTGCCGCACGCTCGGCGTCCGGCACGGCGACGATGCGCGGCTTGAACTCGACACACTGGGCCACCAGAAGATCGATGTTCCGATGCGCCGTCAGCGCAAGCACGCTGAAGCGGTCCGGGTGACGGCGGATGACATCCAACGTGCTGGTGCCGATGCTGCCGGTGGAGCCCAGGATAACGACGTTGCGCTGACGGAGGGTTGCAGTCATGACATCACTTCACGGGCAACACGTAGATCAACAGGCCGGCGATCGGCAGCGCGGCCGTGAGCGCGTCGATGCGATCCAGCACGCCGCCATGTCCGGGAAGCAAAGTGCCGGAATCCTTCACACCGACGCTGCGCTTCATCCACGACTCGTAAAGGTCGCCCAGCACGCTCACCGCCGCAAGCGCGAGGAACACGATCGGCAGGCCGAGGCCGAACTTGAGCAAGGGCGCCGCCCATGCGGCATCGTTGACATACTTCAGCGCGGTGAACCAGCCGAGAAAGTACGCCATGACCAGCACCAGGCCGCCGACCACGCCTTCCCAGGTCTTGTTGGGGCTCACGCTAGGTGCCAGCTTGGTCTTGCCGAATGCGCGCCCTGTGAAATAGGCGCCGATGTCGGCGGCGAACACGATGATGATCAGCGTCAGCAGAAGCCAGGGGCTGGCATCGTGGATCAAGAGAAACGCCGCCCAGGTGGGAAAGACCACCAGCCAACCGGCAATGCCCACGGCCCAGGGACGCGTGGGTCGCCAGGCGCGGGCGAGCCAGATCGGGACCACGATGAGCCAAAAGAGCGCTGCCAATACGAAGAGGCCCTGGGCGATACGCTCCATGAGCTGAGGCTGCCCGGCTTGCAAATAGATGCCAGCGATCAGCAGCGATTGCGCGAGGGTGGCGATCCGGTACGCGGTCGCCTGTCGCGGCGAGAATCCGCAAAACTGCGACCACTCATGACAGGCCACCAGCACAATCGCCAGCGTGAACGCGTCCCACGCCCAATTGGGAAACCAGAACAATGCCGCGAGAAACAGCGGCAGAATGATGAGCGCGGTGAGAATCCGGGTGCGCAGCACGGTCAGCCGTTGGCGGCCGGCGCGGACTCGGGAAGTGCTGCGCGCAACTGCTCGCTGGTGCGCCCGAAGCGGCGCTCGCGCTGCTGATATGACGCCACGGCCTTGTCGAGTTCCGCGCGCCCGAAATCCGGCCACAGCGCATCGGTGAAGTAGAGCTCCGTGTAGGCGAGCTGCCACAGCAAAAAATTGCTGATGCGCTGCTCGCCGCCGGTGCGAATGAAGAGGTCGGGCTCGGGCGCATAACTCATGGACAGATGCGGCGTGAATTCCGCCTCGGTAACCGGCGCCGCAGGATCAGCGCCAGCGATGGCGCGCGCGGCCATGACTTTCTGCATGGCCTGCATCATGTCCCAGCGCCCGCCATAATTGGCGGCGACGGTGAGCGTCAGAGTGCGATGATTCTCGGTGAGCGATTCGCCGCGTTTCACCAGCTCAACAATGCGCGGGTCGAACGGCGCCAGATCGCCGACCACCTTGAAGCGGATGTTGTTGGTGTTGAGCTTGCCGACTTCCTGCTCCAGCGCGCGAATGAATAGCTGCATCAACACGGACACTTCGTCCTGCGGACGGCGCCAGTTCTCGCTGGAAAAGGCGAAGAGCGTGAGGTATTCGATGCCGAGATCGCCGCACGCCTTGACCGTCTCGCGCACCGCCTCCACGCCGCGCTTGTGGCCGGCGACACGCGGCAGATAGCGCTGCTTGGCCCAGCGGCCATTGCCATCCATGATGATCGCGACGTGGCGAGGCACGGTGAACACCGGGGGAATGGTCTGGGTGGCGCTGGTGAAGTCGGTCATGATCGTTCGCAAGGCAAAGGATCGTGATGTCAGATCGACATCAGGTCCTTTTCCTTCTCGGCCACCAGCTTGTCGATCTCGGCGATGGTCTTGTCGGTCATCTTTTGCACGTCGTCCTGCGCCTTCTTCTCCTCATCTTCGCTGACAGTCTTCTTTTTCAACTCGTCCTTGAGATGCGTATTGGCGTCACGCCGCACATTGCGCACGGCCACCTTGGCGTTTTCGCCTTCGCTCTTCACGACCTTGGTGAGCTCCTTGCGGCGCTCCTCGGTGAGCGGGGGCATGGGCACGCGGATGATGTCGCCGCTGGTGGCCGGATTCACGCCGAGATCGGAATCGCGAATGGCCTTCTCGACCACGGGCACCATTTTCTTCTCGTAAGGTTGCACGGAAATCGTGCGCGCATCGGACAAGGTGAGGTTGGCGACCTGGTTGATGGGCATGGACGAGCCGTAGTAGTCCACATGCAAATGGTCGAGCAGACCCACATGGGCGCGTCCCGTGCGCACCTTGGAGAGATCATGCTTCAGGGCCTCGACGCACTTGGCCATTTTCTGTTCGGCGGATTTCTTGATGTCGGCGATCATATTCTTGACTCCTCGATGTGACCAACGCCTCAGGCATGCACCAGTGTACCTTCGTCCTCGCCCATCACGACACGCTTCAGCGCCCCGGACTTGAAAATGCTGAACACGCAAATGGGCAATTTCTGGTCACGGCAGAGCGCCAAAGCGGTCGCATCCATGACCTTGAGATGTTTGACGATGGCTTCGTCGAAGCTGACTTTTTCATAGCGCGTCGCCTTGGGGTTCTTCACCGGATCGTCGGTGTAGACGCCATCGACCTTGGTGGCCTTGAGGACGATTTGGGCTTCCATTTCGCGGCCACGGAGCGCGGCCGCGGTGTCGGTGGTGAAGAACGGGTTGCCCGTGCCGGCAGCGAACACGACGACCTTGCCCTCTTCGAGATAGCGCATGGTCTTGCCGCGGATATAGGGCTCGACCACGGGTTCGATGTTGATGGCGGACTGGATGCGCGGCGTGAGACCGGCCTTGTGCAGCGCGTCTTGCAGCGCCAGCGAATTGATGACGGTGGCGAGCATGCCCATGTAGTCCGCCGTCGCGCGATCCATGCCGGCTGCGCTTTGCGACACGCCGCGGAAAATGTTGCCCCCGCCGATGACGATGCCGATCTGCACGCCGAGGTCCGCGACTTCTTTGACCTCGCCCACGATGCGTTCGATGGTGGCGCGATTGATGCCGAAGGCGTCGTCACCCATGAGGGCTTCGCCGGACAGCTTCAGCAGAATGCGTTGGTACTTCGGGGTGGGCGTTGCAGGCGTCATGGGAATCGCTCTCCTCTTGTTGGCACACGCTCATCGTCGGCCGCCTTCATCGGGACAGACGGCCCTTTACAACAAAAGGGCTTGCGAATATTCGCAAGCCCTTTGTGCTTCAACTTACTCCGCCGCAGCCTCTTCCTGCTTTTTCTTGGCTGCCGCAGCCTGCTCCGCCACTTCCGCGGCGAAGTCGGTCACCTTCTTCTCGATGCCTTCTCCGACCACGTAAAGGGTGAATCCGTTCACCGCGGCACCCTTGGACTTCAAGAGCTGCTCGATGGTCTGCTTGCCGTCTTCCGCCTTCACGAACACTTGGCCCAGCAGCGCCACTTCCTTCAGGAACTTCTGCACCGAGCCTTCGGCGATCTTTTCCAGCATCGCTTCCGGCTTGCCGGCTTCCTTGGCCTTTTCGATGGCGACACGACGCTCGGTCTCGATCAGGTCCTTGGACACGCCGGAACCGTCCAGCGCCTTGGGCTTGGACGCGGCGATGTGCATGGCGATGTCTTTTGCCAGCACCACGTCGCCGCCGGTGATGTCGACCAGCGTCCCGATCTTGGCGCCGCCGTGGATGTAGTTCACCAGCGCACCCTTGGCAACCTTCCGCTCAAAGCGGCGGATGGACATGTTCTCGCCGATCTTGCCGATCAACGCCTTGCGCACTTCTTCCACCGTGGAGCCATTCAGCGGCAGGGCGGAGAGCTCGTCCACGCTGGCGGGATTCTTGGTCGCCACCAACTCGGCCAGTTGCTTGGCCAGCGCGAGGAAGTCGTCGTTCTTGGCCACGAAGTCGGTTTCGCAGTTGACTTCAATGATGGAACCCAACTTGCCGTCACCCGCGATGTGAATCGCGACAATGCCCTCAGCGGCCACGCGGGCAGCCGCCTTGCTGGCCTTATTGCCCAGCTTCACGCGCAGGATCTCCTCGGCCTTGGCCATGTCGCCACCCGCCTCGCTCAGCGCCTTCTTGCACTCCATCATCGGCGCGTCGGTTTTCTCGCGCAGTTCCTTCACCATGCCTGCGGTGATTTCAGCCATTTGATTCTCCAGATTGCTTGCGAATATTCGCGTTACGTATCAATTGAAACTTGAGCTTAAAAAAAGGGGCTTCGCAGCCCCTTTTTTGTGCCGCGGCGGGATTGGACCAATCAGGCCGCGTTTTCTTCTTCAGTCACTTCAACCAGTTCGTCGGTCTTCACCAGCTCCTGGATGACCTGCGAACGGCCTTCCAGCACCGCATCGGCCACGCCACGGGCGTAAAGACGGATCGCACGGGTGGAGTCGTCGTTGCCGGGGATGACATAGTCCACGCCATCCATCGAGTTGTTGGTATCGACCACGCCGATCACCGGGATGCCCAGCGTCTTGGCTTCGGTCACGGCGATCTTGTGGAAGCCCACATCGATCACGAACATGGCATCGGGAATGCCGCCCATGTCCTTGATGCCGCCCATGGAACGCAGGAGCTTCTCCAGCTCACGCTGGTAGCCGAGCGCTTCCTTCTTGGAAATCTTGTCGAACGAGCCGTCCGTGGACATCTGCTCGAGTTCTTTCAGACGCTTCACCGAACCCTTGACGGTCTTGAAGTTGGTGAGCATGCCGCCCAGCCAACGGAAATCGACGTAGGGCATGCCGCAGCGTGCGGCTTCTTCCTGGACGATTTCGCGGGCTTGACGCTTGGTGCCCACGAAGAGGATCTGACCCTTGTTCGACGCCAGCTGACGCACGTATTTCAGCGCGTCCTGGTACATCGGCAGCGACTTCTCCAGGTTGATGATGTGAATCTTGTTGCGGCTCCCGAAAATGTACGGAGCCATCTTGGGGTTCCAGAAGCGGGTCTGGTGGCCGAAATGGACACCGGCTTCCAGCATTTGACGCATGGTGACGGACATGATGTTCCTTAAGCGTTAAGGTTAACCTCCACCCGGCTGGCCCCATTTTTCAACGAGGACCTTAACGGTGCGGGTGTGCGGATTCAATAGTTGCTTGCGTGTTTCAGACTTGCTGCCAACCTGACCTCGAAACGCTGCGGCCCCGGTATCAAGTTAGCCCGAGATTATAGGCGAAAAAGCGTCGAAAAATCAAACCGATGGCGCGTCCGCTCTTCGCGCGCGGCAGAGTTTCAGGAATGTGCGCGGGCGCGCTATAATTTCCCCCTGAATTCAAAGACCTACTGAACCCACGTGTACGCCTCCGACGCTTCCATGTCCATCCAGATCAAAACGCCAGAAGACATCACCAAGATGCGCGTGGCCGGCCGGCTTGCGGCTGAAGTGCTTGATTACATTACCCCTTTTGTGAAGCCCGGGGTGACGACGGGCAAGCTCGACAAGCTCGCGCACGATTACATGGTCACCGTGCAAGGAACGATCCCCGCCACCCTGAATTACGCCCCGCCCGGCCACAAGCCCTACCCGGCTTCGATGTGTACCTCGGTCAATCACCAGGTTTGCCACGGGATTCCCGGTGAAAAGGTGCTGAAGAACGGCGATATCGTGAACATCGACATCACCGTCATCAAGGACGGCTATCACGGCGACAACAGCCGCATGTATTACGTGGGTGAGCCGTCCATCCAGGCCAAGCGCCTCTGTGAAGTCACCTATGAATCCATGTGGCGCGGCATCCGCGCCATCAAACCGGGCGCAACGCTGGGCGATCTCGGCAGCGCCATCCAGCGCCACGCCGAAGGCAGCGGCTATTCCGTGGTGCGTGAATTCTGCGGCCACGGCATCGGCAAGAAATTCCATGAGGAACCGCAAATCCTGCATTACGGCCGTCCGGGTAGCGGACTCACGCTGAAGCCCGGCATGATTTTCACCGTGGAACCCATGATCAACGCCGGCAAGCGCGACATCCGCCAGTTGGCCGATGGCTGGACCATCGTCACCGCTGACCACAGCCTCTCGGCGCAATGGGAGCACACCGTGCTGGTGACCGAGGGCGGGTTTGAAGTCCTCACCCAGTCCGCCGGCACGCCGCCGCCACCGCTGAACTGACCGCAACATGGCGGCCTCGGGCGCAGCCGCAGTCGCGTCATCGTCCCGTCCGGATGCCCGACTCGCCCATTGGCGCAAATGGCTGGCCGATGAGCGCGGCGCACTCCGGGCCGGCTACCTTGCCGCGCACGAGCCGCGTCCATTCCTGCGCGCCCACGCGCGTCTGGTTGACACCGTGCTCACGCAGCTTTGGCATGACCGCTCGCTGCCAGCCGACTGGGCATTGATCGCCGTCGGCGGCTACGGTCGCGGCGGGCTGTTTCCACACTCCGATGTCGATGTGCTGGTCCTGGTGCCTGAAGATGCGCAGGTCGATCTGGCCGAACCCTTCATCGGCGCACTGTGGGACTGTGGCATCGAGCCGGGACACAGCGTGCGCAGCATCGCGCAATGCGTGGAAGAAGCCGAACGCGACGTGACCGTACTCACCAGCCTGCTCGAAACCCGGCTCATCACCGGCGATGCGAAACTCTTCGCGGCGATGAAGAAAGCGGTGCGCGCGGATTTGAAGCCACGCGAGTTCTTCAACAGCAAACTGGAGGAGCAGCGGCTTCGGCATGCGCGCGCACTGGATGCGGCATTCAGGCTGGAACCCAATCTGAAGGAAAACCCCGGCGGCTTGCGCGATCTGCAAACCATCATCTGGGTCGCCGATGCGGCGGGAATGGGGCGCGCTCCCACTCGTGATGGCCGCACTGCCGAGCGGGCAAGCTGGCGAGGTCTCGCGGCGGAGGGTCTCATCACCCGCGCTGAAGCGCTCACCATCGCCAAGGACGAGCGCGTGCTGCAGGACTTGCGCATCCGCCTGCACTTCCTCGCTGGGCGGCGCGAGGATCGCCTGGTGTTCGACCACCAGAACCGCCTCGCGGTGGAAATGGGCATCACGCCGACAGCCAGCAAGCGCGCCTCCGAAATCCTGATGCAGCGCTACTACCGCGCGGCCAAGAGCATCTATCGGCTCAACACGATCCTGTTGCAGAACATCTGGGCGCGCATCGGCCCGCCTCGAGACATGCAAGTGATCGCCATCGACGACACGTTCGCGCGGCGCGGCAACACGCTGGAAATCCTGAAGGAAGACGCGTTCATCCGCGATCCCTCGAACATCCTGCGTGCGATGCATCTCTTGCAGGCGCTCACCGACCTGGAAGGCCCGTCAGCCGACGTGTTGCGCGCCTTGTGGCGCGCGCTGCCCCGGATCGATGCGAAGTTCCGCGCCAATCCGGTCAATCGCGAACTCTTCATGAGCATTCTGCGCGAGCTGACGCGGGTCACGTTCGTGCTGCGCAAGATGAATCACTACGGCATCCTCGCCCGCTACCTGCCGGCGTTCGGCCGCATCGTGGGCCAGATGCAGCACGACCTCTTCCATGTCTACACGGTCGATGAACACATCCTGATGGTGGTGCGCAACCTGCGCCGCTTCATCGTGCCGCGCTTCGTGCATGAGTACCCCTTCTGCACCGAGCTGATGCGCGACTTCGAGCGCAAGGAAGTGCTGATCCTGGCCGCGCTGTTCCATGACATCGCCAAGGGTCGCGGCGGCGATCACTCCCTGCTGGGCGCCAACGACGCGCGCCGCTTCTGTCGCGCGCATGGTCTCGCTCCCGGTGACACCGACCTCGTCGTGTGGCTGGTGGAGCAGCACCTCGCCATGTCGCAGACGGCGCAGAAGCAGGATTTGTCCGATCCCGATGTCATCGCCAATTTCGCCCTGAAGGTCGGCAACGAACGCCGACTCACCGCGCTCTATCTACTGACCGTGGCCGATATCCGCGGCACCAGTCCCCATGTGTGGAATGCGTGGAAGGGCAAGCTGCTCGAGGATCTGTTCAAGTTGACCAGAAAGTTGCTGTCCGGCGAACGCGCGCCCATTGAAACCTGGATCGAGGGCAAGAAGGCCGAAGCCTTGCGAATATTCGCGCAGTACGTCACGGCGGAGAACAAGCATGAAGCGCTTTGGGCGGAACTGCATCCGGCGTACTTCCAGCGCTTTGAAGCCTCCGAAATCGCCTGGCACGCGCGCGCGCTCTGGTCGCGACCTTCGCCCGAGGCGCCCATCGTCAAAGCGCGGCTCTCACCCATCGGAGAAGGTCTGCAAGTCATGGTCTACACGCCCGACCAGTCCGGCGTGTTCGCGCGAATTTGCGCGTATTTCGAGCGCATGCATCTGGACATTGCCGCGGCGAAGATCTACACCACGCGTCACGGCTACGCCCTGGACAGCTTTCAGGTGCTGTCGCGGTCGCGCGATAGCGGCGACCTGGGCGGCCACTATCGCGATGTCATCGCGCGCATCGAAGACGAACTGGCCAAGCAGTTGAAGGACGCGAAGCCGCTTTCGGCGCCCGCGTCCGGCCGCGTGTCGCGACAAGTGCGGCACTTCCCGATCGAACCGGTGGTCAACATCGCCGCTGAAAAGCGCCCCAACCATTTCACGGTCCAGGTCATCGCCGCCGACCGTCCGGGGCTGCTCTCCACGGTCGCTCGCCACTTCCTGGCCAACGCGCTCAACCTGCACGACGCGCGCATCACGACCCTGGGCAACCGCGCCGAGGACGTGTTCGTGGTGGAAGGTGAAAAACTCGCGCGCACTGAAGGCGCGCGCGAGTTCAAGGATGGACTGCTGGCGCTGCTGAAGACCTGAGCTTAGTCAAGCGCCTTGCCGTCGTTCAGCGCGAGCCAGCCGCGAATCACGCGGTACAGGTACCAGACGAAGAGCACCGCGTAGGCGATCACGGGCACCACCCACATCACCACCGCGCCCAGTCCGAAGGTGACCAGCGTGATCACCCAGAACGCCACCCAGGCCATCACGATCCAGAGCAACGCCCACCAGAAGGCGCCTGCGAGCCAGGCATAGTGGCTATCGAGAAACGTGCCGCGCACGCTGTCGCGTTTCAGAAACCCGATGAACACGGCGACCGCGGCGAGCAGCCACGCCGTGAACGGCGCCAGCGCATGCAGCAGGTACACGACGTGCAGGGTCGTCTTCTCGCCGGAGAGGTCACGCACGCTTCCGTCGGCGGTCATGTCGATGGTCTCAGCCATGGTCAAATTCCTTTCCCAAGTTCAGGCACAGCCCGGTCGAAACACGGATGAATCGGCAGAGGCCGAGGGCCGCTGTGAGCCCGGCGTCAAAGATGCCACCGTGCTCGAAAAACTCAAGCCCACGCGCGACGAACCGCAGAAATCGCCGGCTGAATGCCCGTGGGCCGGGGTCATCCACGGCGGTGCTCAGTCGTCCTCGTCCTTGCCTGCCAGCTCTGGAAACAGCACCTCCGTGTAGCCAAAATCATGCAGGTCGCGGATGCGCATGGGATAGAGCACGCCCATGAGGTGGTCGCACTCATGCTGCACGACGCGGGCGTGAAAACCATCCACCACGCGCTCGAACCGTTTGCCATACTGATCGAAGCCGCGATAGCGTAGCTTGGCGTGGCGCGGGACCAAACCGCGCATGCCGGGCACGGAGAGGCAGCCCTCCCAACCCTCTTCCATCTCGTCGCCCAGCGGCTCCAGCACCGGGTTGATGAGCACCGTCTCAGGCACCGGCTCGGCCTGCGGATAACGTGGGTTGTTGCGCACCTCGAAAATCACCACCTGGAGCGACACGCCGATCTGCGGCGCGGCGATGCCGGCGCCGTTGGCGGCGATCATGGAGTCTTTCATGTCGGCGAGAAGCGCGTGCAACTCGGGTGTGTCGAAGCGCTCGACCGGCCGCGCCTTCTGGAACAGCACGGGCTCGCCCATCTTCATGATCGGGCGCACGGCCATCAGGCGTTGTCCTGGTGCAGCGCCACGGCCGCGCCCAACACGCGCAACACCTGGCGCATGCCGGCGTCGAGCACGGCTTGCAGTTCGTCCAGCTGGATGGCGTCCTTGCTGTCGCCGAGACCGGCCGCGTGGTTGACCGACAACGCGATCGCGGCGTAGGGCAAATCCAGCTCGCGCGCGAGCACCGCTTCGGGCATGCCGGTCATTCCGACCATGCTCGCACCATCGCGCTGCAAGCGCGCGATCTCGGCCGCGGTTTCGAGCCTGGGCCCCTGGGTGGCGGCGTAAACGCCGTGATCGACGAAGGGGATGCCTGCGCGGTTCGCGGCGTCGGCCAGCAGTTTCCGCGTGACCGCGCAATACGGATGGGTGAAGTCGGCATGTTTCACCGGCGCTTCAGGTCCCTCGAAAAAAGTGTGCTTGCGACCCCAGGTGTAGTCGATGATCTGATCGGGAATGGCGATGACGCCGGGGCCGAGCGCCGGGGCGATGCCGCCCACCGAGTTCACCGCGACCACGCGGCGCGCGCCGACTTCTCGAATCGCCCACAGATTGGCGCGGTAGTTGACCTCGTGCGGGGCCAGCGTGTGGCCATAACCGTGGCGGGCGAGGAAACAGACTTCGGCATCACCCACCTTGCCGAAGGTGAGCGGGCCGGAAGGCTCGCCGAACGGCGTGCGCACGATTTCGCGGCGCGTGATGTCAAGGTCTGCTAAACGGGAGAGGCCGGTGCCTCCGATGATGGCGAGCATTGTTTGCGGTCGGTGGTGGTGATGGGTGAGTGGCGGTGGCGATGGGTGAGGTGCGCGGTCACGGGATTGCGAATATTCGCATGCGCGAAATCCGGACGCGCTACGCTTCCTTCATCGCATGGATCGACGGCAGGTTGCGCCACGCGCCCTGCACATCCATGCCAAAGCCGAAAACGAAACGGTTAGGCAGCGAAAGCCCGACGTAATCGGCCGAAATGGGCTTGGGCTTGGCGATGGATTTGTCGGAGAACACGGCGGTCGCGACCGATGCCGCGCCTTGCTCGCGGATGAGATCGCAAATCGCGGCGAGTGTGATGCCCTCGTCCAGGATGTCGTCCACCACGATCACGTCGCGGTCGAGGATGTTCGACCGCGGCGCCACGCGCCAAGTGAGTTCGCGGCCGGTGGTGGCGTCGCCGTAGCGCGACGCGGCGATGAAATCGAAGTCGAGCGGAAAATTCAGTTTCGGCAAGAGCTGGCCGGTGAAAACGACCGCGCCACCCATCACCGACAAGACCAATGGATGGCGCGTTGCGTAGGCCTGGTTCAGGCCATCCGCCACCCGCTGAACGGCGGCCGACACCTGCGCCGCGTCGTAGATGAGCTCGGCATCAGCGAATATTCGCAAGGCTTCAGCGCGGGTGAGTGTGCCCATGACCGTCTACCTTCTTTTCTTGCCGGCCGGCGTGGAACCGCCCGCCACAAAGGCCGAGAACTCGGCGCCCACTTCCGGGTGCTTCATGCCATAGGCCAGCGTCGCCTTGAGGTAGCCCAGCTTGCTGCCGCAGTCATAGCGCGTGCCCTCGAACTCGTAGGCGTAGATGGTTTCCTCTTCCAGCAAGGCGGCGATGCCGTCGGTCAACTGGATCTCCTTGCCGACGCCCGCCGACAGCTTTTCCAGGTGCGCGAATATTCGCGGGGTCAGGATGTAGCGGCCGACCACACCCAGCGTCGATGGCGCTTTCTCGGGTTTCGGCTTTTCCACGATGCCGGAAATTTCGGAAATCTTGTTCGCGATGGCTTGCGCCGAAACGATGCCGTATTGCGAGGTCTCTTCGCGCTTCACGTTCTGCACGCCGAGGATGGAAGACTTGCGCTTTTCGTAGAGCTTCACCATCTGCTGCATCACCGGTGTTTTCGCGTCGACCAGATCGTCGGCCAGAATGACGGCGAACGGCTCGTCGCCCACGAGATGCCTCGCGCACAACACCGCGTGGCCCAAGCCCAGCGCTTCCGCCTGACGCACATACACGTATTGCACGCCGGCCGGCAGCATGTCGCGCACTTCCGTCAGGAGCTTGTGCTTGCCCTTGGCGGAGAGCTCCGCCTCCAGCTCGTAGGCCTTGTCGAAGTGATCCTCTATGGTCCGCTTGCCGCGCCCGGTGACGAAGATCATTTCCGTGATGCCGGCCGCCGCGGCCTCCTCGACCGCATACTGGATGAGTGGCTTGTCGACCACCGGCAGCATTTCCTTCGGGCTTGCTTTGGTGGCTGGAAGGAAGCGCGTGCCGAGGCCGGCGACGGGGAAGACGGCTTTGGTGACTTTTTTCATTTTCGGGTCAGTGAAATTCAGTTCGCCCGCAAGTTTCGCAGAAATTCAGCCTCATCCCAAACCGCGATACCCAGTTCCCGCGCCTTCTCCAGTTTGCTTCCCGCTTCCACGCCGGCGATGACAAGATCGGTCTTCTTCGACACGCTACCCGTCACCTTGCCACCCAGCGACTCGATCCGCGCCTTGGCATCGTCGCGCGACAGGGACGACAGTGTTCCGGTCAGCACGACTGTCTTGCCGGCGAATGGGCCGGACGTCGGCCTTTCGGCGGGCGGGCCTTCGGGCCACGCCACGCCGCAGGCCCGGAGCTGTTCCACCACCTCGCGGTTATGCGGCTCCTGAAAGAAGCGCCAGATCGACTCCGCGACAACCGGGCCGACATCGGGCACGCGCAGCAACGCAGCCTGGTCGGCGACCATGATCGCGTCCATGGAACCGAAGTGGTTGGCGAGGTCGCGCGCGGTGGCTTCGCCGACATGGCGAATGCCGAGGCCGAACAGGAAACGCGCGAGCGTTGTCCTCTTGCTCTTCTCGATGTTCGCCAACAGGTTGGCCGCCGACTTCTCCGCCATGCGCTCCAGATTGGCAAGCGCTTGCAAGCCCAACCGAAAGATGTCCGCCGGTGTGCGCACGAGATTGGCGTCGACGAGCTGCTCAACCAGCTTGTCGCCGAGCCCCTCGATGTCCACGGCTTTCCGTTGGGCGAAGTGCAACAGCGCCTGCTTGCGCTGCGCGGGGCAGAAGAGCCCACCGGTGCAACGCGCCACGGTCTCACCTTCGAGGCGCGCGATGGCCGACGCGCACTCCGGGCACGCTTTCGGCATGACGAACTCGCGAATATTCGCAGGACGCATCGCATAGATGACAGCGGCGACTTCGGGAATCACGTCGCCGGCGCGGCGCACCACCACGGTGTCGCCGATCTTCAGATCCTTTCGCCGAATCTCGTCCTCGTTGTGCAAGGTGGCGTTGGACACGGTGGTGCCGCCGACAAACACGGGTTTCAAGCGCGCGACCGGCGTGATGGCGCCCGTGCGGCCGACTTGAACCTCGATGTCGAGCAGCTCGGTCGTCGCTTCCTCGGCGGGAAACTTGTGCGCGACCGCGAAGCGCGGCGCGCGCGAGACGAACCCCATGCGCTGCTGCCAGTCGAAGCGATTGACCTTGTAGACCACGCCATCGATCTCGAACGGCAGATCAGGCCGCAATGCACCGATGCGGCGATGGTAATCGGCCAGACCGCTGGCGCCGCGCACGACTGCTCGCGCCTTCGCCACCGGGAAACGCCACTCGGCGAGTTGATCCATCAGCGCGCCGTGATTGTCCGGCAGCACTACACCTTCCGCCGCGCCGATGCCATAGGCGAAAAACGTGAGCGGGCGTTCCGCCGTCATTTTCGGATCCAGTTGCCGCAACGCGCCGGCCGACGCGTTGCGCGGATTGACGAAGAGCTTCTCTCCATTGGCAGCCTGCCGTTCGTTGAGCGCGGCGAAATCCTTCTTCAGCATCAAGACCTCGCCGCGCACTTCCAGCAAGGGCGGGTCCAAGGGCAACCGCAACGGCACGGAACGAATGGTGCGGATATTCGCAGTGACATCTTCGCCGACCGCGCCATCACCGCGCGTGGCGCCTTGCACCAAGATGCCCTTCTCGTAGGTGAGTGTGACCGCGAGCCCGTCGAACTTCGGCTCGCACGCGTACTCGATCTCGTCCTGCGCCAGTGCTTCGCGGCAGCGCCGATCAAAGTTGGCCAGGTCTTCATCGGTGAACGCGTTGGCCAGCGACAACATGGGCACACGGTGGGTGACCTCGGCCAATTCAGTCGCGGGTTTCGCGCCGACCCGCTGCGTGGGCGAGTCAGCGGTGAGCAACGCCGGGTGCGTCGTCTCGAGTGCCACCAACTCATGGAACAGCGCATCCCACTCCGCATCCGTGACCACCGGATCGTTTTGCACGTAATAGCGGTAGTTGTGCTCCTCCAGCTCGCGTTTGAGCGCCGCGGCGCGCGCCCGCGCCGCCTCCGGCACCGCGGACATCAGGCGGCCTGGCGTTCCGCGCCGAACCAGAAACCGGGCAGCGGCTGGCCCGTCGCCTGCAACCACTTGGCGAAGTCGTCGCGATGAACAAACTCATCGGCCAAGGCATCGCGCGACGGCGCGGCACCCTGACGCACGACGGCGAGAAGATGCTCCAACGCATCAATGCGCAGCACAACGGGTGGCAGGTCGGGCAGCGCCGCGTAGCCGACGAAGGGTGAGCCGGTCAGCGAGCGATCCGCCTTCATCCAGCGCGGATCCGCGCTTTGCAGACGCAGCCCGTCGATGATGACGCCACGCGCCAGCGCGCGGGCGATGACATCCTCCGCTTGCACCGACTCGCGCGCCCATTGCGTGACGATGTCCCAGAACTTGTAGGTTTCAACGAGATGGCCCGGATTCATGCGCATGCCTCCACTTTCATTGTGACGCGCTCATTGTCTTTTTCCGCGCGCCTAGCGATACAGCCGTTTCGCCGCCAGACTGCCGGGCGGCACGCCAAAATGTTCCATCTGCGCCGCGATACCGCGAATGGCCTGGCGGATCGCCTCGATGCCCTGCGGGTTGAGCGGCCGGCGATTGTCATCCACCACGTCGCCACCCAGCGACTCGGCAAGCTGCCGGGCCGTGATCAGTGCGCGCTCCAGCGCCAACATGCCGTCTACGCAATGCGGCACGTCCAGAGCAAGGCTGAGTCCGGTCAGGTAACCGGACTTGTTGATCGCGGGCGGCTCGGTCGGTTCCATGTTGCGCACGATGAAGAGCGTGAGGCCGGATTCATCCGCCTGCGCGTATTCGCCAGATGGCAGCGGGGTCAGACCCGCCGCCTCCAGCACGCCGCGCACCTTGGTCGGCGCGAACGTGGCGCCGTTGCGGCCCACGAGGCTGATGGCAATCTCGATGTCGGTGTCGGCGCAAAAGGCATCCACCTTTTGAGCGCGCTCAAAGGCTTCATCCATGTCTTCGCGCTGGGAGACGGCGGAGACCGCGTGCGCCAGCTCCTCGGCCAGGATCATGAATTCGCTGATTGTCGCCTTGGGCGTGGGCCCGCCGCGGTCGGCCAACTGCAGGCCGACGCGAATCTCCTTTGGCGCTGGCGCGCCACTGGCGAGCGCCGCATCCAGCGGTTCCCACACGCCGTTGGCAAGCGCCTCCCAATGCACCGGGCGGCCCAGCTTCTGCGAGCTCAATACAAAACCGGTCAGCGTGTCGGTGACCATCGGCGCTTCGGCCAGAATGACGGCGATGCTGTCGATCCGGGGGTTGATGCCGCGATCCGGCTCGAGTTGGCGCGGCGCCAGCGACTTCACCGCCTCGGGCGCGGGAAACACGAAGTCATCGTCCGGCACCGGCAACGCGCCCAGCGTGGGTTCGACCCGCGCCGTCTTGGTTGCGTCGTCGGCGTCGAACAGGACATCCGGATGGTCAGTCTTGAACGCCCGCTCCGCAGCGCGGGCATGACGCCGCTCGGTCCACCAGTTGAAGAGCAGGATGGCGGCGATGATCGCGGCGGCGGCGCCAATGAGGGCGAGGGTGAAGTCGTTGATCACGGACTTGGCCTCGATGGCGAGGGAACCACCGATGAACACGGATGAACACAGATATGCACTGATTCTCCCGAATATTCGCAAGCTGGACGCACTGCCGCCCGCCCATCCTGCGAATACTCAGGATGCGCGGCAATGAGCAAATCGTGAACCACTGGGAACTTCATCAACACGGATTCTAAGGTCATCTGCGTTCATCCGTGTTCATCTGTGGCTTCTTCCGCCTTGACCTCAGGCCGCGGCCGCCTGCGCCGTGCTGCCCGCGAACTTCATCGCCGCATCGATATCGACCTCCACCACGCGCGACACGCCCGGCTCGTTCATGGTCACGCCCACCAGTTGCTGGCCCATTTCCATGGTGACCTTGTTGTGGGTGATGAACAGGAACTGGGTGCTGTCGGACATCTTCTTCACCAGGTCGCAGTAGCGCACGGTGTTGGAGTCGTCCAGCGGGGCGTCCACCTCATCGAGCAGACAGAATGGCGCCGGATTCAGCCGGAAGAGCGAGAACACGAGCGAGAGCGCGGTGAGCGCCTTCTCGCCACCCGAGAGCAGCTGGATGGACTGATTCTTCTTGCCCGGCGGCTGGGCGAACACCTGCAGGCCCGCATCGAGAATCTCCTCGCCGGTGAGCTTCAGGTAGGCATTGCCGCCACCAAACAGCGACGGGAACATTTCGCTGAAGTTCTTGTTCACCTGGTCGAAGGTGGTCTGCAGCAGTTCGCGCGTTTCGCGGTCGATGCGCTTGATGGCCGCTTCCAGCGTCTCGACGGCCTCGGTCAAGTCGGCGGATTGCTTGTCGAGGAAGTCCTTCCGCTCCTGTCCTTGCTGCAGCTCCTGCAACGCAGCCAGGTTCACGGGGCCCAGCGCGGCGATTTCTTCCTGCAGCCGGTTGATCTCCGCCTGCATGGACGATGAACGGGTGCGCTTCTCGATCAACTCGGCCAGCTCTTCCGGATTGGCGCCGGCTTCTTCCAGTTGCAGCCGGAATTGCTGCTCGTGGATGGACGCTTCCTGCTCCTTCAGACGAATCTCGTTGATCTTGTCCCGCATCGGCTGCAGGCTGTGTTCGATGGTGGCCTTGGTCTCGTCCAGCGTCTTCAAGCGGCCGGTGGCGCCATCCAGCGCGTCCCGCGCCTTGGTCAGCTCGGCCTCGCGCTCGCTTCGCACCGAGAGCGCACTTTGCAGACGCTCGCGCAGGTTGCCTTCGTGCATCTGGTCCAGCTCGGCGGTGATGGCGTCCTTGCTGCCCGCGAGACTTTGCGCGCGGCTGATGAGCGATTGGGCGAATGTCGCCAGCGAAGCGATCTTTTCCGTGCAGCTCTTCTGGAAGAAGTTGGCCTCCTGAACGCCGCGCTCGGCGGTGACGACGGCGTTACGCGCATCCTGCAGCGCGGCCTCGGACTGTTTCTGTTTCTCTTCCAGCCCGATGAGCTGATCCATCAATTCGTTGACGCGATCCGCACCTTCTTGCAGCTTGCGTTGCGCGTCCTGCATGGCTTCGCGCTCGCCGACCTCTTCCTGCTCGATCTCGGCCAACTCGGCTTTGATGGCGGCGCGACGGGCTTCGGCTTGCGCCATCGCCTGCGACAGTTTCTGCGCTTCCATCGCGATGGCGTGTTCGCGCGTCTTGGCTTCGGCTGCGTGACCACGCAACGCCCGAGCCTCATCCTGCAACTCGTTCAAGCGCTGTTCCAGACTCCTGAGCGCGCCGTCCCGCTCGTTGCGGGCTTCGACCAGCACCGGCATTTTCTGTTGCAGGTCCTCGATTTCGCGCTGCCGTTGCAGCACGCCATGCAATTCCGATTGGGGGCCGTGGAACACCAGACCGTGGCGCGAATACAGATGGCCATTCTTCGTGACCAGCAGCGCGCCTTCCGGCAAGGATGCGGTGCGCGAAGCCGCCTGCGTTTCATCCTCCAGCAACATCACGTTGGCGAGGCACTCGCGCACGAACGGCATCACGCCCGGGTGCGACGCGGTGACCAGCGTCCACAGCGGCTTGAGGCCATTGGCGCCGCTGTTGCCCGCCGGCGAGGATGCATCGTCCACCAGCACCGCGACACTGCCGGGTGGCGAATCTTCGGCCAGACGCGGCAGCGCATTGCGATCACTGATGCGGATGGCATTGAGGCGCACGCCCAAGGCGCTTTCCAGCGCATCTTCCCAACCCTGCTCGATCTTGATGGCCTGCCACAGGCGAGGCGCGTTCTCCAGGTTGTGCTTGGAGAGCCACATCGCCACCTTGTTGTTGTTGTCGAGGCGGGCCTGCTGGTTCTGCAGCGCCAGCAGGGCAGCTTCGACCTTGGCCAGCTCGCGGGACGCATCCTGCACGCCGTTGACGGCATCGCGCCGGGATTGCTCCAGCGAGGGCACTTCCTCATCCAGCGCGGCCAACCGTTCTTCGGCCTGCGCCAGACGTTCGGCCAGCTCGGCGCGCTCGGCCTCCAGCCCGGCCAGGTGCTCGGCATCAGGCATGACCAGGTTCAGGTTCTCGACCGTCAGGCGATTCTTGCGCTGCTCAAGTTGCGAGAGAATCTTCAACGCGTGGGATTCGCGGGCCTCATCCAGTGACAGCGTGGCCTCGGCTTCGCGCACCGTGTTCTCGGCTGACTTGGTCTCGGCAATGGCCGCACGGACCTTCTCCTCGAAATCGGGCACCGAATTCCGCGATTCCTCCACGCGAATATTCGCAAGCTCGATCTTTTCCGCAGCACCTTCCAGCTCTTCCTTCCAGCGCGATTCTTCCGCAGTCGTGGTTTCGCGACTCATTTCGACTTCGGCCAGCTGCTGGGCCAGCGCGGTCATCTGCGCGGTCAGGCGGCGACGGCTTTCGCCGAGGAAGGTGATCTCCTGCTCGATCTGGTTGACTTCGCTGTTGGCCTCGTAGACCTTGGCCTGGATGTCGTGCAGCGCGTCGCTCTCGGCATAGTGGTCCTGGCGCAGCTTTTCCAGCTCGGCCTCAGCCTCGCGCAGCTTGGCCGTCTCGGCCTCGATGCCGGTTTCCAACTTCACGATTTCGTTGGCGTAGCGGGCCTTGGCCTGTGACGCCTCACGCTGACGGGTGAAGGCGAGCAGGTTTTGCGTGGTGCCCAGTTCCTTGTGCAGCTCGTGATACTTCGCTGCCACTTCGGCCTGCTGGGCGAGCTTCTCGAGCTGATTGCCCAATTCGATGCGGATGTCTTCGACGCGCGAGAGGTTCTCGCGGGTGTCCTCGAGCCGGTTCTGCGTCTCGCGGCGGCGTTCACGGTACTTGGACACACCGGCCACCTCTTCGAGGAACACGCGCAGTTCCTCGGGCTTCGACGTGATGACGCGCGAGATCATGCCCTGCTCGATGATGGCGTAGGCGCGCGGTCCCAGACCGGTGCCGAGGAACATGTCGGTGATGTCGCGCCGGCGCACATGCTGGCCGTTGATGTAGTAATTGGAGTCGCCATCGCGCTGGATGACGCGCTTCACCGCAATCTCGTTGTACTGCGCCCACGGCCCGCCGATGCGGCCCAGGCTGTTGTCGAACACCAATTCGACACTGGCGCGGCTGACCGGCTTTCTCTGCGATGAACCGTTGAAGATCACGTCGTCCATCTTGTCGCCGCGCAAATGCTTGGCGGATGACTCGCCCA
Organism: Betaproteobacteria bacterium; assembly: GCA_016791265.1. Taxonomy (GTDB): domain Bacteria; phylum Pseudomonadota; class Gammaproteobacteria; order Burkholderiales; family Usitatibacteraceae; genus JAEUMY01. Next base: position 37,040 of record JAEUMY010000004.1, read on the forward strand.
GCACCCAGCGCACGGCGTCGATGACGTTCGACTTGCCGCAGCCGTTGGGGCCGACGATGCCGACCAGTTGGCCGGGGACTGCGATGGTGGTGGGATCGACGAAGGACTTGAAACCGGCAAGCTTGATTTGAGTGAGACGCACGCTTTGCTCTTCTATTCAACTCCCTCCCTTTCAAGGGGAGGGCTGGGGAGGGGATGGGTTTCCACTGCGCTGCGAAACTTCTCACAGACGAGCAGTGCACTAAACTCGCGATTTTAGCCGAATGAAAAAGCCTGTCCCAATGCCTAAAAAAGTCACTTCAACAAAATCAGCCAAGTCCTTGAGCGGATTGACCCAATTGGGCGGCAAGCCCACGGCGCAACCGAGCAAGGCGCTGGAAATCTTCCCCAATCCTCATCCGGAACGCGACTTCGTGATCCATATGCAGATTCCGGAATTCACCTGTCTCTGCCCCAAAACGGGACAGCCGGATTTCGCCACGTTGGAGCTTGACTACATCCCCGACAAGACCTGCATTGAGCTGAAGAGCCTGAAGCTCTACATCTGGTCCTTCCGCAACGAAGGCAAGTTCCACGAGGCGGTGACCAACGAGATTCTGGGTGACTTGGTGAAAGCGATCAACCCGCGTTTCATGCGGCTGACGGCGAAATTCTTCGTGCGCGGCGGCATCTTCACGACCGTCGAGGCGGAACATCGCAAAAAAGGCTGGAAGCCGGCACCCCGGGTGGACCTGCGAATATTCGCGTCCGAATCACCCACCTACTGAATCCTCCATGTCCAGCAAATCCTTCACCCTCTCCGACGGCCTGCACCAGTACCTGCTCGACGCCAGCCTGCGCGACCACCCGGTTCTGGCGGAGTTGCGCCGTGTCACCCTTGCAGACCCGATGGCACGCATGCAGATTTCACCCGAACAGGGCCAGTTCATGGCCTTGCTGGTCAAGTTCATGGGTGCCAAGCGTTGCCTGGAAGTCGGCGTGTTCACTGGTTACAGCTCGCTTGCCGTCGCCATGGCGCTGCCGGAAGACGGTCGCATCATCGCCTGCGACGTGAGCGAGGACTGGACCCGAATCGGCCGCGAGCACTGGGCCAAGGCCGGTGTCGCGCACAAGATTGATCTGCGCATCGCCCCCGCACTGGAAACGCTGGATGGCCTGCTCGCCAACGGTCAGGCCGGCACGTTCGACTTCTGCTTCATCGACGCGGACAAGACCAACTATCGCGGCTACTACGAGCGCGCATTGCAACTGCTGCGCGTCGGCGGGCTCATCGCCATCGACAACACGCTGTGGTCTGGCAAGGTGGCAGAGCCGGAGAATACCGAACCCGACACCGTGGCGCTGCGCGAACTCAATGCGTTCCTGAAGACGGATCAGCGGGTGGAGTTGTCGTTGTTGCCGATTGGGGATGGATTGACGTTGGCGTTGAAACGATAGGGCAGCGGCAGCTGAGCCACCGCTTCGGCATATTTAAGGGCGCTTGGCTTTCGCAGCTCTTTTGTAGGTCAACCCATGAAGACTGGTTTGCGCAGTGCATAGTGCCTTCACGCAGCTTCCTGATGGGTCTATTAGCTTGGCCGATTGATTCTTCAATAGAATCTTCAACCGACACCCTTTGGCCGAGTACTGGTCTTCCAAAAGGATCACTTCATCGGCAACCAATGTTCCGTGACCACGCGCGGAACAGTGGTCGGCAGTACCAAAGTGAAATGACATGTCGACAAAGACCTCGCCTTCACCAGGCTGAAAGTTGAGACTTTTCCCAACCCAAATTGAGTCTTCAAAGACCTTGAAGCAATCGGGTCTTGCCTTTGAATCAGCGAATCCAGGTCCACCCCCGCACACTTTTGACTGTCGACTGTAAGTGCCTAGCTTTCCGGTCTCAGAGGCAGAAGCAGTCCCGACCGTCATCAACCAAAGGGCAAGCAGAGCAAACAGGAGCTGAGTTGGAATCCGACTCGCGCTCAGTCCGCATTTCATCTGTTGCATTCTGAAAGTTCCATGGCGGTGTCTTTCTCGCACATTACGCCTGCCCCCAAATTTCTTCTTCACTCCACCCCAACGCCACAAAGTCCGGCTGCCGCAACGCGTAGTCCCCTGTCTTTCCATCCCCCCGACAGAAGAACTCATCCAGCTGTGGTGGCGGCACTGCGGTCCCGGCCAGCATCGCATGAACCTGTCCGCGATGGTGGATCTGGTGCTGGAACAAGTGCGCGAGAAAACGCGGGATGGCCTCCGTCACGAGACCGGCGCGGCGGGGAATGCGGATGCCAAGCTTCATGTCCTCCGGCAGCGCCTTGCAGGCGGCGATGAGCCGGTCATCCACCAATCGTTGTTCGTGCCAGAGGTCGGCGCAACGGTCGTACGGTTCCTCAGGCTCGTAGAACGCACTCGGATTGGGATTGACCTCACGGCCTTGCAGGCTGCGCTCCAGCGCATCGACGTAGTACCAATCCACCGTGAGGTTGTGGTTCAGAGTGGCCTTGATCGAAGGGAAGAAGCTCGTGCGGGCGGCCACGAAATCCGCCTGCGAAAGCTGCAGGCAAGCCTTGAACAGGCGGTAGTTTGACCAGCCGTTGTTGTAGGCCATGGTCACAAAGTGGTGTGCGAGGGGATTCATGGGTAGCTGTGGTAGGCGGCAGGCGGATCATCCTAGCAGTGGCGTCTTATAATTCGGATAGTGCGAATATTCGCGGCAACACCCCCACCCCGACCCTCCCCCCTCAAGGGGGAGGGAGGAAACGCCATCCCCGATACCCTATTGCCTATCCCCAAGACCATGTCTGATCTGCAAACCCTCATCGAAGCCGCGTGGGAAGACCGCGCCAATCTCAAACCCGGTGCAGCACCCGCCAAGATTGGCGAGGCCGTCGACCATGTCGTGGAGGCCCTCGACAAGGGAACGCTGCGCGTGGCCGAGAAGATCGACGGCGAGTGGGTCACGCATCAGTGGATCAAGAAGGCGGTGCTGCTGTCCTTCCGCATCGCGGGCAACGAGCCGATGAAATTCCAAGGCGACGCACCGCTGCAGTTCTACGACAAGGTGCCCACCAAGTTCGCCGACTACTCCAAGACCGATTTCGAGCGCGGCGGCTTCCGCGTGGTGCCGCCCGCCGTGGCACGCAAGGGTTCCTTCATCGGCAAAAACGTGGTGCTGATGCCCTCCTACGTGAACATCGGCGCCTATGTTGATGAAGGCACGATGGTGGACACCTGGGCCACCGTGGGCTCTTGCGCCCAGATCGGCAAGAACGTGCATCTCTCCGGCGGCGTGGGCATCGGCGGCGTGCTGGAGCCGCTGCAGGCCAACCCGACCATCATCGAGGACAACTGCTTCATCGGCGCCCGGTCGGAAGTGGTCGAAGGCGTCATCGTGGGTGCGGGCTCGGTGATCTCGATGGGTGTCTACATCGGCCAATCCACCAAGATCTATGACCGCGCCACCGGGGAAATCCACTATGGGAAGGTGCCACCCGGCTCGGTCGTCGTCTCGGGCAATTTGCCTTCCGCAGACGGTCAATACAGCTTATATTGTGCGGTGATCGTCAAGCGCGTGGACGAGCAGACCCGCGCCAAGACCAGCATCAACGACCTGCTGCGCGGCGATTGAGTTCACGCCAGACAGGCAATACAAGCGGAGGAGCCGCATGCTGCTGAAAAAACTGTTCACGATGATGGCGGAGAAGAAGGCCTCGGACATATTCGTGTCCGCCGGCACGCCGATCCAGATCAAAATCAACGGCGCCGCGATGCCAGTGAATCCGCAGGTGCTTTCGGGCGAGGATGCCAAGAAAATCTGCTACGAGATTCTCACGCCCGCGCAGATCGAGCGACTGGAGAAGGAACGCGAGCTGAACATTTCGTTTCCCATCGACGGCGTGGGCAACTTTCGCGTCAACATGTTCTGGCAGAAGGGCAGCGTCGGCGCGGTGGTGCGCTACATCACCACCAACATCCCGGACATGCGCACGCTGGGGCTGCCGCAGATTCTCGCCCAACTCATCATGGAAAAGCGCGGGCTGATCCTGTTCGTGGGCGCCACCGGATCGGGCAAGTCGACCTCGCTGGCCTCGATGATCGAGTTCCGCAACCAGTCAAAGCCGGGCCACATCCTCACGTTCGAGGACCCGATCGAGTACGTGTTCAGGAGCAAGAAGTCGGTCGTCAATCAGCGCGAGATCGGCAACGATTCGTTGAGTTTCATGGAAGCCGGCCGCAATGCGATGCGGCAAGCCCCGGACGTCATTCTGGTCGGCGAAATCCGTGACGTGGAAACCATGAAGATGGCCATGATGTACTCCCTCTCCGGCCACCTGTGTCTGGCAACGCTGCACGCGAACAACAGCTACCACGCGCTGAATCGCATCATCAACTTCTTCCCGCTGGATCAACGCGCGGTGCTGTTGAGCGATTTGTCGGTGTCGCTGCGGGCGATCATTTCCCAGCGTCTGGTGAAAAATATCGATGGCGGCCGCTCCGCCGCCATTGAAATCCTGCTCAACACCACCAACATCGCCGAGCTGGTGGCCGAGGGCCGCGTCTCCGAAATCAAGGAGGCGATGGAGAAGAGCCTGACGCCCGGTTCGCAGACCTTCGAGCAGGATTTGTTTCGGCTCATCAAGAGCGAGAAGATCACCGTCGAAGAAGGCATCGCCAATGCGGACTCGCCGACCAACCTCTCGCTCATCATCGGCAACTCCGGCTTCAAGCCCATCTACAAGGACGGCGCCCCGCCGCCCAGCGCGCCCAGCCGCCACGGCGCGCCGTCGTTCTCGGAGTTCAAAATCGACGCGGACGCCGAACGTTGATCGCAGGAGACGCCCATGCGCACCCTTGAAGAGCGGATCACCCAGTACGCCGCCTACCATCGCGACCGCCGCAACATCGCCACGCATTTCGTGGGCATTCCACTGATCGTGTTCTCTGTGACGCTGGCGCTGTCGGTCTGGTCGATGCCACTGGGATCCATCGCGCTTTCAGCGGCGATCATCGCGGCTGCGGTTGCGGGGATTTACTACCTCAAGCTTGATTTTGCGCTCGGCGTGGCCATGGCCGTCTATCTCGCCTTGAACTGCGTTCTTGCGCAGGAGATGGCTGCGATGCTCGGCACCGCGAACAGCTTGTGGGCCGCGCTGATCGCCTTCGTGGTGGGCTGGGCGCTGCAGTTCTGGGGCCACAAGTTCGAGGGCATGAAGCCCGCCTTCGTGGACGACATCATGGGCCTCGTCATCGGCCCGCTCTTCATCATGACCGAGGTGTTCTTCATGCTGGGTCTGAAGTCCAAGTTGAAGCAGTATGTCGAGGCCCGCGTCGGCCCGGTGGTGGCGCGGCGGGAACATCAGGCGACATGAACATGACGAGCGAGCCGCGCTTCAAGTCCTTTGGGGAGTTCTACCCGTTCTACCTGGGTGAGCACCTCAATCCCGTTTGCCGGACGCTGCACTTCGTGGGCAGCACGCTCGTGCTGCTGCTCATCGTGGCGGCGGTGATGACGCGGCAATGGAGTCTGCTGATCGCCGTGCCGTTCGCCGGATACGGTTTCGCGTGGATCGGCCACTTCGTCTTCGAGAAGAACAAGCCGGCCACTTTCAAGTATCCCGGCTGGAGCCTGATGGGTGACTGGGTGATGTACTGGCAGCTGCTCACCCGCCAGATTCACTTCGACGGGCGCGCGGACGCGTCCGCCGCCTCACAGTAACCCCGGGAAGAAGCCGCATCACGGCGATTCGCCGAGATGCGAATATTCGCAAGAGAAGAGCCATGCAGAAGCCCAAGTTCTACGACCCGGAAAGCACCCAGCACAAGGGGCTGTGGGATCTGGCGCAGGAGGATCTCCTCACCGTGCGCGACCTGCTTCGCTTCGGCGTCTCGCGGTTCAACGAGGCCAAGCTCTTTTTCGGCCACGGCTCGCAGAACGCGTATGACGAAGCGGTTTATCTGCTGCTGCACACGCTGCACCTGCCGCTGGATCAGCTCGATCCCTGGCTGGATGCGCGGCTGCCGGAGGCGGAGCGCAATCTCGTGCTGTCCATTTTCAAACGCCGCGTGAAAGAGCGCCTACCCGCCGCCTACCTCACCAACGAGGCGTGGCTTGGCGACTACACGTTTTACGTGGACAAGCGCGTGATCGTGCCCCGTTCGTTCATCGCCGAACTGCTGCGCGAGGACATGGCGCCGTGGGTGGAAGAGCCGGAGAAGGTCACCAGCGTGCTCGATCTTTGCACGGGCTCGGGCTGCCTCGCCATCCTGGCCGCCCTCACCTTCCCCAATGCGCAGGTCGAGGCCGTGGATCTCTCGCAGGACGCGCTCGACGTGGCCCGTCGCAACATCTCCGACTACCGCCTCGACGGCCGCATCAAGCTGATCGAGTCGGACATGAACGAGGCGCTGAAAGGCCGCAAGTACGACATCATCATCTCCAACCCGCCGTACGTCACCGCGGAATCCATGGGCGCGCTGCCTGACGAATACCGCCACGAGCCCATGATGGCGCTGGCCTCCGGCGAGGATGGTCTGGATCACGTGCGCGTCATCCTCGACAACGCCCCGAAACACCTCAACGAGCACGGCATCCTCGTCGTGGAAGTGGGCTACAACCGGGAAGGCGTCGAGGCGACGTTCCCGGATGTGCCGTTCATCTGGCCGGAGACGAGTGCGGGGGATGGGGTGGTGTTTCTGCTGAACAAGGCGGACCTGAAATAGCCGGCATGTCGAGGCGCCAGCGAAATCGATCCGAAGAAAACTTCTTGCGCTGGTGTTGGGGCGTAATGGGCGTTGTGATACTTGTCCCAACAATCATTGAGTTCACGAAGAATTCTGATCCGGGCTTTGGAGCATATGCGGCCGCTCTCATCGGCTTCGCGACCTTGCTGAATGCAGTGCTTGGTCCGAAAGACTGGCTCGGTTGAAGTCAAGTTTCCTGCATGGCACGAACGCCTCGCGTTCGGTCCCCGTAGAGAGCGCCGAGTAACGCAGGCTGACGCGGGGCAGTCGGCGAGGACTGTCTGAGGGTCGCGGGTGGACTCATCCGAACCTGCAAACATTGTTCGCGACCCGAGTTCCGCAGCCGCCGCGGCGGGCGAGTAACGCAGGGCACGGCGCGCGCCTTGGCGCTCACCCGCGCTCGACCCGGGGTCGCCTTTCTTTGGCGAAGCAAAGAAAGTGACTTGCCGCCGACCAACCCCCGGCAAGTTAGATATTGCGCAAACCTCGCAAACTAGCAGAACACGAATCTGGACTCCGGCCTTCGCCGGAATGACAGCTATCCCGCATCCCGCAACGCCCTTCTCAACACCTTCCCCACATTCGTTTTCGGCAGCGAGTCCCTGAACTCGATCACCCTCGGCCGCTTGTAGCCGGTGAGATTTTCCTTGCAGTACTCGGCCAGCGCTTCCTTGGTGAGCGCCGGATCCTTCTTCACCACGACCAGTTTCACCGCCTCGCCCGAATGCTCGTCCGGCACGCCGACCGCCGCGCACTCCATCACGCCGGGATGCATGGCGACCACATCCTCGATTTCGTTGGGATACACGTTGAAGCCGGACACGAGGATCATGTCCTTCTTGCGGTCGACGATCTTGATGTAGCCGTTGGCTTCCATCACGCCGATGTCGCCGGAGCGGAAGAAGCCGTCGTCGAACATGACTTTCGCGGTCTCGTCGGGGCGCTGCCAGTAGCCGACCATGACTTGCGGCCCGCGAATGCATATCTCGCCGGGTTGGCCGATGGCGACCGACTTGCCCTCGTCGTCGCGGATGTCGATTTCAGTCGAGGGCATCGGCAGGCCGACGGTGGCTGTATAGGCATCCGACATGACCGGGTTGCAGGTCGCGCCACTGGTGGTCTCGGTGAGTCCGTAGCCTTCCACGATGGCGCTTCCGGTCAGCGCCTTCCACCGGTCGGCCACCGCGCGCTGCACGGCCATGCCGCCGCCGTTGGAAATACGCAGATCCGAGAAGTCCAGCTGCTGAAAGCCCGGATGCATGGCCATCGCGTTGAACAACGTGTTCACCGCTGGAAACAGATTGACCTTGTGCGGCTGCAACGCCTTCACCACCGAATCGAAATCGCGCGGATTGGGAATGAGGATGCAGAGCGCCCCGCCGCGCATTCCCAGCCACAGGCAGGAGACCAGCGCGAAGATGTGATAAAGCGGCAGCGCTACAACCACCTTCATCTGCTCGATGGGCTTGTCGGTATGCAGCGCGGGCTCAAGCCAAGCCTCGGAAACGAGGACGTTGCCGGCGACGTTGCGATGCACGAGCATCGCGCCCTTCGACACGCCGGTCGTACCGCCCGTGTACTGCAGGAACGCAAGGTCCTCCGGGCCGGGGGAGGCCATCTTGAGGGTCATGCCTCCACCGCGTGACACAGCGTCGTTGAACCACGTGGCGCCTGGCAGGTTGTAGGCGGGCACCGCCTTCTTGATGTTGCGCACGACGTAGTTGGTGATGAAGCCCTTGACCAGGCCCAGCATGTCGCCGATGGACGCGAGCACGACATGCTTCACGTTGGTCTGCTTGATCACCTGCTCGACCGTCGTGGCGAACATCTCCATCACGATGATGGCTTCGGCGCCACTGTCCTTGAGCTGATGCTCAAGCTCCCGCGGCGTGTAGAGCGGGTTCACGTTCACCACCACATGGCCCGCGCGCAGAATGGCGCAAAGCGCCACCACATATTGCGGCACGTTGGGCATCATGATCGCCACCCGCGAGCCCGGCGCCATGCCCAGCGACTGCAACCATGCGCCCAACGCGCGAGACTGGCGGTCGATCTCGGCGTAAGTAATCTGCTTGCCCATGAAATCGACCAAGCCTCTTTGCGAATATTCGCGAAAGGACTTGTCCATCAGATCAATCAGTGTGGGGCAGGCGTTGAGATCCACCTCCGCCGGCACCCCCGGGGGGTAGCTCTTCAGCCAGACTTTCTCCATCCTCTCCTCCAATCGGTTCTATTTTTTCACCACGGAGACCACCGGGAACACGGAGAAGTCGGCAATTCCAAGCCAGTCGCTCCGTGGTCTCTGTGGTCTCCGTGGTTCAGCTCTTGACCCTGTACCGCCCCAATTCGTTCTTGGCAATGGCGTTGCGGTGTACCTCGTCGGGTCCATCCGCCAGGCGCAGGATGCGCGCCCAGGAATACGCCTCGGCCAGGGGGAAATCGTCGCACAAACCGCCGCCGCCGTGCGCCTGCATGGCCCAGTCGATGACCTGGCAGGCCATGGTGGGCACGGCCACCTTGATCATGGCGATCTCGTTCCTGGCGTTCTTGTTGCCGGCCTGGTCCATTTTCCACGCACAGTTCAGCACCAGCAGGCGCGCCTGGTCGATCATGATGCGCGCCTCGGCGATACGCTCCTGCCAGACCGTCTGCGCGGCGATGGGCTTCCCAAACGCCACCCGCGCGCTGACCCGCTGGCAGAGCAGCTCCAGCGCATGCTCGGCGGAGCCGATGAGGCGCATGCAGTGATGCACCCGGCCGGGCCCCAGCCGGCCCTGCGCGATTTCAAAGCCACGGCCTTCGCCCAGCAGCAGGTTCTCCGCCGGCACGCGCACGTTGTCAAAGGTGAGTTCGCAATGCCCGGACGGCGCATCGTCATAGCCCAGCACGTTGAGCGTCCGGTCAATGGTTAGACCTGGCGCGTCACGCGGCACGAGGATCATGGACTGCTGCGTGTGCTTGTCCGCGTCCGGATTGGTCTTACCCATGACGATGAAGATGGCGCAGCGCGGATCGCCCGCATTGGTGATCCACCACTTGCGGCCGTTGATGACGTAGTCGTTGCCATCGCGCACGACGGAGGTCGCGATGTTGGTCGCGTCCGACGAGGCCACGTCCGGCTCGGTCATGGCGAAGGCGGAGCGGATTTCGCCTGCGAGCAGCGGCATCAGCCACTTCTGCTTCTGCGCCTCGGTGCCGTAAAGGACCAGCGTCTCCATGTTGCCGGTGTCCGGCGCATTGCAATTGAACACGCTGGGCGACCACAACACACGGCCGGTGATTTCGGCCAGCGGGGCGTATTCCAGGTTGGTCAGGCCGGCGCCGTACTTTTCGTCGGGCAGGAAGAGGTTCCACAGCCCGGCTGCCTTGGCTTTGGCTTTCAGCTCTTCCACCACCGGCACCGGCGTCCAGCGCTTGCCCGCCGCGGTGTTGGCGGCCAGCTCGTCGTGGAAACGCTTCTCGTTGGGGTGAATGTGCTCGGCGAAGAACGCGTTCATGCGTTCGATCAGGCCGAGCATTTTGGGGGTGTAGGCGAAATTCATTTCATCTCCAAACTTGATCATCACACTCCGTTCGTCCTGAGGTATCGAAGGACGAACGCACCTCTCCGATTTCCGTTGAGCCATCGCCAGCTCACGTCCACCCTTCGATACCTCAGGGCGAACGAAACGGGACGACAATCACTTAATTCATCTTCTCAGCGAACTTCCACCCCAGCCCCGCCACCATCGGCGCCGCCTTGCCCATTTCGATGGCCTGCGCGCTGGACGCTGTGCCGTCCACAACCCGCTTGGCGATGCCTTGCAAGATGCCGGCCATGCGGAACAGGTTGTAGGCGAGGTAGAAATCCATGTGCGGAATGCCGGGCCGGCCGGTGCGTTCGCAGTACATTTCGGTGTACTTGCGAATATTCGGAATGCCCAGTTCGTCCAGCTTCACGCCGGCCAGGCCACGCGCCGGGCCGGGCGGCATGACCCACACCATGCAGTGATAGGCGAAGTCAGCCAGCGGATGACCCAGGGTCGAAAGCTCCCAGTCCAGCACGGCCAGCACGCGCGGCTCGGTGGGATGCCAGATGAGATTGTCGAGGCGATAGTCGCCATGCACGATGGTCGTCTCGTCCCCGGCCGGAATGTGCGCGGGTAGCCAGTCGATGAGCGCATCCATGGCCGGAATCTTTTCCGTCTCGGATGCCCGATACTGCTTGGTCCAGCGAGTGATCTGGCGTTCGAAATAGTTGCCGGGCTTGCCGAACTCGGCGAGACCGATGGCGGCGTAGTCCACGGAATGCAGTGCCGCGATGACCCGGTTCATCTCCGCGAATATTCGAATGCGCTCGTCGTTTGAGAATCCCGGCAGCGCCGGGTCCCAGAGCACGCGGCCTTCCACGAACGCCATGATGAAGAACGCACGGCCGATAACCGCTTCATCCGCGCAAAGCGCGTACATCCTGGCCACCGGCACACCGCTCCCCGCCAGCGCCTTCATGACCGCGAACTCGCGCTCGATGGCGTGGGCGGAGGGCAAGAGCTTCGCTGCCGGGCCGGGCTTGGCGCGCATCACGTAAGTCTTCGATGGCGTGATGAGTTTGAAAGTGGGATTGGACTGGCCGCCTTTGAATTGTTCGATGCTGAGCGGGCCGACAAAGCCCTCCACGTTGACGGCCAGCCAGCGCTCCAGCGCAGGCACATCGAACTTCTGGTTCTCAGCGACGGGGCGCGTGCCCGAATTTCCGTTGCCTGCATCAAGCGACATGCGACGTTCCTTTTCTGAATTTCAGGTACTGCTCGTACAGCGCTTCCATGGTGGTCTTGCGCGTACTGGTGTGAAGCTGATCCAGCGGCGCGTGGTTGATGAGGCGCACCGAGACATCGTGCCGGCCTTCGCCCACGTCGATGGCATTCACGCACGCCGGCGCCTGGGCCAGCCCGCCGATGAACTGCTTCTGCCCAGTGAGGAGATACGACAGCACGGCACGATTGACGCCGCCGTGCAACACCAGCAGCACGACATCCCAGTCGGGGTCTGCGCGCAGCGCGTCCACGCGCGGCATGACGCGGTCCATGAGCGCCCCCACTGTCTCGCCACCCAGAAACCGCGTATCGAGGTTGACCACGCCGTCCATGGCGCCGACGAATGCCTGCCGCAGCTCCGGATCGGGAATGGCGGAGAGCTTGCCGCCGCCGATCTCGCGCAAATCCGCATCGTGTTGCAGCGCCAGGGACTGGCCGGCGGCCGTCAGCGCGCGCTGTGCCGTTTCCACCGTCCGTTCGAGCCCGCTCACGATGACGCGATCAAAGCGAATATTCGCACTGGCGAATAGCCGGCCCGCCGCGTCGGCCTGGTCGCGGCCCTGCGCATTCAGCGGCACGGTGTCCGGCGGATGCGGACGGCCATCCGCATCGAAATAGGTCACGCTGCCGTGGCGCATGAGGAAAATTCGGCGGCGCGCCGCGTCCTTGGCGATCATGTCTTGATACTCGAACGCGCGCTCAATGCATGGCCGCCTGCGCAGCCGCTTCCTCTTCTTTCGAAAGCGGCGGCGCGAATTTGCGCATGAGGAACACAAACGCGATGCCGGTGACGTACATCAGCACGCCGTACACCGCGCCCGGCAGGCTCATCACGTCATCTTTGAGGATGCTGGAGGCGATGACGATGGCGAGCGTCCCGTTCTGCACCGACGACTCGATGGCGACGGTCGCGGCCTGGCGGATATCCACGCCGACGAGCTTCGAAAGGCCGAAACCCAGGAGCAGCATGGTGACGTTGATGGAGAACACCAGTGGCGCGAGTGTCGCAGTGTGTTCCTTGAAGAGCGCCCAGTTCTTGGCAATCGCGGCGGCGATGATGAGGACGAAAATGAGAGTGGCGACCGTGCTCATGCGCTGGTGATACCGATGACTGAAGTCCGGTGCCTTGGCCCGCAGCAGCATGCCCGCCCCAACGGGAATGGCGAGAATGACGAAGATCGGCACGATGATCTGATCCACCGGCACGGCGATCTGCCGCGACGCGCCCAGGAAGTAGTCCATGGACCAGCCGATGATGAGCGGCACGGTGATGATGGACATCAGACTCGCGACGGCCGTGAACGAGAGCGCCAGCGCCACGTCGCCGCGCGCGTGATAGGTCAGCAGGTTGGAGGTTGTGCCCGTCGGACAAGCCGCGATGATCATGAAGCCCACTGCCAGCGCGCCGGTCACGCCCCAGAGCTTCACCACCAGGAAACCGACCAGCGGCAGCAGAACAAAATGGCACAGGGTGCCAACCGCGAAAGCCCGCGGGTAACGGAAGACGCGCTTGAAGTCGGCCGGTGTGAGCGCCACACCCAGCGTGAACATGATGAACGCCAGACCCAGCGGCAGCAGCACAGTTGAAACGATGTCGCCTTGCACGATGCCTCCCCCTCGTTGTTGTCGTGCCCGTCAGTGCTGGTAAGACGGATCCAGTCGGTCCAGCTTCCGCAACAACCCCGGCCAGGCAAGCTGCCCGCCCAGCCCCTTGGTCACCGCCTTCGCCTGCGCTTTGGCGCCGTCAAGGATGGGCTGCGGAACAGGAATCAGTTTTCCGCCGCCGGACTGCGCCCGAACCTGAATGGTGCAGGTCGTCTCGAAGATGTACATGAAAAGGAATGCGTCGGCGATACTCTCGCCGACGGTGAGCAGGCCATGGTTCTTCAGCATGAAAAAATTCCTGTCGCCCAGATCGCGCACGAGGCGCGGCTTCTCGTCGTCATTGAGCGCGACGCCTTCATAGTCGTGATAGGCGAGACCGGCCAGCACGAATATGGACTGTTGCGAAATCGGCAGCACACCGCCCGCCTGCGCCGACACGGCGATACCGTTGGCGGTGTGGGTGTGCAGCACGCACTTGGCATCCGCACGCGCGGCGTGAATGGCGGAGTGGATCACGAATCCGGCGGGATTGATGGGATACGGGCTGTCGTCCAGCTTGTTTCCGGCAAGGTCGATCTTCACCAGGCTGCTGGCGGTGATTTCATCGAACAACATGCCGTAGGGGTTGATGAGAAACTGATTCTCCGCGCCGGGAATCTTGGCCGTGATGTGGGTGAACACGAGGTCCGACCAACCATGCATCGCGATCAAGCGGTAGCAGGCGGCGAGGTCCACGCGGGTCTGCCATTCGTCGGGCGAGACCCTGGATTGGAGGGATGCGGTGGCTGCGGGGCTGGCGGACTGAATGGCAGGGTTCATGCTTGTTTCTCCATGATTTTTCAGGGGTTGTCGCCCTGACGTATCAACACGCACTAATGGGTCCCGCCGCTCGGGTGATCACCACTGGTCGTCCGGCGACAGGCCTTGACCCGAGTCAATATAACGTTGGTTATACTTACAGTCTGTCACAACTATGACAGACCCCAACCACACCCGGCGTCACACAACAACAAGATCCGGAAAGAGAGTATGGCAACCCTGAACCCCGCTCAAATCGCGATCCTGCAAAGCGACATCTGGTTCTCCGGCCTGCCCGGCCCCGTGCGCGCCGCCATCATCGAGGCCGCGCAGGTGAAGCATCTGGCCGATGGCGAATATTCGCACCGCAAAGATCGTCCTGGCGATGGCTGGATGGGCATCCTCTCGGGCGCGGTGAAAATCTGCGCCACCGCCCCGGACGGCAAACAGACCGCGCTCGCATTCCTCGAGCCGGGCACATGGTTTGGCGAAATCTCCCTCTTCGATGGCTTGCCGCGCACGCATGACGGCATCGCCCACGGCCCGACTGAATTGCTGCTGGTGGCCAATCACGAATTCCGCGAACTCCTGAAGCAACATCCCGAGCTGCCGATGCACTTCCTGAAGCTGCAGGCGTCGCGCCTGCGCCTCTTGTTCGCCGCGATGGAAGATGTGAATGTGTTGCCGCTGCCTGCGCGGTTGGCCAAGCAACTGGTGAATCTGTCGCACGCCTACGGCGTGAAGGAGCAGGATGGTGTGCGCATCAATCTGCATCTTCCGCAAGAGGATCTCGCTCAGCTCCTGGGCTCGTCGCGTCAGCGCGTCAATGTGCTTCTCTCCGACTGGGTGCGGCAGGGCTGGGTGTCGGTGCGTTACGGCGGTGTGACCCTGCACGACGAGCTGCCGCTGAAGCGCATCGCGGCAGGGGATGTCGCGGCCAGCGCCACCGCACAGGCCTAGCGAAGACTTTCGCGCAGCGCCGTCTTCAACACCTTGCCATAGGCGTTTTTGGGCAAGGCTGACAAAAATCGGTACTGCTTCGGCCGCTTGAAGCGGGCGATATGTCGCAGGCAATGCGCATCCAGCGCCGCCGCATCGGCGAAACCATCTCGGCCCACGACGCAGGCCACCACAACCTCGCCCCATTCGACATCGACTTCGCCGATCACGGACACCTCGGCGACACCAGGATGCGTGAGCAGCACCTCCTCCACCTCGCGCGGATAGATGTTCGAACCGCCGGAAATGATCAGGTCCTTGCCGCGGTCCTTCAAGGTGAGAAAGCCCTCGGCGTCGAAGCTGCCCAGATCGCCGGTCAACAACCAACCCTCCGACAACGCAGCAGCGGTCGCCGCCGCATCCCGCCAATAGCCCGCCATCACCGTGCCGCCGCGCACGCGGATTTCGCCCACCTCCCCCACCGGCAGCTCGCGGCCCGCCTTGTCGCAGACGCGCACTTCGACGCCTGTGAACGGCACGCCCACCGACGCGAGCCGCTCACGAAAGCGCAGATGGGCCGCATCGTTCATCACCGCCCTTGGCAGCGCGGTGATGGTCATCGGCGTTTCACCCTGACCGTAAATCTGCGCAAGCTTCCCTGCGAATATTCGCAACGCGTCCTCAGCGTCGGCCACGTACATGGGCCCACCGCCGTAGACGATCAACTTCAAGCCACGCAGCGCACGCGCCGTCCAGCCGGCGTGCCGCGCGAGTCGCTTCACCATCGTGGGTGCCGCGAACATCGTCACACCCCGATGCGCCGCAAGCAACGCGATGACCTCGTCCTCCACGAAGCCGCCCGACTCCGGTACGACCTGCGCCGCGCCAGCCATGAGATGCGGCAGCGCGTACAACCCCGACCCGTGCGACAAGGGCGCCGCATGCAGAATGCAATCCGCGGGCGCGATGGCATCGACCTGGGCGACGTAATTGAGACACATGGCCGCGAGATTGCCGTGGGTGAGCATCGCACCCTTGGGGCGGCCGGTGGTGCCGCTGGTGTAGAAAAGCCAGGCCAACGCGCTGTCGGCGACATCCACCACATCAATTGGCGGATGCATCACGTACTGCGAATATTCGCCGCCATCCAGCGTGATCAGACGCACGTCCGTGAACGATGCGGCCAGCTTGTCACGCCATTCTTCATCCACGCAGACGGCCTTCGCGCCTGACTGTTCGAGGATGTAAGCCGCCTCGCGCGGATGCAGCTTCGCGTTGACGGGCACCGCCACAAGCCCGGCCCACCAGATGGCAAAGAGCGCCTCCAGATACGCCGGCTGATTGGCGGAGAGAAGCATGACGCGCTCGCCGGGCACCAGCCCCGAGGCGACGAAGCTGCCCGCCAGCGCCGCCGCGCGACGCGCCAGAGTGGCATGGTCGGCGACGAGGCGCGTACCCCGCAGCAAGGCCGGCGCGTCCGGTGCCTGCAATGCCTTGCGTTTCAGCCAAAGTACGCAGTTCATGCGATCAATCGTCAGGCCAAGGGGGTGGATTTCAGCCAAAACCTACCTGAAAATGCCGGAAGCGTGCGCGGCGGTTCCCCGATGGAACCTTGAAGGCTCCGCATCCGGATGCCGCCCGGCCGCGTAGTGGGTCCATATCGAGTCACGGAGGTTGCAATGGGTATTCGTCTCAAATTCAACATCGTCCTGCTGCTGGTCTTTGCCGCCGGGATGGGCGTGTCCGCCTGGGTGTCGCACCGGCTCTTGCAGGACAACGCCAAGCAGGAAGTGCTGCGCAACGCCGGTCTCATGATGGAGGCGGCGCTGGCCATTCGCGGCTACACGGTGAAGCAGGTGAAGCCGCACCTCGAACCGCAACTCATGGAGACTTTCCTGCCGCAATCCGTGCCCGCCTTCGCCGCGACCGAGACCTTCAATTCGCTGCGCGCCACGCATCCCGAATTCGCGTACAAGGAAGCCACGTTGAACCCCACCAACCCGCGCAACCGCGCCGTGGAATGGGAGGCCGATGTGGTCAACAGTTTCCGCAACAACCCCGCGCTGAAGGAAGTGACCGGCGAGCGCGTCACGCCCACCGGCGGCCAGCTCTATCTCGCCCGCCCCATCCAGATCAAGGACCCGGCCTGCCTCGCCTGCCACAGCGTGCCCGCCGCCGCGCCCGCGTCCATGCTGAAGCTCTATGGCGAGAACAACGGATTCGGCTGGAAGCACCAGGAGATCATCGGCGCCCAGGTCGTGTCGGTGCCGACCGACGTGCCGATCAAGAACGCCAACCGCGCCTTCACCACGTTCATGAGCTCGCTCGCAGCCATTTTCGCTGTGACTTTTGTGGTGCTGAACATCATGCTGTCATTCATGATCATCCGTCCCATCTCGCGCATGTCCGAGGCCGCGGACAAGATCTCCACCGGCGACTTCGACGTGCCCGAATTCATGGACAAGGGCAAGGATGAGATCAGCACACTCGGCACGTCATTCAATCGCATGCGCCGCAGTTTGCAGAAGGCGATAAAGCTCTTGGACAAGTGATCTTTCGCGAGGCGGAAGGCGGGAGGAGGTAGGCGACGCAGTTCGACCAATGCGAATATTCGCAATCGTCGCGCACGCTGACATTCCCCGCCTTCCGCCTACCACCTCCCTACCAATGTCCCAACCAGACAAAATCGGCAAATACCAGATCGTCAAAGAACTGGGCAAAGGCGCCATGGGCATGGTGTACGAGGGCTTTGACCCCGGCATCGAACGCCGCGTCGCCATCAAGACCATCCTGCCCGAGTATTTGCAAGATGCCGAATCGGAAGAAGCGGTCGCGCGCTTCAAGCGCGAGGCGCAGGCATCAGGGCGCTTGCAGCATCCGGGCATCGTGCAGGTCTACGAATATTCGGAGGACGGCGGCATGGCGTACATCGTCATGGAATACGCCGAGGGCAGCGAGCTGAAGGACCATCTCAAGAAGGGCAAGCGCTTCGAGATGATCCACATTTTCGAGATCATGAAGCAGTTGCTGGTGGCGCTTGACTACTCGCACAAGCAAGGCGTGATTCACCGCGACATCAAGCCTGCCAACATCATGCTGACCAATGGACTCAAGGTGAAGCTGATGGATTTCGGCATCGCCCGCATCGGCACGTCGTCGATGACCCAGGTGGGCACCGTGGTCGGAACGCCGTCGCACATGGCGCCGGAACAATTGATGGGCCTCACCGCCGATGGCCGCACCGATCTCTGGGCCACGGCCATCGTGCTGTACGAGCTGCTGACCGGCAAGAATCCCTTCCTCGCCGAAACACCTGCCGCGGTGATGCACAACGTGCTCTCCGCCGAGCCACCGCCGCCGTCGTTCTACCGCCCCGACATTCCGGCCAGCATCGACACGTTCTTCAAGCATGCGCTGGCCAAGAAGCCGGCTGATCGCTTCGCCAACGCGCGCGAGTTCCTCACCAATCTATTGCAGGCGTTTCAGGGCAAGGAGTTCACCGCGACCGTCGCTATGAAGGCCATGGATGCCGAGAAGACCCAGCCGATCAACCTGGGTACCGCGCAAGCTGACGCCACCCAGCGCGTGGCCGCACCTGGCGAAGAGACGCGCATCATGGCGAAGGCGCTCGACATCGCGCCAGAGCGCCTGAAGGAAATCGAAGGGTCGCTCACCCGTTATCTCGGCCCGCTCGCGAAAGTGGTGGTGCGCGAAAGCCAGGCCGTGTCATCCAACCTGGACCAGTTCTTCGCGGCGCTGGCGGACAACATCGCCGAAGGCGCGGAGAAAGAGGCGTTCCTGAAGCGGGTGAAAGTCTGGCAAGGCGCCGAACTGTCCAGCCCGCACCTGGACGCCACCGGTGCATCGGCGCCGCGCCCGGCCGAAGCCTCGACACCGCGCGCCGTGTTCTCCCCGGAGGTGCTTTCCACGGCGGAAAAGCGGCTCGCAAGCTACGTCGGCCCGCTCGCGAAACTGCTCATCAAGCAGACCGCCGGCTCAACCGGCACCATCAAGGAGCTCTACGCCAAACTCGCCGAGAACATCGACGATCCGGCCGAGCGCAAGGCGTTTCTGGCGACGGTGGATCGGGCGTGAGCACCTAATCTAGGCTTACACCCTATTGAGGGGAGAGGGTTGGGGTGGGAACGCGCGGCTTGGCGAATATTCGCGAACCACCTTTCTAGAATCTCTTCGGCTAGCCCTGTGCCGCGCGTTTCGTCGCATCCGCAAGCGCCTCACCCAGCCTGACCACCTGCTCGATCACATCCACGCTCGGGCCGTCGACATAGAGCTTCACCTGCACACCCTTCTCGCCGCAACCCGCCGACAGACAGTTGTCGAGTCTGCTCATCGACTGTTTGAAAGGCGGCCAAACGAGAATGCGCGCCTCGGCGTCCGCATCGATCAGCGCATCGTAAAGCGACGATTCCGCAATCACGACAAAACGCTCGCGCAGCGCCGGCGTGCCCACGGGCCGCTCACTCGCGTTGAGGTAGAAATCTCGCCGCCTGGCGAAAACTTTGGAAAAGACGACGCCAAGCGCGGACACGCCACCGATCATCGCGCCACCCACGCCCTTGCGGCTGATGTCGAACGACCAGCGGTCCATGAGCACCCATTCATCTTCTTCGGCAGCCAACTCCGGCGCGATGAACGTGAGGCGGGGCGACGAAGACGAGCTGGAGTGATCGCAGTCGTACTCGACCGTCCACGCGATCCCGCCGGGCGACGTGCCGTTCACGCGATAGCGGATGTCGCCGTCATGCGTGGGGTCGTAGCGCCAGCCGTGCATCTGCAGACGCGGGCCACGCCGCCGCGACTCGGCGGCCTCCTGCTCCCGCGCCGCCTTGCCGCCGCCATGTCGATGCCACCACCAGCCATAGCCAAGCACGGCGATGATGATGCTGGCGATCAGCGTGAACATGATCATGGGAACGCTGGACACGGTTTCAAGCCTCGCTGGTGACCCGATGCCGGTGCGTGCCCCGCGGCACACCGGGGGATGATGACGGTCGGCGCTCAGCGCGACGCGCAGGCGCGACTGGCGGCGCTTTGCAATTGCTGGCGATAGCCATCAATTTGACGCTGCAACTCGACGTGCGTGATCGCGGGATTCCCGACCTTGATCTCGGCCCGCAGCGCCGCAACTCGCTGCTGCCACTCGTTCAGTTCGCACGCCTGGCGCGCTTCGGCAGCGGCATCTTTCTGCTTGGCCACCGTGATCCACGTGAACGCGGCCAGCGTGATCGCGGCGCCACCCGCGATGATCCACTTCTGCTGACGCCGCCACAACGTGTCCTCCGCTTCCAGCTCATCCACAAGGCCCCGCACTTTGCGCAGCGCCGCCTTGTCCACCGTACGCTCGATGTTGGCGGCGATGGCGTCCTTGTCAGTGGGAGTGGGATCGGTATTCATGGCTGCCTTATCAATCCTAACTTGCGTTCGCTCGTGCGCAGCGCTGTTCGGCTTCTCGAGCCACTTCATGCCATTCAGCCCGAACGCGCTTGACAATCTCGTCGGCGGGAAGCTGCGGTTGCAGCCGGCGAAGCTCGCTCTCGCGCTCGGCGCGCATGATGGCCCGCGTTTGGGTCATGCATTCAGCCATCGGATCGACCCTTTTCTTCGTTACGGGCTCGGGCTTGGAAGGCCTGGCAATCAAGAACGCGACCGCCATCACGCTGAGAATCGCGGCGACGAACCAGGCAGTCACCCGAAACTGTTGAATGCGCAACGCACGCTCATCACGCTCGAAGTTGTCAACCAGCTTTCTCACCTTGGCGAGCGCGGTCTTGTCCACGGTGCGCGAAATGTTGGCGGCGATGGCGTCGTGATCAATCGTGGCTTTGTTATCCATGTCGTGGGGCGCGAGCGCCGGGTGGCCGTGAAAGCTGCATTTTAGTCCCGACGCTCAGACCAGGTATGAACCCGTTCACAAACAGCCGCCGTCGGGCGCGCCATAGCGGGTGGTGATCGCCTGCGCGGGTGGACCGGACAGCACGGTGATGAAGCGCGAATATTCGCACTCCGACATGTCGGCCACGTCGGCGCCCAGCGCGCGGGCGATGGCCGGCACGGTGTTGCTGTGGCCGACGATGACGACGACGCCGTCCTTTCGCTCGCGCGCGAGCTTCACCACTTCGGCCACATGCTCCGCCATGCCGCCACGGGCGATGGTCAGCACGCGCGGGGTGATCCGGGCCTGCGTCGCGAGTGGCGCCGCCGTGTCCCGCGTCCGCCTTGCCTGGCTGGTGAGAATGGCGGCGACGTTCGCACCCTTCAGCGCGACGGCCAGCGCGTCGGCGCGGCGCTGCCCTGCTTCGGCAAGGGGCGGGTCATCCTTGGGGGACTCCGCCTTCTCGGCGTGACGCACCAGCACGACAGTCTGCGCGTTCGCGGCCGCGACGAAGCATGCGCCCGCCAGCGCGATGATGCGCAAAGCGAAAAGAATCACGCTCACCCCAAAGGCGCCACTTTGAGCACTTCTTCCATCGTCGTCACGCCTTGCGCCACCTTCATGGCGCCGGACACGCGAAGCGGACGCATCTTGCTCTTGTACGCCTCGCGGGTGAGGTCTTGCAGATCGGTCTTGTCGGTGATGAACTTCTTGATGCTGCGATCCATCACCAGAATCTCGTAGATGCCCACGCGCCCCTTGTAGCCGGTGTTGCGACACTCAAGACAGCCAACCGGCTTGTACACGTGCTCGGGCGGCGGAGCCTTGAAGGGCGCGATGGTGGAGTTCCAGAGATTGATGTCTTCGTCGCGATGGAACGGCACCTTCTCCTTGCAATGCGGGCAGAGCGTTCGCACCAGGCGCTGCGCCATCACGCCCAGCACCGTCGCGCCCACGAGATAAGACGGCACGCCGAGATCGAGCAGCCGCGTGACGGACGTCGGCGCATCGTTGGTGTGAAGGGTGCTGAACACGAGGTGACCGGTGAGCGCGGCCTGCACGGCCATCTCCGCCGTTTCCAGATCGCGGATTTCGCCCACCATGATGATGTCCGGGTCTTGCCGCATGAGCGCGCGCACCCCTTCGGCGAAGCCCAGGCCGATGTCATGCACCACCTGCATTTGATTGAATTTGGGCTCGATCATTTCGATCGGGTCTTCAATGGAGCAGACATTCACCTCAGGCGTTGCGAGCTGCTTCAGCGTGCTGTAGAGCGTGGTCGTCTTGCCCGAGCCGGTGGGGCCGGTGACGAGCAAAATTCCGCCGGGACTGTAGATCAGCTTCTGCCAGATTTCATGCTCTTCTTTCGAGAATCCCAGCTCGGAGAAATCCTTGGTGAGCACCTCGGGATCGAAGATTCGCATCACCAGCTTCTCGCCATGCGCGGTGGGCATGGACGAGATGCGGAGCTCGATCTCCTGGCCGTCCGGCATGCGGGTCTTGATGCGACCGTCCTGCGGGCGGCGCTTCTCCACCACGTCCATGCGCGCCAGAATCTTGATGCGGGAGGTCATGGCCACGAGCACGGTGGCCGGCATCTGGTAGACCTCGTGCAGCACACCGTCGATGCGGAAACGCATGATGCCGACATCGCGCCGCGGCTCGACGTGGATGTCGGAAGCGCGCTGATCGAACGCGTACTGCCACAGCCAGTCGACCAGGTGAACGATATGGTGGTCGTTGGCGTCGAGTTGGCGACCGGACTTGCCGAGTTCAACCAACTGCTCGAAATTGTTGACCCCGCCACCGACGTCAACGCCGGTTTCCTCGGCGCGCTTCACCGAGCGGGCGAGGTTGTAGAACTCGCCGATGTAGCGGCTGATGTCGACCGGGTTGGCGATGACCCGGCGAATGTTCAGCCGCAGCATGTCGGCGAGATCCTTCTCCCATGCCGTGACAAACGGCTCGGAAGTCGCGATGACCGCATCCTTGCCCTTGAATTCGACCGGCAAGATGAGGCGGCGCTGCGCGTAATCCGCGCTCATCACCTCGGTGACGGCGCGCATGTCGATCTTCAATGGATCGATGTGGAAGTACGGTAGCCCGACGAACCCGGCCAGCCACTCGGTCAGGGTCTCGATGTCGAGTGCCTTGCCGTTTTTTGCATTGCGAAAGCGTGCGTCAGCGATCAACACCAGCGGATGCATGTCACCGCGCCGATACTTCTGGTCGTTCAGGAGATGGTTGGTGTCCTCGGCCGAGAGATAGCCGTCACTCGACAGGCCCTCGACAACCTCGCGCATCTGCAGCTTGCGGTCCACCGCGGAGCTGCGCACGGGCTTGGCGGGAGGCGATTTCACAGGGGTATTCATGGCGTCCCACTATAGCGACTTTGGGGCCGCATTTCCATGCAGCCCCCGGGCGACGCCCGCCCGAACTGTGAGTGGGTTACTTCAGCGTTCCCGCCGCCCGCGCCTTGGCCACTTCCGCCGCCACTTCTTCGCCGCTCTTGTAGTGCGGCACGCGGAAGATCATGCGCTGGGTGCGCTGGAAGAAGGCATTGCTGCCGTTGACCTCATCCTTCCAGTATTTGTCGGCGAGCGCGATGTGCTTCACCGGATCGACCATGAATCCGTCACGCGAGCCTGCGCCGCCGAAGATGTAGAGCTTGCCGTCGATGATGCGCCACGCGTTGGCATCGCCACCCCAGGGAATGCCGTACACGATGCCATTGGCGCAATAGCCGCCGTACTGGGGCAGGTATTTCTCGGGCGCGGCATCGAACAACGTCTTGTGCTCGGGTTTGGAGAAGTGGAACGTCACGCCCTTGTAGTCGCTGCGAATATTCGCATTGCCCTTTTTGTGCGTGTTCTCGGTGAAGTAGCTCACCACGTCATGGCCGAAGAGCATCAAGTGCTTGGCCTCTCCTTCGGCCACGGCGTTCACCGGGGAATAGCCCTGACCCGGGCTCTGGGTGGTGAGGGGCGCACAGGCGGAAAGCGCGGCGAGCAGGACAACGGCGGCCAACAGTCTTGAAATGAACATGATTGCTCCAGATGTGGAATGGCTGAAGCGAATTTTGGCACGGCAGGCGCACAATAGTTTCCTCGCCCCTCGCATTATTCCAATCCCGCCATGACCCGCACCGCCTACCGCGCCTGCAACCTCTGCGAAGCCATCTGCGGCCTCGAATTCAAGATCGACGGTGACAGGATCGTCAGCATCAAGGGCGATCACGCCGACCCGTTCAGTCGTGGCCACATCTGCCCCAAGGCCGTGGCGCTGAAGGACATCCATGAAGACCCGGACCGGCTGCGCAAACCCATGAAGCGCATCGGCACCGAGTGGCACGAGATCGGCTGGGAGGAGGCCATCGCGCTGGCCGCCGATCGCATCGCCGCCATCCAGAATGTGAATGGCAATGAGGCATTCGGCTTCTACGCCGGCAATCCGTCCGTGCATAACTTCGGCACGCTCTGGTCGCTGCCCCGGCTGGCGCGTGTGCTGAAGACCAAGAGCGCCTTCAGCGCCACGTCCGTGGACCAGCTGCCGCAGCAGCTCGCGTCCTTCTTCATGTACGGGCACCAGTTCATGATCCCCATCCCGGACATCGACCACACGCACTACTTCCTCATCTTGGGTGGCAATCCCATCGCGTCCAACGGCAGCATGATGACCGTGCCGGATGTGGCGAAGCGCCTGAAAGCCATCCGGCAGCGCGGCGGCAAGGTGGTGGTGATCGATCCGCGCCGGACGGAGACGGCGGAGGTCGCGGATGAGCATCACTTCATCCGGCCGGGGAGTGATGCGGCGCTGTTGATGGCGATGATCAATGTGCTGAAGGCGGAGGGACGGCTGGCCAACATCCACCATGCTGCGCAGCTCGCCGAGCTGGACGAAGCCCTCGCCGCAATCGCCCACGTCACGCCTGAGGTCGCCGAGCGCGTCACCGGCATTTCCGTTGCGAATATTCGCAGGCTGGCTATCGAGTTTGCCAACGCTCCCTCAGCGATCTGCTACGGCCGGCTGGGCACCACGGTGCAATCCTTCGGCACGCTCACACAGTGGCTGGTGCAACTCCTCAACATCGTCACCGGCAATCTCGACCGCGTTGGCGGCACCCTGCCCACCCAGCCGGCGCTGCCGCTGGCCGGGCCTGGTTCTCGCCCAGGCCACTACGCCGAGTGGCGCTCCCGCGTGCGCGGCCTGCCCGAGTCCGGCGGCGAGCTGCCCGTCGCGGCGCTGGCGGAGGAAATTCTCACCCCCGGTGTCGGCCAGATCCGCGGAATGCTCACCGTGTGCGGTAACCCGGTGTTGTCCACGCCCAACGGCCGGCAGTTGGAGCAGGCACTGGCGAGTCTCGAATTCATGGTGTCGGTGGACATCTACCTCAACGAAACCACGCGCCACGCCCACCTCATCCTGCCGCCCGCCTCATCGCTGCAGCACGATCACTACGACAGCGTGTTCAACGCCTTCGCCGTGCGCGAGGTGACGCGCTTCAACGAAGCGCTATGGCCGCGCGGTGAAGACGAGTTGTGCGACTGGGAAATCTTCAATGCGCTGGGCGCGGCGATTTCCGCGCGCAACAAGCGTCCCTTCTCGCCGCTGCCCGATCCGCGCCTCGCGCTGGCCGCCGCGCTGCATGCAACCGGCAATCAGCACGACGTGACGCTCGACGGCCTGCTCGCCGCACCGCACGGCCTGGACCTCGGCCCGCTCTCGCCATCACTCTTCGCTCGCCTGGAAACCCCGGAGAAGAAAGTGCAATGCGCGCCCGCACCCGTGCTGGCCGACATCGCGCGCTTCAGCCGCGAAGTGCTGGAAACGAAACCGCAAGCGCTACAACTCGTCGGCCGCCGCCACGTGCGCAGCAACAATTCCTGGATGCACCAGTACCACCGACTGACCAAGGGCAAACCGCGCCATCAGCTATGGATGCATCCAGACGATCTCGCGCAGCGAGGTTTGCAGAGCGGGCAGGAGGTGACGCTGCGGTCGGCGAAAGGAGAAGTCCGGGTACCGGTGGAAGCCAGTGTGGATGTGATGCCTGGCGTGGTGTGCTTGCCACACGGCTGGGGCCACAACCGCGACGGCACCCGGCTGTCGGAGGCGGAGCGGAATGCGGGGGTGAGCTACAACGATGTCAGCGACGAGATGCAGTTGGATGCGGTGTCCGGGAATGCGGCGTTGAATGGGGTGGCGGTCGAGGTCGTAGGGACGTAGCCCTTGTTAGCCCATGCGTCCAAAGTGGCTGATCAGGACTCATACACCTCTGCACTCATTGACACGCGCAGTTCAAATATGTACATTATCCTGTACATATCTGGAGAAGCCCATGGATGCAATCACCTACACCGCAGCTCGCGCCAATCTGGCAGACACCATGGATCGGGTCTGTCAGGACCACGAACCCATCGTCATTACCCGCAACAGTCAGCAGGCTGTCGTGATGATGTCTCTTGAGGACTTCAACGCACTTGAGGAAACTTCATACCTGTTGCGCAGCCCGAAGAGTGCCCGCCGCCTGCTTGAATCGATTGCAAGCTTGGAGACAGGAATGGGGACAGAGCGAAAGCTGGCAAAGTGAAGTTGATCTTCTCCGAGGAAGCCTGGGAAGACTACCTCCACTGGCAAAAAACCGACAAGAAGATCCTTGAAAGAATTCATGCGCTGATCAAGGATATTGCACGCTCCCCATTCGAGGGCATCGGCAAGCCAGAGCCGCTGAAGCACGCGCTGGCCGGATACTGGTCCAGGCGAACCAATGACGAGCACCGCATCGTTTACAAGGTTGCAGATGGCTCAATGCTGATAGCGCAATTGCGCTATCACTACTAGAACCCACAGACATCGCAGACATCGGGGTCAGACATCGCAAAGCAGACATCGGGGTCTAGTCTTGCAATGTCGCATCCACCTCAGCTTGCTACTCCGCAATCTCAACAAACTTGCCGACTGAGGTAGGCGGAGGAACCGGCAACCCACCTTCCTTGCCCTTCGATATGAAACTCGATGGCCGCCTGACTGAGTGCAAGAACTTCCTCATTCGTCTCACCCGCTGCGACGCAGCCCGGCAAATCCG
Organism: Betaproteobacteria bacterium; assembly: GCA_016791265.1. Lineage (GTDB taxonomy): Bacteria > Pseudomonadota > Gammaproteobacteria > Burkholderiales > Usitatibacteraceae > JAEUMY01. Next base: position 63,876 of record JAEUMY010000004.1, read on the forward strand.
GCACATAGGCACTGCTAGAAGTCGGCCCCGTTTCGATAATCACCAAGTAGCGCATCGAATTCTTCCGTTTCCTGAGATCTGCATGCCAAAACAAAGAAGCGGGACGCCGTACCAGGCTTCAAAGTAGCCGACTCTGGCCCGTCTTGTATTCGCCCATCGACTCATTGAGCAAATGGTCTGGCTTTCCCGACGCGGAATCCGCCTCAACTTGACGGTCCCATGCCTGTGCGTCAAATTCTGCGAACCATGCACGAAGCTTCACCAACTCCTCCGGGGAGAGGTTCCTGATTCGGCTTTCGATTTGTTCAACTTCGTTCATTGCCCGATCCCCTCAAGTACAGACAAGGAATGTGTACGCCCGCGATTTCAGGGAAACCAGTGAGTGATTAACGACACTGGACGCCGGCCCGCGTTTCACCCATCCCCCACCAACACAAACGGCGCCCAGAACATCGGATGGGCGTAGGACACTTCGCGTGTGCCGCGCCGCATCAGGTCAGTCATCGCATCCTTGAGCGCGGTGGCAAACGACAGGCCGCCGCTGCGGCCCTTGCGCTCGAAGAAACTCACCGTCAGATCACGCGCGCTTTCGGTTTCCACCGGCCAGTGGGTCAGGACCAGCGCCCGGCTGCCGGCATAGAAGAATCCGCGCCCCAAGCCACTCAGCGCCTCCGCGCCCGCACCATCGCCGGCCGCGGTGTTGCAGGCGGAGAGCACCACGAGATCGGAATCCAGTTTCAGCGCCAGGACATCCTCCAGCCGCAGCAGCGGGCTGCCCTCGCCGCCGGCCTCGGGGGCCAGGGCGAGCGCGGGTTGATCCAGCCCCGGCAGATCGCCAGGCACAAGGCCGTGGGTGGCGAACATGAGGACTTTCCGATCGCCCAGCTGTGCGCGGCGCACCTGCGCCAGCGTGGCGGCCTGTCCCAGAAAGACATCCTTCTCCTGATCGGCACCCAGCGCCTTCGCAATCGCCAAAATCTCGGCGCGCGTTTCCGGCAGCGGTGCCAGCTGTCCATACGTCGGCCACTGATCTGGCGAGGCATCCTTGCGCAGGAATCCGCCGTTCCTTACCGGGGAAATTTCGGGTGAGCGTGCAGCGGCACTGCCAACGTTGAACTGGGGATCGCCGAAGCCGGCGAACGCGCGCCGGCGGGGGCTGCCCGCCGGCACGGAGCGTAGCTGCACATAGCTGCCGGCTGAGGGCACATAGGTGAAGGCCACGCGCGTCCCGAGCCAGGCCGCCTGCGAATATTCGCTGTACAGCGGACGTAGCTTGCGCACGAGTGGGCGCACGTCGGTGACCAGCACCGACAGCGGCAACTGCAGCAGCGGGCCAGACACGGCGACGACGATCTTGCCTGCATCTGCCCAAGCGCCTGCCACCGGCGCCAGCAGATCGCGATAGAGCTGGTGTGCCAACGCAAAGTCATAGGGCTTCAGGCCGCCTTGCGCATCCATCACGAATGACTCACGCAGCGTATTCGCCCGGTCCAGCAGCGCCTTTCGACCAAGCGCCACGCGATGGCGCTGTACCTCGCCCGTCTTGCCGAATGCCCACACCAGCGTTTCCCGATCCAGTGTGGCGATGGCCAGGAACACCTCGTCCGGGCCCAGCCGGGCACGCACTTCCTGAATCCCCGGCGCAACCGGCTGGATCAACGCGGCATAGCGGGGAAACCGCTCCGCCAGCGTTGCGCGAATCGCCGTCCGTTCCTCGCGCACTGCCCGTGCACGCTGCTGCGTGTCGGCCAGACTGATCTGCATGCGTTGTTCCGGCGGCATGTACGCCAGCGACTGCATGTAGTCATTGAGGTCTTCGAGCTCACGTTCGAGGTCCTGCTCGCGGCGCATGAGTGCGGCGATGGCGGGATCGGTCGCGGCAAAGCGCAGCGCGGCACGGGTGACCGCCCCCTGCGTCGTGTTGGCGCGCGCACCCTCGGCGGCGCGGAACGCCTCGGCGGCCGGGTCGACATCCTTCGGTAGCTGATCGATGGGCAGCGACATGATGATCCCGGCATAGAGCTCGAGCACGCGCCGGACTTGCACCGCGGTGATCGCACTTCTCGCGCCGCTGGCCGAGCTCTCCAGCACCTTCGGAACGAGCTCCAGCAGGCGCCCTACCGCGGCGGCCGTGTCGCCGGATCGGGCCCGCGCCAGTTCATATGCGGTCCGCAGCAGGTTGGCTGACAACTCGTCGGCGCCAAAACGATCCTCCAGTCGCGCGATCTCCGGCGCAAGCAGGCCGACCGCGCGCGCTGGCTGGCCCTCCATGATGAGCGCCAGAATCCAGTCCAGTTCAATGCGCGCCAGCGAGCCAAAGCGGCCGCGCTCTGCGGCCATGTCCGACTCCGCGCGCTCGAAGGCGATCAGCGCGCCGGCGAAATCGCCCTGTGCAGCGAGCGCCCGCCCGACGATCCGCGCGGACTCGTCGCGCCGAATATGGCTCCGCGTGACCTGCATGTCGTCGTAGAGCTTGACCACCGCGCGGCCCAGCTCGGCGGCGTCGGCAAATCGACCCGCGTGCAGCGCCAGCTCGGCAAACAGGCCAAGTGAGTGCGCCGTCTCGACATGACGAGCGCCCAGGCGGGCAATCTGGCGGGCCACCTGGCGACGCAACACCGTCTCGGCTTCAAGATAGCGCTCTTGACGAATGAGAAAGCGGGCATAGATGCGCTCATAGAGATCGCTGTTCCGTGCAGTCACGTTTCGTTCCCCGGCCGACCCTTGCGGAGTCTGGTTCACGCTCTGCGAAGCAGCGCTCTGGGCGCGCTCCGCTGCTGCGATTGCCGCACGGTAGGAGGCATCGGCCTTGTCCCACTCCCCGTCATGACCCTGCACCGAAGCGCGGGCATAATGCAGAGACGAGGCCCACATATCCGCGCTCAGTTCCGAGTGGGGTGAGCGCGAGGCCTCCTCGAACGCGGCCGCTGTCGCGTCGGCCGCACGTCTGGCTGCGGGCAGATCACGCATGCGCACATAGCGTGGGACGATCCCGCCCAACACGGCGACGCGCCGCGCTGGTGTCATCGGCAACGCGGCCAGGCGCTCACGAAGGCTTAAGCCCAGCACGTAGCTGCCCGAATGCGCATGACTGTTGCTGAGCGCTTGCAGCGATTCAATCAGCTCATTGCCACCGATGGTTTCCGCCACCGCCAGCGCGCGTGTGAACTCCTCGATTTCGCGCTGGATGTCGCCCAGCTCGTATGCCGCCCAGCCACGCGCCTGGTGATGCAGGCGCAGGGCCGAAGGTGTTGCGTCCGTTGGCGTCGGCGCGGCGAGCAGCGCGCGATTGGCCTCGCGCGCCTGGTCATCCGGCTTGGCCTGCGTGATGGTGGCCAGCACGTCGGCGATCGAGCGCGGCGGATGGCTGACAGACGTTTGCGCGGCAGCCCGCTGGGGCAGGCAAGCGACACAGAGGAAACACAGCAGGCTGCGCGCGCCGAGTGCGACAACTCGCGGCGGCAGGAAGCGAATCGAAGCAGCAGGCATGTCGGTCCTCACCTGTCCCGGTGTTTGGAACAAGTCAGCCTACGCCGCGCCGGGTCTCCAGTCCAGCAACACCTGCACCATTGCATTCAACACCGCCCGCAACGGCGCGCTCGCCGCGCTGTCGTACGCCGCCGTCTGCGCCTCATCCATGTAGGCGGCTTGAGCCATCTCCAGCTGCAGCGCATGCACGTTCTGATCCGGCCGGCCGTAGTGGCGGGTAATGTAACCGCCCTTGAAGCGGCCGTTGTGCACGGCGGTGAATCCCGGCGCGCAGTTCAGCACTGCGAATATTCGCGAGGCGAGCGCGGCATCGCAGCTCTTGCCATCCGCCGTGCCCAGGTTGAAATCCGGCAGGCGGCCCTCGAAGAAGCGTGGCACTTCGGCCTGAATGGAATGCGCGTCGAGCAGGATGCAGTAGCCATGCTTCGCCTTGATGGCTTCGATCTCGAAGGCTAAGCGGTCGTGATACGGCTGCCAGTAGTCGCGCCTTCGCTGCTCGATCTCGTGCGCGTCCGGCGTCTGGCCCGACTGGTAGATCGGCTCGTCGGCGAAGGTCGTGGTGGGACAGAGCTCGGTGTTGCTGGCGCCGGGATACAGCGCGGCGCCAGAGGGATCGCGGTTCAGGTCGACGACGATGCGTGAATGCGTGGCCACCATCATGGAGGCACCCATCTGCAACGCAGCAGTGTAGAGCTTGTCTACATGCCAGTCCGTGTCCGGCACGGCGCGGCCGGCGTCGGTAAGGCGCGCGGCGATGGCATCCGGGATCAGCGTGCCAGAGTGGGGGACGTTGACGAGGAGGGGTTTGCGGCCTTGGGTGAGTTTGTAGAGGGTCATTGAGCCGATCCAATCAAAGCAATTGATTTCTTCGCCCGTTCTGCAACCACGGAACTACGGTCCTTCGCTAGATACTCGAGGACTGCTATGGACCGACACTCACGAGCAATAATCTTTCTGAACAATGTAGTCGAGGTATCCGGAGAGATCAGTCCAATCACATCTTGCAGACGCACCCGAGGGTGATTGCATAGCTTGATGGCGGCGCTAACAGCGACACTATTCTCACGCCCAGCATGCAGGTGCTGCTGAAGTGACTTCGCCAGCGAGGCCAGCAGCTCTGCGGATGCATCTGCCCTCTGTGCGATCGCCTCCGCAATTTGCTGAGAATCGTACGATTCCAAGGATTCAGGAATCAGCGAAGCTAGAATTTGCTCGTTCGCACTCGGATTGCGCGCAACGGCAAGCCGTACAAACTCAAACTCCGACTTTGCCAGTTCAGCAAGCTCCTGAAGTGAAGTGCCAATTGACTGCGCAGCTACCAGTCGCTCTTTGGGTCCGGAATACTTCGCCATGTTGCCTAAGTCGACCAAGCGAGGCGTGTTGCCGGAGTCGTCCCACCCATCCAATACGTCAACTCAACCACCGACTCCACATCCCATACCGCCAGATCCGCGCGACGGCCAACATCAATGACGCCACGATCCTGAAGCCTCAACGCCTTCGCCGCATTCACCGTCACGCCGCGCAACACCTCCTCCGGGGTCAGGCGAAACAGCGTGCATGCCATGTGCATGTTGGCCTGCAGAGACACGATGGGCGAGGTGCCGGGATTGAGGTCGCTGGCTACGGCCATCGCAACACCGTGCTTGCGCATGAGGTCGATGGGCGGCAGTTTCGTTTCACGCAGGCAGTAGAACGCGCCCGGCAGCATGACGGCCACGGTACCCGCCTTGGCCATCGCGACGATGCCGGGTTCATTGGTCCATTCGAGATGGTCGGCGGACAGTGCATCGAAGCTGGCGGCCAGCGCGGCGCCGCCACCGTCGCTCAATTGGTCGGCGTGCAGCTTGACCTTCAAACCCAGCTCGCGCGCTTTTGCGAATATTCGCGATGTCTCGGCGGGCGTGAAAGCGATGTTCTCGCAGAAGGCATCCACCGCATCCGCCAATTCTTCCTTGGCCACGGCGGGGAGCATGTCGTTGACGATGTAGTCGACATAATGCGCCTGGCGGCCGGCGAACTCCGGCGGCAGTGCATGAGCGCCCAGGAAAGTGGTGCGCACGGTCACCGGGAGTTCACGGCCCAATCGGCGCGCAACACGAAGCTGCTTCAGTTCATTGGCAAGATCAAGGCCGTATCCGCTCTTGATCTCCACCGTGGTGACACCTTCGGCGATCAGTGCCCGCAGGCGCTTTGCGCTTTGCACGAAGAGTTCATCCTCGGTCGCTGCGCGCGTGGCGTTCACCGTGGAACGGATGCCGCCGCCCGCCTTGGCGATCTCCTCATAGGTCGCGCCCTTCAGCCGCATCTCGAACTCGGCGGCGCGGTTTCCGGCGAAGACGAGATGGGTGTGGCAGTCGATGAGGCCGGGCGTCACCCACGCACCGCCGAGGTCGCGGGTTTCGCAATCTGTGTTCGGCTCGCCCTCACCGACCCAGGCGATGCGGCCATTGGCGATGCCGATGCTGCCGCGATCGATGATGCCGAGGCTGGGGCCGCGCATGGTGGCGATGCGGGCGTTGGTGAGGAGCAGATCCAGTTTCATGCGCGAACGCTCAGGCGAGCAACCGCTTCAACGTTTTGCGATACGAATTCAATGCAGCCTCCTCGCCCGCATGTCGCCCTTCACGCACGCGCCAGTGCCCACCCACCATCACATCCCGCACGGGATTGCGCGCCGGTCCGAAGATGGCGGCGTCGAGCAGGTCATCGCCCTCGCGTTCGATGAGCGCGGGATCCTCCGCGTTCATCACCACGAAATCCGCGCGGCAACCGGGGGCGATGGCGCCAGCGCGCTGCCCCAGCGCCTGCTGACCGCCCGCCAATGCCTGCCGGAACAGACCGGCGCCAACATTGCGAATATTCGCAGTGGTGAGAACGTTGCGCCGCGCGCTTTTCAGCCGCTGGGCGTATTCGATGACGGCCACTTCGCGGAAGGGATCCACGCCCACGTGACTGTCGCCGCCGATGCCGAAGCGGCCTTTCTGCATGAGGTAGTCCGGCGCATTGAAAATGCCGTCGCCGAGATTGGCTTCGGTCGTGGGACAGAGTCCGACCACCGCGCCAGATTGCGCGAGGCGAAACGTCTCGTCGTCATCCAGGTGCGTGGCGTGAACGAGGCACCAGCGGTCGGACAGATTCGCGTTGTCGAGCAGCCAGGCGACCGGGCGCTTGTGGCTCCAGGCGAGGCAATCGTTCACCTCCTTCAACTGCTCGGCGGCGTGGATGTGGATGGGTGCCGCGGCATCGCCCTGATCCAGCGCATTGATGGCGAACGTGAGCTCGTCAGGCGTGACTGCGCGCAAGCTGTGCGGCGCGATGCCCACACGACGCAGCATGGCGCCGGGCCGCTTCGATTCACCGCGCCGGGCGAGCAGCTCATGCACCAGCTCGGCGTAATCATCCAGCGCCATCACGAAGCGCTTCTGCCCCTCGGTCGGCGGCAGCCCGCCGAACGTGCTGTGGCGATACAACACCGGCAGCAGCGTCATGCCGATGCCCGCCGTGTCGGCGGCGGCCATCAGGCGCGTGCTCATCTCGGTGCGGTCGGCATACGGCTGGCCGTCGATGTCGTGATGCAGGTAGTCGAACTCCGCGACCGCCGTGTAGCCAGCCTTCAGCATCTCGATGTAAAGCTGTGTGGCGATGGCCTCGTTGTCCTCGGGCGTGATGCGCGAGAGAAACTTGTACATCAGCTCGCGCCACGTCCAGAAGCTGTCGCCGGACGGCCCGGCCTTCTCGGTGAGGCCGGCCATGGCGCGCTGGAACGCGTGGGAGTGCAGGTTGGGCATGCCGGGAATGACCGGACCCCGCGCGCGCTCGGCGTCGCCGGGCGCGGCATTGACCTTGACGTTGCTGATCCACGAGTCCGCGCCGAATTCGATCAACACGTTGGGCTGCCAGCCTTCGGGGAGCAACGCTTCTTTTGCGAATAGTTTCATGGCAGCAATGCCTGGTTGCAGAAAAGTCTCATTCAGCACTCACGAGGTTGCCCACCAGATCGCGAAACACGGTGCCGGTGACCAGTTGGCGCGCGCATTCGATGTCCGGCGCGAAGAGTCGATCATGGTCGTAGTAGTGCACCGCCTTGCGAATATTCGCATGCGCCGCTTGCAGCTTGGGCGATGTCTTCAACGGCCCGCGCATGTCGATGCCCTGCGCGGCCGCGAGCAATTCAATCGCGACAATCGTCGAGGTGTTGTCCGCCATGTCGGCGAGACGCCGGCCAGCGTAAGTCGCCATGCTGACGTGATCTTCCTGGTTGGCGGAGGTGGGAATGGAATCCACGCTCGCGGGATGCGCGAGTGATTTGTTCTCGGAGGCAAGAGCCGCGGCTGTCACTTGCGCCATCATGAAGCCTGAGTTCAATCCCGACTCGCTCACGAGGAAAGGCGGCAAACCAGACAGCGTGGGATCAACCAGGAGCGCGATGCGCCGCTCGGACAGCGAACCGATTTCCGCGATGGCGAGCGCCAGGTGATCAGCGGCGAATGCAACGGGTTCGGCGTGAAAGTTGCCACCGGACAGCACGTCACCCGAGTCTGGAAACACCAGTGGATTGTCCGAGACGCCATTGGCCTCGATTTCCAGAATGTGTGCCGACTGGCGCATCACGTCGAGACACGCGCCCATCACCTGCGGCTGACAACGCAGCGAGTACGGGTCCTGCACTTTTTCGTCGCCGACGCGATGAGAGTTGCGGATTTCGCTGGTGGCGAGGAGATCGCGATAGATGCGCGCGGTGTCGATTTGTCCCTGCTGACCGCGCAGTTGATGGATGCGATCATCGAACGGCGTGTCGCTACCCATCGCCGCGTCCACCGACATGGCACCTGCGACCATCGCGGCGGCGAAGGCGTCCTCGGCGGCGAAGAGCCCCGACAACGTGAGCGCGGTCGACGCCTGCGTGCCGTTCAAGAGCGCAAGACCTTCCTTGGCGGCGAGGTCGATGGGCGCGAGGCCGGCTTTATGCAGCCCCTCGACCGCGGAGAGCGTCTTGCCATTGATCCGAACTTCGCCCAGGCCCAGCATCACCGCCGTCATGTGCGCAAGCGGCGCCAGATCGCCCGACGCGCCCACCGAGCCCTTGGCCGGAATGCATGGATAGACACGCGCGTTGTAAAGCGCGATGAGCGATTCCACGATGAGCGGTCTCACGCCGGACATGCCTTGCGCGAGGCTCACGGCCTTCAGCACGAGAATCAGGCGCACGACTTCATCGCTCATCAGCGGGCCGGTGCCCACACTGTGCGACAGCACGAGGTTCCGCTGAAGTTCTTCCAGTTGCTCGCGTGGAATGTGGGTATGGGCCAGCTTGCCGAAGCCGGTGTTGATGCCATAGGCCGGTTCGCCCTTGGCGACAATGGCGGCAACAGTCTCGGCGCCCCTGCGAATATTCGCGATGGCGGAAGGCTCGAGTTCGAGCGGCGTGGCATCGCGCGCGATGGCGCGAAGCATGGAGAGCGTGAGTTTGCGGGTAGACAGGATCATGGATCGCGGCATCGGTTGGGGCATGGAAAGTTTGAGAAACGCGGAGAAGCGGGCCACGCGGCCTGCCGACGGGAATGTCCGGTCAGCCTTCCGCCTGAGTGCAGTACACTATCTGCCACGAATAGAACGGTCGGAGACACGCCGTGGGGAAAAAGCTGCTGGACACCCACCCGCTCATCCGGCGGGTGATTCGCATCTTCTATGTCAGCGTGATCCTGGTGCTGGGCGTGTTCGCCTGGCGCACCTGGGATGAGCTGCACACGTTGCGGCGCGTGCCGGTCGCGCTGCCGAACTTCTGGTTTTACGTCGGCGAGACGCAGGGCAAGCCGCTCATCCAGACCAACGGCACCTGGCTCACCGTCGAAGGACCGCAGCCGCGCGATCAGCTGCAGACTGCCACGCTTGAATGCTGGCAGTTCCGCATGCAATGCGTGGAGTCCGTGGCGCTTGTCAATATGCGGATAGGCTCCTTTCTTGAATCGGTGCCGCGCATTCACGACATCGAGACCTGGAACGAACGCGAGATCGTGACGAAGCCGCTTGCGACTGACTGCTCCTCCCAGGTCGTCACGTTCAACATTCCAGAGAAGACCGTCACCTCTGTGACGAAGTTGCTGTCCGACCGGGGCGAGTGCAAGACACCGGCGCGCACCGAGCGGTTGGGCGATGGCGTCAAGGCGATGGCGGCCGCCGGCAAGCCCTGACTTCGGTGTGGTAGCGGTTGGCGCCGGAGTATTCATCGAGCGCAGCTCAGCCCTGTTGCATTGGTAGCTTCAAGCCCTGCTCGCGCGCGCAAGCCTTGGCGATGTCGTAGCCCGCATCGGCATGACGCATCACGCCGGTGCCCGGATCGTTCCACAGCACGCGGCCGAGGCGCGCATCGGCTTCCTTCGTGCCATCGCACACGATGACCACGCCCGAGTGTTGGGAGAAGCCCATGCCCACACCGCCGCCGTGATGCAGTGACACCCAGGTGGCGCCGGACGCGGTGTTGAGCAGTGCGTTGAGCAGCGGCCAGTCGGAGACGGCATCCGAGCCATCTTTCATCGATTCGGTTTCACGATTGGGGGACGCGACGGAGCCGGAATCCAGATGGTCGCGGCCGATCACGATGGGCGCCTTCAGTTCGCCATTGCGCACCATTTCATTGAAGGCGAGACCCAGACGATGACGATCCCCCAGTCCGACCCAGCAGATGCGAGCGGGCAGGCCCTGGAAAGCGATGCGTTTGGAAGCCATGTCCAGCCAGTTGTGCAGGTGCTTGTCGTTGGGGATCAGCTCTTTCACCTTGGCATCGGTCTTGGCGATGTCCTCGGGATCACCTGACAGGGCGACCCAGCGGAATGGGCCCACGCCGCGGCAGAACAGCGGGCGGATATAGGCGGGCACGAAGCCGGGAAAGTCGAAGGCGTTCTTCACGCCTTCATCGAATGCAACCTGGCGGATGTTGTTGCCGTAATCCACCGTGGGAATGCCGGCGTGGCAGAGGTCCAGCATGGCCTGCACTTGCACGGCCATGGACTGCTTCGCCGCTTTCACCACGGCCTCGGGATGGCTGGCGCGCAGGGACTTCGCCTGCTCCATGGTCCAGCCCTGCGGCAGGTAGCCGTTCAGCGGATCGTGCGCGGAGGTCTGGTCGGTCACGGCATCGGGGCGGGCCTTGGTGTCGCCCGCCTTCACGCGCTTCACGATGTCGGCGAAGACATCGGCGGCATTGCCGAGCAGGCCCACTGACACGGCTTCCCCCCTGGCGTGCGATTCATGAATGATGGCGAGCGCCTCGTCCAGCGTGGCGGCCTTGCGATCCACATAGCGCGTGCGCAGGCGGAAGTCGATGCGCGTCTCGTCGCACTCCACGGCCAGCATGGAAGCCCCTGCCATCGTCGCCGCCAGCGGCTGCGCGCCACCCATGCCGCCGAGACCACCGGTGAGAATCCATTTGCCCTTCAGATTTCCACCAAAATGCTGCCGCCCCATCTCGGCGAAGGTTTCGTATGTGCCCTGCACGATGCCTTGCGAGCCGATGTAGATCCACGACCCGGCCGTCATCTGGCCGTACATCATGAGCCCCTTGCGGTCGAGCTCATGAAAGTGCTCCCACGTGGCCCAGTGCGGGACCAGATTGCTGTTAGCCAGAAGCACGCGCGGCGCATCGACGTGGGTGCGGAACACACCCACCGGCTTGCCGGATTGAATGAGCAGTGTCTCGTCGGCTTCCAGCTTTTTCAGGGAATCCAGGATGGCGTCAAAGCACGCCCAGTCGCGCGCCGCCTTGCCGATGCCGCCATAGACGACCAGCTTGTCCGGGTTCTCCGCGACCTCGGCATCGAGGTTGTTCTGGATCATGCGGTAGGCCGCTTCGATCAACCAGTTCTTGCAGGTGATCGCGGCGCCGCGCGGCGCGCGCACCGGGCGCGCCGCGCTTGCGGAGGTTGCAGGCGGACGGGAGAGGTCGTTCATTGGGGGACTCCTGGATTGCGCAGACAGGCTGAACAGAATGCGGGGCAGTTTAGTTGTCTATACAACTTGTGTCAACGCACGTAGAATCCCGCCCATGCCGAGAAAGAAGCCCGTGGCGGCGCCCGCCTACGAACAGATCAAGACCCACATCCGCAGCCACATTGCCAGTGGCGCGTGGCGCCCGGACGATCCCGTGCCCAGCGAAGCAGCGCTGATGGCGGAGTTCGGGCTGTCACGCATGACCGTCAACCGCGCCCTGCGCGAGCTGGCGGCGGAAGGACTGGTGACACGGGTCAAGGGTTCGGGCACGCGAGTCGCCGCGCTGCACCCCATCTCTTCGCAGCTCACCATTCGCGACATCCACGAGGAGATTGCCGAGCGCGGCCATGTCCACGGCACCCGCGTGATACGGGTCGCGGCGGAGAGAGCCGACGCCGGTGTTGCGCGCGAGCTTGGCTTGCGCACGGGAACGACAGTGTTCCACACCATCCTCGTCCACCTGGAGAACGGCGTGCCCATCCAGTACGAGGATCGGCATGTGAATCCCGCCGTGGCGCCCGGCTATCTGGACGTCGACTTCACCCGGGTCACGCCCACACACCATCTTCTGGAACACGCGCCTCTGACGGAGGCCACGTATTCGGTCGAGGCGCGCTTGCCGGACGCGGACGAGGCGAAACAGCTGGGCATCAGGAAGACCGAACCTTGCCTGGTGATGTTCCGCCGCACGGTGAGCGGCGCAGCCGTCGCGAGCATCGCGCGTCAGGTCTACCCAGGCTCACGCTACCGGTTTGCCGGGCGCTTTCAAGCCTGAGGTCGCGCCGTCAGCGCCAATGCAGCACGTGTGGACCGGCGATGAGCACCCAGGTGATGCCGGTCAGCACCAGCGACAGAAAGACCGCGGCACTGCCGATGTCCTTGGCCCGCTTGGACAAGGCATGGTCTTCAAGGCTGACCCGGTCCACGACCGCCTCGATCGCCGAATTGAGCAGCTCCACGATGAGCACGAGGAACAGGGTGGCGATGAGCAGCACGCGCTCCACGGTCTCGAACGGCAACCAGAGGGCGGCGGGCAGCAGCACGAGGCACAGCGTCAACTCCTGTCGGAACGCGTGCTCGTGTTTCACTGCCGCACCGAATCCCTCCAGCGAGTAGCGAAACGCGCGCCAGATGCGCACCAGCCCGCTGCGACTCTTGTGCGGGCTCTCACTCATCATGGCGCTTCGAGAAAAAGTTCCAGCGGGCCCAGCGTGAAGTATTGCCCCGGTTGGGAAACCGGCCGAAACCGCACCCCGTCGATTGCTGGCAACTGGACGGTGGCCTGGCGGATCTGCTGACGGGTCACGAGATTCATGCAAGGCTTCGACTTGAGCGTTTCGTCGAAACGCCAGACGGCATCCACACCTTCCGCGCCGGTATGACAGAACGCGACCGACTTGTAGTAATGACTGCGAAACTCGCTCAGATTGGCACTGCGAATATTCGCCAGCGCGACTGTGGAAGCACTCATCGGCACGTCGAGCGCGTAGCGCACCTGCGCATCCGCCGCGGTTGCATGCCAGACCTCGATGCCGCCTTCCAGCACTTCTACGCGCTCGGCGCCCGCCACCTCTGCCGGCAGCACTTCGATCCGGCGCAACTCGGCGCGCTTCACCAGATCGGTGGCGAACGAGGCCGAGTCGTCTTCGCTGCGCAGATTGCGGTTCGACAGCCAGGCGACGGTGGACTCGGCGCAGCTCGTCGGCACCGTGTTGAATCCGCAGTCCGCCGCCAGAAACGCGAGACTTTCCGCATCGTGCAGCCAGCGATGGCCGGAAAAGCGCAGGCCCACATTCATCGCATCCACTTCGGTGGCCACCCCGAAGGTCTCGCGCAGAAATTCACCGGGCGCCGCCGCCTTCGGACCGAGCGCCATGAGGCGACGCCAGCTCGGCATGAGAATGCGTGACACCCCGCCCCGTTTCAGCAGCACATTCAGATTGCACAAGATGTAAGCCTGTTCTCCGAGGAAGAAATGCTCCAGCGTGTCTTCGGAGAACGCACCTTCGAACCGTCCCGCCGCCTGCGTCGGCCAGTCATCGAGGAAATCCCACTCCAGCACGGGCGGCCCCGCCGCGAAATCGACGTTCACGAATTCGTCAAACACGTTGCTGCTGCAACCCCAGTGCAGCCACCGCGCCGGCAACGGATCGGGCAACTCGTTCGTCCGCCACACAAATTGCGCGGCCAATGCGGGGTTCGCCGATTGCAGCGCGGCCAGCGAGAACGCCGATGACGACGGCTCGGTGCTCTTGACGGTGTCCTTGAACAAGGATTGCAGCAGTGACTTCATGGCATTGGCGGGTTATCGATCATGCGCAGGATGGTCGAGAGTGTATCCGCGTCCTCGATCTTCTTGTCGCGGCGGATGCGCGCCATGCGCGGAAAGCGCACCGCGACGCCGGACTTGTGCCGCTTCGACCGCTGAATGCCTTCGAATGCCAGCTCGAACACCAGCTCGGGTTTCACCGTGCGCATCGGACCGAACTTTTCCAGCGTGTTCTTCTTGATGAACGCATCGACTTCGGCGATCTCTTCATCGGAAAGTCCCGAATACGCCTTGGCGAACGGCACCAGTTCGCGCCCGCCCGCCTCCGTGTCCTTCCAGATGGCGAAGGTGTAATCGGTATACAGGCTGGCGCGCTTGCCATGGCCGCGCTGCGCATAGACCAGCACGCAGTCAAGCGTCCAGGGCTCGATTTTCCATTTCCACCAGTCGCCGCGTGTTCTGCCGACGCCGTAGGCGGAATCACGCTGCTTCAACATCAGCCCTTCGGTGCCGCGCGCGCGACTTTCCTGCCGCGCCAGCGCCAGCGTCTCCCAGCTCGGCGCGCGCACCAGGTCAGAGAGCTGCAGCACGCGCGGACCGGACGGATCGATGACCAGGCTGTAGATCAGGCGATGCAACTGCGCGCGGCGTTCATGGAGCGGACGCGGGCGCCAGTCTTCACCCTCAAGCTCCAGCAGGTCATAGGCGAGAAAAATCACCGGCGTGTCGGCCAGCACTTTCTTTCCCGGATGCTTGCGGCCGAGCCGCTTTTGCAGATCGGCGAAGGGACGCACCTTCTCCTCGTTGCCTGCGCGTGTCACCGCGAGGATTTCGCCGTCATAGACACCGTCCGGGAGCGCTGCGGCGGCGGCCAGAATCTCCGGAAACTGTTCCGAGATCAGTTCCTCGCCGCGCGACCACAAATGAACGCCACCCTGCCGTTTGACGAGCTGGCCGCGAATGCCATCCCACTTCCACTCCGCCTGCCAGTCGGCGCAGTCACCCAATTGGGCCGGGTCGCCCTCGATCGGGTGGGCGAGAAAGAAGGGATAAGGCTGTGCGGCATCGAACGCATCCCCCTCCGGTGACATGAGCCGGCGGTAACTCTCGGCTGATGGCGCCCACATGCCGGTGAGGCGGTGGGCGATGATCTTCGCATCCACACCGCTCACCTCGGCAAGAGAGCGCTGCACCAGCAGCGCGGACACGCCCACGCGGAATCCGCCGGTGATGAGTTTGTTGAACACGAAGCGTTCAGTGCCCGCGAGCTCGTTCCAGTAGCCCAGCAATGCGGCACGCTGGGCCGGCTCGTCCAGCGAACGCAGCGGCAGCAGACGCGTCTCCACCCAGCTTGCCAACGACACATCGCTGGCCGCGGACGGCGGCGGCAGGATCAGCGCGATGGTCTCGGCCAAATCACCCACCGCGTCATAACTCTCCGCAAAGAGCCAGTCCGGCAAGCCGGCTGCTTCCGCCGCCCAGGCGTGCAGCAGCGTGGTCTTCACCGCTGCGCGCGGCCGGTTGCCGGTGAGAAACCATACCGCCCAGGCCGCATCCGGCGCATCGGCTGCGCGGAAGTATTCCGCCAGCGCACGGGTCTTGTCAGACGTGCGCGTGGAACTGTCGAGCTCTGCGAAGAGTTGCGCGAAGCGCTTCATGAGACAGCCCCGCCCTCGCCTTCAAATTCGGTGTCCAGCGCCTCCGCATTCAGGCCGCGCTCCTGCAGGTAACGCACCATCACCGGCACTGAGCCGTGGGTCACGCGAATATTCGCAGCGCCCGTCGCCTCGATGGCGCGGATCAGCGATGGCCAGTCGGCATGGTCGGACAACACCAGGCCCAGGTCGACATTGCGCTGCTTCTTGGCGCCACGGATGGCCATCCAGCCGGATGCGAAACCGTCGGCGTAGTCACCGAAACGCTTCAACCAGGGCGTGCCTTGTGCGGACGGTGGTGCGACGATCAACGCGCGGCTGTAATCGAACTTGCGCTCGACCTCGGACACCATTTGCGTCGCGGGCAAGTCGATACCGGCCTCGCGATAGACGCGGTTCAACGCTTCCACCGCACCATGCACGAAGATCGGCCCGATACCCGCATCCACGCCAGCCAGCAGCCGCTGCGCCTTGCCGAACGCATAGCCAAACAACACGCTGGCGCGGCCGGCGTCGGCGTTGCGCTGCCACCAGGCGTTGACCGTTGCGAATATTCGCGAGGGATCCTCCCAGCGGTAGACCGGCAAGCCAAACGTGGACTCGGTGACGAAGGTGTGGCAACGCACCGGCTCGAACGGCACGCAGGTGGGATCGGGATCGAGCTTGTAGTCGCCCGACACCACCCACACCTCGCCGCGATGTTCCACCCGCACCTGGGCCGAGCCCAGCACATGGCCCGCCGGATGCAACGACACGCGCACGCCATTCAACTCACGCACCTCGCCATAGCGCACACATTCCAGATTCACCTCCGCACCCAGCCGGTTGCGCAGCACGCCCTCGGCATGCGGCGTGGCGAGGTAGCGCGCGTGGCCCGGGCGGGCGTGGTCGGCGTGCGCGTGGGTGATGACCGCCCGGTCCACCGGGCGCCAGGGGTCGATGTGAAAGTCGCCTGCCGCGCAATAGAGGCCGCAGGCCGTGTGCTCAAGCAATGGCATGGCGGGATTCTAGCGGCCAAGGGCGCCGGGGCCGGGACGACGCCCCCCGCGCGGCTATAATGCCCATCCCTGCCCAAGACACGCCCTTCAACACCGCATGTCGACCAACGCTCTCATCGCCCTCAATGAACCGGTCTTCGAAGCCGATCTCGGCGGGCACGTGGTGTTCGCGACCGAATCGCTCTTGGAGCTGTTCGGACTGGAGGCCCTGGGCCTCAACGCGCCGGTGGCGGAGCATTTCTCCGACGCCACGCGGCCCGCCTTCGAGCACGCCTTCCACAAGATCGCGGAAGGCAAGGCGCACGCCGCCTCGGTGGACGTGACACTGGGGAACGATCCCGGCAGCCAATACGAGATCAAACTCGCGGCGCTGGTGGGCGCCAACGAGAAACCCATCGGGGTCGCCGGCAGTCTGAGTGATGTGACCGACGCGCGCATCACGGAACGTCAGGCCAGTCTCAACGCCGCGCATTTGTTGAACCTCACCGAGAACACCGGAGAGCCTTGTCTCGTGGAGTCGGCGACTGGCGAGGTCGAGAGCGTGAACAGCGCCTTCTGTCTGCTCTTCGGCATTCTCGATGCGCCGCAATCGCTGGTCGGTTTGCGCGTGGCCGATGTGTTGGCCCGCGCCCGCAAGGAGTCCGGCAGCGAGGCCGGCCCGCGGCCGCCCGCGAAGGGGGGCACGCTGGAATTCGAGTTCCGCCTGCCGGACGGCAGGGGCGTGCGCCAGCGCGTCTTCCTCGTCGAGGAAGACGATACGCTGCAGGGCCGGCTGTATCTCTACGACGTTTCCGCCGCCCCGCCGACCAAGACCGGCAAGGGCGCCAAGCAGGACAAGGCCGACAGCGCGACCACCGCCGCCCAGGTGGCGTTGGTGGAGCGCATCGCGCGCGAGCTCGCCACCACGGTGGAAAGCGCGGGTAGTGCGATTCATCGCGCCGAGCAGCTTGATCTGCCGGGCACGGTGCTGGAGCATTTTCAACGCGTGGAGAGTTCCGCGCGCAACGCCTTCAATGCCATCGGCGGGTTGCTCGACTTCTCCAAGTTCGAGCCGACCGAGCTGAAGACGGTGAAGCTGGAGCAGACGGAGTTCAACCTGCGCGAAGTGCTGGGCGCGCTGGTGGAGCATGTCGCCGTGGTCGCGGAGGAGCGCAATGTGCAATTGCGGCTGCGTGTCGAGCAGGACATTCCGGCCTATCTCACCGGCGACGCGCCGAGGCTGATTCTGGTGTTGCGAAGCGTGATCGAAGCGCTCATCGGCGCGCTGGACACCGCCGGTGGCGCGCAGCACGAGCTTCATCTCACGGTGTCGCCGGAATATGTGGAGGAACAGTCCATCCACCTCAACTTCAGCGTCGATGCCAATTCCGCCGGCAAGCCGTCGAAGCTTCGCGCGTTCGCGCCGCTGGCCTTGATGCAGCTCGCCGTCGCGCGGCAGCTGGTCAACGTCATGGGCGGCAGCCTCGACAACGTGCAACGCAAGGACGCCGTGGGCTACGGCTTCGCCGCCGCGTTCCCCTGGCGCGAGTCGTTCGAGCACCGGCCGCGCCTGCACGTCGTCACGCTCACCAGCATGCCGGTGCTGATCGTCAGCGCCGATCCGGCCCAGCGGTCGGAGCTGTCGGCGCTGCTGAAGAGTTGGCGCATGCAGCCCAAGGAAGCCGACAACGCCACCATGGCCATGCAGCTGCTCTTGCGGCAGGAACAGGAAGGCGAAGCCATTCCCCTGGTCATCCTGCCCAACCAGATGCCGGTGCAGGATGGCTTCCTGCTCGCCTTCCGCATCAAGCACCACCCCAAGCTTGCGGGCACGCAGATCATGATGCTGGCGCAAGGCGGCATGCCGGGCGACGCCATCACCTGCCGCGAAAATGGCATTTCGGCGTACCTCCGCTATCCGCTGTCGGCCAACCAGTTGAACCAGGCCATCGCGGCCGTCACCGGCGTATCCAAAGACGAAAGCGATGCGACCCACACGCTCATCACCCGCCACTCGCTGCACGAAAGCCGCGATGGCAGCATCCTCGTCGTCGACTCCAACCGCGAGGTTCAGCTCGCCGCCGCGCACATCCTGAAGAAGCGAGGCTACACGCTGACCGAGGCTGATTCCGCGGAAGCCGCCTTCAAGGCGCTGGAACAGGACATCTTCGACGCGGTGATGGTCGACCCCGACCTGCCCGGCTTTGTCGATGTGGTGCTGGACATCCGCGCCCGCGCGCAGAAGCGGCCACAGGATTTGGTCGTCATCGCCATGAGCGCCAATGGCTCGGAGCAGCATCGCCAGCAATGCGAAAAGGCGGGCTACAACGGCTTCGTCGGCAAGCCGCTGGACAAGGATTCACTCATCACCTTCCTCGCCGCCAAGCTGCCGCCGCGCGAATTGGCGGCGGAGTAAGTCTCTCCACCGCCCGGCCACCGCGCCCGTCGGCGCAATTGTCATTGGGGCGCTGATGGTTGGACGCAGCACCACACGCCAAAATCACTAACCCTGTTGTGCGCTTCCATGCGCGATTTTCAGGGAATCCCTCGCTGTTTTTCATCCGCCCATCCGGTACAACTCGCGCTGGCTCCGCGCCGAGGCGCGCGGGACACCGGCGCGAAATCCAGTTGATGCGACATCGGCATCACAGACATTCAGCAAGCCGGTGACCACACCCGGACGGACGCCATCACACCCTTCCCGCAAGCAGTCTGGTCGTTCTTTTTTGAGGAGAAGAGAATGTCGCAGAAAGCCCGGCGCCACGCCGTTTCGTCCGTTTTTTTCCCAGCAACCCCTTTCATCTTTCGTTCACTGTGCCTCGCCGCGGCGCTCGCGGCGGGCGCCAGCCACGCGCAGGCCGGACTGGTCGCGAAACAGTTGGCCGGACCACCGGGCGACTTCGCCGCGATGAGGGCGCCGGATCCCATCGAGGCCGCAGTCCTCTCCAAGAGTGCGTTGCTGCCCGTCACGCTCGCCGCCGACGCGACGGGGGGCTTGAGCTGGGAGGGCACGGTCGCGGCGGACAATGGCCGGCTGCGCTTTCTCGTGTTTTCATCCGGCGAGCAGCCGTGGCACGTCGAGGTGCGGGCGGCGGGCCAGGCCAAGCGCGCGCCGGCCAAGGCGCGTGAGTCGCGCCGGGTGGCGTTCGGCATCGAGCAAGCGCGCCATCCGGCGGACGACTATCTGTTCGAAGGAGTCGAGCGCGGCGCGGCCGAGGTGAAGCTGAGCGCGGGCGCCGGATCGCGCAGCCAGGGTTACTTGCTGGTGGAGGGTGATCCCGCGCTCGAGCTTGCGGCTTATCAAACCCATCGCGAGCAGCTTGCCGGCGGCAGGGTTGGATTCAATGCGACTTTGATGACGTCCGCCGCCAAGGCGGGCGGCACCGCCCGCATCCTGACCGCGGCCCTGCGCGTGACGAAGCCCGATGGATCGGTCTTCACGTTGCCGATGTTCGATGACGGCAAGCATGGCGACGCACTCGCGGGCGACGGCGTGTATGGCGCGGCATTCCCCACGCTCACGGCAGGTCGCTATCTCGCGCAAGTGGTCGCAAGCGGTGACGATGCCGACGGTCAAGTGTGGACGCGCACGACGGAGCATGTGGTGCCTGTCGTCGCGACGTCGCTGAAACTGGCTGGCGGCGCCACGGCCACACGCGTGAGCGAGTCGCGCCTGTCGCTCGACATCGCCGTCGAGCGCGTCGGCGCCGACGCCGGCCGGCATTACCGCGCATACGGCGAGCTGTGGGGCACCGGGTCGGATGGGCGGCCCGTTCCTGTCGCGTGGGTGGGCGGCATGGTCGCGCCCGTGACGGCGGAGGTCGGGTTCGCCGAGCGCTTTGATCTCGGCACGCTGGCCGCGCAACGAGACGCCCTGGCGACGCCGGAACTTCGCGAGCGCACCACCGAGACCGCCACGCGGACCGCAACGTTCATCAGCCTGGGTTTCGACGAGCGCTGGATCACCCTTGCCAATGCCCGCGCACCCTTCGAACTGCGCGATTTGCGCATCGAGGACCCGGATCATTTCGTGCCCGTCGCGACGGCCGCGCGTCTGCCACTCACCTTGCCTGATCGCGCAAGCCACGCCGCCAAGTTCGCCGCGGCCGACATCGCCATCGATGAATTGATGACCATGGGACCGCGTCCGCCGGCGTTGCGTGCGAGTCTCGTGCGCAAGGGCAGCGGCTCCCAACTGCTGCTGGTGCATGGCTACTGTGCTGGTGGCGCGCCGTGGCCGACCGCGCACTTCACCAACGCCTCGACTTTCCTCGACCTGAACCAAAACCGCACGCACGACCAGTTCGCGCAACGCATCCGCGACTTCGGCGCGACGTGGAACTCGTTTGGCACGGTGGCGCACAGCCAGGGGGGCGCGGCGTCGCTGCACCTGTATGCGTACTACTGGAGCGGTCTGGACAACGCGACCGGCGACCGTCTCATCCAGTCGGTGGGCACGCCTTACAAGGGCACCAATCTGGCGGGCGTGTTGGCCGCGCTGGGCGGCATCTTCGGGGTGGGCTGCGGCAGCAACGACAACCTCACCTACAGCGGCGCGGCGGCGTGGCTGGCAGGCATCCCTGCCAGCGCGCGCGCGAAAGTGAACTACTACACCACCTCGTTTCGCAAAACCAACTGGTGGACCAACGACTACTGCAACTTCGCCGCCGATCTGGTGCTGGCTGATCCTGAAGACGGCACGACCGAGCAGGTCAACGGCCAGCTATCCGGCGGCGTGAATCGCGGCCACGTGACGGGACAGTGCCACACGTCAGGCATGCGCGACCCCGCGCAGTACCTGGACGCAAGCCGCAACGCGGTGATGAACACCAACGCGGCGCGTTGAACGTCTGATGTAGCAAGCCGGGATGCGGCTTGATGGCCGCATCCCGGCTCGAATGCTTGCAAAGCGGTTGCGAATATTCGCAAGGGCTAGATAGGCTGCAAGAAAATTGCGCTTCGCCACTTCAGGAATGCAGCAATTTTCGACATCGCAAGACCGCAAGACTGAGCTGCGTCCGGCTACCTGCTCTACCTGGGAAACACTGGCTGCACGGTGCTAGTTCAAATACTCATCCGCCGGGAAGTTGCAGTACTCCACTTTCCAGCCGTATTGATCGCGGATCGCCTTGTACAACTTTTCATCGAAAGTCTCCAGGCGTACTTCCTTGAGCGCCGGATGTCCCGCCAATGGTGCAAGCGCCGCCACACTCGCCATTGACGGATTGCCTCTGAGAATCAGGCAGCGCAGCGATGAAGCCGCGGCAATCAGATGGAGGTTGCCGGCCGTCACCAAGTTGTCGATCACCAAAACCTTGAGTGACACCAGCGATTCAAATGAAGGCAGCGGCAACGTTTTTCCGCAAGAAATCAACCAAAGCCGCTGCAAGTGCTTCAGGCCAAGCACTGGCGACAAATCACTCATGTTCCGTTGATCCCAGATTTCAAGCGACTTGAGGTCCGCTGCTCCGCGCACAGGATCCAGGTCCTTGGCGCCGGTCGCCCGCAGCGTGAGGTGTTGCAGTCCGGTCATGCTCTCGATGCCGGTGAGGCTCGGCAACTTGCATCGCCAGAGTTGCAGGCGCTTCAGCGACGGCAGGGAGGCGAGGAAATCGAGCGCCTTCAATCGGCCACAAACGGTCAGTTCTTCCAGCGCATGCAGGCGGGAGAGTACCGCAGCGTTTTGCTTGGCCTTGTCCTTGGTCTTGTCGCTGTAGGCGGCCAGCGTGTCGAGCGTCAGGGACTTCAGTTCGCGAGGCAAGTGTTCCAGTGGGCCGAGATCATTCAAGTCACCGGCATTCGCGTCGATCCATAAATTCCTGAGTGCGGGCACTTTCGCGAGCTGACTGAAATCGAATTCGTGATTCGAATCCGGCGCCCGATAGATGCGGAGAAACATCCCGGGATGCGCCTGCAGAAATGCGTCAAGCTGGTTGCAGTCAGCATCGGACAAGGGCCGTGAGCACTGCAAACGCCCGCTCTCGACCAGGCTGCCGCGCATGGCCGCTTGCGATACCGGGCTTTTCAATTCAATGACGCCGCCTGCGCTCATGTTGAATTCAATCTCCTTGGAAAATGGAAGGTCGTGGCAGGTTTTGCGCTATAGCAATGCGATATTGCATGACCTGGTCCCATTCATGCGTTCATCCACAAACTTGATGCGCATTGTCATGCGTTGACTTCACGCAGGACCCACGCAAGAAATGTGCTCAGGCTGCTCGCAACCACAACCACGTCTTCAAACTCAGGTTCACGTCCATGCGCGTAAAGGCCAGCGTTTGCTCCCGCGCAACAATACGCTGCATGGGAGTAATAGCCTCGAACACTCATGAAGATGGATAGGTGCGAACTCCAGAACATCCCAATCTCTTATCTCAGCGCTCATTGGACTTTCGGATCTCTTCAAAGCAACCCCCGCACACCATGCGTGGATCAGGGGTGAGCCAGCTATACAGTAAAGGCAATGGTGCTGGGAGCTTCCACCACCAGGCGCACTTGTCACACCATGCCTCGCGAAGATGCGACCACTCCGGATCAGGGTGGGGATCCTGCGCAGGATTGAAACCCTTTCGAGATCCGTACCGTAGATGCACGCAAATCATGCATGGGTCCGTTTCGCCATGAGTGGCGCAATTGAGTTTTGCTGGAGGACTGGTTTGCATCACAGAGCGCTAACAATCAAAGTAAGGTGCCGACTCACCGGATGGGAGATTGAAACCAGTATACGCACGGCAGTCACCATGATTGCGCAACTGGAAGCCATCGCGAGCATTTGGCGTGATGATGGCGTTGGATGCAATAGCTGCACGAAAAAAAGCGCGAAATACATGGGTAGGTCTTGCAACATGGCGATGCGATATTGCAAGACCCAGTTCGCACCTCAGATGCCTGCTAAGCGGTTGCGAATATTCGCAAGGGCTAGATCGGTTGCAAGAAAATTGACCTGGGTCCGGAAGTAGAATTCAGGCGATGCTCGTCGCGCGTTGATCCAAACCGCCCTTCTTCATGATCAGGAGCGAGTAGAAGTAGCACACCAGCACCGCCACACAGATGGCACTGCCTTTGAGTGCAGCTGGCGCGAGCAGATAAGCGCCGTAGCTCAGCGCAACACGCAGCACCGCGTGGCGCATGCCTGCCGGGTCGTCCGCTGCCCAGCCGTAGGGAATCCAGATCACGCCCATCAAGATGGCGCCGCCCAGCACGATGAATGTCGGATTGCCCGCAGCGCCAGTGATGACCAGTGGCCACAACATGACCACCAGGACGAGCGGCTGCAGGAACATGCCGGTCAGTGGGTTGCTGGTGCCGCCCGCCATCAAGTTGCGTCCACGCAGCTTGTCGATCAGCACCGCCAGTGGAAAGATGAGACCGCTGCCGAACGTCACGCCGAATGCGAGTTGCTTCGGCGTGACGATCAGTCCGGCCAGTCCAGCCAGGGACCAGAAGAGAATGCCGGCGTAGGGCATGGAGCTGGTGCTGGTTGCGAGAAAGTCGGCTTTCAGCGCCTTCAGGCTGGTGTTTTGACTCAGGTTGTTCGTGCTCATCGTCTCATTCCTCCAGTGTTGGGAGCAGTGGGAGGAATGATGGCTCGTTCGGGTCGCGCATTGCTGATCCATGCGACAAATCGCTCGCGAACGGCGTGAAGCCCGCGTTTCACGGCTGCGAATATTCGCAGCCCGCTGACTTTGGTGTGGTTCAAGACGCGGTCAAACAACGCCGCATCCGGGTTTGGCTTGCAATCACAAACCTCAGCGACTTGCCGTGGTGGAGCGAGCGCCGGGCGATGCAGCCGCACTGTGCGTCATAGGCGCGGAATCCTCGGCAGGCACCCGCCCGATTCGGCTTGCCAGAAACACCGAAGTCACGACCGATGGCGTCGACCAATTCCCCGCCGCGTCACGCGCGGCGATCCGATACGTGATCGGCGTATTGGCTGGCGCGAAAAAGTCCACGTATCCCGAGCCGGCCGCCGTGCCGACCACCACGCCATCGCGCTCGACGCGGTAGCCTGTCACGCCGACATTGTCCGTCGCCCCCGACCAGCTCAGCACCACGGCGCCTTTGCCGGCCGCCTTGGCCGACACGGCCGTCGGCGGGGTCGGCGCCACGGCATCGGTTTGCAAGCCGCCGAAGAAGTCCGCGACACCCTGCTTGATGGCCTGCACCACCAGTTCGCGAAAGGCCGGGTCCTGCAAGGCGTCGTTGTCGGGCGACTTGCGATCCATGAACGCGAGCTCGATGAGAATGGCGGGCCGCGTCGCGAGCCGGTTCTCGCCGTAGTCGCCGGCGAAGCCCTGTACGCGGCGGTCGGGCCAGGCGGCGTTGTACTGCGCGCGAATGGCATTGATGATGCGGCCATGCACGGCGTCAGCCAGGCGCTTGCTCTCGGCGCCGAATCCGTTGTTGGTGTCGTAGAGGGTTTCCGTCCCGGTACCGCCGCCGCCGTTGTTGTGGATGCTGATGAGGATTTCGGCGTTCTGTCCGTTGCCATCGATCCAATTGGCGTACAGCGGTCGCGAGCGGATGTCGTCGTTGAGATCGCTGGTGCTGGAATCCCACACGCTGGCCGGCACGCCCAACGCCTTGATGTGATAGCGCGCGGCCTCCTGCCACTTCGGATTGCCCGATTCGCCGTTGCCGGCCGCCTTGTCCATGTTGCGCGTGGGCCGCACCCAGGCGCCGTCGGAGAGCAGCCTTTGCTGCAGAAGCTGGATCAAATCGAAGTTGATGAAGTCTTCGACGATGCCGAAGTAGTAGCTGCGTTGCAGCTTCCAGGTGCCGTCCAGATACCAGCCGTGGCCAGGACTGACGGCGATGCGCCGGCCACTCACCGAGCGCGCGCCGGCGGGGACGGGTGGCGTCGTCAACGCCTTGGGCGCACTGCCCGGCTCCAGCGCGGACAACCATTCGCCCAGCGAGTATTCGCCTATGCGGGTCTCGTATTCGATGCTGGGAAGCGCGTCACGCAGCTCGTCGTTCAACACGACATGCACGCGGCGCATGGCGCGTTCGTAGTCCACGCTGCCGGGCACGAGATCAAGCACCGCCTCGCTGAAGGTCAGGGTGACTGCGCGGCCATCGACATTCGCATCCACGAGGCGAATCGCGTCGACCTCCACGTCGGCGCGCTTCGGCAGTTGCGCCAGCGCGGCGTTGGCGCGTTCGATCAGACGTTCGCGTAGCGGCACATTCGCGAATGCAGGGCTTGAAAGCAGTGCGATGCAAGCGAGCGCCGCCCCCTTTTGCCGCATGAAGCTTGCCGCACTCATCCGCCACCCCGGTCTATGACAATACCAAATTAGTACCACTTAACCGTGTTGCTTGGCAATGGGGAATTTACCTAGGCCGTAATCGCTCGAAGGCGCCAATGACGTGTTCAGGGGCCTCTGTCAGCCAGGAAGACAGGCCTACAATCCTTGTCATAAACGGAAGCAGCCGACTTGTGGCCTGACTTCCAGACGCAATAGCTGCGAGGGACACATGGAGATTCCCAGTACCGACCCGGCTTTGCTCTGCGGGCAGGCTGTATTGACGGCGCGCGGGGGCGACACGCGCGTGGGCTTGCAGCTCGCGCAGCGGGCCTATCGGCTTGCGCGAGCGGATGGCGATCCGCGCACACTCATGCTGGCTTTGAACGCGATGGCGCTTTGCCAGCTCACCGCAGGCCGCAACATCGAGGCGGCCAGCACGGCCATCGACGCTTTTCGATTGGCGGAGAAGCTCGACAATCGCCTGGGCGCGATGCATGCGCTGACCACGCTGCTGGGCGCGTCGAATCACATGTACGACTCCCTGAGCGACACGCTGGGCATGCTTGAGCGCGCGCTGGCAATCGCCCGCGAGGAAGGCGACCTGGCGCTGGTTGTGCGCGTGCATAACGCCTGGGGTGTGGCACTCGGCCTGATGGGCCACCAGGAGGAGGCTGACGTGGAACTGGTCAAGGCCCTGGAGCTTGCGCCAATGACGGACCGAAGCACGCCGCCCTCCATGATCGTGACCAATCGGGCGTACATGGCGGTGACGTGGGCGCGGGCGCATCCGGCGGATGCGCAGGCTGTCGATCTGGCGCGATCGCGATTGGACGACGCTCTTCGGGTCGCGGATGAGGAGGAGAGCAACGAAGCGCGGATACGCGCCCGGTATTGTCTTGGCATGTTCCGCCATGACCAGAAGGACTTGACCGGCGCGGTCGAGGCGTTGGAAAGCGCCATTCAACTGGCAGTGACCATGCATCATCACACCCGCAGCGTGGACGCGCGGCTGGAGTTGGTGCCGATTCAACTCGCGCTGGAAGACATCACCGCCGCATTCGGCACGCTGGATGCCGCATGCATGGAAGCCGATCTCATCCGCCCATCGCGGCAACTCCAGGTGGTCTGCGCGCAACTGGCCGATCTGCACGCGAGACAGGGGGATGCCGCCAAGTCCGATGAGTGGCGCAGGCGAGCGGAGACCGAAACCGCCAGCTTCGCCCAGGAGCGCGCCGCCGCCGCGAGCGAGATCAACGCATTCTGGGCGGAGCTGGAGCGCTACTGGCCGGCCTGAACCAGGGGAACGGTTCGCGCGCGGCCCCCGGTGGCTCAGCGCCGGCGAGCCGCTCGGCTGCTCAACCTTTGTTCAACGCCGAGTGCCGCACGCCGTAAATGAAGTAAGCGATGACCGCCAGCGCCATCCAGACTGAAAACACCTTGTAGGTGGCGGGGGACAAGTCGCTGATGATGTAAAGACAAGCCGCCACGCTCAGCCCCGGAACGAAGTAAGGGCCGAAGGGCAGGCGAAATCCCGTCGGCGCTGCGCCACCCTCTCTTTGCTGCCGCGCGCGCAGCACCGGCACCGCCAACGACACGAACATGAACGCGACCAGGGTGCCCATGCTGACCATATCCCAGAGATAGCCGGAATCGACCAGCCCCGCGACGATGCCGACCAGCACGCACACGATGACGGTGTTGTTGATCGGTGTGCGCGTCCTCGGGTTCACCGCCTGAAACAACGGCGGCACCAGGCCATCCCGGCTGATGGCGTAGAGAATGCGAGTCTGGCCGTAAATCGACACCAGGGTGACGCTGAACACGGAGATCACGGCGCCGGCGGACAGCACGATGGCGGGCCAGGTCTTGCCGGTGACGTTTTGCAGAATGACCGCGAGACCCGCCTCCTGCCCGGCGAACTTGCCCGCCGCTTGCGCGCCGATGGCTGTGATCGCCACCAGCATGTAGGCGACGGTGACGATGGTGAGCGCCAGCAGGATGCCGCGCGACACGTCGCGGCGCGGATCGCGCGCTTCACTGCCCGCCGTCGCCACCGTGTCCAGACCGATGAACGAGAAGAACACCGTGCCCGCCGCCGCCGTGACGCCGGCCATGCCGGCCGCGTTGAAGAAAGGCGTGAAATGATCGGCCTTGAATCCGGTGAACGCGACCGCGACAAAGAACACCAGCACGGCCAGCTTGACCAGCACCAGCATGTCGTTGGCGAACGTGGACGACTTCACGCCCCGGATGAGCAGGACACCGCACAGCGCAACCAGAATCACCGGCGGCAGGTTGAAGTGGCCAGTGTGGATTTCCAATCCGTCCTTGCCCGCGACCAGCATCGGCGAGCGCAACGCGTCGGGAATGGTGATGCCGAATGCGTTGGTGAGGAAGTTGTTGAGATACGCCGACCAACCAATGGCCGTTGCGCTGCCCGCCAGCGCGTACTCCAGTATGAGACACGCCGCCACGATGAACGCGGGGAATTCCCCCAACGTCGCATAGCTGAACGAATACGCTGAACCTGAACCGGGCACCGCCGCCGCCAACTCCGCATAACAGAGCGCCGTGAGCCCCGCCGTGATGGCCGCGAGCAGGAAAGCCAGCAACACCGCCGGCCCGGCCTTGGGCACGGCTTCCGCCATGGTGAAGAAGATGCCGGTGCCGATGGTGGCCCCGACCCCGAGCATGGTGAGCGAGAAGAGCGACAGTGAACGACTGAGACCATCGGGCGGATCGTGCGCGTCAATGGCACGGGTGCGCAGCAGGGCGGAGAGGGGCATGAGAAACCTTGTGGTGTGTTCTTGTTGGACGTGCGCGAAACCCGCTACTCGCCGATGGCGGCGATGACATCTTCGATCAACACTTTCAGGAACGCCTCGCTGTAGCCGCGATGCACCTTCTGCACCTTGCCGTCGCGGCCGATGATGAGCATGTGCGGAATGCCGCCGACACCGAATTCGTCTGCCGCGGTCTTGCGCGGATCATTGGTGATCTTCATCTCCCAGTCGTGCATGCGGCGGGTGGCGTTGCGAAAGTCTTCGCGATTCTCGATGTTCACCGCGACGACTTGCACCTTCTCCTTGGCGATCTTCTGAATCTTCTCCAGCGCTGCCATCTCGGCTTTGCACGGCCCGCACCAGGATGCCCAAAAGGTGGTTACCAGCACCTTGCCGGAGAAATCGGTGGTTTTGACCGATTCGTTGAAGCGCGTGGCGCCCAGCGACTCGGGCGGAATGTCGCCAGGCTTGACCTTCAGCGCTTTGCCATCGGTGCTGGCCAGCGCGAGCATCGGCAGGACAAGGGACAACAGCGCCAGGCGGCGGACGCATCGGATCATGGGTGGGCGCTCCGGGATTGTGATGTGCGCAGTATAGGTTGCTCCACGGCCTCTCGCCGAAGCGACCCGCTGTCCCCTTTGCAAAGGTGGGAGACAGTTCGGGTGCGCCACCGACGTTTACCGACTGCGCGCTCCAATCAACGCATTCACCACCTCCTCAAACCCCGCCCCGCTTCGCCCTTCGGTGACATAGGCAGGCCAATGCGGCACCAGGCCCGCCAATTCGCGAATATTCGCAACGCCGATGGCATTCGGAAACCAGGCGAACATGGGCGCATCGTTGGGCGAGTCGCCGATGAAAAGGTACCGCTCCTTCGCGGAATCCAGCTCGATGCCGAAACGCTCCCGCATGAAAAGCCGCGTTGTGGAGAGCTTGTCGTACTCGCCGAACCAACCATTGACGTGAATGGAACTGATCTTGGCCGTGAGGCCGGCTTCGCGCATCAGCGCGGCGATGCGCTCCACCTCGGCACGCGGCAACGCGGGCACGTCCTCGCAGAAATCGATGGCGATGTCGGCCTCGCGGTAGTGCTGGTCGGACGCCCAGGCGGTACCCGGCACCGCGCTCAGGATGCGCTCGCCGATCTCCCGCATGCGTTCGCGACGCTCGGCGCGCGTCGCGGCATCGGCGATGAAGCGCTGGGTCATTTTCTTGGCGGCATGATCGTGCGCGAACCAGAATGCGCCGTTCTCGCCCACCACACCATCGACGGGCCACATGCGCGCGATGTGATCGCACCAACCCGCCGGGCGGCCGGTGACCGGGACCGCGAGAAGCCCATGCGCCTTCAGCAGCTCGAGCGCGCCATAGGCCGCGGCGGTGAGACAGCCATCGGTGGTGAGCGTGTCATCGATGTCGAAGAACACACCGCGAATATTCGCAAGTGTGCCGGCAGGGAGTTCGCGTAGCGGCAGCATGCGCGGCATTTTACGCGGGAAGGCGAAGGGCCCTTCCGGCAACCGGAGCGCGGCGGTCAGGGCTTTGCTTCGCAGCGCCCGCGTTTGCCCGCATGCGCGCAAGCCCAAGCCCTTAGCGCTGTCGCGCCGCCGCCGCACGCATTTCGATGTCCACCCCGATGTGCGGGGAAGAACGCCGCTGCTAGCCTCGGTCCACATCATCACGCCACAAACGTGGTGATGGACTTCAACGAAAACCACACAGGGAGCATTCCATGAGATGTCGTACGCTTTTCCGCATTACCGCATCACTGCTGCTGTCCCTAGCCGGCTTCATCAGCCCGGCTGCGCTGGCCCAGGAGATGTTCGCCGAACCCGTCACCAGCGAAGACGCGCCAGCGGTCGGCAAATCCGCGTTCGCCGGCCAGCGCGACGCGAGCCGCCGCATCAGCTTGAGTCCCATCGACGCTGAGCTCTCAGCGAGTCTTCGCGCGAAGCGCTTGGCATCGCGCCAAAACGGTCAGCCCTTGCAGATCGGCTTCGCCCGCGATCTGCCGCCATCCGCCGCCACGCTGGATTGGCGCGACCTCAACTGGGAGGCGTTGCCCGATGGCGGCATGGCCGCACGCATCAGCATCCGCTCGGAGGGCGCCGAGGCCTTGCG
Source organism: Betaproteobacteria bacterium (assembly GCA_016791265.1). Lineage (GTDB taxonomy): Bacteria > Pseudomonadota > Gammaproteobacteria > Burkholderiales > Usitatibacteraceae > JAEUMY01. The sequence goes on from JAEUMY010000004.1 coordinate 94,410, forward strand.
CGCAGCCTTCATGCCAGTGTTGAACCTGAGCGCGCGAACCTCGAATCGCATGGAGCTGAGCCAGCAGATGGATGTCATCGACCAGGCGCTGTCTCAAGTGACGTTGCGCTTCGCGGGCTCGGGCCGGCCGGGCGAAGTGTTCGCCATGGGCGGAGGACAACTGGATGCGACCGAGCTCACCTGGTCGCCGGTCGTGACTGGCGACACCATGACGGTGGAAATCCAGCTCGCGCGGGGCGTGCCGGTTGACGCATTCAGCCTGAGCGTGCCGCAACTTTCGCATCTCGACATCCACCCAACCGCGAGCGGCAAAGCGATTCGCGCGAAGATCGGCGAGTCGGATGCATGTGAAAACGACATCCTCTGCCGGGCCAGCGCCCCGTCGGGATTCTTCCCCACAGCCAACGCGGTCGCGCGCATGGTGTTCACGCGCGGCGGCTCAAGCTATCTCTGCTCGGGCACGCTGCTCAACAACAGCAACAGCCCGAAAAAGGCGCACTTCTACACGGCCAATCACTGCATCAGCACCTCGCGCGTGGCGGGTACGTTGCAAACCTACTGGTTCTATGACGCGTCCAGTTGCAATGGCACGACCGTGAACCCCGGCTATCGCACGCTCACCGGCGGCTCGTGGCTGCGCTATACCAATGCGACGCGCGATGTGTCGCTGCTCGAGTTGAAGAACGCCCCGCCGGTCGGCGCCGTCTACGCTGGCTGGAATGCGGCCACGCTGTCGAACGTCGCCATCGAGGGCATTCATCATCCGGCGGGTGACGTGAAGAAGTACAGCCTCGGCAACAAGATCGGCAACGAGTCGCTGGAGGGTCGAGGCCCGTTCCACAAGGTGCAGTGGTTCGACGGCGTGACCGAAGGCGGGTCCAGCGGGTCGGGATTGTTCACCGTCGATGGCGGCGGCAACTATCAGTTGCGCGGCGGCCTGTATGGCGGCTATTCGTTCTGCTCCGCGCCGACCGCTCCGGACTACTATTCGCGGTTGAGCGACGTTTACACCAGCCTGCAACCGTACTTGTCACCGTGAAGCGGATAAGCGTGTAGCGAAAAAAGCTACAGAACATCGCAGGCGGCCGTTGCGAATATTCGCAACGGCCGCCTACGTTCAGCGAAACGACTGCGCCTTCTCCATGCCGTCGACCGCCTCGATGCCAAGGCCGGGCGATTGGGGTAGCGTGATCCATGGGCCTTCCATGACCAGCCCGCCGCGCACACGACGCTCGCGGCAGAGCGCCGGGCCATCCAGGTCCACCAGCGTCACCACGTCGGCGTATGCGGCAGCGAAATGCGCGGCGGCGGTCACGCTGATGACGCCTTCCAACATGCAACCGATCATGCACGGCCGATGATGCCGGCGGGCGAGGCGCGCGATCTCGATGGCCTGCAGCAAGCCGCCGGTTTTCATGAGCTTGATGTTGAGAATGTCCGCGCTGCCCGACGAAAGCACGGCCAGCGCGTCCTTCACCGAGAACACGGCCTCGTCGGCCAGTACGGGGGCGGCGACATGATCGGTCACGAATTTCAGGCCGGCCAGATCGTCCGCTTTCACCGGCTGCTCGACAAACTCGACATCGATGCCTGCCGCGGCAATGGCGCCAAGCGCCGCGACCGCCGCTTTCGGCGACCAGCCCTGGTTGGCGTCCACCCGCAGCGCCACATTCGGCCCGACGGCAGCGTGAATCGCGCGCACGGCATCCACGTCAATACGCCAGTCACGCCCGCCGGTCTTGATCTTCAACGCGTCGAAGCCCGCCGCCACCGCGCGGCGGCTGTCCGCCACCATGCTGTCGATGTCGTTCACGCTGATGGTGACATCTGTTTTCAGTTGCGGCTTGCCGCCGCCCAGCAATTGGTACAGCGGCACGCCAAACGCTTGCGCGCGTAGATCAAACAACGCCATCTCCAGCGCGGCTTTCAAACTGCTGTGATGCGCGAGACCACTTTCCACATCGTTCAAGCATGCGTTGAAATCGCCGAGGTCACGCCCGATGAGGCGTGGCGCCAGCACGGCAAGCCCGGCGCGCATCGAGTCGATGAGATCACCCGTGATGACAGCCGTGGCCGGCGCCTCACCCCAACCCGTGCGGCCATCATCCGTCTTCACCGTCAGGATAAGGCTATGCATGTGGTCAACCGTGCGCACGGCCGTCTTGAACGGCACCGTGAGCGGAACGCGGATTTCGCCTGCGGAGATTTCAGTGAGGGTCATGGTGTGGGAGGTCGGAAGCACGAGGATTGGCGGCACAGACGAAGTTTACTTTGATGCGGCGCGCCGAGTGCGCGCTCGACCGTGCCGGATTCCAGTCCATCGCGAATATTCGCAAGGCAGGAGACGGCTTGGAAACATCCATTTGCAAGGAAGCCAGATCAAACGCGACCAACGGTTTGTCTGCCATGCGTCTTGCCCGCTTCGCCATTTCGCAAACTCGAAAGATGCCCCATGCGCAACATCCGCCACCTTGCAACGTTCATCACGTTTGTACTCGGCATGATCCCACCCGCTGAAGCCGCCCTGTGCGAAGCCCGCAGCGGCCCAACCCGCAACCCGGTCATCGAGCTCTACACCTCGGAAGGCTGTAGCTCATGCCCCCCGGCGGACCGCTGGCTCTCCACCTTTCGCAGCCTGCCAACCGGCGACGCCCTGCAACCCGTGGTCATGGCCTTCCATGTCAGCTACTGGGACTACATCGGCTGGATCGACCGCTTCGCCCAACCCGCCTTCAACGAGCGCCAGCGCGAACTGGCGCGGCGCGAAAGCCGGAAGAGCGTCTACACCCCGCAGGTCGTGCGCGACGGCATGGATTGGCCGCGCTGGTTTTCGCAAAACGCCAAGGACATCAATACGCCCAAGGCAAACGCCGAACCCGCAGGCGCGACCATCCAGCTACGGCGTACGGACTCAGGCACAGTCGAAGCGGCGGTCACGCCGGTTTCTCCAACGCGTCAATGGTCCGCATTCTGGACCGTGACCGAGGACGGTCACGCCAGCAAAGTCCGCGCGGGTGAGAACAGAGGCGAGACCCTGCGCCACGACTTCGTGGTGCGCCACCTGGAGATGACGCCGCCGCAACAGGGCCCGGCGCGCATCTCCATGAAAGTGCCCTCGGCTACAGCAGGGCATGCTCAGCGGGTCAATCTGGTGGTGATGGATGCGGCAAATCAGAAGCCGCTGCAGGCGTTGTCGCTTGGGTGCGAATATTCGCGGTGATGAGCAGGCGAAAGCGAATCCAGTGTTCGAGCCCTCCCCCGCCTTGAGTCTCAGACTGGTGAGTGGACTTGGGCGCCTATGGCATCACATCCGTCCCGGCGCCACCGAAAACACATAATCCGCCACCGCCCGCTTCTCATCGGCACTCATTCCCAACCCGGCTTTGGTGCGGCGCCAGAGGATGTCATCGGCGGTGATGGCCCACTCCTCCGCCATGAGGTAGTCAATTTCGCGCTGCGTGAGGTGCGGGCCGAAGCGGGTGCCGAGATCCTCCACCACTTCCGCGTTGCCGAGAATGCGCGTGACACGCGTGCCGTGGCGGCGGAGCAGCGCGAAGAGATAGTCTTTCGGCAACCCCGAGTAGCGCGCCTGCAAGCCGTTGAACAACGCGGTGACCGATGGCGTGTCGCCACCAGGCAGCGGCTCTGTCGCTGTCCACTCGCCGCGCAAGCCGGGGAACCACGGCTTCAGCTTCTCCAGCACATGGATGGCCAGCTCGCGATAGGTGGTGATCTTGCCGCCGAACACGGTGAGCAACGGCAACTGGCCTTCCGCATCCATCACTTGCAGCGTGTAGTCGCGCGTGACTTGCGAAGGATTGCTCTCGCCGTCGTCGTAGAGCGGGCGTACGCCGGCGTAGGTCCAGACCACGTCGGCATAGGTGAGTGTGGTGGTCATGTAGCGATTGACCGCGGCCAGCAGGTAATCGAGCTCCTTGGGGCTGATCTGCTCGGCGGCGTCCAGCGTCCTCACGGTCACGTCCGTGGTGCCGATGAGGCTGTACTTGTCAGCCAGCGGGATGACGAAGATGACGCGCTTGTCGTCGTTTTGCAGGATGTAGGCGTGGCTGGCGCCGGGCAGGCGCGGCACGACAATGTGCGAGCCCTTGACCCAGCGGATGGTGGCCTTGGTCTTGAGATGCAGAACGTCCTCCGCCACTTCCTTCACCCACGGGCCGGCGGCGTTGACCACGGCCTTCGCGGTGACTTCGGTGCGCACGCCTTCATGATCTTGCAGCACCACACGCCACATGCCGTCATGGCGCTTGGCTGACACGCACTTCGTGCGTGTGAGAATGGTCGCGCCCTTCTCCTTCGCGGACAGCGCGTTCAGCAGCGTGAGACGCGAGTCGTCCACCTGCAGGTCGGAGTAGATGAAGCCCTTCTTGTACCCCGGTTTCAGCGACTGGCCGCACTGGTCATTGGGGAAGGTGACAGCCTGTGACTTGGGCAGCGTGATGGGGCCGCCGATGTTGTCGTAGAGCCAGAGGCCCACCTGCAGCATCCACGCCGGCCGCATGCGCTTGTCGTGCGGCAGCACGAAGGACAACGGGCGCGTGATGTGTGGCGCGATCTTGAGCAATACCTCGCGCTCTCGCAGCGCCTCGCGCACCAGGCGGAACTCGAACTGCTCCAGATAGCGCAGACCGCCATGAATGAGCTTGGAGCTCCAGGAGCTGGTGTGCGCGGCGATGTCGTCGCGCTCACAGAGCAGCACTTTCAGGCCACGCCCGGCCGCATCGCGCGCGATGCCGCAGCCGTTGATGCCGCCGCCAATGATGACAATGTCGTGGTCAGGTGTCATTTCAAGTCAAAGGAACCACAGATGGACACGGAGAAGCAGCGCATCACAGACACTCCCGAATATTCGCCAGCCAGATGCACTGTGGCCCATTCATCCTTCGATACCCGAGGACGAACGGGAACAAGCATGTCGTGAATCGCGGCAATCTCAGTCACGATGAACTCCAGTTGCATCCGGGTTCATCTGTGGTTTCAACTCCCCGTATCCGAATTGCTCAATCCACAGCGCGGCAAACACGGTCTTCGTATCGGTCACCAGCCCGCTGCGAATATTCGCAAGCAATTCCCGCCGGCTCATCTTGATCACATCGAGGAACTCGCCCGCATCGAGCGCCGCGCCGGTATGTCGCAGGTCGCGCGCGACGTGAAGCTCGATGATTTCGTTGGAGTAGCCGATGCAAGGATGGGTCAACGCGAGGCGATGCCATTCACCAGCTTCATAGCCCGTCTCTTCCTTCAGTTCGCGCTTCGCGGTCTCGATGGGCGGCTCGCCCGCATCAATCTTCCCCGCCGGAAATTCGATGAAGTGGCGGTGCAACGGATAGCGAAACTGGCGTTCCAGCACGTAGGTATTGTCGTCAAGCATGGGCACGATGATAACGGCACCGGGGTGGGTGACGTATTCACGCCTCGCGTGGCTGCCGTCGGGCAGGCGGACAGTGTCGTCGCGGACCTTGAGGAAGGCGCCCTGCCACGCGACACTGGAACTGAGCGTGGCCTCGGTCAGGTCGCGGCCGGCTGATTCAGTGTCGGGCTGCCCGGCCGGCATGGAGATCAGAAGCTCGCGGCGATGGCCCGGCGGCAGAGTTCGAGCAACCCGCTCGGGAGCAGACCCAGCAGCAGCAGCGCGAACGTGTTCACGGTAAGCAGCGACCCTGCAACCGCATTGCCTCCGATGGGCGCGGTGTCGACAGGTGCATCCATGTACATCAGCTTCACGACACGCAGATAGTAGAACGCGCCGATGACGCTCATGAGTACGGCGAACACGACGAGCCACACCCAGCCCGCCTCCAACGCCGCCTGCAACACAGAGAGCTTGGCGAAGAAGCCAACCGTGGGCGGAATGCCGGCCAGCGAGAACATGACGATGAGCATAAGGAAGGCATGCCAGGGCGAACGCTGATTCAAGCCCTTGAAATCTTCCAGATTCTCAGCCTCGAAGCCTTCGCGCGAAAGAAGCAGGATCATGCCGAAGGACGCCAGCGCGGTCAGCGCATAGGTGACGACATAGAACATGCTGGAGCTGTAGCCGTTGTTGGTGCCGGCCAGAATGCCCAGCACCAGAAAGCCCATGTGCGAAATGGTCGAGTACGCCAGCATGCGCTTCAAATTGGTCTGCGCAATGGCGACGATGTTGCCGATGGCCAACGACAGCACGGCGAGGAACACCAGCATCAACTGCCAGTCGCCCGCCATGCCGGCAAGACCATCACCGAGGATGCGAACGATAAACGCGAACGCGGCGATCTTCGGCGCCGTGGAGAGCAGCATGGTCGTGGGCGTGGCGGCGCCGTGGTACACATCCGGCACCCACATGTGGAACGGCACCACGCCCAGCTTGAACGCGAGACCGGCCACAACAAACACCAGACCGAATGCGAGCAGCGCCGTGTTGCCTTGACTGAAGCCGACTGACTTGGCGACTTGTTCGATATCCAGCGAGCCGGTCGCGCCATAGACCATCGAAATGCCGTAGAGAAGCAGGCCCGAGGCGAGCGCGCCGAGAATGAAGTACTTCATCGCGGCTTCGCTGGCGCGTGCGGAATCGCGTTGCAGCGCGACCAGCGCATACACCGACAGCGCCTGAATCTCGAGGCCGAGATACAACGTCACGAAATTGTTGGCCGAGACCATGACCATCATGCCGAGCAGGGCGAACAGCATGAGCATGACGTACTCGCCGGTGAAGAGCCCCCGCTTCTCCAGATGATCACGGCTGTAAAGCAAGCCGATGAGCAGGCAGGCTGCCATCGCCACCTTCAACACCGCCGCCATTCCGTCGACAACGAACATGCCGTTGAAGGCGAAGCGCGCTTCCACAAACGGGTTGTAGACCGCTGCGCCCACGATAAGGAGCGTGATGACCGCCAGACCCATCAGCCGGTCGGCCCGCTTTTCCGGCGCGCTGAAGAGGTCGACCATCATGATGCCGCCGATGAGAATCAGCAGCGTGACTTCCGGCAGGGCCAGAATGATGTTGTGGTTCATAGGCCCAGCTTTCCGATGGAAACGTGCTTCAGCAAGGCATCAACCGAGACATGCATCACGTCGGTGAAGGGCTTGGGATAGATACCCATGAAGAGCACGAGGAGGGCTAGCGCGGCCAGCATGAGCATTTCACGCTTGTTGACGTCGGTGAGCGCGGCCACGTTTTCATTGGCGACTTCGCCAAAGATGACGCGCTTCACCATCCACAACGTGTAGGCGGCGCCAAAAATCAGCGTGGTGGCGGCGAGGAAGCCGTACCAGAAGTTCACCTTCACAGCACCCAGGATGACCATGAACTCGCCGACGAATCCGGAAGTGGCCGGCAAGCCCGAATTGGCCATCGCGAACAGCACGGCGAAGGCCGCGAACACCGGCATCTTGTTGGCCACACCGCCGTACGCGGAAATTTCACGTGAATGGACGCGGTCGTACAACACACCCACGCAGAGGAACATCGCCGCCGAGATGAAACCGTGCGACACCATCTGCACCAGGCCACCCACCACGCCCTGCTGGTTGAAGATGAAGAAACCCAGCGTGCAGAAGCCCATGTGGGAAATGGACGAATAGGCGATGAGTTTCTTCATATCCGCCTGCACCAGCGCGACGAGGCCGATGTAGATCACGGCGATGAGCGACAGGGTGATCATGAAGCCGGCCAGCGCCTGCGAGGCATCAGGGGCAATCGGCAGGTTGAAGCGCAGGAAGCCGTAGGCGCCGATCTTCAGCGTGATGGCGGCCAGCACCACCGAGCCGCCGGTGGGTGCCTCAACGTGGGCATCGGGCAACCAGGTGTGCACCGGCCACATCGGTACCTTCACCGAGAAGGAGGCGAAGAACGCGAAGAAGAGCAGCGTCTGCGCCGTCAGCGACAGCGGCACGCGATGGAAGTCGAATATGTCGAAGCTGCCGCGGGTCTCGTTGTAGAGATAGATCAGTGCCGCCAGCATGAGCAGCGAACCCAGCAGCGTGTAGAGGAAGAACTTGACCGCCGCGTACACGCGGTTCGGGCCGCCCCAGATGCCGATGATGAGGAACATCGGGATCAGCATCGCTTCGAAGAAGAGGTAAAACAGGATCGCGTCGGTCGCCGCGAACACGCCATTGATGAGGCCGGACATGATCAGGAACGCGGCGAGGTACTGCGACACCTTTTCCTGGATCACTTCCCAGGCGGCGATGATGACGAGGATCGTGGTGAAGCTGTTCAGCAGGATGAACAGCATGGAGATGCCGTCCACACCCAGCGCATAGCGGATGTTGAAGCGCGGGATCCACTGGTAGACCTCGACGAACTGCAGTGCCGCAGTGCCGTTGTTGAAGCCGGTCCAGAGCGGCACGGCCACGACGAGGCCCAGGACGCTGCCGATGAGCGCGGTCCAGCGGGCGCCCGCCTTGAGGTGATCGCCTGACTGGAACAGCACCAGGATGCCGGCCAGAACGGGCACCCAGATGGTGAGGCTTAGAACAGGAAGTTGCATTCTTTTTTATGTCACGCCCGGTCAGGCCGGTGCGTTCATCCCAGGTTCGTCAAATTCAATAGAGTCGGAAGAACAGCCAGGTCAGCATGGCGAACACGCCGATGATCATGGCGAAGGCATAGGTCGACACCACGCCGGTCTGCACCTTGCGCACCACGGTCGATCCCCAGCCGATCACCTTGGCCGTGCCGTTCACGAAGAAGCCGTCGATCACGGCCACGTCGCCGAATTTCCACAGGCCGCGGCCGAGGTTGCGCGCACCGCCGGCGAAGAACCAGTCGTTGAAGCGGTCGAAGCCATACTTCTCTTCGAGGATCGTGACCAGCGCGCCGGCCTTCTTGCGAATATTCGCAGGCAGATCGGGCTTCACGATGTAGCAGTAGTACGCCGTGGCGAGACCCGCCATGGCCAGCCAGAAGGGCGGCGTGACCAGGCCATGGGCCATCATGCCCATGACGCCGTGGAAGTTGCCGGCCATGGCGGCAATGACGCCCTTCTCGACGGCGCTGCCGAAGTAGGTGCCATAGACGACATCGCTGATCAGCCAGCCGGCGGCAATCGATGGAATGGCCAGCAGGATGAGCGGCAGCGTGACGACCCAGGGCGACTCGTGCGGCTTCTCGCCCGGCGCCAGGCCGTGATGCTCGCCGTGATCGTCGTGATGATCATCGTGATGCGCGGCATCGTGCCAGCGCTCCTTGCCGTGGAAGGCGAAGAACACCAGGCGGAAGGAATACAGGCCGCCGACAAATACCGCACCGAGTGCGGCGAGGTAGGCGATGCCGGCGCCGGGCGTGGTCGAGGCGTGCACCGCCTCGATGATGGTGTCCTTGGAGAAGAATCCGGCGAACGGCGGCAGACCGGCGTTTGCGATGGCGCCGATCAACACCGTGAAGTAGGTGATGGGCATGTACTTGCGCAGCCCGCCCATCTTGCGCATGTCCTGCTCATGGTGCATGGCCATGATGACCGAACCCGCACCGAGGAACAGCACCGCCTTGAAGAAGGCGTGCGTCATGAGGTGGAAGATGCCGGCTGAATACGCGCCCGCGCCCAGGGCCATGGTCATGTAACCCAGCTGGGACAAGGTCGAGTACGCCACCACGCGCTTGATGTCGTATTGCACGATGGCGATCAGCGCCATGAAGAACGCGGTGATGGAACCGATGATGAGCACGAAGGACAGCGCCGCCTGCGACATCTCGAACAGCGGCGACATGCGCGCCACCATGAAGATACCGGCCGTCACCATGGTCGCGGCGTGGATCAGCGCGGAGATGGGCGTGGGGCCTTCCATCGAATCCGGCAGCCAGACGTGCAGCGGGAACTGCGCGCTCTTGCCCATGGCGCCGATGAAGAGGCCGATGCAGATGGCTGTGATGAGATTCCAGGTGAAGCCCGGCACGGGTGCGATGGCATCCTTCAGCATCGGCGCCTTGGCGAACACCTCGCTGTAGTTCAGGGTGCCCATGGTCGCGAAAATGAGGCCGATACCAAGCAGGAAGCCGAAGTCGCCGACACGGTTGACCAGGAAGGCCTTCAGGTTGGCGTAGATGGCGGTCGGCCGCTTGAACCAGAAACCGATCAGCAGATATGACACCAGGCCCACCGCCTCCCAGCCGAAGAAGAGCTGGAGGAAGTTGTTCGACATCACCAGCATGAGCATGGAGAAGGTGAACAACGAGATGTAGGCGAAGAAGCGCTGGTAGCCGTCATCCTCGGCCATGTAGCCGATGGTGTAGACGTGCACCATGAGCGACACGAAAGTGACGACCAGCATCATCAGCACGGTCAGCCGGTCGATCAGGAAACCGACTTCGAGGTTGATGCCTTCGGTGACGGTCCAGGTGTACAGCGCGCCGTTGAACTGGTTGCCGGCCATCACGTCCTGGAACACGATGCAGGACAGGATGAACGACGCCGCCACGCCGGCGATGGTGATGGAGTGGGCGAAGGCCCGTCCGAGGAGCTTGCCGAAGAACCCGGCACCGATGGCGCCGGCCAGCGGGCAGAGGACGACGAGGAGGTAAATGGTCTTCATGTCCATCGTCATCAACCCTTCAACTCGTCGATGTCCGCCACGTTGATGGTCTTCAGGTTGCGGAAGAGCACCACCAGGATGGCGAGACCGATGGCGGATTCCGCCGCGGCCACGGTGAGGATGAAGAACACGAACACCTGGCCCGCGATGTCCTGCAGGTGGTGCGAGAAGGCGATGAAGTTCATGTTCACCGCGAGCAGCATCAGTTCAATGCACATCAGGAGCACGATCAGGTTCTTCCGGTTCAGGAAGATGCCGGCCACGCTGATGGAAAACAGGATGGCGGAGAGGACGAGGTAGTGGGAGAGCGTGATCTGGGCGATCATGACTTGCTCCCTTCGCCGGCAGACGTCGCAGACGCTGCGGGCGCTTCGTCGACTTCCGACTTCACTTTGACGATCTTGAGACGGTCGGCCGCCTTCACGCGGACCTGCTCGCCCATGTTCTGGTACTTGGTTTCCTTGCGGGTGCGCAGTGTCAGCGCAATAGCCGCGATGATGGCGATGAGCAGGACGACAGAGGCCAGCTCGAACGGCAGCAGATATTCGGTATAGAGCACGCGTCCCAGCGATTTCACGTTGGACACGTCTGCAGCCGGTGCGGCGGCCGTCGTCGCCAGGCCGAACGACTTGCTGGTGAGCAACAGCGCCATCTCGACCACCATGACGATCGCCACCGTGGCAGCCACCGGCAGATAGCGCCAGAAGCCTTCACGCAGCTTGGCGAAATTGATGTCCAGCATCATCACCACGAAGAGGAACAGCACCATCACCGCGCCCACGTACACGAGGATCAGCGTGATGGCGAGGAACTCGGCGTAGAGCAGCAGCCAGATGCCGGCTGCGGTGAAAAACGCCAGCACCAGGAACATGGCGGCATGCACGGCATTCTTCACCGTGATCACGGCCAGCCCGGCCGCGACCAGCACGGCGCCGAACAGGTAGAAAAGGATGGCTTGGAAGGTCATTGTTGTTTGGGGAGGCGGGAGGGGGAAGGCGGGAGGGGGGAACCCAATCGGGACTCCGCCTTCCGCCTCCCGCCTTCCGCCTCACGGTTATTCATCGATATTTCGCGTCTTCAGCACGTCGCTTCGCAATCTCGGCTTCGTAGTGGTCACCAATGGCGAGCAGCATGGGCTTGGTGTAGTACAGGTCACCGCGCTTCTCGCCGTGGTATTCCAGGATGTGGGTTTCGACAATCGAATCCACCGGGCAGGACTCTTCGCAGAAGCCGCAGAAGATGCACTTGGTGAGATCGATGTCGTAGCGCGTGGTGCGGCGGGTGCCGTCATCACGCTGTTCGGATTCGATGGTGATGGCCATGGCCGGGCAGACCGCCTCGCAGAGCTTGCAGGCGATGCAGCGCTCCTCCCCGTTGGGGTAGCGGCGCAGCGCATGCAGACCGCGGAAGCGCGGGCTCTGCGGCGTCTTCTCTTCCGGAAACTGCACCGTGATCTTGCGCTCGAACATGTGCCGACCGGTGAGCATGGCCCCTTTGACCAACTCGCCCAGCATCAGGCTTGAGATGAATTCTTTGGCTCGATCCAGCATGGCTATTTCCCGAACCAGAGGTTGATGATCGGCGCGCTGGCGAACGGCTCCAGCGTCATGGCCGCGACAACGAGCAACCACACGATCGTGATGGGGATGAAGATCTTCCAGCCCAGCCGCATGAGCTGGTCATAGCGGTAGCGCGGATAGGATGCGCGCACCCAGAGGAAGAGGAACAGGAAGATGCACATCTTGGCGAGGAACCAGTGGATGCCCGCATAGGTCAGCCACTGCACGCCGGGGATGTCGCGGAGTACTGCGAAGTCGAACGGGGACAACCAGCCGCCGAGGAACAAGATCGATGCCAGCGCCGCGATCAGGATCATGTTGGCGTATTCGGCCAGGAAGAACACCGCGAAGGTCATGCCCGAGTATTCGACGTGGAAACCGGCCACCAGCTCCGACTCACCTTCGGCCACATCGAACGGATGCCGGTTGGTTTCCGCCAGACCCGCGATGAAGTAGATGACAAACAGCGGGAAGAGCGGGATGAAGAACCACTCGAAGAACCCGTAATTGCCGCCCTGCTTCGCCACCATGGTGGAGAGATTCATGCTCTGCGCGGCCAGCAGCGGACCGATGAGCGCAAAGCCCATGGCGATTTCATATGACACCACCTGTGCTGCGGAACGCATGGCGCCGAGGAAGGCGTACTTGGAGTTGGACGCCCAGCCGGCGAGGATGATGCCGTACACGCCCATCGAGGTCATCGCCAGCACGACCAGCAGGCCGGCATCGACATTCGACACCACCCAGTCAGGCGCAAAAGGAATCACGGCCCACACACCCATCGCGGGCGCCACGGCGACCACCGGCGCGAGGAGGAAAAGGGCCTTGTCCGAACCCTGGGGAATGATCTGCTCCTTGGTGAGCAGCTTCAGCGCATCAGCGATGGGCTGACCCCAGCCGCGCAGGAACGGAATGTTGAAGATGGTGACGCGGTTCGGGCCGCGGCGCACCTGGATCCAGCCAATGACCCAGCGTTCGACCAGCTGGTAATACAGCACGGTGAGCAGCAGCGGTACCAGCACCAGCACGATGTTGAGCAGCGTCTTGGCGGCGGGACCGGCGACGGGACCCAGCGTGCTGTTCAGCACGTTGATCACGGTCTGGTTGGCGGCGGCGATGGTTTCCAGCATGTGCGTAGTTCCTCGCCTATTCCGCCGCGTGGCCGATGGTGACCGCAACCGGCAGCATCTCGAGCGTGAGGGTCGTCGCCGCGCCGAGCGCAAGCGTCTCGGGCAGCGCCAAGGCAACCCGTGCGGTACCGGCCGGGAGGGTCGGGTCACGTCGCGCAGGGAGGTTCACTTCCGCTGCGCCGGCCTTGATGCGGACCGATTGCCCATCCACCAGCTTCAGGTTGTCGTACACGTCCGGCGCGAGGCCGGCCGTGGCTGCGCGCTTGGCATCCGCCGTCTTCTGCAGACTGGGGGCACGACGCACCAGCGGATCGGCGGCATATAGCGGGACTTCGGCAATGCGCTCGACGCCTGCGGTGGCGGGCGCGAGATTCATCGTGACCTCACCGATGGCGTTGTTCAGCTTGCCGGCGACAAAGCCCTGCAAGTCGGCGGCGATGTCCGCGCGCACATCCTCGATGGAGTTGAACTCAAAGCCGTCCAGCTTCATGAGGTTGCCCAGCACACGGAGCACCTTCCAGCCCGGACGCGCGTCACCCAATGGCTTCACCACGCCATTGAACGACTGCACCGTGCCTTCGGTATTCACGAACGTGCCGGCGGTTTCGGTGAAGGGCGCGATCGGCAGCAGCACATCGGCGTAACGCGAGGCGGCATGCTTGAAGGCCGAGAACGCAATCACGGTTTCCGCGGTGTACAGCGCGGCCAGCGTGGCTTCGCCGTCGGCCGCATCCAGATCAGGTTCGGCACCGAACACGATGTAGGCCTTGCGTGGCTGGGACTTCATGCCCTGGGCGCAGAGGCCCTTGCTGCCCGGCACGGCGCCCACTGCGGCGGCGCCCACGCTGTTGGCGGCTTCACCGAGGAAGCCCAGCGTGCCACCTGCGAGACGCGCGACTTCCTGCGCCAGGGCATACAGGGTGGAGAATTCCGGATGATGCTCGGCAAAGTTGCCGACGAAGATGCCGACCTTTTCCTTGTCGGCCAGGCTCTTGGCGATGGCCTGTGCAGCGTCGCTGACGCGAATATTCGCAGTGGCATCGGCCACGGACTTGGACAGCGGCTGCGACTTCAGTGCAGCCAGCGCCTTGGCCACCTGCGCCAGTGCATCCGCCATCTGTGACGGCTTCACGATGAGGCGATTGGCCACGTTCATCAGCAGATCGTCATCGGCCACATGCAGCACGTTGACCTGCTGGCCGCGCTTGGCCGCCTGGCGGAAGCGGTTGGCCAGGAGCGGGTGATCCTTGCGCAGCGTGGAGCCGACAACGAGCACGCTTTGCAGCGCTGCAAGATCAGCCACTTTCATGCCCAGCCAACGCACACCCTTCACCTGCCCGTCGGCGCGCGTGTCCAGCTGGCGCAGGCGGGTGTCGATGTTGTTGGAACCCATGCCGCGCACCAGCTTGTTCAGCAGGTGCAGTTCTTCCAGCGTCTGGTGCGGTGAGGCCAAGGCACCGATGGCATCGGCACCGTGCTCATTGCGAATATTCGCAAGGGCGTGCGCCACGTAGTCGAGCGCGACATTCCACTCCACCTCGGTCCACTTGCCATCCTGCTTCAGCATGGGCTTGGTGAGGCGCTCGGCGCTGTTCAGGCCTTCATACGCGAAGCGGTCCTTGTCCGAGAGCCAGCATTCGTTGATGGCCTCGTTCTCGCGCGGCAACACCCGCATGACCTTGTCGACCTTGACCTGCACCACGAGATTCGAGCCCAGCCCGTCATGCGGCGACACCGACTTGCGGCGGGACAGTTCCCAAGTGCGGGCGGAGTAACGGAACGGCTTGCTGGTCAGCGCGCCCACAGGACACAGGTCAATCACATTGCCGGACAGTTCCGAGTCGACAGTGCGCCCGACGAAAGAGAGGATCTCGGAGTGCTCACCACGGCCGGCCATGCCGAGCTCCATCACGCCGGCGATTTCCTGGCCGAAGCGGACACAGCGCGTGCAGTGGATGCAGCGGGTCATGTCGGTGGAAATCAGCGGGCCGAGATTCTTGTTCACCACGACGCGCTTTTCTTCCTGATAGCGCGAGGCGGAACCGCCGTAACCCACGGCGAGATCCTGCAACTGGCACTCGCCACCCTGGTCGCAGATGGGGCAGTCCAGCGGGTGGTTGATGAGCAGGAACTCCATCACGCCCTGCTGCGCGGTCTTGGCGTACTGCGACGCCGTCTGCACCTTCATGCCTTCGGTGGCCGGTGTGGCACAGGCGGGCAGCGGCTTGGGCGCCTTCTCCACCTGCACGAGGCACATGCGGCAGTTGGCCGCGATGGACAGCTTCTTGTGGTAGCAGAAGTGCGGAATGAAGGAGCCGACCTTGTTGGCCGCTTCCATCACGGTGGAACCGTTCTCCACCTCTACTGCTTTGCCATCGATCTCTAACTTGATCATTGCTTACTCCGCCGCCATCTGCAGCGGCTCGGCCGCGTTCGAGTACCCACCGGTTTTCACCTGGCAGCGCTTGTGTTCAATGTGATATTCGAATTCCGCACGGAACGTCTTCACGAATGCACGCACCGGCATCGCGGCCGCATCGCCCAGCGCGCAAATGGTGCGGCCCTGGATGTTGTCGGCAAGATTCAAGAGCAGGTCCAGATCCTCGGGACGCCCCTGACCGTGTTCGATGCGGTGGATGACGCGGTACAACCAGCCCGTGCCTTCACGGCAAGGCGTGCACTGGCCGCAGGATTCCTCAAAGTAGAAGTACGCGAGACGCTCGGCAGCGCGCACCATGCAGGTGTCTTCATCCATGACGATGACGGCCCCCGAGCCCAGCATGGAGCCCGCCTTGGCGATGGAGTCATAGTCCATGTCCGTGGCCATCATCACTTCACCGGTCAGCACCGGCATGGACGAGCCGCCGGGAATGACGCCCTTCAGCTTCTTGCCGCCGCGCATGCCGCCGGCCAGTTCCAGCAATTTGGCGAACGGGGTGCCGAGCTTGATTTCGTAGTTGCCGGGGCGATTCACATGGCCGGAAACGGAGAAGATCTTGGTGCCACCGTTGTTCGGCTTGCCCTGCGCGAGGAAGGCGTCGCCCCCCTCGCGGATGATGAACGGCACTGCGGCAAAGGTCTCGGTGTTGTTGATGGTGGTCGGCTTGCCGTAAAGGCCGAAGGAGGCGGGGAACGGCGGCTTGAAGCGCGGCTGCCCTTTTTTGCCTTCCAGCGACTCCAGCAGCGCCGTTTCCTCACCGCAGATGTAGGCACCGTAACCGTGATGCGCGAAGAGATCGAAGCTGAAGTCGGTGCCCAGAATGTTCTTGCCGAGATAGCCCGCCTTGCGCGCCTCGTCCAGCGCCTCTTCGAAGCGCTCGTAATCCGCCCAGATCTCGCCGTGGATGTAGTTGTACCCGACGCCGATGCCCATCGCGTATCCCGCGATGATCATGCCCTCGATGAGGATGTGCGGGTTGTAGCGGATGATGTCACGATCCTTGAACGTGCCCGGCTCGCCCTCGTCGGAATTGCAGACGAGATACTTCGGGCCGGGGAAGGAACGCGGCATGAAGCTCCACTTGAGCCCGGTGGGAAAACCCGCACCGCCGCGGCCGCGCAGCGCCGACTTCTTCACCTCGTTGATGACATCCTCGGGCTTCATGCCCTCCTTGAGGATTTTCTTCAGCGCCGCATAGCCATCGCGCTGCTCGTAGTCCTTGAGGCGCCAGTTCTCACCGGTAAGCCCCTTCAGGATGACTGCGTCGGGTCCGTAGTTGAGCGCGCTCATTTCTTGAGCTCCTCGACCAGTTGATCCAGCTTCTCTTTGGACATGAAACTGCACATGCGCTTGTTGTTGACGAGCAGCACCGGCGCATCACCACACGCCCCCATGCACTCGCCTTCCATCAGCGTGAACTGGCCATCGGCCGTGGTTTCGCGAAAATCGATGCCCAGTTTGTGTTTCAGGTACTCGGCTGCATCGACCCCACCGGAGAGCGCGCACGGCAGGTTGGTGCACACGGTCACCTTGTGCTTGCCGGTGGGCTTCAGGTTGTACATGTTGTAGAAGGTGGCCACCTCGTACACGGCGACTGGCGCCATGCCGAGGTACTGGGCAACCTCATCCATCAGTTCATTGGAGAGCCAACCATGCTCATCCTGCGCGATGGCCAGCGCCGACATGCAGGCGGACTGCTTCTGGTCGGCGGGGTACTTGGTGAGTTCGCGGTCGATCTTCTGTTTCGCGAGAGCGGAGAGCAGGCTCATCTGTCTGTTACCTATCAATTTCACCGAACACGATGTCCTGCGTCCCGATGATGGCGACCACGTCCGCAATCATGTGGCCCTTGACCATTTCATCCAGGGCCGCGAGATGGGGAAAGCCCGGCGCGCGGATCTTGAGGCGATAAGGTTTGTTGCCGCCGTCGGACATGAGGAAAATGCCAAACTCGCCCTTGGGATGCTCGACGGCCGTGTACACCTCGCCCGGCGGCACATGCATGCCTTCGGTGAAGAGCTTGAAGTGGTGGATCAGCTCTTCCATGTTGGACTTCATCGCCTCGCGTGACGGGGGCGCCACCTTGTGATCATCGACGATGACCGGACCAGGATTCTTTCGCAGCCAGTCCACGCATTGCTTGATGATCCGGTTGGACTCGCGGAATTCCTGGATACGAACCAGGTAACGGTCGTAACAGTCGCCATTGGTGCCGATGGGAATATCGAAGTCGAGCTTGCCGTAGACCTCGTAAGGTTGCTTCTTGCGCAAGTCCCAGGCAATGCCGGAGCCGCGGAGCATCGGGCCGGTGAAACCCAGCGCCTGCGCGCGTTCCGGCGTGACCACGCCAATGCCAACGGTACGCTGCTTCCAGATGCGATTGTCGGTGAGCAGGGTTTCATACTCATCGACATAGCGCGGGAAGCGGTTGGTGAAATCTTCGATGAAGTCGAGCAGCGATCCCTGACGGTTCTCGTTCAGCTTGCGAATCTGCTCGGCATTGCGGCCGTGCGTGACTTCATATTGCGGCATGCGCTCAGGCAGGTCGCGATAAACGCCGCCCGGGCGATAGTACGCGGCGTGCATGCGTGCGCCCGACACGGCCTCGTAGGCATCCATGAGATCTTCACGCTCACGGAAGGCGTACAGGAACACGGTCATCGCGCCCACGTCCAGCGCGTGCGCACCCAGCCACAACAGATGATTCAGGATGCGGGTGATTTCGTCGAACATCACGCGGATGTACTGCGCGCGCTCGGGCACCTCGATGCCGGCCAGCTTCTCGATGGCCATCACGTAGGCGTGCTCGTTAACCATCATCGACACGTAGTCGAGGCGGTCCATGTAGGGCACGCTCTGGATGAAGGTGCGCGTTTCGGCCAGCTTCTCGGTGCCGCGATGCAAGAGACCAATGTGCGGATCGGCACGCTGGATCACTTCGCCATCCAGCTCCAGCACGAGACGCAAGACGCCGTGGGCCGCCGGATGCTGCGGCCCGAAGTTCATGGTGTAGTTCTTGATTTCGGCCATGGTGCTTACTTGCGCCCTGCGTAGTTGTCTTCGCGGATCACGCGGGGCACGATTTCGCGCGGCTCGATGGTGACCGGCTGATAGATCACGCGGCCCTGCTCGGGATCGAAACGCATCTCGACGTGACCGGAAATGGGGAAGTCCTTGCGGAACGGGTGGCCGATGAAGCCGTAGTCGGTGAGGATGCGGCGCAGATCCGGATGACCGTTGAACACGATGCCATACAGGTCGAACGCCTCGCGCTCATACCAGTTGGCGGATGGCCACACATCGATGACGGACTCCAGCAAGGGGAACTCGTCGTCGGGCGCGAATATTCGCACCCGTACGCGCCAGTTGTGTTCGATGGAGAGCAGGTTGTAGTTGGCGGCGAAGCGCGCACCGCTCCAGTCACCGGCGTACTCGGCGTAGTCCAGCCCGGTGACGTCGATAAGCTCGGAGAAACGCAGCGACGGTTCGTCTCGCAGCAAGGTCATCGCCGTGATCAGGTCGGCTGCCTTGACTTCGATAGTGATCTGGCCGCGATCGACCACCAGACCGGTCAGCTTGCCGGCCAGCGCAGTTTCCAGCGCATTCTTCAGGCGTTCGGTTTTCGGGCTCATGTCAGCGGGCGATGGTGGTGGTGCGCTTGATCTTGTTCTGCAACTGGATCAGGCCGTACAGCAGCGCTTCAGCGGTAGGTGGGCAGCCGGGCACGTAGACGTCCACCGGCACGATGCGATCGCAGCCGCGGACCACGGAATAAGAGTAGTGGTAGTAACCGCCACCGTTGGCGCACGAACCCATCGACAGCACCCAGCGCGGCTCGGGCATCTGGTCGTAGACCTTGCGCAGTGCCGGCGCCATCTTGTTGCACAAGGTGCCTGCAACAATCATCAGATCGGACTGGCGCGGGCTGGGGCGGAACACGATGCCGAAGCGGTCCAGGTCGTAGCGCGATGCACCGGCGTGCATCATTTCGACCGCACAGCAGGCAAGACCGAAGGTCATGGGCCACAACGAACCCGTGCGCGCCCAGTTGAGCACCGTGTCCAGCTTCTGGACGACAAAACCTTGATTGGTAAGGCTGCCACCTTCAGGCATGGTTGGCTCCTTGCGAATATTCGCAATGCAATAGGCTGCCAGCTCTCATCATTCCCACTCGAGCGCGCCTTTCTTCCACTCGTACACAAACCCGATCACGAGAATGCCCAGGAACACGAACATCGCTGCAAAGCCCTCCCAGCCAATCTCCTGCAGCACCACGGCCCAGGGGAACAGGAAGGCTATTTCGAGATCGAACAGGATGAACAGGATGGCGACCAGGTAGTAGCGCACGTCGAACTTCATGCGCGCGTCCTCGAAGGCTTCGAATCCGCACTCGTAGGGCGAGAGCTTTTCCGGATCGGGACGCTGGTTGCCCAGCAGGGTATTGATGACGCGGGAGCCGATCAACGCACCAACGCCGATGGCGGTGCCGATCGCGATGAAAAGCAGGACGGGGAAATAGTTGGCGAGCATGAGAAGGGAGGTTTGTATGTGCGGTGAAGGCCTCTCGGATAAATCGCCCTGCTGTGCTACGGCATCCTTAAAGGAAAGAATGCCTTCAATCTGGTGCCGACGGAGAGACTCGAACTCTCACGACTTTCGCCACTGCCCCCTCAAGACAGCGTGTCTACCAATTCCACCACGTCGGCATTTCTGCTGATACTTTGTTGCGCCGATCTCACGGCGCGATCCTGCTTACTTCGGTATTTCGTTCGACTTTGATTCTGCCGGCTTCGACTCGGGTTTGCCAGCTTCCGCCTTCGGCACTTCGGCAGGAATCGTCGCTGCCGGCGCCTGCTGCTCCGTCTTGATGTTCTTGATGACACCGGACTGTGCGCGCGGCGTCGAGAAATAGGTGAGACCCATGCTGGTCAGGAAGAACACGGTCGCCAGCGCCGCGGTGGAGCGGGAAAGAAAATTGGCCGCGCCGGATGCGCCAAACAGGCTGCCCGCCGAACCGCTGCCAAATGCAGCCCCCATGTCGGCACCCTTGCCGTGCTGCAACAGCACGAGGCCGATGATGACCACCGCAGCGATCACATGGACGATCAAAACCAATTGTTGAATCATGTTCTTTCCTTGCCACCTTGACGTTTACCGATTGCCGCACTGCCTGCTAATTCAACCTGGCTCGCATCGCGTTCCAGATTCCCACGAATTCCTGCGCATCCAACGACGCGCCACCCACCAAACCGCCATCCACATCGGGCATGGCGAACAACTCCGCCGCATTCGCGGCTTTGACGCTGCCGCCGTACAGGATGGGCATTTCCGCCGCCAATCCTGCATCCACCTTGGCGAGCCGGGCGCGGATGACCGCATGCACCGACTGCGCCTGCTCGCTGGTGGCCGTCTTGCCGGTGCCGATGGCCCACACCGGTTCATAAGCCACCACCGCATTCTCCAGCGCCGCCCTGCCATGCGGGGCCAGCACTGCGTCCAGTTGCCGGATCACCACCGCGTCCGTCACTCCGGCCTCTCTCTCCGCAAGGGTCTCGCCCACACAGAGAATCGGCGTCAATCCTGCCGCCTTGGCGCGGCCAAACTTCACTGCGACCTGCTCGTCCGTGTCGCCGAACAGCGCCCGGCGCTCTGAATGCCCGACGATGCACAATTTGGCACCCACGTCAGCCAACATCGCGGCTGACACTTCGCCCGTGAAGGCGCCCCGCACTTCACGACTCAAGTCCTGCGCACCTGGCTCAATGCCGGTATTCGCAAGCAATTCCGCCGCCTGCGCCAAATAGACAGCAGGCACGCAAACACCGCAGACCGCACCAGTCGCAGGCAGGAATCGCTGCCTGAACGCGGCCACCAACGCCGCATTCGCCGCGAGGCTGCCGTTCAGTTTCCAATTACCGACAACCAGCTTGCGACGCATCGCGCGATAACCTTTGAGTCGTATATCCGAGGCGAAAAACCGCGAGAGTATACCGCGCCGCAGCATGGAGGGTCAAACCTGCTGGCAGCGCGCAGGCCAGTGTCAACAAACTGACGCCGGCATGAAACAGCGGGCGTTCAAACTGGCCGCCTTACCTGTCCCGAGTGCGCCCATGCCTGTTCCACGACTCTCACCCTTGCTGTATCCACTATCTCTTTTCCTCGCTCTACTCACATCCTTGCCCGCCAAAGTTGAGGCAAGGCAGAGCGAAGAACTCGTCGTGGGCCAAGTCGTCGAGTTGTCCGGGCTGGGCCGGGAATTCAGCCGCGATTTTGTGGCCGGCGCCAAGACCTACTTCGATCATGTGAATGCAACCGGCCTCCTGCCGGGGAAGCGCATCAAGCATGTGGTCAAGGACGACGGTGGCAACCCCGATGAAACTCTGACCCGCACGCGTGAACTATTGAAGGATGACAAGGCCGATGTGCTGTTCGGCTACGTGGGTGACAGCGGCATCAACATGCTCTTGTCCAACGAGCTGTTTCAGAAGAGCGGTGTGGCCTTCTTCGGCGCCGCCACCGGTCTCAACCCCGCACGCAATGTCGACAATGTCTACTTTCTGCGGGCAAGTTATGCGGCCGAAGCCGAGACGGTGATCGAGCAATTCCGCCTGCTGGGCGTGAGCCGCTTCGGCATTGTCACCACGCAGTCTGAATTCGGTGCCGCCATCCGCAAGGAAATCGAGTCGGTCATCCGGCAGAAGAAGCTGGAGCTGGTTCGCGGCGTGGAAACGACCAACGACCCGAAACAAATCGAAGGCGCCGCGACACGCATGGCGGGCGGACAACGGCCGCAAGTCATCCTGATGCTGGGCGACAGTGTGGCCGTGGCCTTGTTCGTGAAGGCTTACCGTCCGCTCGACCCCGGCATATCACTGGTCGGCCTGTCGATCGCGCAGCACGACACCATTTTGCAAATCATTGGCCCCAAGTTGGCGCATGGCACCATGCTGACCCAGGTCGTGCCGGACCTGAATTCCAAGGATTTGCCAGTGGCGATCGAGCACTTGGCGCTCATGCGCAAGTATCGCGACGAATCACCGACCGCCGCGTCCTTTGAAGGCTTCATCGCGGCCAAGACGTTGATCGAGGTGCTGCGCAAAAGCGGCGCTGACGCATCACGCGCCGGGGTGCTGGCCGCGCTCAAACGTTCACCCAAGCTCAACGTGGGCGGTGTGCGTTTCGAGTTTGTCGGTGGAAATATCCGCGGGGCCAACTATGCCGACATCGTGTTGCTGAGGAAGGACGGCAAGCTGATCAGATAAGCCGGTTCGTACCCCAGCCGATCACACGCGCCCCGGATACGGACAGCGAATATTCGCTGTCCGGCTTCAACCTCACCCGAATCTACCGGTGATGTAGTCCTCGGTTTCCTTCTTCTTCGGCTTGATGAAGACCTCGTCGGTCACGCCATACTCGACCATTTCGCCGAGATACATGTACGCCGTGTAGTCCGAGATGCGCGCGGCCTGCTGCATGTTGTGGGTCACGATGACGATGGTGAACTCGCCGCGCAATTGCGCGATGAGCTCTTCGATGCGCAGCGTCGAGATCGGGTCGAGTGCGGACGTGGGCTCATCCAGCAACAGGATTTGCGGCTTCACGGCGACACCGCGCGCGATGCACAGGCGCTGCTGCTGACCACCGGAAAGGCTCATGCCGCTCTGACCCAGCTTGTCCTTGACTTCATCCCACAGCGCGGCGCGCTTCAACGCCCACTCCACGCGGTCATCCATTTCCGACTTGGACAGTTTTTCGTGGAGACGCACGCCGAAGGCGATGTTCTCGTAAATGGACATCGGGAACGGCGTGGGCTTCTGGAACACCATACCGACCTTGGCGCGAAGGTCATAGAGATCAACATCTTTCGCGATGACATTTCGGCCACTGATGTTGAGTTCTCCCTTCGCGTATTGCTCCGGGTACAGGTCGTACATGCGGTTGATGGTGCGCAGCAGTGTGGACTTGCCGCACCCCGACGGGCCGATGAACGCGGTCACCAACCCCTTGTAGATGTCCAGATTGATTGACTTCAGCGCGTGGAAGGAACCATAGAAGAAGTCGAAGTTCTTGAATGCGATCTGCGTATCAAGTTGCGCCGCGGTCTCAACGGACATGATGTTTCACCTAGATTCTGTTTTTGAAGAGTATGCGCGCGGCGATGTTCAGCGCCAGAACGCCCATGGTGATGATGAACACGCCCGCCCATGCCAGCTGCTGCCAGTCGGTGAACGGGCTCATGGCGAACTTGAAGATAGTCACCGGCAGGTTGGCCATCGGCTCGGTGATGTCCGTACTCCAGAACTGGTTGGACAGCGCGGTGAACAGCAACGGCGCGGTCTCCCCGGCGATACGCGCGACGGCCAGCAAAACACCGGTGATGATGCCCGCGCGCGATGCGCGCAGCGCGATCATGGTGATGACCTTCCACTTGGGCGCGCCCAGCGCATAGGCGGCCTCGCGCAGGCTGTTGGGCACCAGCCTGAGCATGTCGGACGATGTCCGCAGCACCACGGGGATCACGATCAGCGCCAGCGCGAGGACACCGGCGAAGCCGGAGAAATTTCCCACCTGCGCGACGTAGACTGCATAGACGAACAGTCCGATCACGATCGAAGGCGCGGACAGCAGAATGTCGTTGATGAACTGCGTGGTCGATCCCAGCCAAGAGTGTTGCCCATATTCGGTGAGGTAGACAGCCGCGAGAATGCCGAATGGCGTGCCGATGACAGTGGCGAGCGACACCATGATCAAGCTGCCCACGATCGCATTGGCCAATCCGCCCGGGCTGCCTGGCGCGGGCGTCATCTGGGTGAACAGGCTGACGCTGAGGCCACTCACTCCAAGCTGGAGGGTCGTCCAGAGAATCCAGACGAGCCAGAAGAGGCCGAACGCCATGGCGATCAGTGAGAGGACCAGGGCGACCTTGTTGGTCAGTTTGCGCTTGGCATGCAGATCCATGTCAGGTCTTGCTCCCTTCGCCGCGCGCGAGTCGGGCGAGCAGCACTTTCGAGAAGGCGAGAACGACGAACGTGATGAAGAACAGGATCAATCCCAGCTCCATCAGGGCGGCCGCGTGCAGCCCAGGCGACGCTTCGGCGAACTCGTTGGCCAGCGCCGAGGTGATGCTGTTTCCGGGCGCGTACAACGACACGCTGTCCAGGAAGTTGGTGTTGCCGATCACGAAGGTCACGGCCATGGTCTCACCCAGCGCACGGCCCAGGCCCAGCATGATTCCGCCCACCACGCCGACCTTGGTGTAGGGCCAGACGACGTTCCAGACGACTTCCCAGGTGGTCGCCCCCAGACCATAGGCGGACTCCTTGAGCATGGGAGGCGTGACCTCGAACACGTCCCGCATCACTGCGGCGATGAAGGGAATGATCATGATCGCCAGGATGATGCCCGCGCAGAGCAAGCCAATGCCGATGGGCGGCCCCGCCACCAGCGCGCCAAGACCGGGCAGCTTGCCGACGGTCGCCGACAGAAACGGCTGCACGTATTTTGAAAAGATCGGCACGAAGACGAGCAAGCCCCACATGCCGTAGACGATGCTCGGGATCGCCGCCAGCAGCTCAATGGCCGTACCCAGCGGACGGCGCAACCAGATTGGCGATAGCTCGGTGAGAAACAGCGCGATCCCGAAGCTGACCGGCACCGCGATGATAAGCGCGATGAGCGATGTCATGATCGTGCCGTAGATGGGCACCAGGGCGCCGAAATTCTCAGCGGGCGGGTTCCACTCGCTGGTCCACAGGAACGCGAGGCCAAACTTCTGGATGGACGGCCAGGACGCCACGACCAGTGAAATGATGATGCCGCCCAAGAGCAGCAGCGTCATCACTGCGAATATTCGCGTGGCGTTGAAGAACAGGATGTCGCCCAGCTTGCTCTTCTTTCGCACGCTTCCCCCTCCGGACTGAGTGCTCGCGGTCGCTGCCGCCCCATCCGCGATGGATGCCAAGGCGCCTGGTTGTTGTGGGCTCATATTGTCCAAGAAGGAAGCTGCCGGCTCAAGTGGAGCCGGCAGATGGGAGGGAATGGGCGAAACTTACTTCCAGATGGCCTTGCCGCCGCCATCCTTGATCTGGGCGACCCAGTAGGCGCGGATCTGCTTCTTCACGTCATCCGGGAAGGGCACGTAGTCGAGGTCGATGGCCAGCTTGTCGCCGTTGGTGTAGGCCCAGTCGAAGAACTTGAGCACTTCCAGCGCCGACGCGGGCTTGTCTTGCTTGGTGTGCATCAGGATGAACGTGGCACCTGTGATGGGCCACGCGTCCTTGCCCGGCTGTTCCGTCAGCACGATGCCAAAATTGTTCTTCGCCCACTCGGCGCCGGCGGCGGCGGCCTTGAAGGTCAGGTCATCGGGCTGCACGAAGTTCCCGGCCTGATTGCGCATCTGGGTGTGGATCAGCTTGTTCTGCTTGGCGTAGGCATACTCGACGTAGCCGATGGAGTTGGGAATGCGCTGCACGAACGCGGCGACACCTTCATTGCCCTTGCCGCCGAGACCGATGGGCCACTGTACAGCCGTGCCATCACCGACCTTGGTCTTCCACTCGGCGTTCACCTTGGACAGATAGTTGGTGAAAATGAAGGTGGTGCCAGAGCCGTCCGCGCGACGCACGACCGCGATGTCGGTGCCGGGCAGATTCACGCCGGGGTTCAGATCGGCGATGGCCTTGTCATTCCACTTGGTGATCTTGCCAAGATAGATGTCGCCCAAGACCTGGCCGGTGAGCTTCATCTTGCCGGGGGCCACACCTTGCAGATTCACCACGGGCACCACACCACCGATGACGGTCGGAAACTGGATCAGACCATTCTTCTCCAGATCAGCCGGTGTCATCACGCCGTCGGACGCGCCGAAGTCGACCGTCTTGGCATTGATTTGGCGAATGCCGCCGCCGGAACCGATGGATTGATAGTTCAACTTGTGACCGGTGGCCTTCTGATAGGCCTCGGCCCACTTGGCGTAGATCGGAGCGGGGAATGTCGCACCGGCACCAGTGATTTCAGCAGCTTGCACGGCGGGTGCCGCGGCGATGATGGCCGATGCAGCGGCCAGCTTCAAGAAGGAACGCAGATTCATCTCTAACTCCTGTGACGGGATGGACTCTTGATGTCCGCGAAGTCTAGAGCGGCTTTATGACACCTCCGTGACAGGCTGTCATAAACATTGGGGGGGCTGGCCAAAAGAAATTTCCTGTTTGGGCTTGATGATTCCATATTATTTCCATATTATTGGAAATATGGATTCAAAAGCCGCCGTCACCGCTTTGGCTGGTCTTGCCCAGCCCACCCGCCTCGCCATCTTCCGCTTGCTGGTGGAGGCCGGCCCTGAGGGTTTGTCCGCAGGCCGCATCGGCGAGAGCCTGGGTTTGGCCCCCGCCACGCTGTCCTTCCACTTGAAGGAGCTGAGCCATGCCGGCCTCTTGGAATCGAAAAGCGAGGGCCGCTTCGTGATCTACTCCGCGCGCTTCGACGCCATGAACGCGCTCATTGAATACCTCACCGAAAACTGTTGCGGCGGTTCGACCTGCTGCGACCCCGTGCCGCTGGTCAGTGAAACCGTGGCGTCCATTCCCCCCAAAAGGAGAGCCTCATGAACCGATTCCATGTGCATGTTTCAGTGTCCGATCTGGATGCGAATATTCGCTTCTACTCTTCCGTCTTCGGCATGCCGCCGACAGTGCGAAAGGACGACTACGCCAAATGGATGGTCGAGGACCCGCGTATCAACTTCGCCATTTCCGCGCGCGGCGGCAAGGAAGGCATCAATCACATGGGCATCCAGGTCGACACGCCGGAAGAATTGGCGGCGCTGCGCTCGCGTGCCGCCTCCGCCGCACTTGCGCTGCAGGATGAGAAGAACGCGCGCTGCTGCTACGCGCTTTCCGACAAATACTGGCTGACAGATCCACAAGGCATCGCCTGGGAAACCTATCAGACCCTGGACGAGATTCCGGTCTTCGGCGCTGCGGAGGAAACGGGCCAAACCCAAGCCGCTTGCTGCGCGCCGCGCGCGACCGCACCAGCCACCGACGCAGCGCCCGCAAAGTGCTGCGGCTGAACACACCTGCGTCTGTCGCATTGCGAATATTCGCGATGCGGCGAGTCGCGCTCGGCCTCCATCGGGGCCGCGTCCCTTGAACTTGCCAGTGCGTGTGGGCCTGCTGGGTCTGGCGCAGATCTGCGCCTGGGGGTCGCTCTACTACACGCTGGGCATTCTCAGCCCAGCCATCGCGCAAGAAACGGGCACCAGTGAAGGTCTGATCTTCGGCGCGTTTTCCGCAGGCTTGCTGATCGCGGGACTGATCGCGCCCCGCGTCGGCAAGCTGATCGACCGGCAGGGCGCACGGCCGGTGCTGGCCTGCGGATCGGTGTGCGCCGCCATCGCGCTCGCCATGCTGGCTTCGGCCCAAGGTCCTTGGACCATCGTGGCGGCCTGGCTGGTCGGAGGTTTCGCCTTCGCCGCCACGTTGTATGACGCCGCTTTCGCAGCATTGAATCAACTCACGCGTGAGCACTACCGCCGCGCGGTGACCGGTCTGACCCTGTTTGGTGGATTCGCGTCGACCGTCTTCTGGCCGCTCACCCACGCATTGCAGAACGCGCTGGGCTGGCGGGAGACGCTGTGGCTGTATGCGGCCATGCATCTGTTCCTGACTGCGCCACTGCACTGGTTCACGCTGCCGCGCGTGCGGACAGATGCATCCGGTGGCAATCCGCCTGATGCCGCTGGCACCCCTGCACCACCGGCCGAGCCCGCACCGCATCCCGCATTCTTCTGGCTTGCGACAAGCTTCGCGTTGGGCAGCGCGGTGGTCGCAGTGGTGGGCGTTCACATGGTGGGATTGCTCACCGGCACGGGCCTCGCGCGCGAGGCCGCCGTGCTGGCCGCGATGGCCATGGGGCCGGCGCAAGTGGTGGGCCGCGTGGTCGAAATCACGCTCTTGAAACATTTGTCCGCCAGCCGCATTGGCCTCATGGCGCTGGGGGCCATGCTCTTGAGCCTCGTGCTGTTGGTGATCCTGCCGGCCTGGTTATGGGTCGCGTGGCTCTTCGTCGTGCTTTATGGGCTGGGCAACGGCGTCCTCACCATCGTGCGTGGCTCCGCACCTGCTGAATTGATGGGGCACGCGCGGCTCGGCTACACGCTCGGCCGGCTGTCGCGACCCGCGACCATCGCCAAGGCGCTTGCGCCCGGACTCTTCGCATGGCTCATCGGCGGCGGCGTTTCGCAAGACACGGCGTTGCTCGGCGTGGCCTTGCTGGCTGCTGGGGCCCTCATATCGCTGCATCTGGCCGCGAAGACGGCGGCTCTTACGCCGGCACTTTCCAGCTAACACCGCACTTCACAAGCAATCATTGTTCTTTCCTTCACTTCTCTCCTGGAGCGCCTCATGTCAAAAACCTACAACGTTCTCTTTCTCTGCACCGCCAATTCCGCCCGCAGCATCATGGCCGAAGGATTGCTCAACAAGCTGGGCCAGGGCCGCTTCCGCGGATTCTCCGCAGGCAGCCATCCTGGCGGCAAGGTCAACCCCTTCGCCATTGAAATGCTGCAACGCGCGCAGTGTCCGGTGAACGAGCTGCGCAGCAAGGACTGGGATGAATTCGCCAATCCGGACTCGCCGAAGATGGACATCATCATCACCGTCTGCGACAACGCGGCGGGCGAGGTCTGCCCCGTTTGGCCCGGCCACCCGGCCACCGCGCACTGGGGTTATCCGGACCCGGCGGCGGCCGAAGGCGATGACAACGCCAAGCGCGACGCCTTTGCCCACGTCTTCGAGCAGATCAGGTTCCGCATCCAAATGCTGGTGAATCTGCCGGTGGACAAGCTGGACCATCTGGCGCTCAGCACGGAACTCAAGTCCATCGCGAAGGCATGACATTGGAGAAGAGCATGCAGCGAATATTCGCAAGCGAAACACTGGGCAGCGCGCTCCTGCTCGCCGTTGTTGTCGGCTCGGGCATCATGGGCGAGAGCCTGGCGCAGGGCAACGCCGCCGTCGCGCTCGTCGCCAACAGTCTCGCCACGGGCGCGGCCCTGGTCGTGTTGATCTGGGTCTTTGGCCCACTGTCCGGTGCGCACTTCAACCCGGCCGTCTCGCTGGTGTTCTGGTGGCGCGGAGAGTTTGATGCGCAGAGTCTCGCGTTGCGCTGCACGGCCCAGCTAGCCGGCGCGGTCGCGGGTGTGCTGCTGGCGCATGCCATGTTCGATCTGAACCTCATCCAGCCCGGCATCAAGGTACGCACGGGGATGGGGCAGTGGATCAGCGAAGGCGTGGCGACCTTTGGTCTCCTGCTCGTGATTCTGGCCTGCGTGCGCCGCAATACGAATGCCGTCGCGGTCGCGGTCGGCCTCTACATCACGGCGGCGTACTGGTTCACGGCATCCACTTCGTTCGCCAATCCGGCGGTGACTCTGGCGCGAAGTCTTACGACGACATTCGCCGGGATTCGTCTGGCCGACGTCGCACCCTTCGTCGCGGCACAGGTTGCGGGTGCTTGGCTGGCGTGGCGCGTTGAGCGTTGGTTCGCGGCGGACCCATCATCGCCCGGAATGTCACAAAACTGACATGGGTGCCTGACATCATTTGCGACTTGCTGGCGCGACTCAGTGCTTCGTGTTCCAGCCGCTCCCTTCGCAAATCCTGACAGGACACCAAACATGACCCACCGCACACTTCTCATCACCGTCGCCGCCCTGCTGGCCGTGGCCGGCTGCGCCGACATGAAAGTCACGCCCAATCCCATGGTTCGCGACACCATTGTGAACAACCCGCCTGCGCCAAACCCCGACGTCGAACTGGTCGCAGCGGTCAAGTCAGAACTGGCCAGGCAACCTCAATTGAAGGCTGGCCACCTCGACATTTCGGCCAAAGGCGGCGAAGTAACGGTCAAGGGCGATGTGGAAGACGGCATGCAGCTCTACCAGATCGGGCTGGCCGTGCAAAAGGTGAAGGGCGTGCGTGCCGTGATCAACGGCATGAATCCGAAGCGCTGATTCGCTTTTACGGACGACTCGACATGCGACAAAGGCGGCCGCGAGCTGCCCTTGTCGTTTCAGGCATGACGCCGGCGTCATGCCGCGCGACGCACCTCGCTCGCGATGGTCTCGGCAAGACGGCTCACCTGAGCCGCATCGCGGCCTTCCACCATCACGCGGATGACGGGCTCGGTGCCGCTGGCGCGCAGCAGCACGCGCCCGGCGCCATTGAGCTCGCTTTCCGCCGCGCGGACGGCGTGCTGGATCGCGCTGTTGCCCGCGAAGTCGAGCTTGGTGACGGTGCGCACATTGACCAGCACCTGCGGAAACAGCGTCAACTCTTGCGAATATTCGCCTAGCGACTGACCGGCGCGTTTCAGCGCCGCCAGCACTTGCAGAGCGGACACGATGCCATCACCCGTGGTGTGGCGATCCAGGCAGATGATGTGGCCGGAATTTTCGCCCCCCCAAAGCCAACCCTTTTCGTTCAGCATCTCCAGCACATGGCGGTCACCCACTTTGGCCCGCGCGAACGACGCACCCAATTTCGCGAATGCCAGCTCGACCGCCAGATTGGTCATGAGCGTGCCGACGACACCACTTCTGGCGCCGCGGGAAAGCTGATCCTTCACGATCACGTACAGCAACTGATCGCCATCGAACAGCGTGCCGTCGGCATCCGCCATCATGAGCCGGTCCCCGTCGCCATCCAGCGCGATGCCGAAGTCGGCTTCGTTGTCAGTCACGGCATGGGCCATGGCTTCCGCATGCGTGGCGCCGCAGCGGTCGTTGATGTTGAGACCGTTGGGCGCAACCCCGATGGGCACGACTTGCGCACCCAGTTCCTGAAACACGCGCGGTGCCAGGCGATAGCACGCACCGTGCGCCGCATCGACCACAAGCTTGAGACCGCGTAGCGTCTGCTCCTTCGGAAACGTGCCCTTGCAGAATTCGATATAGCGGCCTTCCGCGTCATGCACGCGCATGGCCTTGCCGAGCTTGGTCGATGGCTGGGTCGCGAGCGGTTCATCCAGCGCCGCTTCGATGTCGAGTTCAACTTCATCGGGCAGCTTTGCGCCTTCGGCGGAAAAAAACTTGATGCCGTTGTCCTCGAACGGGTTGTGCGAAGCGGAAATCATGATGCCCGCCGAGAGCCGCAGGGCGCGGGTGAGGAAGGCGACACCCGGCGTGCTCATCGGCCCGGTGAGGTACACATCGCAGCCGGCCGCCGACAGACCCGCTTCGAGCGCGCTTTCCAGCATGTAGCCCGAAATGCGGGTGTCTTTGCCGATGACGACTGCGGGATGTTCCTGCTGGCGAGTCAGTACACGCCCTGCCGCGTAGCCCAACCGCAACATGATATCGGGCGTGATGGGTGCGTCACCCACGCGGCCGCGAATACCGTCCGTTCCAAAATATTTGCGCTTCAATTTCACCTCGTTCCGAATAGTTTCGCCAGCTGAAATCTACCTGGCGGCCTGCCAGACCTTCAGCGCGTCCACGGTTTCCTTCACATCATGCACTCGCAGGACTTTGGCCCCCTTTTCCACGGCCAGGAGTGCGGCGGCGATGCTCGCAGCCAATCGCTCGCGCGCGTCACGCCCTGTCAGCGCGCCCAGCATGGACTTGCGCGACAACCCGGCCAGCACCGGGTAGCCGGTTTCCAGAAAGCGATCCAGATCGCGCAGCAACGTGAGATTGTGCGCCAGCGTCTTGCCGAAGCCGAAGCCTGGGTCGATGACGATGCGCGCGCGCGCGATGCCGGCCGCGTCGCAGGCATCCGAGCGCTCGACCAGAAAGTCGCGTACCTCAACCAGCACATCGTCATAGCGCGGATCGCCCTGCATGGTGTCAGGCGCGCCCTGCATGTGCATGAGGCACACACCGGCCTGCGAAGCCGCGACCGCGGCCAACGCGCCAGGCGCTTGCAGCGCGTTCACGTCGTTGATGATGGCGGCGCCGGCCGCGATGGCGGCGCGCATGACCTCGGGCTTCCGCGTATCGACCGACAGGGGCACGCCTTCACCCGACAGGGCTTCGATGACAGGCAGCACGCGATCCAGCTCCTCGCTCAACGA
Source organism: Betaproteobacteria bacterium (assembly GCA_016791265.1). Lineage (GTDB taxonomy): Bacteria > Pseudomonadota > Gammaproteobacteria > Burkholderiales > Usitatibacteraceae > JAEUMY01. Next base: position 127,148 of record JAEUMY010000004.1, read on the forward strand.
CGCTGGCTTTGCGCCGGGCCGCGTGGACTCGCCACCGATGTCGAGAATGTCCGCCCCGTCTTCCAACATCTGTCGCGCGCCCATGATGGCGGCGCGGCGGTCGAGGTGCTTGCCGCCATCGGAAAAGGAATCCGGCGTGACGTTGACGATGCCCATGACCAGCGGACGATCCAGCGCCAATGCGTATCGGCCGCATTGCCAGTGATTTGGCGGGTTCATGGCGCCTGCGAATATTCGCCTTGATGTCCCGGCGCCCAAACAAATCGGGCGACCGAAGTCGCCCGATTGCTGGTGACGCCTCGCGCGTTACTCAGCACCTTCCGTGCCCTGTGCTTGCGGCGTCGCCTCCACCGGCTTGGCCTGACCGGCCTGGCCGTCGTCCTTGTCCTTGCGCTTCAGCGGCGCAGCGGAGGGCTTGGGCGGGCGCGGCGGGAAGCCGCTCATGATGTCCTTGATCTGATCCGCATCGATGGTTTCGTACTCGAGCAACGCCTTGGTCATGGCCTCGACCTTGTCGCGATTCTCCTCGATGAGCTTGCGAGCCAGCGTGTATTGCTCATCGATGATGCGGCGGATTTCCGCATCTACCTTGCGCATGGTCTCTTCGGACACGTTGGTTTGACGCGTGACCGAGCGGCCCAGGAACACTTCGCCCTCGTTCTCGGCGTAAACCATCGTACCCAGCTCGTCGGACATGCCGTAGCGCGTGACCATGTCGCGCGCGATCTGCGTGGCGCGCTCGAAGTCGTTGGAGGCGCCCGTGGTCATCTGGTTCATGAACACCTCTTCGGCGATGCGGCCACCGAACAGCACCGCGATGCGCGACAGCAGATACTCGCGGTCGTAGGCATAACGATCCTGCTCTGGCAACTGGATGGTGACACCCAGCGCACGGCCGCGCGGAATGATGGTGACCTTGTGAACCGGATCGCTCTTGGGCAGCAGATAACCCAGCAACGCGTGGCCGGACTCGTGATAGGCCGTGTTCATGCGTTCCTCATCGGTCATGACCATGGAACGGCGCTCAGCGCCCATCATGACCTTGTCCTTGGCGCGTTCGAAGTCTTCCATGTCGACCAGACGCTTGCTCGCGCGCGCGGCGAACAAGGCGGCCTCGTTCACCAGATTGGCGAGGTCGGCGCCGGAGAAGCCGGGGCAGCCGCGCGCAATGACGGATGCATCCACATCCGGCGCGATGGGAACCTTGCGCATATGCACAGTGAGAATCTGCTCACGGCCACGAATATCGGGCAGCGGCACCACAACCTGGCGGTCGAAGCGGCCTGGACGCAGCAATGCCGGGTCCAGCACATCGGGACGGTTGGTCGCGGCGATGACAATGACACCAGCCGTGGCCTCGAAGCCATCCATCTCGACCAGCAACTGGTTCAACGTCTGCTCACGTTCGTCGTTACCACCGCCCAGCCCCGCACCGCGCTGACGACCGACCGCATCGATTTCGTCGATGAACACGATGCAAGGCGAATTCTTCTTGGCTTGCTCGAACATGTCGCGCACGCGGGCCGCGCCGACACCGACAAACATTTCCACGAAGTCGGAGCCGGATATGGAGAAGAACGGCACCTTGGCCTCGCCCGCGATGGCGCGCGCGAGCAAGGTCTTGCCGGTGCCCGGATTGCCAACCATCAACACGCCGCGCGGAATGCGTCCGCCCAGCTTCTGGAACTTGGAAGGGTCTTTGAGGAAGTCGACCAACTCTGAGACTTCCTCCTTGGCCTCGTCGCAGCCGGCGACATCGGCGAAGGTGACCTGATTGTTGGCCTCATCGAGCATGCGCGCGCGGCTCTTGCCGAAGGAAAACGCGCCGCCCCGACCGCCGCCCTGCATCTGGCGCATGAAGAAAATCCACACGCCGATGAGCAACAGCATCGGGAACCAGGAAATGAAAATCTGCATGAGGAAGGAGTTTTCCTCGGGCGGCTTGGCCTCGATGTTGACGCCAGCCTTGATGAGGTCATCCCACGTGAACACGTTGCCAGGCAGGTAGACGGTGTAGGTCTTGCCGTCCCGCAAGGTGGCTTTGACCGCGCGGGCACTTTCTTCCTTGACCTTCTCCACGTTGCCGGCCTTCGCTTCGGACATCATGGTGGAGTACGTCATGGTGCTGCTCGCAGCCTGACGGTTGGAGACTTGCATGAAGACCATCATCAACACGATGAGGATGACGGCCCAAACGCCGATGTTCTTGACCCAATTGTTCACAATAGCTTCCTTTGCCGATCCCGACTCAGGGATGATGGGGGATCGCGCTGAAAAATCAATGCAGTCGGTGATGCGCCCGGTGGCTGCCCGGATGGGCAGTTTACACCGCTTTGCGTCGCCTACTTTCGACCCTTTCCGACCAGATAGAGCTCGCCGCTTTCGGCGCGCGAGGCGCCTGGCTTTTCGACGGATACCTTCTTGAAGAGTTCACGCATTGCCCTCACAAATTCGATGTAACCCGATCCCTGGAAGACCTTGATCACGAAATCGCCGTCCGGTTTCAGGAACTCACGACAGAATTCCAACGCCAGCTCCGCCAGGTTGAACATGCGCGCCTGATCAGTGAGCGCGATGCCAGTGAGGTTGGGGGCCATGTCGGACAGCACAAGGTCCACCTTTGACTGGCTTCCGCCAATTGCATCAATGACGGCCTGCAAGCCCTCCTCGCGCGAAAAGTCGCCCTGGATGAACTGCACACCCTGTATTGGCTGCATGTCCAGAAGGTCAATGGCGACCACTTTGCCGCGCGCCCCCACCTTCTTGACCACCCACTGCGACCAGGCGCCGGGCGTTGATCCCAGGTCGATCACCGTCATGCCAGGCCTCAGCAACCGCTCCGTCGCGTCGATTTCCGACAACTTGTAGACCGCGCGGGAGCGGAAACCCTCTTCCTTGGATTTCTTGACGAATGGGTCGGACAAGTGCCGCTTGACCCAATCGCGGCTGTTTTTGGGGCGGACGCCGGCCATGAAGGTGAGCTGCGGCCCATGAGCCGCGAAGCAATGAGTTGGATCGCGTGAGCTTACTTGATTCGCAAGTCCCCGGCTGGGCCATGCATGGGCTCTGCATACAGGTAGGCGCCCGCGCTGATGCGCAGTCCCGCGGTTTCATTCGTCCCGCTGCGGCCTTCCAGCGCCGTCAATCTCGCGTTGCATTGGTCCAGGAATTCGGCGCATGCCTTCCTGTACCAAACCTGAAATTCTTCCAGATCCTTCGCGTCAATGTTTCTGCTGTCGACCGAAAAAACAGGATAAAGGTGGGCGCTTGCCAGGTGGTTCTCGACTGCGGCGCTCAAGCGGTCGTATCCATGAACGGCCATCAAGTTGAGCGTGGTCGCATGATCTTCACCCAGCATGATCCATTCTCGATTCAGCACTGCGCGTCCGGCTGAATCCATGCGCACGATGTTCAAGCGCAACCATTCGTCCAGGATGGCTCGCGCGGGAATGTCCTTCGAGACGCTTTCCACCAAGTCCTCGAATGACGGCCCTTCACCGGCAGCCAAGTCTTTCCGGCGCGGCAGTGGCTTGCTCCTTCCGCGCACCATGAACCTCATATCGCCGGTCCAGCGCATGAGCATGAGTCCGGGATTGGTCACCGGCTCACGCATTGCGCGCACACCTTCAGACTCCTCGCGGAGCCGCTTGATGTCCTTGCGATGGACGCCCGTCAACACGGCCAACCGGCTGTCTGACTGGCGCGCACCTTCGTGCGTGAATTGATTTGTGGCGACATCCACAAACACGCGTTTTAGCCGCTCCACCCACATGGTCAGCGTGACGCCATGCGCAATCAGCAAACGCACGATCGGTCGCACCATCAGGGCGGTGGCATCCAAGACCAGATTCGACTCGGCAGGCTTGAATTCCGCCGCAATTGCTGCTGGGCGTTCATTTGCGTTCACGGCGCCGTCTGATGCCTTGACACGCGATTTGGGTTGGGAACCATGCATTTTCACGAGATCAGGGTGCGGTGCTGCCGGGAGAACCTCATTTTGTTCCAATTGGGATATTTTCACAAACCTCTTGACACTGGGAAATTTTCCCAATATCTTTGGGTTGGGAAATAATCCCAAATTCAGATTTGACGATTTTTCACGCTGTCTTGTTCCAATTCCCCAATTCAGGAGAAAAACATGAGCCACACCCGTTTTGCAGTTCGCCCGTCTGTTCTCGCTGTTGCACTGTGCTGCAGCGCGGTCATGGTCAACGCCAGCGCCCAACAAACAGGAAGCTTGTCCTCACGCGCGACGACAACTTCATTGTCGTCGACCTCCGCTACCACCGTGTCGACCACGTCGCCCTCCGTCAGCTACCTGGCAGGACCCGGGGCAAGCTCTTCCTCCAGCTCGTCCTATTCGGTCTCAACCCCACAAGGGACGGGGACCTATCAGTCCACGACGACGACAACCCCGACCGGCACCTCCACTTCGACGAGCATCAGCGGGTTCTCCGCTCTGCTTTGCGTGTACTTTCCTGTCCTGTGCAAGCCTTGAGCTGATCGCTGGCGCGCCCTTGCGGCGCGCCAGCCCGCCTATAATGGCGGAATGAAAATCGAACTCTCCCCTGTTGAGCGCAAAGCGCTCAAGGCTGCGGCGCACGGCCTGAACGCGGTGGTGCTCATTGGCGCTGAAGGGCTGACGCCCGCTGTGTTGCGCGAAATCGACCGCAGCCTCAAGGCCCATGAACTTATCAAGATTCGGGCATCCACCGACGAGCGCGCTGACCGTGAAAGCTGGCTCGAAGAAATCTGCAACCGCCTCAACGCAGCCCCGGTGCAACACATTGGCAAGATGCTCATTGTCTGGCGCGAAAATCCGGACAAGAAACCGCCTGCGCCGCCGCCCAAGCGCAAGGGTCCTCGCCTCACCAAAGCGCAAGAGCAGGAGAAGGCGATTCGCCGCCGAGGTTCTCGCGCCTGAGGCATCGATACATTGCGAATATTCGCAATGGCGCTCAGATGTAGCGAACGTCCACGACCTCGTATTCGCGGACACCTCCCGGCGCCTTCACTTCCGCCATGTCACCGGCAAACTTGCCGATGAGCGCTCGGGCGATGGGGGAGCTGATGGAGATCTTGCTTTCCTTGAGATCGGCTTCATCGTCGCCGACGATCTGGTAGGTCACCTTGTCGCCCGACTCCTGATCCTCCAGATCCACGGTCGCGCCGAACACGACGCGGCCGTCACCGTCGAGTTGCGCGGGATTGATGATCTGCGCCGACGACAGCTTGCTTTCGATCTCAATGATGCGGCCCTCGATGAAACCCTGGCGTTCCTTGGCCGCGTCGTACTCGGCGTTCTCCGAAATGTCGCCTTGCGCACGCGCCTCGGCAATGGCGGTGATGATCTCCGGGCGGTCCTTGGTTTTCAGGCGATGCAGTTCGGCGCGGAGCAGCTCAGCACCCTTCACCGTAATGGGAATCTTCCCGCTCATGCCGCTGTCCTTTCTATGCTGCGATGCAGATTTTGGAGGTCATACACCTTCAACTCGGTGAGGTGTTGCATGCCGATGCAGGCCGCTTTGGCGCCCGACACCGTGGTGTAGTAGGTGATCTTGTTCTTCAAGGCTTCGTTGCGAATGGACCAGGAGTCGCGAATGGAGCGCTTGTCCTCCTCCACCGTGTTCACGATGAAACTGATCTCCTTGTTTTTCACCATGTCGACAATGTGGGGGTGGCCTTCCTTCACCTTGTTGACCGGCGTGACCGGCAGACCCGCCTCCTTGAGGAACGCAGCCGTGCCCTTGGTCGCCACGATGCCAAATCCCAACTGCGCCAGCGCCTGGGCGATTTCCAGCAATCTTGGCTTGTCGGCATTGCGCACCGACAGGAACGCCTTGCCGCCGGTCGGGAGCTTGATGCCTGCGGCCAGTTGCGACTTCACGAAGGCCTCTGCGAAGGTTTCGCCGACGCCCATGACCTCACCGGTCGACTTCATTTCCGGGCCAAGAATCGTGTCCACGCCAGGGAATTTGATGAAGGGGAACACGGCTTCCTTCACGGAGAAATAGGGTGGCGTGATTTCCTTGGTGACACCCTGCTCCTTCAGCGACTTGCCGGCCATGCAGCGCGCGGCGATCTTGGCCAGCGGCAGGCTGATGGCCTTGGACACGTACGGCACGGTACGCGAGGCACGCGGATTCACTTCCAGCACGTAGACGACATCCTTGCCATCCTGCTGCTGGATCGCGAACTGCACATTCATCAGGCCGACGACATTCAGTGCCCGCGCCATTTCCACGGTCTGGCGGCGGAGCTCATCTTTCAGCGCTTCGGACAGCGAGAAAGGCGGCAGCGAGCAGGCGGAATCACCTGAGTGGACACCCGCCTGCTCGATGTGCTCCATGATGCCGCCGATGAGCACATCTTTGCCGTCACTGACCGCATCGACATCCACCTCGATGGCGTCATTGAGGAAGCGGTCCAGCAGCACCGGCGAGTCGTTGGAGACCTTCACGGCCTCGCGCATGTAGCGCTCGAGATCGCTCTCGACGTGGATGATTTCCATGGCACGCCCGCCCAGCACGTAGCTGGGACGCACGACCAGCGGGTACCCAATCTCGCGCGCCTTCTCCATGGCCTCTTCATTGGTGCGCGCCGTGCGGTTGGGCGGCTGGCGCAGCTTGAGATCGTTGATGAGCTTCTGGAAGCGCTCGCGATCTTCCGCCACATCAATGGAGTCCGGCGTGGTCCCGATGATGGGCACGCCGTTGGCTTCCAGTGCGCGCGCCAACTTCAGCGGCGTCTGGCCGCCGAACTGCACGATCACGCCCCAGGGCTTTTCCTTGTGTACGATTTCCAGCACATCTTCCAGCGTCAGCGGCTCGAAGTAGAGGCGGTCGGAGGTGTCGTAGTCGGTTGAAACGGTCTCCGGATTGCAGTTGACCATGATGGTTTCGAAGCCATCCTCGCGCAGGGCCAGGGCCGCATGCACGCAGCAGTAGTCGAACTCGATGCCTTGGCCAATGCGATTTGGGCCGCCCCCCAGCACCATGATCTTCTTGTTGTTGGTGGGATTGGACTCGCACTCCTCGTCGTAGGTCGAATACATGTACGCCGTTGAGGTCGCGAACTCGGCGGCACAGGTGTCGACGCGCTTGTACACCGGGCGAATATTCGCCGCATGGCGCTTGGCGCGAACATCGGCCTCCTTGGCTTTGGTGAGATAGGCCAGGCGCCGATCCGAGAAGCCCTTGCGCTTCAGCGCGCGCAATTCATCCGCGCTGATCTCATCCAGCGTCTTCTTGTCGAGCTGCAGCTCGATCTTCACCAGGTCCTCGATCTGAGCCAGGAACCAGGGATCGATCTTGGTGAAGTGGAAAATCTCTTCCAGCGTCATGCCGACACCGAAGGCATCGGCCACGTACCAGAGGCGCTCCGCGCGAGGATAGGCGAGCTCGTCCTCGATCTTCTCCATGTCGACGGTCTTCAGGTTGAAGCCGTCCACACCGACTTCCAGCCCGCGCAGCGCCTTCTGCAGCGACTCCTGGAAGTTGCGGCCGATGGCCATGACCTCGCCCACGCTCTTCATTTGCGTGGTGAGGCGATCATCCGCCTGCGGGAATTTCTCGAACGCGAAGCGTGGCACCTTGGTGACCACGTAGTCGATACTGGGCTCGAACGATGCAGGCGTGGCGCCGCCGGTGATGTCGTTCTTCAACTCATCCAGCGTGTAGCCCACGGCCAGCTTGGCCGCGATCTTGGCGATGGGAAAACCGGTCGCCTTGGAAGCCAGCGCGGAGGAACGCGACACCCGCGGGTTCATCTCGATGACCACCATGCGTCCGTCCGCGGGGTTCACGCCGAACTGCACGTTCGAACCGCCCGTTTCGACGCCGATCTCGCGCAGGCACGCGATGGAGGCGTTTCGCATGATCTGATATTCCTTGTCGGTCAGCGTCTGTGCCGGCGCAACCGTGATCGAGTCGCCGGTATGCACACCCATCGGGTCCAGGTTCTCGATGGAACAGATGATGATGCAGTTGTCCTTCTTGTCCCGCACCACTTCCATCTCGAACTCTTTCCAGCCGAGGACGGACTCCTCGATCAGAAGTTCTTTGGTTGGCGAGGCCTCAAGGCCGCGCTCGCAGATGGTGACGAACTCTTCCATGTTGTAGGCGATGCCGCCGCCCGAACCACCCATGGTGAAACTGGGGCGAATGATGGTCGGAAAGCCGATGGCGACCTGCACCTGCAACGCTTCTTCCAGCGAGTGTGCCAGCGCGGAACGCGGGCTCTCCAAGCCGATCTTGGTCATGGCCTGCTTGAACTTCTCGCGGTCCTCGGCCTTGTCGATGGCTTCCTTGGTGGCGCCGATCATCTCGACCTTGTACTTGCCGAGCACGCCGTGCTTCGCGAGATCGAGTGCGCAGTTGAGCGCGGTCTGGCCGCCCATCGTGGGCAGCAGCGCGTCGGGACGCTCTTTCTCGATGATCGCCTCCACCACCTTCCAAGTGATGGGCTCGATGTAGGTCACGTCCGCCATGTCGGGATCGGTCATGATCGTGGCCGGGTTGCTGTTGACCAGGATGACCTTGTAGCCCTCGTCCCTCAACGCCTTGCAGGCCTGGGCGCCGGAATAGTCGAACTCGCAGGCCTGACCGATGACGATGGGGCCGGCGCCGATGATGAGGATGCTCTTGATGTCTGTGCGCTTGGGCATGGTGATGCTTACTCCACGGTGGCGGTGGCGAGTCTTGCGCCAAAGCCGATGAACAGTGCGCCCACTGCCCCGGTCATCAAGGATGAGAGGCGGAAGCGGCGGCGAAACGCATCCGCAATCCGGGCGCCCGCGAAGATGAGCGCGCTGAGATAAAGGATGCTGAAGAACTGGAAGATCGCGCCCAGCGCGGCGAAGGTGACCACCGGCGCGCCATAGGCGGGATCCACGAACTGGATGAAGAAGGACACGAAGAACAGGATGGCCTTGGGATTCACCATGCAGATGGCGAAGGCTCGCGTGAACGGGTTGGAGGAATTGGTCTCCACGACCTCCGCTGTCTCGACCAGAGCACCGGCACGATACCGCTGCACGGCACCAAGGATGAGCTTGGCGCCGATCCATGCGAGGTAACCAGCACCGGCCATCTTCAGCACCAGGAACACCGAGGGATAAGCCTTCAGCAGCGTGCCCACGCCCGCAGCCGCCAGCACCATCAAGACCGCATCGCCAAGCAAAACGCCAGCGGCACCGGCATAGGCGGGACGCACACCGCGACGGGCCGCGACAGCCAGCACGTAAAGCGAATTCGGCCCAGGCAGCAGGATGATGAAGATCGTCCCGATGACGTAGGTCGCGAAATCGGTGATGCCCAGCATCAGGCCGCCTTGCCGGCTTTCTTCGCCGCCATCATGCTGATGAAGCGATCGAAGAGATACCCCACTTCATGCGGACCGGGACTGGCTTCCGGATGGCCCTGGAAGCTGAACGCCGGCTTGTCAGTGCGCTCTATCCCCTGCAGGGTCCCGTCGAAAAGCGACTTGTGCGTGGCGCGAATATTCGCAGGCAATGTGGACTCGTCCACTGCGAAACCGTGGTTCTGGCTGGTGATGTAGACCTGCTTCGTGTCGAGGTCCTGCACCGGATGGTTCGCGCCGTGGTGGCCGAACTTCATCTTCATGGTCTTGGCGCCCGACGCCAGCCCGAGCAACTGGTGGCCGAGGCAGATGCCGAACACCGGCACGCCCTTGGCGATGACTTCTTCGATGGCCCTCACCGCATAGTCGCAGGGCTCGGGATCACCCGGCCCGTTGGACAGGAACACGCCATCGGGATTCAAGGCGAGTGCGTCAGCGGCCGTCGCCTGCGCCGGCAGCACAGTGACCTTGCAGCCGCGATCCGCCAGCATGCGCAGGATGTTGTGCTTCACGCCGTAGTCATAGGCGACCACGTGGTACTTGGCATCGACCAGCTCACGATAGCCCGTGCCCAGCGCCCAAGTGCTGGCGTTCCAGTCATACGGTTTGGTGCAGCTCACCACCTTGGCGAGATCCAGCCCGGCCATGCTGGGCGCGGCCTTCGCGGACTCATGCGCCTTGCGAATATTCGCATCCGTCGCCTCGCCCACCAGAATGCAGCCGTTCTGCGCACCCTTTTCGCGCAGCAGACGCGTGAGGCGGCGGGTGTCGATGTCGGCAATCGCAACGACGCCATTTCGTTCCAGGTATTTGTCGAGCGTTTCCTGCATGCGGAAATTGGAGGCAAGCAGAGGCAGATCACGAATGATGAGCCCGGCGGCGTAAGTCTTCTTCGACTCGGCGTCCTCGGGATTCGCGCCGACGTTGCCGATGTGCGGGTAGGTCAGGGTCACGATCTGTCCCATGTAGGACGGATCGGTGAGGATTTCCTGGTAACCGGTCATGGCGGTGTTGAACACCACCTCACCGACGGTCTGGCCCGACGCGCCGATGGAAGTCCCTTTGAAAACAGCGCCATCAGCAAGAACCAGCAGGGCGGATGGGCGTTGGGACACGGCGAGACTCCAGGCAAACGACGGACATAAAAAACGGGAAAGACCCGAAGGGCTCTTTCCCGCTTTTTGGCGATTAAGCACGCATTTTACACGACCGCCCAGCCACCGGCAAATTCGGCGCCTACTTCAGCCCCAGCACATCCTGCATGTCGTAGAGCCCCGGCGGCTTGCCCGCGAGCCAGCGCGCCGCCTTGATCGCACCTTTCGCGTAGTTGCCGCGCGTCGAGGACTTGTGGCTGATCTCGATCCGTTCACCACCGCCGGCGAAAATCACGGTGTGATCGCCGATCACATCGCCGCCCCGCAGCGTCGCGAAGCCGATGGCGCCGCGCTTTCTCGCACCGGTGTGCCCCTCGCGGCTCAGCACACCCTCCGCGGCCAGGCTTGTTCCGCGCGCGGCCGCGGCCACTTCACCCATTTTCAGTGCCGTGCCGGACGGCGCATCAACCTTCTGGTTGTGGTGCATTTCCACGATCTCGATGTCGTAGTCGGCATCCAGTGCGCGCGCGGCCTGCTCGATGAGCTTCAGCGTGATATTCACGCCGACGCTCATGTTGGGCGCGAATACCACCGAAATATCCTTCGCCGCCATGGCGATGGCGGTCTTGCCGGCGTCGTCGAAGCCAGTGGTGCCGATGACGATGGGCTTCTTCGCGGCACGACACGCGGCCAGATGGGCCAGCGTGCCTTCGGGCCGCGTGAAGTCGATCAACACTTCACTCGCGGCCAGAGCCGCGGCAAGATCAGGCCGCAGCAGTATGCCCTGCTCGCGATAACCGAACGCCTGCGCGTCCTTGCCAATATGCGGGCTGTCGGCGCGTTCCAGCGCCGCGGCGAGCGTGCATTCCGACTCGGAAAGCGCTTCCAGCAGCATGCGCCCCATGCGGCCGGTGGCGCCGGCAATCGCCACGCGCGTGGTCATGCCGCCTTACCGCTTGACCGGTGGCAGGTCGGATGGGAGCGCCGCCGTGTCCCCTTCGATGCGCGCGAGCTTGTCGCTTTCAAAGAAGAACGTGATGCGCCGCTCCTCGCTGATCCGCTTCAGTTTCGCGAAACCGCCATATTGCTCGTGGCTGAAGTAGTAGTCCCAGCGATTGGCATGGAACACGTCCTGCAGCAAAGGTGTGCCCAGCGCGGTGCGGACTTCAGCCTTGCTCATGCCGATCTTGACGGCGGCGAAGGCCTCCTTGGTGATGAGATTGCCCTGCTGGATTTCGATCTTGTGCGGGCTGAGATAGCTGCACGCGGAAAGCAGGACGGCCGCGAGAAGTGGTGTGATGACGCGCATAGTGACCCCGATGAGAATGCCCCGGATTATAGCGGAGGCCCGCCTGCGCCCCACGAGATGCCACCGGGCGGTGAATCCGATTTATCATGCAGACAACTCCGCATCACTTCCGAAAGCCGCCATGCCCGAATCCAAAGACCTGCGCAACATGGGCCTCAAGGCCACGCTGCCCCGCTTGAAGGTGCTGGACCTGTTCCAGCACAGCAAGCAGCGGCACATGACGGCGGAGGATGTGTACAAACTGCTGCTGGAGGAAAACGCGGACATCGGTCTCGCCACCGTCTATCGCGTGCTGACCCAGTTCGAGCAGGCAGGTCTCCTCATGCGCCACCATTTTGAGAGCGGCAAAGCGGTCTTCGAGTTGAACGAAGGCGGCCACCACGATCATCTGGTGTGCCTCCAGTGCGGTCGGGTGGAGGAATTCTTCGATGCCGAAATCGAGCGCCGTCAGGCCAAGATCGCCAAGGATCGCGGCTTCACCATCCATGAGCACTCGTTGCACATCTACGCGGACTGCACGAAGGACCGCTGCCCGCACAAATTGCCGTGAAAGCGACTCTGCGACCCGGGCTCGCCAGCTCGTTCCGCTACACCGTGCCGCCGCACCGCACGGTGCCGCATCTCTATCCGGAGGCGGCCGAGTTCCAGGTCATGCCGGAGGTGCTGGCGACGGGCTATCTCGTCGGGCTGTGCGAGTGGGCATGCATCGATCTCATCCGTCCGCATCTGGACTGGCCGACGGAGCAGAGCCTGGGTACGCACGTGAACCTTTCCCATGTGGCCGCGACGCCGCCCGGCATGACGATCACGGTTTCGACCCGGCTTGATGCCGTCGACGGACGCAAACTCCGCTTCACGGTCACGGCGCATGACGGCGTGGACACGATCACCGAAGGCACGCACGAGCGGCATGTCATCGACGCCGCGAGATTCAACGCGAAAGTCGCCGACAATCTGGAACGGAGACGGGTATGAGTCCACTCATTCGCATTCTCTTTTTGGTGGTGTTCACGCTCGCCGGCGGCGCGCTCCCGCCGGCGCTCGCCTTTCAGCCGAATGGCAAAAATGCCATCGGCACCATCGCCGCCACCGCCCTTCCGCCTGAAGCCAGACAAACGCTCGCGCTGATCAAGAAGGGTGGCCCGTTTCCTTACAACAAGGACGGCACGGTCTTCGGCAATCGCGAAAGAATCCTGCCCGCCAAGCCACGCGGGCATTACAGGGAATACACGGTGAAAACGCCGGGTGCCAAGAACCGCGGCGCGCGCCGCATTGTCGCCGGCGGCGGCATCTACTACTACACCGATGATCACTACGCGTCGTTCAAGCGCATCCAGGAGTCGCCATGAAAACTGATCCGCTCGGCAAGTTGTTCGAACAGGACGCGCCGCGCGGCGTCTACTGGCTGAAGTCCGCCGCCACCCCGGCCACCGTGGCGAAACTCGCCAAGGCCAAGGGCCTTGCCTACTTCCACCTCGAAGGCAAGGCCATCGAGAAGAAGGAGCAGTTTCTCAATCACGCCGCGACCGTGATGCACTTCCCCGACTACTTCAGCAGCAATTGGGATGCGTTCGAGGAATGCATCACCGACTTCGATTGGATTGACGCCGAGGGATATGTGATTCACTTCGATCACACCGACAACTTCGCGGCCCACCACGAAAGCCAACTGGAGACCGTGGTCGAACTGTTCCAGGACGCTGTGGATTACTGGAAGGGCGAAGGAAAGCCCATGCTGGTGCTGCTCGGGGGCGGTGATCCGGTTCCGGGCGTGAAGAAGCTCTGACATAACTGCCTTGCGAATATTCGCAAGGCGGTGATGCGACTGGCTACTCCGAGCTTGCGATCAACGACGCATTGCCTCCCGCCGCGGCCGTATTGACGGTGAACGTGCGCTCGGTCGCGAAGCGGAAGAGATAATGCGGTCCGCCCGCCTTCGGTCCGGTGCCCGACAGCCCCTCGCCGCCGAACGGCTGCACGCCGACCACGGCGCCGACTTGATTGCGATTCACATACACGTTGCCCACCCGCGCCCGCACGCGAATGGCTTGAATGGTTTCCTCGATGCGGCTGTGGATGCCCAGCGTCAACCCGTAGCCACTGGCGTTGATGATGTCGACAAGCTCAAGCAGCTGATTGGCCTCGAATGGCAGCACATGCAGGATGGGACCGAAGACTTCACGCTCCAGCACATCGAAGCGTGGAATCTCGAAGGCGCAGGGCGCGAAGAAATGCCCCGCAGGCAAGTCACGCGGGAGCGGCGTCTGACCCACTTGCGAATATTCGCGTTCCATCTTTTCGCGGTGCCCGCGCAGGATGGCGAGCGCTTCCTGATCAATCACCGGTCCGACGTCCGTATCCAATCGCGAAGGATCGCCCACCTGAAGTTCATTCATCGCGCCCTTGAGAAGCTTCAACACACGGGGCGCGATGTCCTTCTGCACACACAACACGCGAAGCGCCGAGCAACGCTGGCCGGCGCTGTTGAACGCGGACACCAGCACGTCGTTCACGATCTGTTCGGGCAGCGCTGACGAGTCGGCGATCATCGCGTTGAGGCCACCGGTTTCCGCGATGAATGGCACCAACGGTCCGGGACGCGCGGCCAGCGCGCGGTTGATGGCTTGCGCGGTGCTGGTGCCGCCCGTGAAGGCGATGCCGGCGACGCGGGCATCGTTCACCAGCCTCACGCCAACTGTTTCGCCACGGCCCGGCAACAACGCGATGGCGTCCTTGGGCATGCCCGCTTCCAGCAGCAAGCGGATGGCCTGATCGGCGATGAGCGGCGTCTGCTCGGCCGGCTTGGCGACGACCGCATTGCCAGCGGCGAACGCCGCCGCGATCTGGCCCAGAAAAATCGCCAGCGGAAAATTCCACGGCGAAATGCAGGCGAAAACGCCGCGACCCTGGAGCGACAGATGATTGCTCTCTCCCGTCGGCCCCGGCAGCGCATGAGGCGCGGCAAAGTGCTCACGGCAGAGCGTGGCGTAGTAGCGGCAGAAGTCGGCGGCCTCGCGCACTTCACCCAGCGCATCCGGCAGCGTCTTGCCGGCTTCGCGCGACAGCAAGGCCATGAGCGGCGCGCGATCGCGCTCCAGCAAATCCGCCAAGCGATCCAGAATGCCCGCGCGTTCAGCGCCCGCCATGCCCGGCCAGCGGTGCGCCAGATCAAGCGCCAAATCCACCGTGGCGTCATCGGCCTCCTCGACCTGGCCGATGACCGCGCCAGTCGCCGGATTCACGATGTTCAGCGACGGCCCACGCACGGCGGCACCGGCGACAATGGATGAGGCCTTGAAGTCGGTGCGCCGCAAAGTCGATTGCATGGCCTGAAATAGCGCGTTCACCGCCGGCACTTCCGCGAAACTGAAGCCGGACGAGTTGACGCGAGCGGCCCCATACAGATCTTTGGGCAGCGGAATTCGGGCGTTGCGCTGGTCGGCCTGCGCGTCGATGGCCACCAACGGATCGGCGATGACGGCCTCGACGGGAATGGCGGCATCCGCGATGCGATTCACGAATGAACTGTTGGCGCCGTTCTCCAGCAGACGACGCACGAGATACGGCAGCAAGTCCTCATGACTGCCAACCGGCGCATAGACACGGCACGCGGTCGAGTGCGCGGCCAGCACTTCTTCATACAAGGCATCGCCCATGCCGTGGAGGCGCTGAAACTCGAAGTCGCCACGCAACTTTCCATCTCGCTTGGCGCGTTCAAGAATGGTCGCCACCGTGTGCGCGTTGTGGGTGGCGAACTGGCAATAGAACGCATTGGATGCATCGAGCATCTTGGCCGCGCACGCAAGGTAGGACGCATCGGTGTTGGCCTTGCGTGTGAACACCGGGTAATCGGTCATCCCCTGCACCTGACCGCGCTTGATTTCGGTGTCCCAGTACGCGCCCTTCACCAGCCGCGTCATCATGCGCTTGCCTTCACGCTCGGCGAGCGCCTTTAGCCAATCGATCACGAAGTAGGCGCGCTTCTGGTACGCCTGCACGGCCAAGCCAAAGCCTTCCCAGCCCTTCAACGCGGGTGAACAGAACACAGCACCGATCAACTCCAGAGACAACTCAAGCCGCTCGGTTTCCTCCGCATCAATCGTGAGACCGATGCCGCCGGCTTTAGCCTGCTGGGCCAGCGCCTGCATTTTGGGCAGCAGCTCGGCGATGACCCGCTCACGATGCGAATATTCGTAACGCGGATGCAGCGCCGAAAGCTTTACCGAAATGCCGGGTGCGTCGAAGACCGACTGGCCTGGCTTCACCGCTTTGCTGATGGCGGTGATGGCCTCCTGATAGGCCTTGAAATAGCGCTCGGCGTCCTCGGCCGTCATGGCCGACTCACCCAGCATGTCGTAGGAGTGGCGAAATTTGGACTGGTCCGCACTGGCTGCGCGCGCGAGCGCGTCTGCGATGTCGCGGCCCATCACGAACTGCTCGGCCATCAGCTTCATGCCTTGGCGGAGCGCCATGCGCACCACCGGCTCACCCGCGCGCGCGGCGAGTTTGCCCAACCATGCGCCCACGTCAGCGATGCCGGTCGGTTCGACCGTCACCAGCTTGCCGGTGAGCATCATGCCCCAGGTGCCGGCATTCACCAGCAGGGAATCACTGCGGCCGAAGTGTTTCGCCCAATCGCCCTGGGAAAACTTGTCCTTGATGAGCTTGTCCGCAGTCGCCGCGTCGGGAATGCGCAAGAGCGCTTCGGCCACGCACATCAGCAAAACGCCTTCCTGCGATGACAGGTCGTACTCGGTGAGAAACGACTGCATGCCGGCATCGGCCTTCTGCCTGTTGCGCACGGCCTCGACCAATCTGCGGGCCTCACGATTCACGCCGTCGCCTTGAGTGGGCGACATTCGCGCGGCGGTGACCAGCCGTTCAACCGTCGCTGTCTCCGGCGCGAGAAAGTGTGTACGCAGCGCATCAAAGGCGGGGAGCGGCGGCAGGCTGGACATGATGTGTCGTCTTCTGGTTTGGAGGACGGCACTCTAGCAGATTGGCTGGTGCGGCTGGCGCTTGCGAATATTCGCAAGCGCCAGCCAGCTCGCCAATGAGAACGGGGCCTCGCGGCCCCGTGATCACTTCACTTCGTGACGACGCATCAAGCCGTCGCAGCTTGCCCTTGCGCGGCGATTTCCGCATGCACTTTGGCCATGTCCACGTCCTGCGACTTCTGCACGATTTGCTCCAGCCCGGACTTGGGCAGCGCGCCAGCTTGGGAGAAGATGATGACCTTCTCGCGGAACACCATCAGCGTCGGAATGGAGCGGATGTTGAAGTAGCCGGCGAGTTCTTGCTCCTCTTCCGTGTTGACCTTGGCGAACACGACGTCGGGATACTGCTCGGACACCGCCTCAAACGTCGGAGCGAACATCTTGCACGGGCCGCACCACGGCGCCCAGAAGTCGATGATGACCGTCTTGTCGCCCGAAACGACGTGCTCGAAATTGTCCTTGGTGAGATCCAGCGTGGCCATGTCGGCTCCTTTGCGATTCCGGTGAATGAGTGTGCTTTCAGTTGGGGATCAGTCGGCAATGCGCAAGCGCCCTGACACCCCTCTCGCGTTGTGGGCCCAAATTCGGCGGCCACAAACAAACTTGCCTGAACCGGAGCGTGAATCAATCTCCGAGTTCAGGCAAATGAAGTTTTGCAATGGCGCCGATAGTCCGGCGCTATGGTTCAGACGGCTTCGGGCTGGATCGAAAGGTCGATCTTGGCCGCATTGCGCAACACCGTGATCGACGTCTTCTGGCTCTCGAAACCGGTGAGCAGGCGATGCAGATCGTCCACGCCTTTGACCAGGGTATGCCCCAGCGCGATGATGATGTCGCCCGCCTTCACGCCAGCTTTCTGCGCGGCGCTTTGCGGTTCGACGGCGGTCACGCTGACGCCGGTTTCCTGCTGCAGCGCCAATTGCTTCACCACTTTCTTCTGGATGGCGAGATTTTGCGCGGCCACACCCAGGCGGCTGCGGCGAACGTGGCCTTCCTTGATGAGCCAACCGGTGATCAACTGCGCGCTGTTGCTGGCGACCGCGAAACAGATGCCTTGCGTGCCCATCACCAGTGAAGTCGTCACGCCGATCACCTCACCGGCGGAGTTCACCAGCGGGCCGCCTGAGTTGCCGCTGTTGAGCGCGGCATCCGTCTGGATGACGTTGTCGACGAGCTGGCCGCCCTGCGTGCGCGCCGAACAACCGAGCGCGCTCACGATGCCGGACGTGACCGTGTGCTGGAAGCCGTATGGACTGCCGATGGCTATCGCCACCTGGCCCACTTCGACCGCAGCCGAATCAGCCATCTTGGCGAAACGCTCGACCGTGGTATCCAGTTTGATGACCGCCAGATCAGTTTCCGGATCGTCGCCCACCAGTTCCGCCTCGACTTCGCGGCCGTCGGGCAGGCTCACTTCCAGATACCGAGCACCGGCCACGATGTGACTGTTGGTGATGGTGTAGCCGTCCTGGCTGATGACGAATCCGGAGCCGGTGCTGGTACGCGGCGCCAAACCCCGTTTGGCGGGCGCATGCTCCACTTCAATATGCACAACGGCCGGGCGGATGCGCTTCACCGCACGCATCACGGCACGCGAATAAGCGTCATGCAGAGGAATTTCACCGGCCGGGCGGCGGGACGAGCTGGTGCCGAAATCCGACACATCGCCACCATCGTTCAGGACAAGCGTAATGCCGGGCTGGAGGGTATCAAGCATGGGAGTCATGGCAAAAATACAACAGCTTCGAAGGGACCGGAATTCTCTGAAAAGAATAGGGGCTGCAAGCCTCCTTGCAACCCCTTTGTTATACAGACCCAGTATAGGCCGGGCGGTTCAAAAACACCAGTATTTTTTGTCCCTGAACTGTTAACTGCTTAATTTTTCAATGGTTTTTGCCAGTTTTCCGCCCAGACCATGCACCGACTGGCGGACTCGCTCGTCGCTGATTTCGCCGCTCGGCGCGAGAACCGTCCCAGCCCGGGGAACCGCTAGAACCGGGAGCATGAACACCCCCAAATTGGCGAGAATGTAGGAGACGTGCGGCAATGCCCGGATGGTGCCGAAGGCGCCGTTGGAGGCGCCGAGGAGCGCCCCGACTTTGCCGGCGAACGGGGCATGGCCGCTTTCGCCGTCCACGTCCTGCGACAGCCAGTCGAGCGTGTTCTTGAGAAGCGGCGTGATGGAGGCGTTGTACTCCGGGCTTGCGATCAGCAGACCGTTGGCCGAGAGTGCCAGCTTTCGCAGTTCGCGCAAGGCGGGCGGCACACCGTGCTCGGCATGCCAGTCTCCGTCATACAACGGCATCGAGAAGTCGCGCAGATCCGCCACAGTCACGGTGGCGCCAGCGTCGCGGGCGCCTTGGACGGCCGTGTTCAGGACCTTCCGGTTGATCGACTCCCTGCGGTTGCTGCCCGCGAAAGCCAGGATGTGAACAGTCATTGTTGATTCCTTGTTGTGGACGCAAAGTTGAAGGACGCGGGATTGTGGCGGCCGCGCGATTTTCCGGCAATCAAGCCGAGGCTCAAGCTTCCGAAAGCGCGCCCATCTCGCCGGCCAGATAAGCGCGTTCGGCATGGCGGACCTGCTCGACACTGTTCATGACGAATGGGCCGTGAAACACCAGCGGTCCCTCGGCCGGTGTCCCGCCAAGCACCATCAACTCGAGCGCCGTGTCACCGGTGCCGGTCAATTCAATGCCCCCCGGTTCATTCGCCAGAACGGCAAGCTGCGCGGGCTCCACGTCCTGGCCCGCGACCCTGCCGCGGCCGGCGATGACATACGCCGCGACTTCATGCTCATCGCGAATATTCGCGGTAAGGGCCGCGCCACTTTCAAGCCGCACGTGCCAGAGAAGAAGCGGCATCAGCACCTTTGCCGGCCCTTGCGCGGCCAAGCCGGCCGACTGAAATTCTCCGGCGACCACGCGCACGGTCCAACCGTCTCCGGTCAGGGTGGGAATTTCGGCGGCCGCGATGCGTTGATAGCCTGGCGCCGCCATTTTCAACGCGCGCGGCAAGGTGGTCCAGAGCTGAATGCCGTGCTGCACGATGGGACCGTCGCCCTCTGGCAGCGGCCGCTCGGCGTGGACAATGCCCTTTCCCGCTGTCATCCACTGCGCGCCGCCGGCGCTGACGATGCCGGTATGGCCGGCGGAGTCGCGATGTTCATTGCGGCCGTCGAGAAGATAGGTGACCGTCTCGATACCCGCATGCGGATGCGGACCCACGCCATCGCGGCCACCGGGATTCACCGTGAAAGGGCCGAAATGGTCGAGGAATACCCAGGGCCCGACGGAATGCCGCTTCGAGTCGGGCAGCGCCCGCTTCACGGTAAAGGTGCCGACCGGCGCGACATGGGCGGTGATGATGCGCTCCACGCCCCGGAGCCGTGTGGTGGTGACCGTGTCTGCCAGCGTCATGTTTCGTCCTTTCCGCCGCCGTCAGCGCGGCAAGTCAAACAGCAGCACCTCGGCAGCATCGGCGGATTCAAACGCCAGCGTCACCGGTCCAGAGAGTTTCAGCGCATCACCCGTGGCAAGCGGCTGGCCAGCCACGGTGACCTTGCCGCGCACGACATGCACGTAAGCCAGCCGCCCGGCCGCCAGGGTGTGCTCGACGCGATCCGTGCCGTCGAGCAGAGTCGCGTACATGAATGCACCCTGATGAATCCTCACCGAGCCGTCACGACCGTCGGGCGAGGCCACCAGCTTCAGCACGCCGCGCTTTTCGTCCGAGGCGAAAAATTTCTCCTCGTAGGACGGCGCGATGCCGCTCACGTCCGGTTGAATCCAGATTTGCAGGAAATGCACCGGATTCTCCGGCGACGGGTTGTATTCCGAGTGCATCACACCCGTGCCGGCGCTCATGCGCTGCACCGCACCCGGACGCAGCACCGAGCCGTTGCCCATGCTGTCTTTGTGCTCCAGCGCGCCGTCCAGCACATAGCTGATGATTTCCATGTCGCGGTGGCCGTGGGTGCCGAATCCCATGCCCGGCTTGACCCGGTCTTCGTTGATGACGCGAAGTGGCCCGAACCCCATGTGCTTCACGTCGTAGTAATCGGCGAACGAGAAGCTGTGGAAGGAATTCAGCCAGCCGTGATTGGCGTGACCGCGTTCGTGGCTTTTGCGGATTTCCATGACCTTGCTCCTTTGGGCGTCGGATGTGATCGCATCTCAGATGCGAGGCAGTGTGCGGTTGTCAGCGGGCGAATGAAAGCGAATAATTCTGATCGAACCATTCGATTTTTCCGAACGAGATTCCGACTTCATGAAACTGACCCTGGAGGCCCTTCAAGTCATTGATTCAATTGACCGGAATGGGTCATTCGCCGCTGCGGCGGAGGAGCTGCATCGAGTTCCGTCTGCGGTCACATATTCAGTGCAGCAGACTGAACAGGACCTGGATGTCCTGCTCTTCGACCGCAGTGGCCACCGGGCCAAGCTGACTGCGGCCGGCCAAGAGCTGTTGCGTGAGGGTCGGCATCTCCTCCGCGCCGCCGCCGACTTGGAATGCCGCGTGCAGCAGGTCGCCAAGGGTTGGGAAAGTGAACTCCGGATCGCGGTCGACACCATCGTCGGTGCCGAAAGGCTCTACCCGCTGATCGACGAGTTCTATCGTCAAAATACCGGCACGCGCCTGCGCCTTTCCACCGAAGTGCTGGCCGGCAGCTGGGACGCGCTGGCGAACGGCCGCGCCGACCTCGCCATCGGCGCATCGGGCGACACGCCGCTGGGCGGCTTCAGCACCCGGCCGCTGGGCACCATCGAGTTCGACTTCATCGCCGCGCCGCACCACCCCATTCTGAAAGAGTCCCAACCACTGGTCGAATCAACCATTCAGCGCCACCGGGCGGTCAGTGTGGGCGACACCTCGCGAAACCTGCCGCCCCGCACGACCGGCCTGCTGTCCGGGCAAGACGTCTTCACCGTTCCAACTATGGTCGCGAAAGTCACTGCTCACATCATGGGCTTGGGCGTGGGCTGGCTGCCCCGCCAACTGGCTGCGCGGGAGATCGAAGCAGGCCGCCTCGTCCGGCTTGCGACCGCCATCACCAAGCCGGGCGGCGAGCTCGTGATCGCCTGGCGACCGGCGAACGCGGGCAAGGCGCTGAAGTGGTTCGTGAAGCGGCTGGACGATGCGAATATTCGCAATGCGCTGCTGGCGTGTTGAGCGGCGCCATGTCTGACTACATCGGACGCTTCGCCCCTTCGCCCACCGGGCCGCTTCATGTCGGGTCGGTGATCGCCGCCCTCGCCAGTTTTCTGGACGCGCGCCACCACCGGGGGCGGTGGCGCGTGCGCATGGAGGACGTGGACGAAACCCGCTGCGATCCGGCGTGGGCGGACGCCATCCTCCGGCAGCTGGACGCCTTGCAGCTGACGTGGGACGGCGCGGTCATGGTGCAAAGTCAGCGCAAGGCGGCGTACGAGGACGCACTCGCTCAATTGCGCGCGGCCGGCCATGTTTTTGGATGCGACTGCTCGCGACGCGAGATCGCCGATTCCGCCCTTCCCGGCCTCGACCGGCCCGTCTACCCGGGCACCTGTCGACAGTCCGGGAAATCTGGGCCGGGGCTCGCCTGGCGCCTGAAGGCAGGAAAGCTCGACGACCCGCCCATCAACTTCGACGATGCCATTCAAGGTCGGCAAAGTCAGTGGCTCGCCCGCGATGTCGGGGACTTCGTGCTGAAGCGCCGCGATGGTCTCTTCGCCTACCAGCTCGCGGTGGTGGTCGATGACCATGACCAGCGCATCACGCACGTCATGCGTGGCGCCGACCTGCTCGATTCCACGCCCCGGCAAATCCATCTGCAACGGCTCCTGGGTTTCGCGCCCTGCGAATATTCGCACCTCCCTGTGGCCGTCAACGAGGCCGGGCAAAAACTGTCCAAGCAGACCCTCGCGCCGGCCATAGACGCTGCCGATGGCGTCGCGCTGCTGAACCGGTGCCTCGCCTTTCTCGGCCAGCCGATCTGGCCCGCCGCAAGCGCCGCCGAATTGCTGGCGCTCGCGATTCCGGCCTGGGATCGCGCCGCGATCCCCAAGGCGGCAAGCCAGCCCGCTGATAGACTGACCCGCCCGTCGGCCTGATCCCCCGTCCGCCAATCCGTTTCTGCATTTCGTCGCGTCTGAGTGGAACCTATCCACCGGACTGCACACACTGCCGTCACCGTTCGAGGCTGACCGCCGACGGCCCCTCCACAAGAGAGACGAGACCACATCATGTTCGCCACCTCCACACTCACCGGCCCAGGTCGCAAGGGCTGGGTCAAAGTCACCCTCATCCTGCTGTTTCTAGCCGTCTCGGTTGGCGGACTGGTCGCCTGGCGCACCGTGTCGGCCAAGAAGGAGGAGAAGAAGCCGGACACCGCCAACGCGGTCAAGACGCTGGAGTTCGCGCCCGGCGACATCGCCGAGCTGAAGCCCACCCAACTGGGCCAGGTCATTCCGATCTCCGGCTCCGTCCGCCCGCTCTTGCAGGCGACGGTGAAATCCAAGGTGCCGGCCGAGGTCGCGCGCGTGCATGTTCAGGAAGGTGAACAGGTCGCCGCCGGTCAGGTGCTGGTCTCGCTCGACACCGCCGATCTCAAGGCCCGCTCTGACACTCAGCAGGCCGCCGTGGCCGAGGCTCGCGCCCGACTGGATCTCGCCCGGAAGAATCAGGACAACAACAAGACGCTGCTCACCAAAGGGTTCATTTCGCAGAACGCCTATGACAGCGTGGCCAACAATCTGACCGTCGCCGAGGCCGCGCTGAAATCCGCTCTCGCGCAAGCGGCCATCGCCGAGCGCGCGCTGGCCGATGCGAATATTCGCGCGCCGTTCAACGGCATCGTCGCCAAGCGCTGGGTCAACACCGGCGACAAGGTCGCGGGCGACACCCCGGTGGCGGCCATCGTCGATCTGGCGCGCATGGAGCTGGAGGCGCAAGTGCCGGTCGCTGAAATCCCCTACGTGAAAGTCGGCCAGGAAGTCGCCTTCAAGGTGGACGGCTTCACCGGCCGCAATTTCACCGGCAAGGTTGATCGCATCAATCCGGCGGCCGACATCGGTTCGCGGTCCATCGCGATCTTCGTGTCGCTCCCCAACAAGGACGCGTCGCTGAAAGGCGGCATGTTCGCCAACGGCCGGCTCGCGGTGGAAGGCAAGGCTGCGGTGAACGCGCTGCCGGTCGCCGCCATCCGCGAGGAAGGCGGGCAGTCGTTCGTCTTCGCGATCAAGGACGGCAAGCTGGAACGCAAGCCGGTGACGATTGGGTTGCGCAGCATGGAAAAGGGCATGGTCGAAGTGCGCGAGGGGCTCGCCGAAGGCGCGCAAGTCGTCGCCGTGAAAGCCGATGGCCTCAAGGCCGGCACCATCGCCGTCATCAAGAAACCGGGTGAAACCAAGCCCGCCGCGACGCCGGTCAAGGAACAAGAGAAGAAGGCCTGAGTTCCGCCGCGGCCATCGGCCGCCCGGTTCGTCCAGCTCGATTCAGAGCGTCGCCTCAGCAAGGGAGCATCATCATGTGGTTCACCCGCGTCAGCATCAACAATCCGGTTTTCGCCACCATGGTCATGGTGGCCATCATGGTGTTGGGCCTGTTCTCGTACAACCGCCTGTCGGTGGAACAGATGCCGGACATCAGCGTCCCCATCGCGGTCGTGCGCACGCCCTACCCGGGCGCCTCCGCGGAGGCCGTCGAGCAGGAGGTCACGCGCCGCATCGAGCAGGCGGTCAACACCGTGAACGGGGTGAAGTCGATTCGCTCCGGCTCCGCGCAAGGCTTCTCCTGGGTGGTGGCGGAGTTCGATCTCAACGCGGACATCAAGACGTTGATCCAGGATGTGCGCGACGCGGTGGCCGAAGCCCGGCGCGGATTCAATCGCGACGTCGGCGAGCCCACCGTGTCCCGCGCCGACACCGACAACGATGAACCGGTGCTGTATCTGTCCATGCGCTCGGAGGCGCGCAGTCTGCGCGAGCTGTCCGATCTCGCCGACCAGCTCGTCGTGAAGCGTCTGCAAGGCGCGCCCGGCGTGGGCAACGTCGAGGTCAACGGGGCGGTGCAACGCGAACTCTCCATCGAGCTGCAGCCGGAAAAAATGGCGGCCTACGGCGTGGGCATTGAACAGATCATCAACGCCATCCGCACCGAAAATCAGGACGCGCCCGCGGGCATGCTGGTGTCACCCCGCGACGAGCGGCTGGTGCGGGTTCAGGGCAAAGTCAGGTCGGTGCAGGAATTCGAACGCATCATCGTGGCCCGCCGTGGCGCGGGCGGCGTCAACAATGCCGTGACCCTGGGTCAGCTCGCGACCATCAAGGACGGCCAGCGAGAGGAAACATCGATAGCGACCGTCGACGGCGTGCGCTCGATTTCCATCCGCATCCGGAAAACCCGCGGCGCCAACACCATCGAGATGGCCGACGCGATCCGCAAGCAAGTCGAGAACCTCAAGAAGACGCTGCCGTCGGACATCTCTCTGGAAATCTCCTTCGACTCGTCGCAATTCATCCGCGACGGCGTGAACAACGTCAAGCGAACCATCGTCGAAGGCGCCTTGCTGACGGTGTTCATCGTCTTCCTGTTCCTGCATTCGTGGCGATCCACGGTCATCACCGGGCTCACGCTGCCGATCTCGGTGTTCGCCGCGTTCATCGCGCTCTACTGGTTCGGCTTCACCATCAATTTCATCACCCTGCTCGCGTTGTCGCTGTCCATCGGCATCCTGATCGACGACGCCATCGTGGTGCGGGAGAACATCGTCCGGCACCTGGCGATGGGCAAGTCGCATCGCCAGGCGGCCCAGGAAGCGACGGACGAAATCGGCCTCGCGGTGCTCGCGACCACGTTCTCCATCGTCGCGGTGTTCGTGCCCGTCGCCTTCATGGGCGGCATCATCGGCAAGTTCTTCTATCAATTCGGCATCACCGTGGTGGTCGCGGTGCTGGTGTCGCTCTTCGTGTCCTTCACGCTGGACCCGATGCTGTCGGCCGTGTGGCATGACCCGCCTTCGAAGTGGCTGGAGCGCCAACCGCTCAAGTGGCTGCTCGGCACCCAGCAAAAAGGCATGGACTGGCTGCACGCCGTGTATGACCGCATTCTGCGCTGGTCCTTCAAACCCGAGGCGAGGCGAATATTCGTCCCCAAACTGACAGTGATCGATTTCGCCCGCAACGGCTTCGCTCGCGAGCATCTCAAGTTTGGCTGGTGCCACATCCGCAACAAGGCCATCGTCCTCTGGATGGCGTTCCTGACCCTGGTCGCGAGCTTCGCGCTGGTGGCTGCGGGACTCATCAAGAGTGAATTCGTGCCACGCGAAGATTCCGGCTGGACGAGCCTCCGCATTCAGACCCCGATCGGCTCGTCGCTCGGCTACACCACGACCAAGGCCGAGCAGGTTGAAACCGCGCTGCGCGAGTTCCCCGAAGTGAAGCGCATCTCCAAGAGTGTCTGGAAGAACTCGGCCTGGTTTGAAATTCAGCTCGTGGACAAGGAGCAGCGCAAGCGCTCGCAAAAGCAGATGGACGACGCCTTCCGCAATCGGCTGAAGTCGGTGGCCGGACTGGAAGTGAACATCGGCTGGAACCGGCCCATCCAGATTTTCGTGCAAGGCCCGGACATCAAGGAGTTGGACCGCATCTCGCAGGAAGTGATCACCAAGATCAAAGCCGTCAAGGGCGCGGTCGATGTGGAGTCCAGCTTCAAGCCGACCAGCCCCGCGCTGGACATCGTGGTCAATCGCGAACTCGCCAGCGACATGGGCGTTTCGATGAACCAGATCGCGCTCACCACACGCGCACTGATCGGCGGCGAGCTGGCCGGCCGCTGGGACGGGCCGGACGGCGAGAGCCACCAGATCCTCCTGCGCCTGCCCAAGGATGAGCGCACCGGCATCGCGGACCTGGACAAGATCTACGTGTCGAGCTACTCCTTCAATGCCGACGCGGCGCCACGCATGATTCCGCTGCGCCAGGTGGCCGAGTTCAAGCCCACCTTCTCCGAGCGGCAGATCGACCGCCGCAACCTGCAGCGCCAGATCCGCATCTGGGGCGGCGTGGCGAGCAACGCGGCGGTGGGCGATGTGACCGGCGAAGTGCAGAAGATTCTCAAAGCGACGCAGTTGCCGCCCGGCTACAGCTTCCATCAAGGTGGCGACCAGGAGATGATGGCCGAGTCGGGCAAATACGCGCTGATCGCGCTCGGCATCGCGGTGATCTTCATCTATCTCGTGCTGGCCTCGCAGTTCGGCAGCTTCCTGCAGCCGCTGGCGATCATGGCCTCACTGCCGCTGTCGCTGGTGGGCGTGTTCATCGCGCTGATGATCTTCGGCTCGACCTTGAACATCTTCTCGGTGATCGGCTTCATCATGCTGATGGGACTGGTGACCAAGAACGCGATCCTGCTGGTCGACTTCACCAACCACGGCATCCAGCAAGGCCTCACACGCGAGGAAGCCATTCTCAACGCGGGCCAAGTGAGGTTGCGCCCCATCATCATGACCACGGCCGCCATGATCTTCGGCATGCTGCCGCTGGCCCTGGCGCTGGGCCCGGGCTCGGAGCAGCAGTCGCCGATGGCGCATGCGGTGATTGGCGGCCTGCTCACCTCGGCCATTCTCACGCTGGTCGTGGTGCCGGTGCTCTTCACCTACTTCGACACGCTGGGCAGACGCGTGTCGACGCTCTTCACCCCGCCGCCGGATCATGCGCATGCCTCGGCGGGCGGCAGCATCAAGCCGATGCCCGCCAAGCCCGAGGAGTGACGTCAGCCCGTCTGATTCGCGGTGAGGATGCGTTGCAACGCCTCGCCGCGATCATGCGCATCCAGCCGGGTGAAGAGCTGCTTGATGTGATAAATGGCGGTGTTGCGGGAGACCTTGAGCGCCTCGGCGATCTCGGGATTGCTGCACCCTTTCGCCAGCAGGATCGCAACCTCGCGCTGCTGCGGTGACAACTCGAGGTGATGCATGGCCTCCGCCATGCGCAGGATGACCGGTTCGAGCCGCTTCACCTGAATACCCACCAGGGCGTCCGGATCGCCGGGCTGATCACCCAGGAGGTACGCGCGGACGGCGTAGCGGCCCCAGGGCGTATCGCGAATATTCGCAGGTGGCGGCGCGGCCTGATTGGCGAGCAGGCGCAGGAGATCGGCGATGAGCGCCTGGGCGAACGTCGGCAAGCTCTGCCCCGCGACCAGCACGCCCGCCTGCGCGGAGAGCGGCATGCCCCCCGCGCGGGAGAGCAGCAGCATCGCGTGCGTCGCGCCTTGCACGATGCGGCCCTTCTGGTCGGCCAGCACGAGGCCTTCATCCTCGCTGTCGAGAAAGCCGCCGCCAGGCGAATCGTCCGCCGTCGCGGGCTGCCGCGCGACCGCGTGGGCGACAAAGCGGCACACCTCATTCAGCGCCGTGCGCTCGCCGTGACCGAACGCCGAGGATGATTTCGGACGATACAGCGACAACTGGCCCAGCGGACTGCCCTGGTCGCGGATGATGGCGTAAAGCATGTGGTGGGCATCGAGGTGGCGCAGGATTTCGTTGTAGTACGCCGTGCGCTGCAGCTCGCCGTCGGCGCTGGACGAAATCACCTGGTCGGACGCGCGGGCGCGTTTTCTGAACGCCTCGCGAAAGGACATTTCCGGGCCGTCGTAGTGGCGCTCGAAATAGAGCTTCATCAACGGCGCCGGCAACACGCGCTCGGCGTAGAGATCAGTCATCTCCCCGCGCGTGTCCACCCAGAAAAAGCCTGCCGACTCGGCGCCCACATACTCGCGCACCGACTTCAAGAGCGCGGGCACCAGCGTCTGACCCGGCAATCCCAGGCAGGACAGCTGGCGAATATGGGCGAGGAGGGGCGCGTTCCTCATGCGCCGACGTGTTCGAGCAGGCGGTAGATGCGCTGCGGCCGAGTGAGCCCGCGAATGGGAATGTCGCCCAGGCTTTCAGTGGCGAGCCGGCCGTCGATCTCGGCATGCACGCGCTGCGAGCAGTAGATTTCGCCCGCTGGCGCCTCGGCGCAGAGCCTTGCGGCGAGATTGGTGACCGTGCCGATGGCGCCATAGTCGATGCGCTCCTCGAAGCCGATGGCGCCGAGCGTCGCCGGCCCGTGGGCGATGCCGATGCCAATGCCCAGATCGAATCCGCGCTGGCGCCAGACCTCGCTCAAAGTCCTGGCCTCGGCGCGCATGGCGAGCGCCATGTCCACCGCGCGCGCCGCCGGCTCGGGAATAGGGACCGGATCGTTCAGAAACACCATCATGCCGTCGCCGGTGAAGCGCTCCAGAGTGGCGCCGAAGCGCTGGATCACGCGGCCCATGATCTGGTGATACTCGCGGAGCGCCTGCATGACCCGCTCGGGTTCGTTGGCCTCGGCGAAGGCGGTGAAGCCGCGCAGATCGACAAAAACCACGGCGATTTCGCGGCGATGCGTCACCAGCGGGTCCGACGCGCCGCCGGCCACGACAAGATCGGCGAGCTGGGGAGAGAGGAAGCGCTTCAGCCGCGACAGTTTCTCGTTGGCCTGCACCGCCTCGGTCACTCGCGCCTCGAGCGTCGCGTTCCACAACTCGAGCTCCCGGGCCTGGGCCGTCACCTGGTCATAGAGCTGCTTGATGCGAAGCAGCGAGTTCACCCGGGCGAAGAGTTCCGGCCGGCTCACCGGCTTGGAGAGGAAATCGTCGGCGCCCGCCTCGAGCCCGGCCACTTTCTCGGCGTGGCCGTCGAGCGAGGTCAGCATCACGATGGGAAACACCCGCTCGCCCGCCTTGGCGCGCATGCGCTGGCACGCTTCAAATCCATCCATGCCCGGCATCACGACATCGAGGAGAACAAGGTCTGGCCACTCGCCATCGAGCAGCGCCATCGCCTCCTCGCCGGACAGGGCCGTGATGACCCGATGGCCTTTGCTGGCGAGCAGCGTCGCGGTGAGTTTCAAGCTGGACGGCGTATCGTCGACGACGAGCAGCGTGCGGGAGTCGGAGTTCAAATGCGGCGCATCCTGGGTGCGAATATTCGCAATGATCGGAAGAGCGGTTGGCTCTGTCAATCTGAAAAGCCCTTAAAAGGCCCTTAATCCGCTCGCCTTGTGGAAAGAATGTCCTCGACCACTTTCAAAAACTGCGGAAGATTGAGCGGCTTGGTCTGAAAGCCGTCGAATCCGGCCTGCTTGATGCGCTCGCGATCCGGGTCCAGCACCGAGGCCGTCACGGCGATGACGGGGATGTCGCGGGTCTCCTCATTGTGGCGCAGCTCCTGCAACGCCGCGACCCCGGAAATGCCGGGAAGCTGGATATCCATCAGGATCAGATGCGGCTTGTGGCGAAGCGCCATGTCCAGCGCGGCATCGCCGGTGGCAATCGTCACCACGCCGTAGCCCTTGTGCATGAGCACGTCCTTCATGAGGCGCCGGCTTTTCTCGTCGTCTTCGACCACCAGTATCGTTTTCATGTCGGCATTGTGTCTGATTGGCGCGGCAAGGCGAAACTGAAGCGAGCACCCTGGCCCAGTTCGCTCTCCACCCAGACCCGGCCACCGTGAAGTTCGATCAGTTGCTTCACCAGGGTGAGACCGAGTCCGGTGCCTTCGTGTTTGGGCGCATACGTTGGCTTCAATTGCGTGAACGCGTCGAAAATCGAGGCCTGGTCCTTGGGATCGATGCCCGGCCCCTGATCGGCCACCGCGACAATCACCTCGTCGGGCGTGGCGTCCAGGGTGATGGTGACCTCGGTGTCGCGCTCGGAGAACTTGATCGCGTTGGACACGAGGTTGATCAAGACCTGCTTGATGCGACGCTCGTCCCCGACGGCGACATCGACGCCCGCCGCCGGCACGAACTTCAGTCGCACGCCCGACTCCGCGCATTGTCCACGCACAAGCTGCATGACCACTTCGACGGTCGCGCCGAGTGAGAACGGCCGCTTCTGGATGTCGAGCTTGCCCGCCTCGACCTTGGACAGATCAAGCACATCGTTGATGAGCGCCAGCAGATGCACGCCCGACTCGTTGATGTCGCCGGCGTACTCCTTCTGCTTTTCGTTCAACGGACCGAACATCTCGGAACGCAGCACGTCCGAGAAGCCGATGATGGAATTCAGCGGTGTCCGCAACTCGTGCGACATGTTGGCCACGAATTCGGACTTGTGCCGATTGGCTCGCTCCAATTCCAGCGTTTTCGCGGCCACCCGCTCTTCCAGGTGATGGGTGTAGTCCTGGAGCTGCCCGGCCATGCGGTTGAATTCCTTGCCGAGTTCCTCCAGCTCGTCGCCCGTGCGAATGTCGAGCCGGGTGTCCAACTGCCCTTCGGCGATGCGCGCGGCGCCGAGCCGCAAGGTTCGCACCGGGGCCGCCAGCTTGCGCGCGACATGCACCGCCGCCCAGAGGCCGCCCGCCAGCACCATGAAGAGCACCACGACACCGGTCAGCAAAAGTTGCACCACCGGACGCAAGACCTCGTCGCGAGGCTGTTCGATGAGCGCCCAGAATCCGGTCTTGCCCACGGGGGCTGACGAGGTGTAGGCCTCCCCGCCTCGCGAAAGCCGCGAAGTGGGCGCCGAGCGGATCATGGCGGGCAGCGCGTTGCTGGCGACCGACCCCGCCGAACCACTCGCCAGCGCGGACGCGACCGGCGGATGGTTGCGATAGTCGGGTTGCGAGAGCGGAGCGTTGGCCTCGGTGTGCGCGACCAGCCTGCCGCCGCCATCGACGACATAGGCGGCGCCGGTGAAATCCGGACTCACCCGCGCGATGACATCGGCGACGAAAGACAAGTTGATTTGCACGCGGAGACTGTGGCGGCTGGCGCCTGTGCCGCGCACGGTGAGCTGGGTGACCGGCCGTCCCATGCCGTTGAAGACGACTTTCGCATAGCCCGCGCTGGGGGCCACCGGGCTCGCCGCCATGTCGGGCAGATGCACCTGATCCGGCGCCATGCGCGACACGGTGACGATCGGCGTGCCGTCGGCCCGCAACAGCGCCGCCTCATCCAGCGCGCGGTTAAGGCGCAAGAGGCGCTTCAATTCATCGCGGGCGACAGCGCTGTCGGCAAGCGGCGTTTCCCACGGCCAGTTGGCAAGACCCTGAGCCTGGATTTCGATGAGCGCCAGGAATCCATGCACGCCATCGCCCAGCGTCCGCGCCAGCGCCTGCTGATTGCGCTCGGCGGCCTTGATTTGCGCATCCCAGGCGACGGCAAGCTGCATGCCGACCGTGATCAACGCAAGCACGCACACCACCACGGCCAGGGTCGAGAAAATCCGCCCGGCGAAGGTTGAAAGGGTGGCCGCGAGGCCGCGGGGAACGATGCGCATGGGCTAGAAGAAGATATCCATGTAGCGCAACACGCGCGTGTCAAAGTCATCGCCCAGTTCGCGCAGCGCCTCGACATTGCCCGACAGTCGCAGCGTGGTCGCGGTTTCGATGGCGATTTGCGCCGGCGGCGTGCCGGTGAGAACGAGTTCGATCTGCTCGGCGCTGCGCTTGTCGCGGTCCGGAATCGCCGGTTGCATGGCCAGCGTGCCGCCATTCATGGCGCCAAAGTGCCAGCCATACAAGCCCCGCACGCGAGCCGCGCGCAACTTGGGGATCAGGGCCTTGTAGTTGTCTTGCAGATAGGCCGTTTGCGGAAAGTACCAGGCGTCGGCGCGCGCGGCGGCGATGCGGGCGAAGACATCGTCGACTGATTCGGCGCGCTTCGTTCGCACCAGGACGGGCTCGACGCCGGATTGACCACGCATGGCGTCCATGACTGCGGGCGTATCGAAGAATTCGTCCACCATCACGCCGATGCGCCGCGTTCGGGGAAAGGCGTTTCGAATGACTTCAATGTGCTTGACATGCGTCGGCGCGTAGACCGACAGCCCAGTCACATGCTCGTAGCCCGGCGGACGCTTGCCGGACTTGTCAGCGAAGCCCATTTTCTGGAGATCAATCACAGTCAGAAACACTACTGGCTTCTTCTTGGCGTTCAGGGCCATCAATTCGGAGAAGCTGATTGGCGTGTAGGTGTAGAAAATGTCGGCGTTGTACTTCTCTATGGCAGCCTGCATCGCTTTGTTGATGCTGCCCTCTGTCAAAAGCGGGAGTTCCACCTGATGCACAACCAATCCGCGCAATGCTGGTCGCTCTTGGATTGCGGCAACTAACCCATCATGGTTTGGCAAAGAGGTGACGCGAAAAGCAACGAGCACTTTTCCCGCCACGTTTTTTTCTCTATGATCGCCCTGCGTTCCAGCCCCGCATCCAGACAGGGCACCAACCGCCACCAGCGCACCGACCATCAACATTAGGGGAGTTACATGGCCACTACCAAGAAATCCAGCACGAAGAAACCCGGCAGCACGAGCGCCGCAGCGGCTCGAAGCGTTTTGCATCCTGCGTTTCAGCCAGGCAAAGATGGCCATGCCTATCTCTATCATTGGGTGAAATTCACCACCAAGGCGCCCGTCTCGAGCCGCGGTCGCGCCGCGCTTGCGCTCTCCCGTTCCGACACCACGGTTCAGATCGTCGACCACCTGCGCGCCAGCCGCGTCATGCTCGCGGACACAACAGTTCAAATCGTCGACCACAACATGGCAATGACCGGCGGCCACCCGCTGGTGACGCTGGACTTGAAGCAACCCAAATCCGCGCGCAGCGCCGGGCAGTTCTCCGCCAAGATGCTGCCGCCCGGCACGAATCGCAAACAGGCCGAGGCTTGGATCGGCTCGAAGGAAGGCAAGACCTGGGCCTGCGGCGATCCTGTCGCGCTGTCCGCGACCGCCATCCGGATGTTCTGAGTTGGCGTCCCGCACATCGCGCGGCCGCAAGCCGGCCGCGCCGCGCCCGCCTTTGCGCATCCTGCGGCCCGGCGAGGATGGCTTGGCGCGCAACGAGGCCGCGACCGGGCCGTTGCTGCTGACCCATCTATTCGACGCGGACGAATGCGCGGGGATCATCCGGCTAGCTCCCGAGCATCCGCTGATCCGCGACACGCTGGTGCATCCGGTCGAGGGTTATCGCCACGCGCTGAGCTACCCGATTCCGCTCGCCAAGGACACGCGCTGGCTGTTCGAGCGGGTGTGGGAAGGCATCATGCTCGCCAACGAGGCCTTCGACTTCCGTCTCACCGGCATCATGGACAGTCTCCTCGTGGTGAAGTATCCGCGCGGAGGGCACTTGGGCTGGCACACGGACTTCTCCGATCTCGCAACCTCCGCGCGCAAGGTCTCGCTGTCGATTCAGCTGTCGCCGCCCGATAGCTACGATGGCGGCGCGTTGCAGTTCTCCGACATGGGGGTGCTGCCCTTCAGTCACGAGCAGGGTGCCGGCATCGCGTTCCCCACCTATCTTTCGCACCGCGTGACGCGAGTGACTCGCGGCAGTCGCTGGGTGATGCTGGCGTGGGCATTCGGGCCGGTGTTTCGCTAAGTGTTCGTGGGCGAAGCTTGACAACATAAAGGTCGGTGTACCGCTGACGGCGGCGGATGCATACCGTCGCCAGACAGCCAGAATCAGATGGAATTCGGACACAGTCTGGCAGAAATGTCGGCCGCTGACCCCATCAACCTTGATAGGGTCGCGGAAGATTTTGCTCAAAATCCAGCCGCCATGCCGTCCTTGCGGGAGTCGGTGCCCGCGCAATAGCCCCCGTTGTCCATGCGCCAAATGAGCTGGGCGCCGCCGAAAGCGAAGTTGATGGCTTCGGGCACGGCGATGCGGTGGCCGCGTCGTGCCAGCTCCGCGCCGACAGACGCCTGCAACGCCGGCTCCAGTCCGATCGTGCCGTCGGCGTTGACGATCCAGCGCGCCGCGTCGCTCGCGGCCTGCGGGTTTTGTCCATGGTCAATCATGCGCGTGACCATTTGCACATGGCCTTGCGGCTGCATGTGGCCGCCCATGACGCCGAAACTCATGAGCGGGCGGTTGGCGTGATCGGTGAGGAAGCCGGGAATGATGGTCTGGAAGGGGCGCTTGTTGGGCGCGACGCGATTGGGATGACCCGCGATGCGATTGAAGCCGTGGCCGCGATTTTGCAGCGCGATGCCGGTACCGGGCACGACGATGCCGGCGCCAAATCCCATGTAGTTGGACTGAATGAGGCTCACCATCATGCCGCTCGCATCGGCGGCTGTGAGATAGACCGTGCCTCCGCGCGTGGGCATGCCGTACACCGGCGCACCTGCGCAGTTCATGCGAATATTCGCAGCGCGTGACTTGAGATAGGTCTTGTCCAGCAGTGCCTCGACATCGATGTCCATGTGCGCCGGGTCGGCGACGTGGCGATACGCATCGGCGAAGGCGAGCTTCATGGCCTCCAGATGCACATGCACCCAATCCGCGCTGTCCACGCGAATATTCGCAACGTCGAAGTTCTCCAGAATGCCTAGGCAGATCAAGGCGGCGAGCCCCTGGCCGTTGGGCGGAATTTCGTGCAGCCGCACGCCGCGATAGTCGATGTGAATCGTGTCCACGGCGTCGCAGGCGTTGCGCGAAAGATCGTCCGCCGTCATCGCGGCTCCCGCAGCGGCCGACGCCGCCGCGATCCGCTCGGCCAGCGCGCCGCGATAGAAGCTCTCGCCTTCCGACTGAGCGATGTCCGCAAGCGTTGCCGCGTGATCCGGCGAACGCCACAGCTCGCCCGCGGCCGGCGCGCGGCCGCCGGGTGCGAATATTCGCAGGAACTCGGCGTAGTCCGCGCCTTGCAGCATCGCCACCTGGCGCGACCAGCTCAGCGCGGTGATGGGTGAAACCAGATGGCCGCGATCCGCATAGCCGATCGCAGCGTCAAACAGCTTCGCGAAGGGCAGCTTTCCCAGCTGCCGCGACAGCGATTGCCACAACGACACGCAACCCGGCACCGTGACCGCATCCCAGCCGCGCTCGGGCATGCTCTTCAGATTGGGATACTTGTGGTCGAAATACTCTGGCGTCCAGCCTTGCGGCGAGCGGCCCGACGCATTGAAGCCGCGCAAACGTGAGCCGTCCCACACGATGGCGAACGCATCCGAGCCGATGCCGTTGCTGGTCGGCTCGACGACGGTCAAGGTCATGGCGGCGGCGAGTGCGGCATCCACCGCGTTGCCGCCCTGGCGCAGCGTGGCGAGGCCGGCTTCCGTCGCCAGCGGCTGACTGGTGGCGACGACATTTCTCGCCAGCACCGGCATGCGCTGCGAAGGATAGGGACAGTCGAAACTGAACGGCGTGGTCATGCGAGCTCGGTGCCTTCTCGCCGCGTCTCCCATGCCGCGAGATCGATGCGGTACTGCGCCATCGCCTCCTCGTACAGCTCCATCACGCAGGGAATGCAGCCCGTGCCGCAGCAATCCTGCGGCAACGGCTTAGGCGGCGGAAGCGGTTTCTCGTCGGAAATCGGCACTGCGAATATTCGCAACGATCAATCCGCTTCCTGGAACGCTTCTTCGCGCTTCTTCTTGATGGCTGGCGCGAACACCAGGGCGAGCAGCACGACCGCCACACCCAGCAGCACAGCCGAGAGCGGGCGCTCGACAAAAGTCATCGGGTCGCCGCGCGACAGCAGCATGGCGCGACGCAGGTTCTCCTCCATCATCGGACCGAGGATGAGGCCGAGCAGAAGCGGCGCCGGCTCGCAATCGAGCTTGATCAGCACGTAACCGACAAGGCCGAAAAACGCGGTGAGATAAACATCGACGGCCGCGTTGTTGACCGAGTACACGCCGATGCAGCAGAACGCGAGGATGGCGGGATAGAGCAGGCGATAGGGAATCTTCAGGAGTTTCACCCAGATGCCGATCAAGGGCAGGTTCAGGATGATGAGCATGAGATTGCCGATCCACATGCTGACGATGAGGCCCCAGAAGAGATCGGGCTTGGACGTCATCACCAGCGGCCCCGGCTGAATGCCCTGGATGATCATCGCGCCCACCATCAATGCCATCACGGGATTGGGCGGAATGCCCAAGGTCAGCAGCGGTACGAACGAGGTCTGCGCGGCGGCGTTGTTGGCCGACTCGGGCGCGGCGACGCCGCGGATGTCGCCCTTGCCGAAGGTGCTGGGATCCTTGGCGAGTTTCTTCTCAAGTGTGTACGCGGAAAACGACGCGAGGATCGCGCCGCCACCCGGCAGGATGCCGAGGATGGACCCGAGCAACGTGCCACGCACGACCGCGGGTGCGGCATCCTTGAAATCCTTCTTCGAAGGCATGAGGCCATGCACTTCGTTGGTGAACACGTCACGGTCGCCCTTCTTTTCCAGGTTGCGGATGATTTCGGCGAATCCGAACATGCCCATCGCGACGCACACGAACTCCAGCTTGTCCTGGATTTCCGGAATGCCGAAGGTGAAGCGCGGAATGCCGGAATTGACGTCCTGCCCCACGAAGCCCAGCAGAATGCCGAGCAGGATCATCGCAACGGCCTTGATGACCGAGCCATGCGCCAGCACCACTGCCAGCACGAGACCCAGCGTCATCAGGGAAAAATACTCCGCCGGACCGAATTTGAAAGCGATCTCGGCCAGCGGCGGCGCGGCGGCGGCAAGCAGAAATGTGGCGACACAGCCGGCGAAGAACGAGCCCAAGCCTGCCGTGGCGAGCGCGACCCCCGCGCGCCCCTGCCGCGCCATCTGGTAGCCATCCAGCGCCGTCACGACCGAGGACGATTCGCCGGGCAGATTGACCAGAATGGCCGTGGTCGATCCGCCGTATTGCGCGCCGTAGTAGATGCCGGCCAGCATGATCAGCGCGGACACGGGCGGCAAGGTGAACGTCACCGGCAGCAGCATCGCGATGGTGGCGATGGGGCCGATGCCGGGCAGCACGCCGATCAACGTGCCCAGCAGCACACCCAGAAAGCAGTAGAGGAGATTGGTGGTCGTGAAGGCGACCGAAAAGCCGAGACCGAGATTGGAGAGCAGTTCCATGATCGCGGCCCCTTATTGCCCGAACGCCGGCCAGACCGGGAACGGCAGCCCCAGGCCCTTGATGAACACCAGTGTGCAAAAGGCGGCCATGACGACAGCGAGAATGAGGACCTCCTTCAACTTGAACTCATGCCCGCCAAAGGCCGTGCCGATGACGAGGAGCGCCAGCGAAATGACCATGCCCAGCGTCTTCACGATGACGCCGAACACCACCACCGCGCCGAGGATGACGAAAAGCGGCCGCAACGCGAACGCGCCAACCGGCTCGCCGTCGGCGCCCAACGCCATCAGGGTGATGATCACGCCGACCAGGGCGAGCAGCGTGCCCAGCACGAAGGGAAAGTAGCCCGCGCCCATGCGCGCGATGGTGCCCATCGGGTAGTCGCGCGCGATGATGGCCGCGCCCGCGCCGATGGCGATGAAAATGAGGCCGGCCCAGAAGTCCTTGGGATTGCGAATTTTGATCATGCCGTTTGTTCGCCCAACTGCGCGCCTGTGTTGGTGGATGAGAGCCACCGGCGATCGCGCCCGGTGGCATGTTCAGGCGGGCTCCTCCCCGCAGCGTGTGTCCTCTTTCCGGGACGTCGGAAGATTATGCAGGCAAAGCGCGAGGCCGGACAATCACCGGGGATTGATCCGGCTCAAGGGGCGATCAATTCGCGGCGCGATCTACTTCACCAGCCCCATGCGCTTGGCGACGTCGACGTAGACCCGCGAGCGCTCGGCCATGAAGGCGGGCACCTTGTCGACGGTGATGTCGACCAGCTCGAAGCCGCCGTCGGCCATCTTCTGGCGGAATTCGGGATCGTTGTTGATCTCGGAGAACATGTCCGACACCGCCTTGCGAATATTCGCAGGCGTGCCTTTGGGCACCGCGAGGCCGCGATAGGCGCCATCCACCCAGTCGATGCCGAGCTCCTTGAACGTCGGCACCTCCGGGAATTGCGGATGGCGTTTCTCGGTGGCGATGGCGAGCATGCGCGCGCGGCCCTTTTGCGCGATGGCGAGCGTCACGTAAGACATGGCCGCCGACACATGGCCGCCGATGAGTGAGGCCACCAGATCGCCCGTACCCTTGAACGGCACGTAGGATGTCGAAACACCCGCGACCTGATCGAAGCGCTCCTTGGCGAGATGGTTGGCCGAGTTGGTGCCGGAGCCGGCGAACGTGACCTCGTTGGGCTTCGCCTTGGCCGCCGCCACGAGATCGGCATAGGTCTTGAACGGACTTTCGTTGCGCACCACGATCGCGTCGGGCGTGTAGTGGTAGAAGTACACGTTGTCGATGTCGGCGGTCTTGTACTGCACCAGGCCTTCCAAGGGTTGCAGCACCAGATGCGGCAGGTTGGTGCTGATCAGCGTGTAGCCATCGGGCGGGAAGGTGTTGGCCTGCGACCACGCGAGCGCGCCACCGGCGCCGGGCTTGGACTCGACAATCAGCTCCTGGCCGAACTTTTTCTTGAAGTACGGTTGCTGCAACCGCGCGCCGATGTCGGACTCGCCGCCCGGCGCGAAGGGGATGATGTAGCGGATGGGCTTGTCGGGGTACTTGCCCTGCGCGGCGGCTGGACCGCAAAGAATGAGGCCGAAGCCGGCCAAGAGGGCTGCGAGTGTTGCTCTGCGTTGCATGGTTTTCTCCTCGATTGCGAATATTCGCACTGTGTTTCAGATGGCCGATGCGATGGCCTTGCCCACTTCTTCCGTACTCGCCGAACCGCCCATGTCGCGGGTGCGCGGTCCGTCCAGCAGCACTTTCTCAATCGCCTTCACCACGGCGTCGCCCGCGTCCTTGTGGCCCAGATGCTCAAGCAGCATGGCGCCCGACCAGATCTGCCCGATGGGATTGGCGATGCCCTTGCCGAAAATGTCCGGCGCGCTGCCATGCACGGGCTCGAAACACGACGGAAATTCGCGCTCGGGATTCAAGTTGGCCGATGGCGCGATGCCGATGGTGCCGGTGCAGGCGGGCCCCAGGTCCGAGAGGATGTCGCCGAAAAGATTCGACCCCACCACCACGTCGAACCAATCGGGATGCTGCACGAAGTGCGCGGTGAGAATGTCGATGTGGTACTGGGCCGTCCTGATGTCGGGATACTGGGCCGCCATCAGCTTGAAGCGCTCGTCCCAGTACGGCATGGTGATGGCAATGCCGTTGGACTTGGTGGCGGACGTGACGTGCTTTTTCGCGCGCGTCTTCGCGAGTTCAAACGCGTACTTGAGAATGCGGTCGGTGCCGCGCCGCGTGAAGATGGAGAGCTGGGTCACGAACTCGGCATCCGTGCCGCCATGCATGCGCCCGCCCACCGACGAATATTCGCCTTCGTTGTTCTCGCGCACCACCCAGAAGTCGATGTCACCGGGCTTTCTGCCGGCAAGCGGCGACGGCACACCAGGCATCAGCCGCACGGGACGCAGGTTCACATAGAGCTGGAATTCGCGACGGATGGGAATCAGCAAGCCCCAGAGCGAAACATGATCCGGCACGGTGGGAAAGCCGACCGCGCCGAGAAAGATCGCGTCATGTTGGCGAATTTCAGCGAGCGCGCCTTCCGGCATCATGCGACCGTGCTTCAGGTAGTGGTCGCAACTCCACTCCTTTTCGTCCCATTGGAACGCGATGCCGAACTTGCGCCCGGCGGCTTCGAGCACGCGCATGCCCTCCGGAACCGTCTCCTTCCCGATGCCATCGCCGGCGACCACCGCAATCTTGTAATGAGCCAACTCACTTCCCCCCAAAAAAGACAATCAGTTCCTTCAGCAGTTCGTCGGGCGCTTCCTCCGCGATGTAGTGTCCACAGTCCAGCGGTCGGCCCGTCACGGTGTACTCGACTGCCGTCACCGCGCGCCATTCGGCGAGCACGTCAAAGCAGCGCCCCACCGCGCCCTCCCGCGCCCAAAGCGCATGCACGGGGCAGCGGATGCGCTGTCCGGCCGCCCGATCTTCGCGATCATGCTTGAGATCGATGGTGGCCGCCGCACGATAGTCGTTGCACATGGCTTCCACGGTCGCATAGTCGCTTACATGTCGCGAATATTCGCGATAGGCATCGTCATCAAACGGCGCGAGACCTGCTGGCCCCTGGCCGATCTTGCGTTCGAGAAAAAGCGCGGGTTCG
This sequence comes from Betaproteobacteria bacterium, assembly GCA_016791265.1. Classification (GTDB taxonomy): domain Bacteria; phylum Pseudomonadota; class Gammaproteobacteria; order Burkholderiales; family Usitatibacteraceae; genus JAEUMY01. The sequence continues at coordinate 167,885 of JAEUMY010000004.1, forward strand.
GCGGCGATGAGCCGCTCAGGCAACGGCGCGGGCTGGATGAGAAAGAACCACCACCAGTACGAGCGCGCGAAGTCCAGGTCGGTCTGCTCGTACATGGCGAGAGTGGGCGCGATGTCGAGCAGCACGAGTGTTCGCGCGGCGTCAGGATGATCGACCGCCAGCCGGTGCGCGACTCGTCCGCCGCGGTCATGACCGGCGATGTGAAAGCGCGCGTGTCCCAAGGACCGCATGACCGCGACCAGATCGGCGGCCATCGCGCGCTTCGAATATTCGCGACAGTCGGCGCTGGCCGCGGGCTTGTCGGAATCACCGTAGCCGCGAAGGTCGGGCACGACCACATTGAAGTGGGTGGAGAGCCGCGGCGCCACCTTGCGCCACATCACGTGCGATTGAGGAAAACCGTGCAGGAGCAGCACCGCGGGCCGTCCGCTGTGGATGGGCCCAACCCGCGCATTGAGCGTCGCGCCCTCGCCGGCGATGCGCCGCGTCTCGAATGTCGTCCATGCAGGCGTTGCCATGCATGAACACTACTGCATTGGTTGCGCTGCGGGATTGATGCGCGGCAATCGGCTAGCGCACTACCAGGCGACATGCCGCGTCGCGCAGGGGTCGCCGGCGTCCCCGCGACATACACCCCCAGCGACAACGGCCGCGACGATCGCGAAGATCGCCACGGCGATCAGTGCGACAAGGCGCGGCCGGCAACCCCTCACAACGTCTCCAGGCTGAGGCGATGGGACGATTGGGTGTGAACCCGGTTGCGCGTGCAGACCGGCAGATCGGCGAAGCAGGCGGACAGCCGGCGGACAGCCGTGCCGACAACACCCTCTTGGCGCGCCGGAGCCGATAGTGCGACGCGGCTGGCCTGCATGGCCTGCACAACGGCCTTGCCGGCCCTGCCGAGTTCCAGCCGTTCGCCGGGTTGCAGAACGTGATCGCGGCCTTCGGACGCGAAGGTGATCCAGACGGCGCCTTCGAGCGTCTCGATGGTCAGTCCGTCCCGTTGCGGCGCGGTCAGGACCTGGTTTTGCGAAAGCGTCACTTGCAAGCTGTCCGCGGGGTTCAGATGGATATGCATGCCAATCTCCTTCAAGCTTCATCAACGATCTTGGCGGCCGCATCATAGTGTGAGAATATCTCATTAAACGAAGCTGCGACCGCAGGGACTCCGTGAACGTTATTATTGATGCCATGGACGCACCCATCAATCGATGCTTTCTGCCTTTTATGGATAATTTTTCTCAACATTCAACCAAAGCCCGCCGAGCTTTCCCGAGGGTCCAATGAGACGACTGCCCCCGTTATCCACTCTGCCCGTGCTCGAGGCGGCGGCGCGTCTTGCCAGCTTTTCCGCCGCCGCCGAGGAGCTGCACGTCACTCACGGCGCAATCAGCCACCAGATCCGTTCGCTGGAAGACCACCTCGGCGTGCGTCTCTTCGCCCGCGAAGGCCGGCGCGTTACCGTGACGCCGGACGGCGCCGCGCTCGCTGAACAGGTGCGCCAGGCGCTGGCGCAAATCGCGTCAGCCGTGGAGGCGATCAGTCCCAAGGCGCGGGAAAGCCGGCTCACCGTGAGCGTGCTGCCGTCCTTCGCCAGCCGCTGGTTGATGCGACACATGGGCGGTTTTCTGGAGAAACATCCGGAGCTGGAGATTCACGTCCAGGCCACCATAGGCTTGGCCAACTTCACCTCAGACGGCGTGGATGTCGCCATTCGCTTCGGCAAAGGGCCGTGGCCGGGCGTGCATGTCGAGCGCATCGCGGGCGACAGCCACTTTGTGGTGTGCAGCCCCGAGTTCATGAAAAAGCACAAACCGAAAACGGTGGTCGACCTCGTCAAGTTGCCGCTGGTGCGCGCGGACTTCGAGGACTGGGCGAGGTGGTTCAAGGCCGCCGGGGTTGATCAGGTGCCGCGCATGAAGGGCGTTGAGTACAACGACGCGGCGATGGTGCTGCAAGCGGCGATGGATGGACAGGGTCTCGCGTTGACTCGCCGCTCGCTGGCGGAGAGCGATCTGGCCAAGGGCCGCCTGGTGCGCCCGTTCGATGTCGAGATCGCCGCGCAGGAAAGCTATTTCCTCGTGTGCCTGCCGCAGCATCGCCACAGCCGCAAGATCACCGCGTTCCGCGATTGGCTCTTCAGCGAGATCGAGTGGGAGTCACCGGGCAGTCACGCCAATCGAACGACGGTGGTCGAGGACTTTGACCACGAGAAGCTGCCGCCAGCCCCCAAGGTACACGAGGGCTTGAAGCAATCGGCGAAACCTCGCGGCGCCACGCCGAAGGTTGCGCGTTTGGAAAAACGAAAATAGCGGCTCAGCCGCGGGCCCGCCGAACTCAGGACTCGCCTTCGGTTTCCGGCAGTCGGGGACGGCGGGTGACGGTGCGGATGATGCGAGGTTGTCGCGCCGCACGCCCCTCTCCGCGGCGCCCGCTGCCGGTGATGGGCTGGCCGGTCCACGCGACCATGGGCTCGGCGCGCAGACTCCGCGGTTCGCGCGGTTCCGCGGCTCGACCCGCACCCTTGCGAGACTTCTTGTTGCGCCGATTGCCCGCTTGCTTGCCCTGGCCCGGCAGCCCTGGCTGCTGACCGCCGCCCTGACCGCTCTTGCGGCCACGGCGTTCGCGCGGTTGTCCCGCTTTGGCGCCCGCCACCGGAGCCGGACGTTGCCCCTTGCGGCCACGCGATTTGCGGCGGCCGGGCGCGTTGCCGCCGGCCGGCTGGCCCGCATCGCCTTCGCTCGTTCCAACCGGCGGGGGTGAAACACCCGCCGGTTCGCCGCGCCCTTCCATGCCTTCACGCGGCGGACGCGGCGCGCCACGCGGCCCGCGCTTGGGCGGCTTCTGCGGACGTGATTGCGGGCGCGCGCCTTGATGCGCACCTTGACGCGCGCCACCACGCCCCGGCTTCTGTTGCGGGCGTGGCGCATTGAAGTCCATGCCCTCGGTGGACACACCCGCCCACAGCAGAAGATCCTTGACCTGCCCGACGTCGAGTTCGTGCATGCCCCCGCGCTTCAACTGCGGCGGCAACTCGACTTTGCCGAAGCGCACGCGCATGAGACGACTCACCGTGAGGCCCAGCGCCTCGAACATGCGCCGCACCTCACGGTTGCGGCCTTCCTTGATGATGACGTGATACCAATTGTTGGCCGAGGTCTTGTCCGGGTCCGGACCGGCGCGCTTCTCGATGAAGGTGAAACGGGCCGGGCGACGTTCGCTCGCATGCGGCGCGCCCTGCTCGTCAGCGTCGCCGTCGAAGAACTCGTCGTCCTCGTCATCCTCGTCGCCACCCACCCCGTCGATGTCGATGCCATCGAGGAGCCGCCGCGTCTGCTCCTCGGTCAATTCGCCGAGGAGGCGCACCGCATACTCGCGCTCCACTTCGAATCGCGGATGCATCATCTTGTTGGCGAGATCGCCGCTGGTGGTGAAGATGAGGAGGCCGGAGGTGTTGAAATCGAGACGGCCGATGGCGATCCACTTGCCGTTCTCGACCCGGGGCAAGTTGTCGAAGACCGAAATGCGGTTGCCCGGATCGGCGTTGCTGACGATCTCGCCCTCGGGCTTGTGGTAAAGCAGCACGCGCGGCACGTCGGGCGTGAACTTGATGGGCACGAGGCGATGGTCGATCAGCACCTTGTCGCCCGGACTCACATGCGCACCGGCCGTGGCCACATTGCCGTTGATCATCACCCGGCCGCTGGCGATGAGAATCTCCATGTCGCGGCGCGAACCATGGCCCGACTGGGCAAGCAGTTTGTGCAGCCGCTCACGCTTGATCGGTTTGGCGCGACTGCCGAGCGCCTCGGCGAACTGGCCGGACTTCGCCTCCTCGCCCTGACGCATCATGTCGGCGATGAGCGACGGCGATGCCGAGTTGTTGCCGAAGTTGTCGGCGGACTGGTGTTGGCTCGGCGTGCGAAACGGCGTCTTCTTGCCCGAGCGGTTCTTCCGATGGCGGTTTTGGCCGCGCGGCTTTTTCGGCGCCACGTTGCCGTTCATCGCGGCGACTCCACGGTGTCCGTCGCGGCGGAGTCAGCGGGTTCGGTGCGCAGCGCATCCCGCTGCACGTCGCTCGTCGCGTCATGCGGTGCGGCGTCGAGCGCCGCATCGTCCGACTCGGCCTTCGCATCGCCTTCGATGTCAGGCAGCGCCGCTTGCGAGGCGACGGCTTCAACGGCGGACGCGCCGGCCGTCATGTCGAGCGCGGCTTGAAGCTCGGCGAGCGGCGGCAATTCATCCAGCGAGCGCAGGTTCAAGTCATCCAGAAACTTCTTGGTCGTCGCGAAAAGCGCCGGGCGACCCGGCACGTCCTTGTGGCCCACCACATCGATCCAGCCACGTTCCTCAAGCGCTTTCAGGATGCCCGGCGACACTGCGACACCGCGAATGTCCTCGATGTCACCGCGCGTGGCTGGCTGACGGTAGGCGATGATGGCGAGCGTCTCCAGCACCGCGCGCGAGTATCGCGGGGGCTTCTCGGGATTCAAGCGATCCAGGTGGCGCTGATATTCCGGCCGCACGCGGAAGCGCCAACCGTTGGCCACCATGGTGAGCTCGACGCTACGGCCGGCCCACTCTTCGCGGATTTCCTCGAGCAGGATGCGCAAGGCATCGTGACTCATCTTCGTGTCGAATAACTTGCGCAAATCACCGGTCTGCAAGGGCTCGCTGGCGGACAGCAAGGCCGCTTCCAAAATGCGCTTGGTCTCGACGAGATCGGTCGCGACGGCATTGTCGTCAGCGGGAGAGGCAACGCTTTCCTCGGCCGGCGTGTCGTCCGTGCCAGACTCGACCAGCGCATCTTCGACCGGCGCTGCCGCACCCGGAATGAGCGGATTGGCGTTTGGCGCCGCCGACTGCTGTTCTTCGTGCTGATGTTCTTCCATCTTCCTACTCGGGCTTCAATTCGATGACCGGCGCTTCCGCGATGGCCATCTTCACGTAAATCGGTTCAAACGCCGCGGTCTGCTTGAGCTCAACCAGCGATTCGCGCGCCAACTCCAGCAGCGCCAAAAAACTGACCACCATGACCGCGACCCCTTCCTCCGGACTGAACAGCTCGCTGAATTCGACGAAGTTTCCGCTCTGCAAGGTGCGCAGGATGCGGCTCATGTGTGCGCGCACCGAAAGCTGCTCGCGCGAAATGGTGTGATGCTTCGTCGCCTTGGCACGGGCGAGCAGGATGCGCCACGCCTGCGCCAGATCGGCCACGCGCACATCGGGATGGCGAAGCGCCGAGTCACGGTCAATGAGCACATCCACCAGCGAGTAGTCGCGCCCGGCCTGCGGCAACTGGTCCAGCGCCTGCGCGGCGGCCTTCATCTGTTCGTACTCCAGCAGACGGCGCACCAGCTCGGCGCGCGGGTCTTCCGGCTCATCATCGCCCTGCTTGGGCGGACGTGGCAGCAGCATGCGCGACTTGATTTCGATAAGCAGCGCCGCCATCAGCAGATAGTCGGCCGCCAACTCGAGCTGGGTGGCGCGCATGGCCTCGATGTAGACCATGTACTGGCGGGTCAACTCCGCCATCGGGATGTCCAGCACATCGAGCGAGTGGCGGCGGATCAGATACAGCAGCAGATCCAGCGGCCCTTCAAACTGCTCCAGGATGACCGACAGCGCTTCGGGCGGGATGTAGAGATCGTTCGGCAATTCCGTGACCGGCTCGCCCTTGATGCGCGCGATGGGCAAGTCGAGATCCAGCATCGGCGTCGCGTTCTCGGCCGTGATCTGGGTGTCGTGGGCGGTGGCGGCGTTCATGAGCGAAGCATCCGGTCAGCTATAGGCGAGGCCCATCGCGTCGCGAACGTCGCGCATGGTTTCCTCGGCAATGGCCTGGGCTTTCTCGCACCCGTCGGCCAGGATGTTCCGCACCAGCGTCGGATCTTCCTCGAACGGCGCGGCCCGCTCCTGGATCGGCTTCAATTCCGCGTTCACGGCATCGATGACCGGCTGCTTGCATTCCAGGCAGCCAATGCCGGCACTCTTGCAGCCGGAGACCACCCAGTCACGCGTGTCCTGATCGGAGTACACCAGATGCATTGGCCAGACCGGACACTTCTCCGGGTCGCCGGGATCGGTGCGGCGCACTCGCTGCGGATCGGTCGGCATGGTGCGTATTTTCTTGCTGACCGTTTCGGCGTCGTCGCGCAAGGCGATGGTGTTGTTGTAACTCTTCGACATCTTGCGGCCGTCGAGACCCACCAGCTTGGGCGTTTCGGTCAACAGCGCCTGCGGCTCGGGCAGAATCATCTTGCCGCTGCCTTCCAGATAGCCGAACAATCTCTCACGGTCGCCCATGGCCAGATTCTGGGTGTCGTTCAACAGCTCGCGCGCCGCCTCCAGCCCGGCTTCATCGCCCTGCTGCTGATAGGCGGTGCGGTATTCCTCGTACTTCTTGGCCTTCTTGGAGCCGAGCTTCTTGATGGCCGCCTTGGCCTTTTCCTCAAAGCCCGGCTCGCGGCCGAACAGATGATTGAAGCGGCGCGCGATTTCGCGCGTGATCTCGACGTGCGAAGACTGATCCTCGCCCACCGGCACCAGATTGGCGCGATAGATCAGGATGTCGGCCGCCTGCATGACGGGATAGCCCATGAAGCCGTGGGTCGCCAAGTCGCGGTCGGCCAGATTTTCCTGCATGTCCTTGTAGGTCGGCACGCGTTCCAGCCACGAAATCGGCGTGATGAGCGAGAGAAACAAGGTCAGCTCGGCGTGCTGCGGCACCCGCGACTGGATGAAGAGCGTGGCCTGCGCCGGATCGACACCCGCCGCGATCCAGTCAACGACCATTTCGTAGACATTGTTCTCGATGACCGATGGGTCTTCGTAGTGGGTGGTGAGCGCGTGCCAGTCCGCGACGAAGAAGAAGCACGGATGCTCGTGCTGCAGCTTCGCCCAGTTTTTCAACGCGCCGTGGTAATGGCCTAAATGCAGGCGTCCTGTCGGGCGCATGCCCGACAGCACTCGGTCTGGATACATGAAAGTCCTGCGTCAGTCGCCTGACACAATGATTCCGGTGAAAAAATTCCGCCAAGAAATCCGTTGCGAATATTCGCGGGGCTTGGGAAGAATTCTGGTATGGCCGCCGCGCGGGAGGGGTTCCGATCAGAACAGTTCAGAACCCGAGCGCGGAGTATAGCGTCTTTAGGGTTCCGTTCACCAGTGGTCCCAGCCAGCGTTGGAACAGACCCGTCAGTATGAGGCCGATCAGGATGAACATGCCGTAGGGCTCGATGCGCGACCACTGGTAGGACAGGCGGTCGGGCAAGAGCCCGGCGATGATGCGTCCGCCATCCAGCGGCAGCAGCGGGAAGAGATTGAACACCATCAGCAACACATTGACGAAAATGCCGGCCTCGGCCACCCTGAGCAAGAACACCAACGGGGCGGATGGCGTGAGGGTCAGCAACAGTTTCGCGATCAATGCCCAAGCAATCATCATGGCAAGGTTCGCCAGTGGTCCGGCCGCCGCGACCCACATCATGTCGCGTTTCGGGCTGCGCAGCGCGTTGAAGTTGACGGGCACGGGCTTGGCAGCGCCAAACATGAAGGGCGTCATGATCAGGGTGACGATGGGCACCAGAATCGTCCAGATCGGGTCGATGTGCTTCACCGGATTCAGGGTCATGCGGCCGAGCATGTAGGCGGTGCTGTCGCCGAAGTGCCGGGCCGCGTAGGCGTGCGCGGCCTCATGCAGCGTGATCGCGAAAATCGCGGGAATCGCGAAGACCGAAAGGGTCTGGAGAATCTGGTTGAAGTCCATCAATCGCTTTCTGTTTCGGCTTCCACGTCGAACGGCGCTGGATCGCCGCGCCCGCGCCTCACCACCAGCGGCACCTCGCCGGACAAGTCCACCACGGTCGTGGGCTCGATGCCGCACGGCCCGGCATCGATGATGAGATCGAGCTGATGCTCGAATCGTTCACGGATGAGCTCGGGATCGTTCATCGGCACCGTCTCACCCGGCTCTATCAAGGTGGAGGACAAGAGCGGTTCATTCAAGGCCACGAGCAGCGCATGCGCCACAGGATGCTCGGGCACCCGCACGCCGATGGTGCTGCGCTTCGGATGCGCCAGTCTACGCGGCAATTCGCGGGTCGCGCGCAGAATGAACGTGTAGCTGCCGGGCGTGTGCGCCTTCAGGAGTCGGTACTGACTGTTGTCAACCTTGGCGAACTGGCCAATCTCGGAGAGATCGCGGCACACCAGCGTGAAGTGATGGCGCTCATCAACCCGCCTCAGCATGCGGATGCGCTCCATCGCCGCCTTGTCGCCGATGTGGCAGCCGATGGCGTAGCTGGAGTCGGTCGGGTAGGCGATCAGGCCGCCCCGGCGGATGATCTCGACCGCCTGGTTGATCAGTCGCGGCTGCGGATGCGTGGGATGCAGGGAGAAGAACTGGGACATGCGAGCGCGCTCAGGCAGCGCGAAAGCGCGCCCAGACCGGCGTGAGATCGGCGGGCAACAACGGCAGCGTGCCCGGCGCCCATTCGCTCTCGCCGGGTCCGTGAAAATCCGCCCCGCGCGATGCGAGGAGACCGCGTTGGCGGGCGATATCCGCGAAGCGGCGCATGTCCTCGGCGGAATGGCTGCCGGTCACGACTTCGACGGCCTCGCCGCCCAGCGCCTGGAATTCGTCTAGCAATTCGTCCATTTGCATGGGCCGCAACCGATAGCGGCCAGGGTGCGCCAGCACCGGGATGCCGCCGGACTCGCGAATCCAGCGTATCGCCTCGGCGAGACGGGTCCAATCATGGCGGACATAGCCGGGTTTGCCCTGCACGAGATAGTGGTGAAAGGCGCTGCCCACATCGCGCGCCTTGCCAATCTCGACCAGAAAGCGCGCGAAATGGGTGCGGCTGATCATGTCGCGGTGTTCGGCATGACCGTAGGCACCCTCAAGCGCGCCCGTGATGCCGGCCCGGGCCAAGTCCTCCGCCATCAATGCCGCGCGGGCGTGTCGGCCGGATCGCACCGAGGCGAGACCCTCGGCCATCGCCGGCGCGGCCGGGTCGATGTCGAGGCCGACCACATGCAGCGTGGTGTGCAGCGATTCCGGCCGCCAGGTGACGGAAATCTCCACGCCGTTCACAAACCGCAAGCCTGCCGACGCAGCGGCAACCGCCGCCTCGGCCAAGCCGTCGGTGTTGTCGTGATCCGTGAGGGCCAGGGCGTCGCAGCGACCCTGCACGGCAAGCGCCACCAGCTCGCGCGGCGCGAGTTGGCCGTCCGAGCAATTGGAGTGATTGTGAAGATCGAAATTATTCAATCAAGTCAGAAGCTTGTGCAGAAAACTCAAAATCATAGCAAACTGCCGGCCCCCGAGACTCCGGCGGCACCGCAAAGCCCCTTCCAAGCTGCATGGATCGTGCCAGCCGCTTCTCTCCAAGCCCATCAGGACACGCCCGGTGAATCGCAAGCCCATTTTCCTCACCCAGTTGAACAACCCGACTGTGGCGCATGACCCGGCGCCGGACGAACATGCGAGCCTGCGTCGCGCGTTCGAATCACTGGTCGGGGCGCTGCATGCCGCCTACCGTCAGCGGCATGGCGGTGCGGCCACGCCAGACGATTGCATCGCCCTATCTGCGTTGCTGGAGGAATTCCTGACCTTCATCGCGCAAAGCGATGCGGAACACGGCGCGGATGCGCCGCTGCCCCTGGCCGACGGCGACATCGCCTGCGCCGACGCATTGCGCGCCTGCGCCGCGCTCGAAGGCTGGCTGAACCGGCTGGATCTCGCAGCCTGCCAGAACGATCTCGACACCGTGATTCTCGGCATTTCACTCTGGGCCATGCGCCACGATTGCGCCCTGCGCGTGCCCGAGCCGATGGTCAACGCGCTGGCGCGGCTGGCCAACCGTGCCGCGACGCGCCAGGACGTTGCCGCCGCGTTCGCGCTCATGCAAGGCGCCATCGAGCACCTGAAGCCTCTGCTGGCCGCCGACCTGGAGCAATCCAACCCGGACCGCCCGTGGCGCGTGCTGCATCTCAACTTCGCCATCACCGGCATCCGCAGCGGCGACGGCCTCCTCGCCGGCCATGCCTTCAGCGCGCTCAACGCCGGGCTGCCGCATGAGCGGGAAGGGTTCTACGCGGAGGCGCTGCACCTGGCTCGCCAAAGCCGGCTGCCCGACGAGATGACCGCGCTCATCCAGGCGCAACACGAGGCCTCGGTCGGGCGCCACTGATCCCGGATCGACCCGTCCTCCGTGGTTTTGCGCGGGCGGGCGTAATGGCGGATAATCCCCGGTTTTTCCACGTCCGAGCCGCGCGCTCAAGTCCTTGATGAAGCTGATTTTCGACCTGTTGCCGGTGCTGCTGTTTTTCGCGGCCTACAAGCTTTTCGACATCTGGGTCGCGACCGGTGTGGCCATCGCCGCCGCCGTGTTGCAGATTTCCTATCTCAAGCTCGCGCGCAAACCCGTCGAACCCATGGTTTGGATCGGCTTCGTGATCGTGGTGATCGCCGGCGGCGCGACGCTGTTGCTGCAAGACGAGACGTTCCTGAAGCTGAAGCCAACGGTGGTCATGGGCGCCATGGCGATTGCCATCGCCGTGACCCAATTCGGCCTGGGCAAGAATCCGGTGGCGTTGGTTTTCAACAACACCATCAAGGCGCCGGACGCGGTCTGGCGGAAGCTCTCGGTGGTCTGGATCGCGTTCTTCCTGTTCATGGGGCTTCTGAACCTTTACTTCGTCTACTTCCAGTCGACCGAGGCGTGGGTCTGGTACTCGACCTTCGGTGACATGGGGCTCATGTTCGTGTTCATGATCACCCAGGTCTATTGGCTGTATCCGTATCTGCCCCAGGACGATGCATCCACAGCCAGCACGGCGGAAACGAAGGACTGACATGCAACGTCCCCCACGCTTGCTTCGTGCGCGCCCCCCTGAGGGGGCTGGTCAGTGTCTTCAGGCGGCTGGGCGACGCTGACATGCTCTACGCCATCATTTGCGAGGAACTGCCCGGCGCCCTGCCGCGACGGCTGGAGGCCCGCCCCGCGCATCTCGAACGGCTGAAGGCCTTGCAGGCGGAGGGCCGGCTGATTCTCTCCGGTCCGCACCCCGCCATCGACGCCGAGGACCCCGGCCCCGCCGGCTTCACCGGATCACTGATCGTCGCGGAATTCGCGTCGCAGGATGCCGCGGCCGCCTGGGCCGCCGAAGACCCGTACTGCGCGGCCGGCGTGTTCGCCCGCGTGACGGTGAAACCCTTCAAGCGGGTGTTTTGACGTGACTCCCACCGCCGATCTCATCAAACGCCGCCTCGAAGCGCTGCATCCCACCGCCTTGCATCTGGTGGACGACAGCGCGGCCCATGCGGGCCATGCGGGCGCGAGGGAATCGGGCGGCGGGCACTTTCACCTCACCATCGTGTCCGACGCATTCCAGGGCAAGACCCTCGTGGCGCGGCACCGCATGGTGTACACGGCGCTTGCCGATCTCATGCAGCAAAAAATCCACGCCTTGCAGATCGAGGCGATGACCCCGGATCAGTTTTGATTCGATATCAGCAACACCACAAAAGAAGGAAACGCCATGCAACATGCACCGCAAAAAATGTTGAGCCTCATCGCCCCATCTCTCCTGGTCCCGCTCCTGCTCGCCGGCCCCGCGCTGGCGCAGGACGCGCCCAAGAAGGCGCCCAAAGCCGCCGCCGCGCCCGCCGCCACCGGCGCCCCGAAAGTGGCGGTCAACGGCGTGATGATTCCCCAGTCCTATTTTGACGCGCTCACGAAGCAGGCCGCTGCGGGCGGCCGCTCCGGCCCCGAAGTGACGGGCATGATCAAGGAAGAGCTGGTCAATCGCGAAGTCCTGTTCCAGGCGGCCAAGAAGCGCGGCCTGGACAAGAACGCCGATGTCGTCGCCGAGATGGACCTGGCGCGCCAGGGCATCCTGATCCAGAAATTCTTCGAAGACTACGTCAAGGCCAACCCGGTTTCCGACGCCGATCTCAAGGCCCAGTACGACTCGCTCAAGGCGCAGATGGGTGACACCGAGTACAAGGTTCGCCACATCCTCGTCGAGAAGGAAGACGAAGCCAAGACGATCATCGAGTCGCTCAGGAAGGGCGGCGACTTCAACGCGCTGGCCAAGGACAAGTCGAAGGACCCGGGCTCCAAGGACAACGGCGGCGATCTCGACTGGGGTCCCGCTGCCCGCTACGTGAAGCCGTTCGCCGACTCGGTGAAAGCGCTGTCCAAAGGCCAGACCACGGACAAGCCGGTGCAGACCCAGTTCGGCTGGCACATCATCCGTCTTGAGGACACCCGTCCGACCAAGATTCCCGCGTTCGACGAAGTGAAGCCCCAGTTCGCGCAGCGCGCGCAGCAGGAGCAGATCCAGAAGCTGGTCGCCGATCTGCGCGGCAAGGCGAAGGTCGAGGACAAGTGATTGATTTTCTTCCCGCGCAAGTGGGTTAGAAAATCAATCACCCCGGACCTGATCCGGGGTCCAGTGTCTGAGGGCAGCCAAACGGCTGCCCTTTTTCATTGATGCGATACCCACTGCGAATATTCGCAGCACCGGCAACACGCTACCCCGCCAGCCGTTCACACAATTCGCGCACTGAATGCACGTCCAGCCGCGCGTAGATTTTCTTCACATGATCCGCCACCGTTGACGGCGCCACCGACAGCGCGGCCGCGATCTCCGGTTGGCTGTAGCCGGCCTTCAGCAAAGTGCAAACCTCCTTCTGCGCGATGGTGAGGCCGCTGCCGTCCAGCGCCCGCTGCCAGGCGATGGGCGCGGGTTCGAGGTGCTCGATGCTGACGTGGATGGCGCCGTCTCGGGCGGACGCGGCCAGGAGCGGCTCGGCCTCGAACACGAAACGCCCCCAGGCGTTGTCAATGGTGAATGCCACCTGACGGCTGGACGCGCCGTCGTTGCGGCGGATCTGATCGACCAGCACGCCCAGCGTGGGGAACTGCGAATATTCGGGATCGCGGCTGGCCGATTCAGGCGTGATGCCGCCGTGCGCCAGCAAGAGCAGTTTGTGCGCGTCGCGCGACACATGCAGCAATTCGCCTTCGACCGAGAGGCTGAGGATCGCGCGCCGTTCACGCCGGGCCACGAACGCCTGGGGCAGCCGGGAGCCGCCTTCGAGTCCGCGCGCGATGTAGGGCACGAGCGAAGCCAGCAACGCCTCTTCGTCGCGCGTGAACGGCGGATCGCCCGGTTCGCGATACAGCACCAGCGACCCCAACGGATCGCCGCGTGAGCTCTTCACGATGGCTTCGATGCGCGTGTGCAGCCGCTGCGGGCGCCAGATTTCGTTGTACAGCGCGGACCGAAAGAAGGCCGCGTTGTCCAGTTCGGCGGCGCTGCGAATGACGGCGCGCCCGGTCACCGCCTGACGGAACGCCGGCATCGCCTCCGACTCGCGCTTGTTGTGGAACTCCTCGAAGTAGTGACGCGCCACTTCCGCGTCGATGGGGCCTTCGAAGTAGTAGCGGATGAGGTTGCCGTCGGCATCGGTCCAGTCGAACAGATTGCGGGAGGACGGGATCACGCGATGCAACGCCTCCAACAGCGCCGGAATGAGCTGCTCGCCCGGCAGCGCGAGGCTGGTAAGCGAGCGGATGCTGGCGATGGCGGGGGCTTGTTTCATGGTGCGAACGGTTGCGAATATTGTTCGGAAATCGCCTGGGCGATTTCCGAATCCCCTCGGGACCGCCCCTGGCGACCAAGTGAAATCCTCGGCACTTCACCTAGTCGCAATGGAATTCGCATGAGTGTACGCCGATAAGACACGACGAAACCCCCTGATCAGGGGGTGTGTCGCCGGGGGGGTGCCGGTACTGTGGCGGCGACGCTTGGAAGGAGTGTCCATGTCGCTTGCCACTTCTCGCGCTTCTTGTCTGTTCCGCTGGCTCACCGCTCTCGCCCTCCCACTGCTCGTCTTCGCGGCGCCAGCGGCGCGGGCGCAAATGTCGCCGGAGCTCTTGCTCATGCTGGGTGAAATGCACGGCAAGCTTCTCACCGACTTCGCCACCGACCAGCGCACCGGCCAGGATTGCCGCGCGGAAGTCATCAACATCACCAACGCCGCGTTGAAGCTGCGCGGCGTGCAAAGCGCGGGCGAGGCGGCGGGCGCCGTGCTCATCAAGGCCCTGGAACATAGTTGCAAGGCGTATCTCGACGCCACCGGGCTTGGCGCCATCGCGACCACCTACAGCCTTGCCAAGTGCGGCTATGAATACATGGCCGATGTGAACGATGACGCCGGTTTCCTCATGTGTCTCCTGGGCGAAGCCATCGGCAAGGGCGTGGACAAGCTGGGTGACAGCCCGCGGGTGGTGATCGAAGAGTCGCGCAAAGTGCTCATCGGACGCGCCACGGACGAAATCGTGGATCAGGCCAAGGGCCTGGTGAACGACTGGCGCAACGCCGTCGGCCCCACCGAGACCGACACCACCAACTGGACGCTGGGCGATGGCTGCGAAGTCGTGCTCACCATCAACTGGCGCAAGGCGTCGAACCCGGTGCGGGCCATGAAGACCCAGGGCAATGCCGGCTCGATCCAGGTGCATGTGCAAATCCAGAACTGCAAGTGTTCGCGGAACGGCCCCCTGCACATGCAATTGAAGAACGGCAGCCTGTTCGCCTCGGTGCCGATCCGCTTTGTGCCCAATGCCGCGCAACAACCCTCGTGGCAGGCGGATTTTCCGCGCATGCGCACGCGGCTCAATGCGATCTGCTGCACCGGCCGGCACACCACCTGGGGCGACCCGCCACGCACCGACCCGCGCGACCAGACCGACGGTCCGCCACCGACCAAGCCCATCGGCGTGGTGCCGGGCGGCGGCGCGACCCGACCGCCGGTGACCTCGCCTCCGCCTGGCCCGCCCCCCACGAGCACACCGCCCACCACCCCACGCCCGCCCGTGTCGCCGCCGACGCCCGCGCCGCCCGTCCCGATGGCGCAGGCGTGCCCTGAATGCGTGCAGCACGTCAACGAAATCAACGCCGCGAGCGCGGCCTTCACCGCGGCGGAAAAAGCGGAAGCCGCCGCCGAAACCGAGGCCGATCAGCTCGACGACACCCTTGCGAATATTCGCAGCGAAGTGCGCAGTCTTGAGCAGCAACTCGCCGCCCAACGCGGCGCTGGCGGATCGAGCTTCGACCCTGAAACCGGTATGCGCGTCACCGCCGTCAACAATGGGGACGGCACCGTGACCGTCACCACCTATGGCCCGGACGGCGCCAAGACCGGCGAGTACACGCGCGATGTGGCCGGATTCAAGCGCATGAGACAGGAACTCGACTCACTGCGCCAGCGCGAAGCGGATACGGCTACCCGGCAAGCCGAGGCCAAAGCGCGGGCGGCGGAGGCGCGCGTCGCGGCCGCGCGGGCGCGGGATCGCATGCGCGCGGCGCAGGCGGCGCTTGAGCGTTGCCTGGAACTGTGCAAACAGAAAGGCGTGCCGTTCGACCCGCCCGCCATCGTGATCGGCGACAACATCTTCCCGGTGTCGCCGACCGACGCGCGCATCAAGCGGCCGGCCAAACCGAAGCCCGGCGGACGCAAGGGTCCGGGTGGCGGGGTGACGCCCCCGCGCGCCGAAGACCCGCCCGCGCGCGCCAACTGCGAGGCCTGCCAGCTTCGCGCCAGTCAGGTCGACCAGGCGCGCGCGAACACGCGCCAGACCGACGCCCGCATCGAGCGCGTGCGGAGCCAAATGCACGCGCTGACCGGCGAGTTCGTTGATGGCACGAAGAAGCTGACGCCGCAGGACTCCGAACGCTTTGGCGAGCTGAAGCGTTCGCTCCGCGATCTGGAGACAGAGCTGCGCACGCGTGAATCCGAGCAGCAGTCCGCCGAGACGGCGCTGGCGGAATGCAACAAGACGTGCGCCACGGCTGAAGGGCCAAAGATCGCCGTGCAGCCGCCGGGGGGCGGAGGCGGACAGCGGCCACCGCGCGTCTGGCCACCCTTGCCAACCCTTGATGAGTTCGGCTTCCTGCCGGAGCCGCCAGCCGCTGCATGCACGATGTGCCAGCGCGCTGAGACGGAAGCCTACAACGTCTGCGTTGAGGCGGCGTCGGAGCGCAAGGAATTCTTCGAGGCTGTGCAGACGACGCAGGTTTACCGGGACCTCATTGACGGCAAGCCTTTCCCTGGCCCTGACGCGCTACCATCGTTTAAGCCACGCGATATTAGCAAGGTAGCTGCCGCGACGGCTGATGAGGTCGCCCAATGGGAACCGGTTTGGGCCGTCATCGCGCAACGCAACGCTGAGGCATTCAACCAGCTGCGGGCGGACTGCCTGCGCGCGATTGCCGCGCTCAATGCCTGCAACCGCCGCTGCGTTGCCGATGTCTCGGTGGACAAGGTCATCGGCGTGGTCGGCGGCAACCCCTGGAATCCCACCGATCCCACCGGCGGACCCGGTGGCGGAGGTGGCGTGCGACCGCCAGGTAATACCCCCGGCACGCTGCAATTCTCGTCCGCCAACTATGGCGGTGGCGAAGGCGGCGCCGTGCTCATCACGGTCACCCGTCAAGGCGGCGCGACCGGCCGCGTGTCGGTGGACTACGTGACGCAAAGTGGCAGCGCCACGAGCGGCAGCGACTTCGCCTTCCGCTCCGGCCCGCTCATCTGGAACGACGGCGATGCCTCGCCCAAGTTCATCACCGTGCCGCTCATCGACGATACCGCGGTCGAAGGCCCGGAGGCCTTCAGCGTGAATCTGCTCAACGTGACCGGTGGTGCCACCATCGGCAGCCCGTCCGTCGCCACGGTCACCATCGCCGACAACGACGCCGTGACGCCGCCGCAGCCCGCAGGCACGCTGCAGCTGTCGGCATCCAGCTACACCACCACCGAAGGCCAGGGCCCGATCACCATCACTGCCACCCGCACCGGCGGTTCGGCGGGCCAGGTGGGCGTGACCTTGAACACCGGTCCCTCCAGCGCCGTGGGTGGGCAGGACTACACGCCGGTGACAATCACCTTCATCTGGGAAAACGGCGACACGGCACCCAAGACCGTGCTGATCCCGATCCTTGACGACACCACGGTCGAAGGCCCCGAGACCTTCTTCGTCAATCTCAACAATCCCACCGGCGGCGCGACCCTGGGAACACCCGCCACCGCCACCGTGACCATCAACGACAACGACGTCGCGACCGGTCCGTGCGGCGCGCAAGGCAATGCGTGGCAGGGCAACACGGGCGCGCCCTATAGCTGCTTCGGCTCATGCTCACCCAACGCCTCGTCACCCACGGTGACCGTCAATGGCGACATCGTGACCGTGTCCAGCTTCCACGCGGGCGGGGCGGCGACGTTCCAGGGCTGCGGCAGCTCGCTCAACTCGCAGAGCAGCACGCTCACCTACTTCTCGCAATCCAATCACACCGCCGTCATCACCCGGTCCAGCAACACCAGCTTTTCGGCCAACATCACGAGCAGCGGCGGCGGCAGTTGCTCGTTCACATGCTCGCGGTGATGCCATGAGAGTCATTGCGAATATTCGCCCGTTTGTCCTCGCCATCGCAGCGCTGCATGCGGCGCCGTCATCGGCTCAGGAGTCGCGAGGTTTCAACCCCATCGCGCGGCCGCAGGCCAAGGCGACATTGCCCGATGGCGCGATCCCGGTGAATCCACCCCTGCCGGTCTCGCGGGCGCGCGTCGAGGCGGCCATCGCCAAAGTCACCCAGGCGTGGGGCGAGAGAAAACTGGACGGCATACTCAGCACCGGTTTCAGCGACCGGCAGCGTCTCATCGACGCGCTCGAAACCAAGGTGCCGCGCGACGCGAAGCTGCGCGTGGTGAGCATCCAGGGCTGGCAGGTGCTGGAGCAGCATCGCATCGGCGGCATGTTCACCTCGAAACTCAACGTCACCGTGGCGAGCCAGGTCGAGTTCAGCGACCCCGCGTCGGGGTATCAGGTGAGGCCGGGGACGCAGGATTTCGTCATCACGCTGAACCATCCACCGGGGCCGTGACATGACGCGCATCCGTTGCGAATATTCGCTGTGTGTGTTCTGCGCCGTTTCAGGCGCCGCCACGGCGCAGGACGTGTCGATCAACGCCACCAACACCTTGCGCGTCGAGCGCTACGACACGCGCGGCTTCACGGGCGCGTCGCCCTACCCGATTTCCACGAGCGCCGGCTTCGACGAGTGGCTGGTGAACCTCGGCTGGCAACCGCGCGCATACGACCGCTGGCGCGCGACCTTTGCCGGGGTGGTCAACGACTCGCCCTACCGTTCGCCGGACCGTGGGGTGGTGCCGGAGCGCATCGTTATCGCACGCGAAAATGGCGAAGCCGCGATTCCCTATCGGATCGAAGCAGGCGACTTCTTCGCCTTCACCAGCTTTCGCACCCAGCAGCGCTCGCTGAAGGGCGTGGCCGTCGAGTTGCAGCCCGTGCCGGCGGGCGACACCTACCGCAGCTCGGTCCTGCTCTTTGGCGGCGCGGCGCAGCCTAGCTGGCGGCATTTGCAATGGAACGACGACAACAGCCTGGGCGTGTCCTGGCTGAACGAGTGGCGGGACAAGCGGCTCACGGTCAACGTGCTGCGCAGCGAACGCGGCGCGAACGCCATCGCGGCCGCGCGCGACCAGACCATCGCCAGCCTCGCCGCCGATCTGCCGTTGCAGTGGGGACCGCTCCGGCTGCGCGCCGAGGCCGAACTCGCCACGTTGCGCGGCGACACCGAGACCGCGATGGGTCAGAAAGACAGCGGCCTCTTCGCGCAATTGGCCGGCAGCTATGCGCAGTCGAACCTGAATTGGCGGCTGCGCGGCGAGCGCTACGGCGCGGGCTACCAGCCCTTCGGCGCAGCCGTGACACCCGACCGCCGCTCGGCGGAAGCGCATGTGGCGGGACTGGTTTCGAACTCACTTTCCTGGCGCGCCCGCGCGCAGCGCTTCCGCGATCAGGCCGAGAGTGCCAACCCGCAGGACACCGACGTGATTGGCGCGAGCCTCTCCGGGCCGTGGCCCGCGTTGGGCGCCACCGTACACGTCGATCTCTTCAGTCAGTCGTTGAAGCGGCGCGATGGCAGCACCGATCAGGACGCGCTCACCTTCAACGCGCTGCTGGTGAAGCCGATGCGGCAATGGGTGTTGCAAACCTCGCTGCTGTATCAAACACTGGATGACAACGTGGTGACGGCCAACCAACCGCGGACGCGCCAGATCAACGTGAGCGCGCTGAAGCCGTTGCAATGGGGTAGCTGGAACGGCAGCATCGGCCCCGGTCTCACTTGGCGCAAGGTGACGGGCGGCACCGCCAACAGCAACGACGTGACCGCGAATCTCGCTCTCAACCTCGCGGGAGGTCCGCATCGATTCGCCCTCTCCGCAGGGCGGCTCGCGCAGAGTCCATCACTTTCCACGTCACCGGATGTGGCAACGATCAATCTCGGTCTCGATTACCGGTTCCGCACCGGCCGACATGAGTTCGGATTCGATCTCGCCCTGTTTGACCGGAAGCCAAAACCCGGCGAGAAGACCGAAGCGATCAAGGCGGGGCTCGTCTGGATCGTGCAATTCGACCGGCCGGCGAGGAGCGGCGCGCGTCCGGTCGCCAATCTCGTTTCGTCACCGGCGACGCCGCTTTCGCGCAACGCCTCGTTGCTCGCCGACGTGGCGCCCGGCGCGGATTTCAGGGCAACACAGACACGTCTCGCGGCTGCGGGACTCACCGGCGGCGTGGCGCAAGGCCCTGCGACCGTGTTCGAAACGCGGCTGCTCTCGGACATCGAGGCGCGCCAACGCGTGGTGGTCGTGGAATCCGCTGGTCGCGTTGAACGCACCGGGCTCTTGATCAGCCTGGACACGCTTGGCGGCGCCGACGATGCGGCGCGGCTTTACGACCGTGTGCTGCGCAACCTGATCGAGGCACTCGGGCGCCCCGCCACCACGTTCGAGCAGGGCGCCTTCAGCGCGCAATATGCGAACGACATCGCGTCCGGCGCTCTGGTTCGCATCGCGGAGTGGGTCACCGACGCCGGCACATTGCGCGTCGGTCTCCCGCGCCGCCTGGATGGGTTGGCGCGCATCGAGATCATCCACGCGCCGTCGTTCGGCAGTCCGCGCGACACGCAATGGGGCATCGAAACGATTCGCTAGCGAGTTTCGCCGCAGGAGCGAAAAAGGCCGCTTGCGAATATTCGCAGGCGGCCTTGGAACTCTGAACCATACTCCACTTGCAAGGGTTCGCCAAGCGTTGCGACAGGCGGAATTGTGGCGTAGCGTTCACCGCATGGAACCTGACAAGTCGCTCCTCGTGAAGTCCGGCAATCTGTACCGTGTGCAGATCGCCGTGTCGCCGCTCTTGCCGCGCGAGATGGGGCCGGTCATCGAAGCGTTCACCACGCACTGGGCCAAGCCCGAGGATGTGGAACGCGCGAAAAACAAGGAAGCCGGCGTGCTCATCTTGTCAGGGGAAGGTCACATGCGACTGGGCGAAAAGCCCGAGGACATCGCCCGCAACATCTCCTACGCCATTTGGAAAGCGCTGGATCGCTACGTGAAGGTCACGGTGGAGGCGGTCTATCTCGGCGACCCCCCGCAATCCAGTTTCGAGTTTGGCGAGAAGGCCTACAGCGAAGCGTTTGGGGCGCGGTTCGAGAATTGATCGGCGTCAGTCGCGCCGTTCCGCGTTGGCACGCTGGGTGGATTGTTGCTCCATCTCCCAAACCGCCTTCTTTGCATCAGACCAGGAATTCCAGTCCGGCGGGCGTGCGGGCGCTGACTCCAAGCCGCCTTGAAACCATTCATCGCGTTCAGCGATCAGAGACTCGACTTCTCCCGCTCTCAGCCTTTCCAACTTTCTCAGACACACGACGCGCGTATTTGACAGCGAATCGTGCCATCCGAAGGGCTTGCTCCCGAAGAACGAGAGTGCTTCGAAGGGAATCATCCTCGCCAGAGTTCGTCCGAGGATCTGGAGAAAATCCGCAGGATCGCTATCCACACCGACAACGCGGGTTCTCAAGATGAGCTTGCCGACTGTCCAGCCGAACATGAGCTCTTGCGGCACGTAGTAGATGAGCAGGACCACCAAACCGGACATCGAGGATCGCAAAAATTCAGAAAGGATGGATTTGCCCGAACCCACAAGGAAAATCTCGTAGCCGGTCAGCGCGAGCAGGCTCAGCGCAACCATCGAGAGCACCCAGTCGATGACGTAAGTCCAGAACCTGCGCCACCGGCTGGCGAGAACCAAAGTTACGTCGAAAGACTGCTGCTGAACGAGCAACGGCGCATCAGTGGGCGAGTAGGGATTGAGCTGCTCACTCACGTCAGCCGAGCCACTTCCGCGCATTGCGGAACATGCGCATCCACGGGCTCTCGACCGGCCAATCCTTCGGGTGCCACGACAGGTTCACCGTGCGGAATACACGTTCCGGGTGCGGCATCATGGCCGTGAAGCGGCCGTCCGGCGTGGTCACGCTGGCGATGCCTTCCGGCGAACCGTTGGAATTGAACGGGAAGCGTTCGGTCGGCTTGCCGTAGTGGTCGACGAAGCGGAGCGCCGTCAGCCAGCGGGCGGCATCTTGCCGCGTCTTTGATCCGAATACCGCGCGGCCTTCGCCGTGTGCGGTCACCACGGGAATGCGGCTGCCCGCCATGCCCTCGAAGAAGATGGACGGGGACTTCTGGATTTCGAGCAGCACGGTTCGGGCTTCGTACTGTTCGGACGCGTTGCGCTCGAAATGAGGCCAGTTCTCCGCACCCGGAATGATGTCGTGCAGGTTGGAAATCATCTGGCAGCCATTGCACACGCCCAGCGCGAAGGAATCGGCGCGCTTGAAGAAGGCCTCGAATTCGTCACGACCGCGTGAGGAGAACAGGATGGACTTGGCCCAGCCTTCGCCGGCGCCCAGCACGTCGCCGTAGCTGAAACCGCCGCACGCCGCAAAGCCCTTGAAATCGTTCAGCGAGACCCGGCCGGTCAGGATGTCGCTCATGTGAACATCATGCGCCTCGAAGCCGGCCCAAGTGAAGGCGGCGGCCATTTCCAGTTGCCCGTTGACGCCCTGCTCGCGCAATATCGCGATCTTCGGCTTCTCGCCTTTCGCGATGAAGGGTGCGGCCACATCGTCAGCGGGATTGAACGTGAGATGCGCGTGGAGTCCGGGGTCCTTGGCATCCAGGATGCGGTCGTACTCCTGTTGCGCGCAGTCGGGGTTGTCGCGCAGGCGCTGGATGAGGTAACTGGTTTCCGACCACGCGCGTTGCAAATCGATTCGTGACGCGGCAAACACCGGCTTCCCCGCGCGAACGACACGCAGCGCATCATCGCTGTTGGGGTGACCGATGACATGCGAATATTCGCCAAGGCCCGCTTCGCGCAAGACCTGCATCACCAAAGACCGTTCCGCCTTGCGAATCTGCAACACGGCACCCAGCTCTTCATTGAACAGCGCCGCCAGCACAGCCTCCTCGGCACCCAGCTTGGGCGACGTGGTGTCGTACTCGTCGACATCCGCCTCGCGCTCGTTGTAGGTGAGCACATCGAGATTCACGGTCACGCCCACGTGCGCTGCGAAGCTCATCTCCGCGATGGTCGCGAAGAGACCCCCATCGGAGCGGTCGTGATAGGCCAGCACTTTGCCGTCGCGGGCCAGTTTGCGCACCGCGACGAAGAATTCCTTCAGGCGGGCGGGGTCATCGACATCCGGGGCGGCGTCTCCCACCTGCGCGTACACCTGCGCCAGCGCGGAACCGCCCAGCCGGTTCTTTCCGCCGCCGAGATCAATCAGCACCAGCTCGGTATCGGCCTCGCGGGATAGTTCGGGCGTCAGCGTGATGCGGGCATCCTGCACGGGTGCGAAGGCGGAAACGATCAGTGACACCGGCGCGACCACTTCCTTGTCCTTGCCGTCTTCCTTCCACCCTGTGCGCATGGAGAGCGAATCCTTGCCCACCGGAATGCTGATGCCCAGTGCGGGACACAGCTCCATGCCGACGGCCTTCACCGTGGCGAAGAGGTTGGCGTCCTCGCCACGATAGCCCGCGGGCGCCATCCAGTTGGCGGAGAGTTTGATGTCGCCGATTTTCTCGATGTCGGCGGCGGCAATGTTGGTGATGGCCTCGCCCACCGCCATGCGGCCTGAGGCCGGTGCATTGATGACCGCGAGTGGCGTGCGCTCACCCATCGCCATCGCCTCGCCCTTGAACGTCTGGTAGCCCATCAGGGTCACGGCGCAGTCGGCCACCGGCGCCTGCCAGGGCCCCACCATCTGGTCGCGCGCGGTGAAAGCGCCCACGCTGCGGTCGCCGATATTGATGAGGAAGGATTTGTCCGCGACCGTCGGCAGCCTGAGCACGCGATACGCCGCTTCCTCGATGCGAATATTCGCAAGGTCGAGCGGCGCCAATGCCAGCACGCGCGACTTCACATCGCGATGCATGCGCGGCGGCTTGCCTAACAGCACGGGCAGCTCCATGTCCACGGCATGGTTGCCAAACAACATGTCCTCGACGATGAGGCGCTCATCCGCTGTCGCCTCACCCAACACGGCGAAAGGACAACGCTCGCGTTCGCAGAAGGCCTTGAACATCGGCAACGATTCGGCTGCGATGGCGAGCACGTAGCGCTCCTGCGCTTCGTTGCACCAGATTTCCTTGGGCGACATGCCCGGCTCTTCGGACGGCACCTGGCGCAATTGGAAACGCGCACCCGCACCGCCGCCGTGGGCGAGCTCGGGCAATGCATTGGACAGACCGCCCGCGCCCACGTCGTGAATGGAGAGAATGGGATTCTCATCGCCCAGCGCCCAACAGGCGTCGATGACTTCCTGACAGCGCCGTTCGATTTCCGCATTGGCGCGCTGCACCGAGTCAAAATCCAGCGCCTCGGTGTTCTGGCCGGAGGTCATGGATGAAGCCGCGCCACCACCCAGGCCGATGCGCATGCCGGGACCGCCCAGCTGGATCATGAGCGAGCCCGGCTTAAGCGGGCTCTTTCGCGTGTGCTTGGCCGAAATGTTGCCTAGGCCACCCGCGATCATGATCGGCTTGTGATAGCCGCGCATGACGCCCTCCACCGCCTGCTCATAGGTGCGGAAGTACCCACAGAGATTCGGGCGTCCGAATTCATTGTTGAAGGCCGCACCGCCGATGGGACCTTCGATCATGATGGACAACGCCGACGCGATGCGCGAAGGCTTGCCGTAGTCGCCTTCCCAGGGCCGACGATGGCCGGGGATGTTGAGGTTCGACACCGAGAAGCCGGTCAACCCTGCCTTGGGCTTGGCGCCGATGCCGGTCGCACCCTCATCTCGAATCTCGCCACCGGCGCCGGTGGCCGCACCCGGCCAAGGCGCGATGGCGGTGGGGTGGTTGTGCGTCTCCACCTTCATCAGAATGTGCGTGGACTCCTGCGAATATTCGAAGGTTTTCCCGTTTCGCGGATAGAAGCGGTCAATGACGGCGCCTTCGATCACCGACGAGTTATCGGAGTAGGCGACCACCGTGCCTGCGGGCGATCGCTGATGCGTGTTGCGAATCATGGCGAAGAGGCTCTTGTCCTGCGCGGCGCCATCCACGGTCCAGCTCGCATTGAAAATCTTGTGGCGGCAATGCTCGGAATTGGCCTGCGCGAACATCATCAACTCGACATCCGTGGGATCGCGCTGGATACGAGCGAAGTACTCGAAGAGATAGTCGATCTCGTCCGGCGACAGCGCGAGCCCCCATTCGCTGTTGGCCGTTTCCAGCGCGGACTTGCCGTCTCTCACCACGGAAACCGTTTGCAGCGGGGCGGGCGTTTGAGTGACGAAGAGTTCGGCGGCGGCGCCGAAATCGTCTCTCACCGTCTCGGTCATCGGGTCATGAATGGCCTTCAGAATCGCCTCGACGATCTCTGGCGAATATTCGCGCGCCACGACGTGGAAGGCGATGCCGCGCTCGATCCGAACCACGGCATCCAGCCCGCAAATCCTCGCGATGTCGCTGGCCTTGGATGACCAGGATGAGAGGGTGCCGATACGAGGCAGCACCAGGAACAATCGCCCCTGCGGCTCGTCAGCGGGCGCGGTGCCGTACTGAAGAATTCGCGACAGCACGTCGGTCTCGCGCTCCGCGAGCGGCCGCGTCGTCTGCACGAAGTGAGTGAACTCGGCTAAGAGTCCGGTGATGCCGGGATGCTTCGCCCTGAGCGGGGCGAGCAGCTTTTCAACACGGAACGGGGACAGCGCAACTGGGCCTCGCACACGGAGCGGCGAGGCGGAGGTCGGGGCATTCATGGGCATGGCGCGATGGGTCGCCCGATGCTCTCGGGCTGTGAGCGGTCACTGAAAGCGGGACCGGCGGGCATAACGACTGGAAGCCGAAATTATACCGGAGCCGCCCGACCCCACCGGAGCCTGACGCGGAGCTGTCGGTGAGCGTCGGGGGGCACGCTGTCCGGCAACAGAATCCAGCTTCGGTCAGGCCGCCACCAGCGGGCGCCGTCTTCGCGGCAGCGCAGGATGACGAGGCCGCTCAGCACGAAGCTGCCTTCGACCAGCGTGCCGCGCACGGTCCGACCCCAGGGAAATTCGATCTCGATGCGGTCAGCGGCCTCCGCTTTTCCGTGGGGCGGCAATCGCAGGCGGAACGGATGCGTCCGCGCGCCCAGCCAGCCCGCCCTGCCCAAGGACCACAACAGGCTCGCGAGAACCGCGAGTTTCAGGCCGATGTGCAGATTGATCGGCAGCGCCAGCGGCCAAATGACGACCAATGAGGCGATGTGGGCTGCGACCAGCGACGCGGCGAGACGACGAGATCGTTCCACTGTCACATCCATGCCGCTGTGCAATGCGCCCCCAAATGAGGAAAAATGAGCATCCATCGTAACAGCTCACTCGGACATCCCGATCTTCCATGCATCCTGAATGGCGCAAATTCCTGACCGCGCGCGGCGCCGCGTTCGGCCCCGCTGAGTCCGGTTCGCACGTTGAACACTTCGGCCACCCGGCGGCGGAGATCGCCGCGCTGGGCACCCGCGCTGTGCTCTGCGACCTGTCGCAGCAGAGCCTCATACTCGCCTCGGGTGACGACGCCCGCGCGTTCCTGCACGGCCAGCTCACCAATGATGTCGAGAAACTGATGGAGGACCACGCGCAGTGGAACGGCTACTGCACCCCCAAGGGCCGACTCATCGCGAGCTTTCTGCTGTGGCCGGCGAAGCAGGGCGTCATGCTGCAACTGCCGCGCGAGCAGGTGGACGCCACGGTGAAGCGGCTTCGCATGTTCGTGTTGCGATCAAAGGTCAAACTCGATGATGTGAGCGATCAGTGGGTCAGCATCGGCGTAGCCGGCCCCGGCGCCGCGGCCGCATTGGCGCAATGCGTCGAGCGCATTCCGGCAGGTGGAATGCTGTCCGCGCATCAACATGGCCTGCGCATCCTTCGCCTGGAGTCAGAGCGCTTCGTGCTGGTCGGCGCGCCGGATGTGGTGGCGCCGCTCTGGGACGAACTCGCCGCGCCTTGCATGCCCTGCGGCATCAATGCCTGGGATTGGCATGCCATCGCGGCGGGCATTCCTGAAGTGCGGGCGGCGACGCGTGAGAGCTTCGTTCCGCAAATGATCAACTTCGATCTCATGGGCGGCGTCAGCTTCAGGAAGGGCTGCTTCCCTGGCCAGGAGATTGTCGCGCGCACGCAGTATCGCGGCATCCTGAAACGCCGGATGATGAAAGCCGTGATCGCCGACGCGCTGGCGCTGCCCACCCCGGGCGATGCGGTCTACTCGCCTGCTTTCGGCGATCAGGCGGCCGGCGAAATCGTGTTGGCCGCGCGCGCGCCATTGGGTCATCATGTGCTGGTGGTCGCTCAGACAGAAGCCTTGCGTCAGGGCGCGCTCACCTTGAAGGCGCCGGATGGCCCCGCCCTTGGCATCGAGTCCCTCCCCTACCCCGTGACCTTTCCAGACGCAGCATGAGTAACGACGACGATTTCGACTTCACCAAACCGCAGGCCGACAAGCCGGCGGCGCCGCCACCGCCCAAGCCCACCGCGCCGCCTGTGCGGAGCAGACTCTACGACCCGGTCGTGGCTGGCAAGCTCTTCAAGGCGTTCGGCAAGCAGGAAGCCGTGCCGTCGGGCGGCGAGTTCTTCGCCGAAAACGAGAAGGCAGCCAAGGGCGGATTCTTCAAGTCAGGCAGCGTCAGTCGCATGTACTTTCTGGCCCAGGGCGAAGTCAGCCTGACTGTGGCGGGCCGGACGCTGGACACCATTCGCGCCGGCGAGATATTCGGCGAAATGGCGGTGGTGAGCGACACGCCGCGCAGCGCCACGGCGACCGCCAAAGGCGATTGCGTCGCGCTGACACTGGATGCGCAGCAGTTCCAGACCGCCATTCAGCACATGCCCGAGTTCGCGTTGATGTTGATGAGCGTGATGTTCGACCGGCTCAGGCTGGTCGCGGCCCGTCTGGGCGCGCGCAAAGCGCGGGCGGACGACCGGGCGCGCGATGGCCGCCTGTTCGACGACCCCATGCTGAATGAATTGCTGGCGCAAATCGACAACCCGACCCGTATTCGCGCACCCGCCGAGAAAGTCATCATGCGCGAAGGCGAGGCGGGCATGACCATGTACGTGGTGCTGTCCGGCCGTGTGGGCATCGTCGTGCGCGGCACCCTCGTGGAGAGCGTGGGCCAAGGGGGCACATTTGGCGAGATGGCGCTGGTGGACCAGTCACCGCGGACGGCCGGCGCCTTCGCCCAGACCGACTGCGAACTGCTGGCCATCAATCGCGCAGCCCTGATCGCGCTGGTGAAGTCCCAACCCAAATTCGGCATGGCCCTGTTGGAAGCGGGCGCGGATCGCCTGCGCCACATGAACGCGCTTCTGGTCGGTTAGTTCACGGGTGATTTCAAGCGCTCGCGATCACACGGTCCATCAGGCAGTCAAGGCGCGCCGCATGGTGATGTGCGGAATGCCGGCCTCTTCATAGACATCGCCGACCCGCGCAAAGCCGGCCCGGTCGTAGAACGGCGCGGCATGAAGCTGCGCGTGCAGTTCAATCAGCAGATCGCCGCGTGCGCGCGCCGCCGCCAGCAACGCATCGAGCATCGCCGCACCCACGCCCTTGCCGCGCCAATCCGGCGCGACCGCCATGCGTCCAACGCGGCCCACGCCCGCATCCTGCGGCAGCAAGCGCCCGGTGCCAATCACCGCACCCGAGGCGTCCTCCGCCAACGCGTGGAGGCAATGGCGATCCCGGTCGTCCATTTCCAGGTGCGCAGGCACCCCTTGCTCCACCACGAACACGGCAAGGCGGAGCGGCCTCACCCGTTCGGCGATGTCAGCCCAGTGGGCCAAAGACACGCGAAATTCCATGACGTGAACGTCTTGCGAATATTCGCAATCAATAACGCGGCTTTTTCCGGGCCGACTTGAAGCGCTTCACGCCATCGAGAACGGCTGTCTTGGCCTCCTCCGGCCCGACCCAACCCTCGACCTTCACCCACTTGCCCTTCTCCAGATCTTTGTAGTGGGCGAAGAAATGGGCGATCTGGTTTTGCACGATCTCGGGCAGATCGCGCGGCGTCTGCACGTTGCGATAGATCGAGATGAGCTTGTCGATGGGCACCGCGAGCAGCTTCTCGTCATCGCCCGCTTCATCCGTCATCTTCAGCATGCCGAGCGGCCGGCAGCGCACCACCACGCCTGGGATCAGCGGATACGGCGTGACGACCAGCACATCCACCGGGTCGCCGTCGCCGGAGAGCGTGTGGGGGATGTAGCCGTAGTTGCAGGGGTAGTGCATGGCGGTGGACATGAAGCGATCCACGAAGAGCGCGCCCGTTTCCTTGTCGAGCTCGTACTTGATGGGATCGCCGTTCATCGGGATTTCGATGACGACGTTGAAATCGTTGGGAATGTCGCGTCCGGAGGTGACTCGGTCGAGGTTCATGGGGGCTTTTCAAGAGGTGGAAAACGCTTTACCCTACGCCCCAGTGGAGCCGTCTGCGTGTTCCGGATTCTCGCAAGGCAGCGTGATCGGGATCGGGCAGCGACACCGAAGCGTTGGATCAACCTCGATTATCGCGTACCTGTGACATCTTCGAGAAGGAGCCCCGTGCAAGCCAGCCATCGCCCCGCCCGCGTGAAGCAGCAGCGGCCGAGCCGTACCCAACAACGGTATGAACAACGCGCGGACCCGCCTGACTTCGACGAGGACCATCTGGAACTGACGCTCGCGCAGACGGATTCGACACGGCGCTTTCCCCTCATCCTGACGCTGGACACCAACGGCATTCCGCATCGCTGGATCAACTGGCAACATGCGGTGTGGTACTACGCGAAGAACCGCGTGGCGTGGGAAACCGGCTCGGAGGCGTTCACCGTTTCGGGGGGGCGCTGCCGGCACACCGGTGAGACATCGCGCATCACGGCCGCATCGATCATCGCCATCAAGGGCAAGGCGATGGCGATCAAGGGCTTCAACCAGGTGCCGCCGCTCAACAACCGCGAACTTTTTCATCGTGATCGTCACGTCTGCGGCTATTGCGGCGGACTCTTCTCGCACTTCAAGCTGACGCGCGACCACATCATTCCCTACTCGCGCGGCGGCCATGACACATGGATGAATGTGGTGACCGCCTGCCGCGGTTGCAATGAGAAGAAAGGCAGCCGGTTGCCGGAAGAAGCGCGGATGGAGCTGATCTACGCGCCCTATGTGCCCAATCGCGCGGAATTCCTGATCCTCGCCAATCGCCGCATCCTCGCCGACCAGATGGAATTTCTGAAGCAGCATGTCGCGGCGAATAGCCGCGTGCATCTGGCTTGATCCGCCTGCGGCCCGCCGCGCACACCTCGCCCGAGGGCCGTGTCAGCCTTGCCTTTCCAACAGCATGGCGTCGCCGTAGCTGAAGAATCGGTAGTGTTGGCTGATGGCGTGCTCGTACGCCTTGCGAATATTCGCATGCCCGGCGAAGGCCGCGACCAGCATGAGCAGCGTTGATTTCGGCAAGTGAAAGTTGGTGATCATCCGATCCACGGTCTGAAAGCGAAAGCCGGGCTGGATGAAAAGCCGCGTCATCGCCTCACCCGCCAACAGTTCGCCCGTGAGTGACGCGGCCTCCAATGTACGGACCGCGGTCGTTCCCACGGCAAGCACCCGCCCGCCGCGCGCCTTCGCGGCCTGGACCTGCGCAATCGTCTCGGGCAGCACGCGATACCACTCTTCGTGCATGACGTGGGTCGCGAGATCGTCTCCGCGCACCGGTTGAAAGGTGCCGGCGCCTACATGCAGCGTCACGTAGGCGAGTTCCGCACCCTTTGATCGCAGCGCGGCGAGCAGGGCCTCATCGAAGTGCAGTCCCGCCGTCGGCGCGGCCACCGCACCCGGGTGGCGCGCATACACCGTCTGGTAGCGGCCGTCATCTTCGGCATCCGGCGCGTGGGTGATGTAAGGCGGCAGCGGCGTGGACCCGTGCCGCGCGAGCTGATCCAGCACGGATTCGTCACCCGCGAAGGCCAGCTCATAGAGATCCTCATGACGGCCACGCACCTCGGCGCGCACGGAGTTGGCGAGCAGAAGCGCCGTTCCCGGCCGGGGCGACTTGCTCGCCCGCACATGGGCGAGCGCTCGATGCGCGTCCAGCACGCGCTCGACTAGCACCTCGACTTTGCCGCCACTGGCCTTTTCACCCCACAGTCGCGCCTTGATGACCTGGGTGTCGTTGAATACCAGCACGTCGCCCCGGTTCACCAACTCAAGCAAATGCGGAAAGCGCCGATCAGCCAAGTGTCCGGTGCGCCCGTCCAGATGCAAGAGGCGACTCGCCGAGCGTTCGCGCGGCGGATGCTGGGCGATCAATTCCGGCGGCAAGTCGTAATCGAAGTCGGCGAGAGAGCGTGACGCGGTCATGTTGGAGGATCGGCTGTGCGGAGAGTGGCAGCAAGGCGCCCCAACGGCATGGACGCGCAAGGGTGACAAGTGGGCGGCATAAGCGGGCAGAGGACCTCGAAGGGCTTTCCGCTATAATGCGCCCTCGCAAAATACGCGGCGCGGGATGCTAGCACGCATGCCCCGACTCTCCGCGACTGGCGCGACGCCGCTACCCGTCGACCAGCTTCTTGCGAGAAGGTGACCCCTTGCCGGGATGGCGGAACTGGTAGACGCACGGGACTCAAAATCCCGCGCTGGCGACAGCGTGCCGGTTCGATTCCGGCTCCCGGCACCACAGGATGAACTCCGGCATGACCAGCGAGTCTGACCGGTTTCCAATGAACGGAACGCCCCATGACATTCAAAGCTCTTGCCGTTGCTTCGCTGACCCTGCTCGCTTTAGGCCCCGCCCAGGCGCGCAACAGCACACTCACCCTGAACGATATCGGCTGGCTCGCAGGCTGTTGGAAAGCGAAGCCGGGCGAAAACCGCGTCAACAACATGGAGCAATGGTCCAAGCCGTTCGGCAACGCGATGATGGGTGTGGGCGCGGAACTCAAAGCCGGGCAATTGACGTCTTGGGAGCACATGAAGATCGAGTCAAGCAAGGGCAGCGCACTCAAGCTGGTGGTCAGACCCCATAACAAGAAGGAAGTCGAGTTCTCCCTGACCGGCACCAAAGCTGAGCTGCTCACCTTCGAAAACGAGAAAAACGACTTCCCACAAAAGATCACCTACCGCAGGGAAAAGGACGGGTCGCTGGAAATTCGCATCGATGGCAAGGTGAAGTCCGTGCATCAGGCCGCGCTCTTCCCAATGGTACGCATGCCCTGCGAGTAAGTTGCCCGCGACAACACCCAACAAAAAAGGCAGCCACGGCTGCCTTTTTTGTTGGGGCCATCGGGCCTGTCAAGCCATCTGCACCGGAATTTGCGCACGCTTGTCCTTGATGCGGTTCTTCTCGTCCACGTACACCAAGTCGGGCTGGTAATTGTTCAACTCAATCTCATTGTAGACGGCGTAACTCGCGATGATGAGGAGATCGCCGGGCGCCGCTCTGCGGGCTGCGGCACCGTTGACCGAAATAATGCCGGAACCACGCTGCGCCGAGATGGCGTAGGTGGTGAAGCGCTCGCCGTTGTCGACGTTGTAGATGTCGATCTGCTGATACTCCTTGATGTCGGCCGCATCGAGCAGGTTCTGGTCAATGGCGCACGAGCCCTCGTAGTGCAGCTCGGAATGCGTGCAAGTGACGCGGTGCAGCTTGGATTTCAGCATGGTGCGTTGCATCTCATCCTCCGACGGAACGTCGATCAAGTGACCCGGATTCTAATCAGCGCCTTCAGAGCAATTGCTCTAAATTCGTGGGCATCGCCACACTGACAGCGGCGGATCGAAATCATTCCGGATCAAGCGGGCCGCGTAGGCTATCACGGCCGATATTGCATCGCAACAAATCACCCTGGCAAATTGGAAAACCCACGAAAAATCAATACTGATCAATTAGTTAAAGCGAGAGTTCCACATTATCGATGAGCCGCGTCGACCCGAGGCGCGCGGCTGCCAGCAGCACCAGACTGCGGTCTGCGGCCGTTGCCGGCTCAAGATCGGACTGCCGCCGGACTGTGATGTAGTCGGGCTGCCAACCACGCGCGACCAACGCCGCGACGGACGCCGCCTCCAGTTGCGAATATTCGCGTTGGCCGGCGCGGATGGCGTCCACCATGCGGCGAAGCTCGGCATTCAGCCACGGCGCCTCCGCGCGCTCGGTGACAGAGAGGTAACCGTTGCGGGACGAGAGCGCCAAACCGTCGTCTGCGCGGCTGGTCGGTGCGAAGACCAATTCGATGGGCAGACTGAACTGCGTCACCAGCCCTTCGATGACCTTGCACTGCTGATAATCCTTGCGCCCGAACACCGCGACCTGGGGCTGGACCATGCCGAACAGTTTCAACACCACCGTCGCGACCCCACGGAAGTGGCCAGGACGCGCTACCCCGTCCAGGATGTGCTGGATCGGGCCGGGATCGACGGTGCAGGACTGCGGCGCCGGATACATTTCGCTCTCATCCGGCGCGAACACGATGCTGACGCCCGCCGCTTCGCATTGGACACAGTCATCGCCGAGCGTGCGCGGGTAGCGGTCGAAATCCTCGCTGGGCCCGAACTGCAGTCGATTGACGAATATGCTCACCACTGTGCAGGCCGCGTGGCGCGCCGCGATGCGAGTGAGATCAAGGTGCCCCGTGTGCAGGTTGCCCATGGTTGGCACGAATCCGACTCGGCGTTCCGCCGCCAGTCGGCGCCGCAATTCCGCGACAGTGTGAATGACGTCCATGCGATTCAGCCGAGATTGAAAAACTCGCGCCCGCCCTTTTGCGCCTGCACCCGGTCGACGAGCATGTCGAGATGCGCCGCGTTCTCGGCGAAGTTGAGATTGGCGCTGTTGACGATGAGGAGCGGACTTTCACTGTAGTCGTAAAAGTAGCGGGTATAGGCGTCCGACAGCCGGGCGAGATAGTCCTCGGAAATGCCGCGTTCCATCGGAATGCCCCGCCGCTGAATGCGCGTCATGAGCGTCTCGACCGGCGCCTGCAGATGAATGACGAGGTCCGGCGCCGCCGCTTGCGGTTTCAGATGCTGATAGAGCTGGGCGTACAGCGAATATTCGTCATCATCCAGCGTGAGCCGCGCGAAGAGCGGATCCTTGGCCAGCATGAAGTCGGCGACGGTGCGGCTCTGAAACAGTCCCGGCTGCTTCACCGCCGCCAACTGATTCACCCGCTGGAACAGGAAGAACATCTGGGTAGCCAGCGCATGGCGGCGCATGTCGCGGTAGAACTGCGGCAAAAAAGGATTGGCATCCGAATCCTCCAGCATCAGCTCGGCGCCGAAGCGCTCCGCGAGCAATCGCGCCAGCGTGGTCTTGCCGCAGCCGATCGGGCCTTCCACGACGACATAGTGGAATCGGATCACGTTGCCAGCCTCACGCCTTCTCGACCCACGTTCTCGAGACAATGGCCGACCGAACCCAAACCCGGGATGACCGCATCGGGCGCCAATTCCGCCAGTGGCACCAGCACGAACGCGCGCTGATGCATGCGCGGATGCGGCAGGGTCAGCGCGGGCGAGTCCAGCGCAAGGTCGTCAAACAGCAGGAGATCGAGGTCCAACGTGCGCGGACCGTTCGGAACGCCCCGGGATCGACCCTGCGCAGCCTCGATGTCGCGCAGCCGCCAGAACAGTGTCTCGGGGTCCGACGTGGTATCCAGCGCGGCCACCGCATTGATGAATGTCGGCTGATCCATGATCCCCACCGGCTCGGTGAGATAAAGCGACGAGGCGCGCAGTTGTCGGGAATCGGGAAGCGCGGCAAGCGCCGCCAGTGCGCGACGCACCTGCTCGCGCGGATTGTCCAGATTGCTGCCCAACGCGATGAACGCGCGATGGCAGGCCGCCATCAGCCCTGCTCCCCCTGAGCATTCGTCTCGCCTTGCGCGTCGGCTTCTCCGAGGCCATTCCGGCCGCCGCCACCCGTGCGTCGACCACGGCGGCGGCGTTTTTTCTTCGGGCCGTCGTCTTGCAGCAGCATCGATTTCCGCATGTCCTCGTCAGCATCCTGGAACCGGGTCCACCAGTCGGCCAGCTCCATCGGGACATCGCCAGCCTCGGCCCGCAGAACGAGAAAGTCGTAGCAAGCGCGAAAGCGCGGATGCGTAAGCAACCGATACGGACGGCCCCCGCCACGCTGCAGGAATCGGGGTTGCGCGACCCAGAGCTCCTTCATCGTCGCGTCAAGTTTGCGCGGGATGGCGAGAAAGCGCCGCTGCGCCTCCAACACGCCGTCCATCGCTTCATGCCAGAGCACCTGCTGCGGAAGCGTGCCGCCGTCCGCCGCGCGAATTCGCCGATCCACCAGCGGCCACAACAACGCGGCCAGCAGGAAGGCTGGCGACACGCCCTTGTCCGCGGCGATGCGCTCGTCGGTACGGGCGAGTGCGAGCTCGACGAATCGCCGCGCGGAATCATCCTTGAACAACTCATCGAGAAACGGCAGCAGATTCCGATGCAGGCCCAACGCTCTCAATCGGGCGAGGCACGCCGCCGCCTGGCCCGACAGCAGCATCTTCAGCAATTCATCAAACAACCGGGCCGCTGGCACGTTGTCCAGCAGCGGCGCCAACCGTGAAATCGGCGCTTCCGTCTTGGCATCGATCCTGAATTCGAGCTTCGCGGCGAGGCGCGCGGCGCGCAGCATGCGCACCGGGTCTTCGCGATAGCGCGCCTCGGGATCGCCGATCATGACCAGCCGACGCGCCTTCAAGTCGTCGACCCCTGACAGGTAGTCCCACACCTCGTCGCGCTCCGGATCGTAGAAGAGCGCGTTCACCGTGAAGTCACGGCGGATGGCGTCCTCCTCCTGGCTCCCGAAGACGTTGTCGCGGAGCAGCCGTCCGTGCTCGTCGGCGCGGGCGTCGTCCTCGTCGGCTTCGCTGCGCTCGTGATTAGCGCGAAACGTGGAGACCTCCACCGTCTCCTGACCGAACATGACGTGGACCAGACGGAACCGGCGGCCGATGATGCGCGCGCGGCGAAACACGGCGCGCACCTGCTCGGGTGTGGCATCGGTGGCGACGTCAAAGTCCTTGGGCTGACGCCCCAACATCAGATCGCGTACCGCGCCGCCGACCACGAAGGCCTTGTAGCCTTCGGCATGCAGGCCTTCGCACACCCGAATCGCGCCCGCGCTGATGGCGCCGTGGTCGATCTTGTGCTTGTCAGCGCGGAAAATGCGCGGGTTGTGCAGGTCGGGCTTCTTGCGGCCCAGCACGCGGGAAATGAATTGCTTGATCATCGGAGGGACAGCACCGTCCAGCCTCGAGCCAGGGCATGCGCACGCAGCGTGGGATCGGGATCGACCGCCACGGGGTGGGTCACGGCCTCGAGCAAGGGAATGTCGTTATGGGAATCACTGTAAAAGTGGCTTTGGTCGAATGATGACAGGTCGCGCCCCAATCCTGCCAGCCATTGTTTGACGCGCGTGATCTTGCCCGACTGGAACGCCGGCGTGCCGGCGCCGCGCCCGGTGTAGCCATCGGGCCCGCGCTCGAGCTCCGATGCGATGAGATGCTCGACGCCCAATGCTTCGGCGATGGGTGCTGTGATGAAGTCGTTGGTCGCCGTGACGATGGCGCAAAGGTCCGCGCGATGCGCGGTTAGCAACTCGCGCGCTTTGGGCAGAATCATCGGCTCGACCGTTTGCGCCATGTAGCGCGCATGCCAGCCGCGAAGCTCGGTCGCGGACCGGCCCACCAGAGGTCCGGACTGAAACGCGAGGTAGTCGAAAATGTCCAGTGTGCCCGCCTTGTACTGCGCATAGTAGGCTTCATTGCGCGCCTCGAACGCCGCGCGTTCCAGCACGCCCTCGCGAATGAGAAATTGGGCCCACGCGTAGTCGCTGTCGCCGGCGAGCAAGGTGTTGTCCAGATCGAAGAGTGCCAGATTCATGGGGCGATTCAGGATTGATTGAGCGCTGCCTTCACCATCGGCAAGGTCACGGGCCTGCCCGCCTCGAGCGAAAAGCGATCGATGGCATCCAGCATCGCGATGAGGGAACGCATGTCACGCCGGCCATGGCGAAGCAGGTAGCCTGCGATGCCCTCCGCCAGGGCCATGTCCCGCGCCTCCGCGTGGGCCAGAAGCGCTGCCTGCTTTTCACCGTCCGACAACGGTTTCATATGGTAGGTGAGACCGCTCCCGACGCGGGTGGAGAGATCCCGCCTGATCGGCAAATCGCGCGAGGCGTGCGACCCGGTGATGAGAAGGCGGGCGTCGCCGCGCTGATTGAAAAGGTTGAACAAGGCCGCCTGCCCATCCTCGTTCAGCGCATCGACGTCGTCCAGCACATGCAGCGCCCCGGCGGTTGGCGCCGCAGGCACGGCCTTGGCAGCGATCTGCACGGCGCCGCCGGCCTGACGCAGCACTGCGGCGCACAAGTGCGACTTCCCCGCGCCGGGCTCACCCCAAACGTACAGAATGCGCTCGCGTTCGCGTGCGCCTGCCGCGGCCAGCGCACGCGCGGCCGCGATGAGTTCGGCATTGGCCCCGATGACGAGGTTGTCGAAGGTGGGCGCGGCGGGAGGAACGAGTTCGAGTAGAAGCTGCTTCATGATGTGAGCCGGAAGGGCGCGAATGGTAGCACGCGCCTTCGCGCGATCCGGTCTTCGTCGGCGGGCTTCCGATACACTATTCCAATGATGAATGTCACCCCGATCAAGGTCGAATTCGATCTGCCGCTGAAAGGTGGCGGCGTCAGCACGGCCCAAGCCTGGGCGCGCGTGCCGCGCGAGCTGGATGCCGTGGAGAAGGCCGCCGTGAAAGCGAATATTCGCAACGGCCTCAAGGCCGAAGACGCCGTCCTGGTCGCGCACTACTACGTGCATCCCGATCTTCAGGACCTGGCCGAAGAGACCGGCGGCTGCGTGGCCGATTCCCTGGAAATGGCGCGGTTCGGCAATGCCCATCCGGCGAAAACGCTGGTGGTGGCGGGCGTGCGCTTCATGGGTGAGACCGCCAAGATCCTGAACCCTGAGAAGCGGGTGCTGATGCCGGAACTGGAGGCGACGTGCTCGCTCGATCTCGGCTGCCCGCCGGATAGATTCGCCGCGTTCTGCGACGAGCATCCGGACCGCGTCGTGGTTGTCTATGCCAACACCAGCGCCGCGGTGAAAGCGCGCGCCGACTGGATGGTGACCTCCAGCATCGCGCTGCCCATCGTGCGCCACCTGCATGCCGAGGGGAAAAAGATTCTGTGGGCGCCTGACCGGCACCTGGGCGCCTACATTCAAGCCGAGACGGGTGCGGACATGCTGCTTTGGCAAGGCGCATGCATCGTTCATGATGAATTCAAGGCGCTGGAGCTGGAAGCGTTGATGGCCGAACACCCCGGGGCCAAGGTGCTTGTGCATCCCGAGTCGCCGGCCGCCGTCGTGAAGCTCGCGGATGTCGTGGGCTCGACGACACAGATTATTCGGGCGGCGCAGACCTTGCCGGCCCGGACCTTCATCGTCGCCACGGACAAAGGCATCCTGCACAAAATGCGCGCGCTGGCGCCTGGAAAGACCTTTGTCGAGGCCCCGACGGCCGGGTCATCGGCCACTTGCAAGAGCTGCGCGCACTGCCCGTGGATGGCCATGAACGGACTGGCAGGCTTGGCCCATGTGCTGGAAACCGGCGCCAACGAAATCCATGTGCAGCCGGCGATTGCCAGCGACGCGCGGCACTGCATCCAACGCATGCTGGACTTCGCCAAGGGTATGAATCTTGCTGCGCCCCCTTCGACGGTAAAGGGAATTGGACCGGCCTGAATCATGCGTGGAGGCCAAAACGGCTTACCGTCTGGTCGGTCACCCGAATGGGGCATCACAAAGTGCCCACCTTGGCCGCACAAAGAAGCATAATGTCAACGACTTGCAGCCGAGCTGACCGCCTCCTGGCCGACGACCCCACGCTGACCACAACAAAAGACACAACAGAATGACTGAGAGCGATACGGCAGCCGACGCGGCCTCGGATATCCCACCCGCTCATCTGGCGGAAGTGACGCGAGCGGTACTGCCCTATTTGGGCACCTTTTCCATCACCGCGGTCAAGCGTGCGAGCAAGGGCTGTTCCAGCCTTGAGTCGCTGTGCGACATGGTCGCAAGCCAGATCACCGAGGCGGACAAGCGAGAGCGGTTCATGGAAAGTGCCCGCGCGCTGATGCTGCGCCTCAACAACCCTGGCGCGGGCGATCCGTCGCAGGGCCGCGCTGCGCAAAAGTCGGCCAGTGGACGTCCCAGCACGCCCATTACCCCGGAACTGATGCAGCGCGGCGAACGGGCGTTGGCCCACATCATCGGACCGCTCGCGGCGGTGCTGGTTGCCCGCTACGCCAAGACCGCCGAGAATTCGCGGCAGTTTTTCGAACTGCTCGCCAGCCACATCCGCAATCCAGAGGAACGACAGGCTTTTTTCGAAGTCATCCGTTCCCAATAAGGCGCCGGCAATCGACCGGCATCGTGACATTCGGGGAAACCGCACATGAGTGATCTGGGGCTCAGGCCCAAATTCAACATCCTGCTTTTCGTTGTCTTCGCCGCGGGATTCGGCGCGGTGCATGTCACCGCCGAGCGTTTTCTGCTCGCGCGTGCCAAGGACGAGGTGCGCGGCAACGCGATGCTCGCAATGGAGACCGTGTCGGTGACGCCGGCCGATGGCACCGAAACCGCGCAGCTTGCGCGCATGAGCCGGATCAAGTCCGCTTTTCAGACCCTGGACTATCGCGTGCTGCCCGCCACGCCCACTTCAATCGGCACCGTGTTGCCGGACTTGCCTGATCTGGCCGCCCGATTCAAGGCGCAGGGCGCACCTACGGAACTCTCAGGGGAAATTGGCAAGAACGGTGCGCGGCGTTACTACCTGGCACGCCCGATTCGCGATGCCAACGGCCAAGTCTCCGGCGTCCGTCTGGTGACGCTGGGCACCCAGTTCTACGTCCACGACGCGGAGCGTGCGCTCTACACCTTGATGGGCTCGATGCTGGGCATTTTCGTCATCGTCTTCATCATGCTCAACATTCTGCTGGATCGCATGATCATCCGCCCCATCGCCCAGATCGCGAAGACGGCCGACGAGATCAGTGTGGGCAACCTCGACCTTCCCGAAATCAAGCCGGAGTCCCGGGACGAGATTGGAGTGCTGGTGGTGGCGTTCAATCGTCTGCGTCGCAGCACGGAGGAGGCCATCAGAATGCTGAAGGCCCTGTAAGGGTCGCACCCGTCAGCGCGGAAAGGGTTTGAACGAAAAAGGGCGGCTTCTAGCCGCCCTTTTTCATGACGCGTCCGAAACGTCGGAGGCGTGACGCGATCAGCCGTCGCTCTTCATGAGCTGCTTCAGGAAGAGCTCGAACTGCTTCGAGTCCATCTTGCCCACTTTCTTGGCGTCCATTTTTTCCCAGATCTTTTCGGCGTGCTTCATGAATTCGTCCTTCGAGACCATGCCGTCCTTGTTCGTGTCGCACATCTTCACGAACTTGTCATGGTCCTTGGCGTCGTCGGCGAGCACGGGTGCGGCGCCCAACAGCAGCGAAAGGGAAGCCAGGGCGGCAAAGGCGGTCTTGCGTGTGAGCATGATGATTCTCCATTCAGGGTTGTCGGGTTCGGGAAGCCGCAGGCATCGCCCAATCAACTTCCGCGGCCGTTCAGTCGCCTGATGGGTGCATCCATTACACACAAGCGCTTGCGAATATTCGCAAACACAAAGATCACTCGGCAGGTGTAATGCGTCGGCATCTTGCGCGACTTACCCCAGTCGCGAAGCCGCCGCGCTCATGTGTTCAGTGGCGATAGAGTCCGCTCGACTGATAGCGCTGCCGCAAGTGGCGGAGCCCCACCAACAGCGCAGCGCTGGCCGGCAGGGCGAGCAGCACACCGAAGAAACCGAATACCTGCCCGAACGCGAGCAGGGCGAAAATAACCGCCACCGGGTGCAGGCCGACGCGGTCACCCACCAGCCAGGGCGTGACCACCATGCCCTCCAGCATCTGGCCGATCGCGAACACGACCCAGACCCAGACGACACCTTGAACGCCCTGGAACTGCATGAGCGCGGCCAGCGTGGCGAGCAGGAATCCGGTGATGCTGCCGAGATAGGGCACGAACACCAGAATCCCTGTAATGAGGCCGATGGGCAAGGCGAACTGCAGGCCGGTCAACCATAATCCGGTCACATAGAAGACGCTCATCAGCAGCATCACAGACAGCTGGCCGCGCAGGAACTCGGCCAGCACCGCATCGATCTCACCGGCGATCTCGCCCGTCTTCTTCCGCCAGCGACGCGGCACCATGTCGTTGATTGAAGCGACCAGCGTGTCCCAGTCGCGCAGAAGATAGAACAACACCACCGGCACGAGCAACAGATTGATCACAAACCCAAGCACCGCGAGACCGCCCACCCGGAGCGAATTGAACACGCGCTG
Organism: Betaproteobacteria bacterium; assembly: GCA_016791265.1. Taxonomy (GTDB): domain Bacteria; phylum Pseudomonadota; class Gammaproteobacteria; order Burkholderiales; family Usitatibacteraceae; genus JAEUMY01. The sequence goes on from JAEUMY010000004.1 coordinate 208,756, forward strand.
CGCGATGCCTCGGGCATCCTGGAGATTGTCAGTGATGAGGCTCTTCAGACTCTGCGGGTCAAGCGAGATTTCCATCCCGGTCCTCTGCGCGACCCAAGGCAGCCACTCGGTCTTGGCCTTGTCCAGCAGAATCGGAAACTGCTCGGCCAACATCACGGACTCCTTGATGAAAAGCGGCATGATGATCACCAGCATCAAGGCGCCCAGGAGAAGCAGCAGCAACAAGGCGAGCGCCGTCGCCAGCGTGCGAGGAATCCGCCGCGCGGCCAGCCGATCCACCACGGGATCAAGAATGTAGGCGAGGATGGCGGCCGCAAGGAAGGGCGCCAGGATGTCCGCCAATGAGTAAATGAGGCCTGCCACGACCAGCCCGGCCGCAGCTATCCAGATCCAGCGTGCGTCACGCCGGCGCTTCATGCGCAGCATCGTCCACCTCTCAACAAGTCCGATTCAACGGTAAACCAGTAAAATTCCGGTTTGCGCGGCTGGCGTCCCTGCGCCGAACCGCACCCACATCCGAATATTCGCAGAAACCGTCAATATGTCCACTCCGACCACATCCTCCACCTCTCTTTCCTATCGTGACGCCGGCGTCGACATCGACGCCGGCGACCAGTTGGTGGAGAACATCAAGCCCTTCGCCAAGCGCACGCTGCGTCCAGAAGTGATGGGCGGCATCGGCGGGTTCGGCGCGCTTGTCGAGGTGTCCAAAAAATACAAGGCGCCCGTCATGGTGTCGGGCACCGATGGTGTCGGCACCAAGCTTCGCCTGGCGCAACAGACGAATCGGCACGACACCATTGGCATTGATCTGGTGGCGATGAGTGTCAACGACATTCTGGTATCCGGCGCCGAGCCGATTTTCTTCCTCGACTATTACGTCTGCGAAAAATTGAACGTGGCAGTGGCGACGGATGTGGTGAAAGGCATCGCCAGCGGTTGCGAGCAGGCGGGCTGCGCGCTCATTGGCGGTGAGACGGCTGAGCATCCCGGCACCTTTCCGGTCGACGAGTACGATCTCGCGGGTTTCGCGGTGGGATTGGTGGAGAAGGCGGAGATCATCACCGGACAGTCCATCGCTCCCGGTGACGTCGTGCTGGGCCTCGCCTCAAGTGGCCCGCACTCGAACGGCTTTTCCCTGATCCGGAAAATTCTTGATCGCGCCGGCGTCGACCCCACCGCCGCGGAGAGCAAGCCGCTCATCGATCAACTGCTCATGCCGACCCGCATCTACGTGAAACCGGTCTTGGCGCTCATGAGGACCGTGAAGGTGAAGGGCCTTGCTCACATCACGGGCGGCGGCCTCACCGAAAATGTGCCGCGCGTGCTGGCCGACAATCTCACCGCCGTCATGCGTCGCGATGCCTGGCCACTCCCGCCGGTGTTCAACTGGCTGCAGGAACATGGCAACGTCACCGATGCCGAAATGGCGCGCACGTTCAACTGCGGCATCGGCATGGTGCTGATCGTCGCGCCGGCCGACGTGGACCCGGCGACCGCCTTGCTGCGCGAGGCGGGTGAGACCGTTTACCGCATCGGCGAGATCCGCGAGCGCCAGGCAGGCAAACACGGCGCGAGCGTGATCTGATGTTGCGCGTTGCCGTCCTGATTTCCGGTCGCGGCTCGAATCTTGAAGCCCTGCTCAAAGCGGCACTGCCGGCGACGTTTGTGGGCGTCATCAGCAATCGCCCCGGGGTCGGCGGGCTCGCCCTCGCGGCCGCGCAAGGTGTGCCCACCCGAGTCATCGACCACAAGGCCTTCGCTTCGCGCGAAGCCTTCGACGACGCGCTGGCCGACGCGCTGGCGGCGCTGAACCCCGATCTCATCGTGCAGGCGGGATTCATGCGCATCCTCGGCAGCCGCTTCGTGCAGCGGTTTGCCGGACGCATGATCAACATCCATCCTTCCTTGCTGCCGGCGTTTCCGGGGCTGGATACGCATGGGCAGGCGTTGCGCGCGGGCGTGAAGCTGCACGGGTGCAGCGTGCATCTGGTCACGGAGGCGCTGGACGCCGGGCCGATCATCGCGCAGGCGGTCGTGCCGGTGCTGGCCGGCGATGATGAGTCCGCACTCGCCGCTCGGGTGCTGATTCAGGAGCATCGCCTGCTGCCCGCCGTCGTGCGCGGGGTGGCCGAAGGCTCGGTGAAACTCTTGCCCGGCAGTGTCGTCATAAGCCCGACTTTGGCCGTTGAGCCGGCATGGACCACGTCCGCCCTCGTTTCACCGCCGCTTCGATGATGCGAATATTCGCACTCACCCTGCTTGCCGCCTGCGCTTCAACGGAGGCGGCAACCCGCGCCGAGCTCCCGCTGGAAGTGCGCGCGGAGTACGGCATCAGCCGCGGCAGTGTGCGCCTCGGCACCGTCACTGAAGTTTTTCGTCGCGAAGGCGACCGTTATGTCATCACCAGCGAAACCGTCGCCTCCGGCGCACTGAGCTGGCTCGTGCGCGACAAACTCTTGGTGGTGAGCGAAGGCGCCATCACCGGCACGGGCCTGACACCGCTCGTGTATTCGTTCACTCGCGAACGCTCACCGAAAAAGAATGTGCGCGCCACGTTTTCCTGGACCCAGCGTCTGATGAATTCGCAGCATGATGGCAAGACATCGCAAGTGCCCATCGAGCCTGGCACGCTGGATCGATTGTCGATTCTGTACCAGTTCATGATCGCGCCGCCGGCGAACGAGCGGGTCGAGGCGTGGATGACCAACGGCAAGAACGTCACCCGCTACATTTATGAACGGCGCGGCACCGAGACGATCCAGACCGCGCTTGGCGCGTACGAAGCGCTGCACATCCATCGCAAGGATACCGAAGACGGCAATGATGTCGACCTGTGGCTCGCGCAGGATCGCCATTTCGTGCCGCTGCGCATCCGGTTGACCCACAAGGACGGCACCCGCGACGAGCAGTCGCTATTGAGTCTGTCCGTGCGCTGAGGCGGCATGGCGCGCGAACCCGCCACTTCGCGAGGCCCCGCCGGTTCGGTGCGCTTGATCAGCGTCGCCGCCACGCTTTCGGCGGCCATGCATCTCTTCGCGCTGGCGGCGCTGGGCGGTCTGTTCGATGCGCCCGAGGCGGGACGGAAGGAGACCGTCATGCGCGCCGTGTTGGTGACACTGCCGCCGAGCGAGCCTGCATCGAAGGCGCCGGCCGCGACACCCACGCCACCCAAACAGCGCCGCACACCGACTGTGGCGCCACCGATTGAGATCTCCGACGCCACATCGACGGGAAGTCCGGTCGTGATCGCGCGCTCGGCGCCATCAAGCGCGTCCGCGCCGACGATCATTGCCGGCGCGCCGTCCAGGCCTGTCCCCGACACGCCACCTCCACCCGCGCTTTCGGAGGTTGTGACACAGCCTGTCGTCGCACCCGTGGAGCAACCGATCACCGTCCCGCGCCGCATCTTCATCGAGTACGAATTGAAGAGCGGCATCGCGGACGGCCGCGCGCGCTACCTCTGGACCGCGGACACGGCCACGCGCCGCTACACCATCGAAGGCGGCATGGAGGCGGACGGCTTTTTCGCCTCGATGTTCGCCGGGCGGTTCGAACAGGAGAGCGCCGGCGAGCTGGTCGCAGGCGGCCTCAGGCCCGCGCGCTTCTCGCTTCGACGTGGTGAAGCGCAGGCCGAAGTCGCGCACTTCGATTGGACAGCGCGCCGCATCGAGCATCGACGCATTCGCGGCGAGCACATCCAGCCGCTATCGGACAATGCGCAGGACTTGCAGAGCTTCCTTTTTCAGTTCAGCCACGAGTTCAAACGCCCGGTCACCCCCGAACGCGTATCCTTCGCCATCACCAACGCGCGCAAGCTCGAGTTGTATGAATTCCGCGTGGCGGGCAGGGAACGCTTGAAGCTGAAATTGGGGGAGATCGAAGCCATTCACCTGGTGCGCGTGGCGCCGGAGGCCGGCGACGCGTATGAGGCCTGGCTCTCCCCGGCGCATGAATACCTGCCGGTGAAAATCCGTTTCATGCTGAGCGGCCGCTTTCCGGTCGATCAGTTCGCCACCCGAATCGACATCGAACCATGAAGAACGCGTCCCCCAAATCCAGCCAGCTTGGCGCCGTCGTCGCGGCGGTTGAACGCGTGTGGCCCGGCGCCGCCCCAGCCGACGCGGTGTTGAAGTCCTACTTCCGCGAACGCGGCGACCTGGGCGCACGCGATCGGGCGCTTGTGGCGGAAACGGTGTACGCCATGCTGAGACGCCGGCAGCTCTTGGAGCATCTGGCGCCTGGCGCGACGCCGCGTCAGTACACGATTCTTGGACTGTCTCACCTCGTCGGCTGGTCCGGCGCGCAGATGGATGCGGTGCTGGCGCGCGGGGAGCGTGACTGGCTGGATGGCGTGAAGGCGCGGCGGCCCACCGCACTGCCGCTCGCGGTCGAGGCCGATCTGCCCGACTGGGTGGAAGAGCGGCTCTCGCCGCAGCTGGGCGAGGACGGCGTGCGGGCACTGGGGCGCGCGTTGCAGTGCGCAGCACCGTTGGATCTGCGGGTGAACACGATGAAGATGCGCCGAGAGGAGGCGCTCGCGGCCTTTCGCGAAAGCGGCATCGATGCCGCGCCCACCCCGTTTTCCCCGTTGGGCCTGCGTCTGCCGGAGAAAATCGCACTGACCAAGCACCCGCTCTTCATGTCTGGCGCGGTCGAGGTTCAGGATGAGGGCAGTCAGCTACTGGGCCTCGTGGTCGAGGCGCGGCGCGGTGAGATGGTGGCTGACTTCTGCGCCGGCGCTGGTGGAAAGTCGCTACTGATCGGCGCGCAAATGCAGTCGTCGGGACGGGTGTACGCCTTCGACACATCCGAGAAGCGCCTCGCAAACCTCGCGCCGAGGCTGAAGCGGTCCGGGCTTTCGAATCTGTTCCCGGTGCGCATCGACTCGGAGAATGACGGCAAGGTGAAGCGGCTCGCCGGGAAATTGCATCGCGTGCTGGTGGATGCACCCTGCTCCGGGCTGGGCACCCTGCGCCGCAATCCCGACCTCAAGACCCGCCAGTCGCCTCAAGGCGTCACCGAACTCGTCGCCAAACAAACCGCGATTCTCGCCAGCGCCGCGAGGCTGGTGAAGCCCGGCGGTCGCCTGGTGTACGCGACATGCAGCTTGCTCAGTGATGAGAACGAGGCGATTGCCGAGTCTTTTTTGACCAGGCATGCCGATTTCAGATTGCTCGATAGCCGGGACATTCTGCGGCGTCTCGAAATCGATCTCACCCAGGACAGTCCGTGGCTGAGACTGTGGCCGCACCTGCACCACACCGATGGGTTTTTCGCCGCCGTGATGGCGCGCAACGCATGATGACGATCAATCACACGCCGACTCACTTTGCGAATATTCGCAATGCACACCATTCGCCATGAATCCACTCGTCGCCGATCTTGATCGCCTGGCGGCCCTGATGACTTCGCGCGCGGGATTGATCCAGCTCGCCGTCATTGCCCTCGGCCTGCTGCTGGGCTGGGCACTCTCGCGTCAGGCGCGAAGTCGCCTGCCGGGAGACATTCCCGCAGGCAGCCTCAAGGTTGTCGCCGGCAGCTTTCATCGCGTGGCCTCGCCGCTACTGGCTCTGGGCTTCATCTGGCTGGGACACATTCTGCTCGCGAAGGTGATGAATGTGGCACTCATCAAGCTCGCGATTCCGCTCCTGGTCTCGTTCACCGTCATCCGTTTGTTGGTCTATCTGGTGCGCCACCTGCTGACGCCCAGCACACTTTTGAAGGCGTCCGAGCGCATCATCGCCTACACCATGTGGGCCTTCGCGGCGCTATACATCACCGGCCTCTTGCCGGAAGTGGAAACCGCGCTGTCGGATGTGTCCTTCTCCGTGGGCAAGCAGAAGATCACGCTGCTCATGATCCTGACCGGCCTCGTGACGGTGCTGTTGACGCTGCTCATCGCGATGACGATCTCGCGCATCGCCGAACGCCGGATCATGGCGCAGGAAGGCGTGAGCCTGAGTCTTAGACTGGCCGTCACCAAAGGCTTGCAGGCGCTGGCGGTGCTGCTGGCGATCCTGATCGCGCTGCCCCTGGTGGGCATCGATCTCACCGTGCTCTCCGTGTTTGGCGGCGCAATCGGTGTAGGTCTGGCATTCGGCCTGCAAAAAGTCGCCAGCAACTATGTGTCTGGATTCATCATTCTGCTCGAGCGCGCCATCCGCGTGGGCGACCTGGTCTCGGTCGACAGTCGGCACGGCGTCATCACCGGCATCCACGCGCGCTACACCGTGATCCGGTCCCTCGACGGCACGGAGGCGCTCCTGCCCAACGAGATGTTCATCACCCAAGCGGTGGTGAACCATACGTTCAGCGATCCGACGTCGTCGGTCAAGATTCCGATCAGCGTGGCATACGGGGCTGACGTCGATCGGCTGGAAGCCTTGCTGACCGAGATCGCGCTGGATCATCCGCGCGTCATCAAAGACCCGGCACCGGCCGTGCTGGTTCGCGCACTGGGGGACAACGGCATGGACCTGGAGCTGACGGTGTGGATACAGGATGCGGACCAGGGTGTGGGCGCATTGCGCTCGGACTTGCTGCGGCGGGTTCTGAAGTGCTTTGCGGCGGAAGGCATCGAGATCCCGTTCCCGCAATGGGAAATCCGGCGAGCGCGCTTGCAATCACCCGCCTCGGCACCACCTCAAGCTTGACGTATGTCAATCAATCCGATTGATTTTGCCTTTCGTCCGCGTTTGCGGTCACTCACATCGAATCTTCGGCCTTTTTGCCTGCCTGAGCTGAAGTAGAATGTGAGTCTTGTCGTCCCATAGGTGAATTCATGCCCCCGAATTTCTTGAACGGTCTCGTTTCTCTCCCGTGGTGGGGATATGTGGTTGTGGCGCTCGTGCTGACCCATATCACGATCGCTGCCGTCACCATTTTTCTGCATCGCTCGCAGGCGCACCGTGGTGTGGACCTGCATGCGATTCCCAGCCATTTTTTCCGATTCTGGCTGTGGCTGACCACGGGCATGGTGACTAAGGAGTGGGTGGCCATTCATCGCAAGCATCATGCCCACTGCGAGACCGAGAACGACCCGCACAGCCCGATGATTTACGGCATCCGCAAGGTGCTGACGGAAGGTGCGGAGCTTTATCGCCTCGAAGCCAAGAACGCCGAAACGCTGGAGAAGTACGGCAAAGGCACGCCCGATGACTGGCTGGAGCGCAATCTGTATTCCCGCTTCTCTTGGCAGGGTTCTGGCCTGATGCTGGTGACCAACATCGTCCTCTTCGGCCCCATCGGTGCGACCATCTGGGCTGTACAGATGGCGTGGATTCCTTTCCACGCCGCCGGCATCATCAATGGCATCGGTCACTTCTGGGGTTATCGCCATTTCACGGTGAACGACACCAGCACCAACATCGTCCCCATCGCAATGTGGATCGGAGGCGAGGAGTTGCATAACAACCATCATGCCTTCCCGACATCGGCGCGCTTCTCGATGCGTTGGTACGAGTTCGATCTGGGTTGGCTCTACATTCAGATCCTGCAATTCCTCGGGCTTGCGACGGTGAAGAAGGTGGCGCCCAGAGCCCGCATGAATCTGTCAAAGGTTGCGTGCGACGCGGAGACGCTGCAAGCGGTTATCGCGCACCGCTATGAGATCACGACCCGCTACGCGAAAAGCCTGAAAGCGACGTGCGCGGAGGAAATCCGCAGGCTTCGTGAATCGGGCAAGGCGCCTTCTCTCACCCGCCTTCGCGATGGCAAGGCGGCACGTCGCTTCCGCCAGTGGCTGCATCTGGACGCATCGACCCTGCCTTCAGACCAGCGCGAGTCGCTGAACGAGACCCTCAGCAACAGTCGTGTGCTGGAAACCATTTACGCGTTCAAGCAGGAGCTTGCCGGCGTGTGGGAGCGCTCGACGGTCTCGTCCGAGCAACTGGTGAAGCAACTGGAAGATTGGTGTCAGCGCGCGGAAGCGTCCGGCATCGCGCAACTCGCCCAGTTTTCCCGCCGACTGCGGGCGTACGCCTGATCGCTCCCCCTGTGCCCGTGCGTGGATAAGCGAATATTCGCTGACAGGACGCGATACCAACAAAAAACCCGGCCATGGCCGGGTTTTTTTCAGCACCGTGAAACAAGCAAGCTGATTACTTCAGCTTGGTTTCCTTGTAAGCCACATGCTTGCGGGCAACGGGATCAAACTTCTTGATCTCCATCTTTTCAGGCATGGTCTTCTTGTTCTTGCTGGTGGTGTAGAAGTGCCCCGTGCCGGCGGTCGACTCCAGTTTGATCTTGTCTCGCTTGCTGGCCATGATCGACTCCGGGATTAAATGGCTTCGCCGCGCGCGCGCAGCTCGGCAACGACGACGTCGATGCCCTTCTTGTCGATGGTGCGCAGACCTGCGTTAGTCACGCGCAGGTTTACCCAGCGGTTCTCGGATTCAACCCAGAAGCGGCGTGACTGCAGGTTGGGCAGAAAACGACGCTTGGTCTTGTTGTTGGCGTGTGAAACGTGATTGCCCACCATGGGGGCTTTTCCGGTCACTTGGCAAACGCGGGCCATGGCGACACCTCCAAAATTGCAAAGACCGCGATTATAGCGATTCCGAGCTCGGCAGCGCAAGGGCCAACGAGGAATGAATCAGGGGCTTGGACGGACAGACGTCAAGTCGAATAGGGCATCAAGCCCTGTTCGGCAAATGACAATATGCGGCCCGGCGCCACCACGAAATGGTCCAATACCCGGATGTCGATTGTCTTCAAGGCATCCACGAGCGCCCGGGTCAAGTGGCGATCCGCTTGGCTGGGTTCGGTGCCACCGGACGGATGATTGTGGGCAAATATCACTGCGGCAGCGTTATGTGTTAGCGCACGCTTCACGATTTCTCTCGGATAAACAGAGGTCTGGGTCAGCGTGCCCTGAGCCAGCGTGTCGGACGAAATCACCTCATTGCGCGCATTCAGAAATATGCCCAGGAACACTTCATGGCCCAGCGATTGCAGCTGAATGCGCAAAAAGTCTCTCACAGCCTGGGGGGACGCCAGCACGTCAGACTCGGCCATCGTTTCCGCCAATGCGCGGCGCGACATTTCCATGACTGCCTGCAATTGAACATACTTGGCCGGCCCCATGCCAGTGACTTTGGACAAACGGGCGGCGTCGGCACCGAACAAGCGCTGAAGGCTGCCAAACTCGGCGAGGAGCAATCTCGCTAAATCGACCGCCGACTTCCCGCGCACGCCAACGCGCAAGAATATGGCGAGCAGTTCCGCGTCGGAAAGGGCCGCCGCGCCCTTCGCCAGCAGCTTTTCTCTGGGGCGGTCGTCCTCGGGCCAAGTCTTGATGCTCATGTGTAGAATGCCCTCCATGTCGAAATCCGCAGCAGAAGACGCGTCTCTCACTGTAACCCAGCGTTCGCCAAGAATTGTCTTGGGCCTCACCGGCGGCATCGCCACCTACAAAAGCGCGGAACTTGTACGCCTTCTGGTCAAGGCCGGCCACGAGGTGCATGTCGCGATGACGCCGGCTGCCCGGAAGTTCATCGCCCCCACCACCCTGCAGGCACTTTCCGGGCACCCGGTGTGGACCGACTTGTGGGACAACCACGCCGTTCCCGGTGCGCGGCCGAATGGCATGGCGCATATTGAAATCACGCGACAGGCAGCGCTCATGGTCGTGGCACCGGCGAGCGCCGACTTTCTCGCCAAATTAGCGCATGGCTTGGCTGACGACCTGCTTTCCACAGCCTGCCTGGCTCGCGACCCCATCCGAACCCATCTGGCTGTCGCCCCAGCGATGAACGTGGAAATGTGGGAGAACCCAGCCACGCAACGGAACATCGCTACTTTGCAGCGCGACGGAATCAGCATTTGGGGCCCCGAAGGCGGCGATCAGGCTTGCGGCGAAGTGGGCATGGGTCGTATGCGCGAACCGGCAGATCTTTTCAACGACGTCGAGCGACACTTGCAGCGCTTTCGCATGCCCAAGCTGCTTTCGGGCACCAAGGTGATGGTCACGGCGGGCCCCACGTTCGAGGAAATCGATCCGGTTCGTGGTTTGACCAACCGCAGCTCGGGAAAAATGGGCTACGAAATCGCGGCAGCCGCCAAAGCTGCTGGCGCGCATGTGACATTGATTTCCGGTCCAACGGCAATCCGGCCACCGGCCGTTGATCGAGTTATGCACATCGCATCCGCAAGAGAACTTTTCGACGCCGTTCGGCAAAATATCGAAGATGTTGACGTCTTTTTCTCGGTCGCCGCAGTGGCGGACTATACCCCAACCAAGGTCGCGCCTCAGAAAATCAAGAAGTCCGGGCAGGAACTCACATTGAAGCTGGTTCCGACCGAAGATGTCTTGGCCCATGTTGCAAACCGAAAACAGCCCCCGTTTTGCATCGGATTCGCCGCCGAAAGCGAGAACGTCGTCGAATATGCCGCTAAAAAGCGGGAAAGAAAGCAAATTCCACTCATTGTCGCCAATCACGCCAATTCAGCCATTGGCGCTGACGATAACGCGGTCACCCTGATCTGGGACGGCGGTTCAAAGTCATTGCCACTGGCGCCCAAACGCGTCATCGCCGAGCAGGTCGTTGCCGAGGCCGCGCGGCGATTCGACCTGTGGAAGTCGGCAAAGAGCAGAACGACACGCAAGAAAGGTTGAAGTTGAAATCGATTGATGTGCGAATTCTTGACGAGCGCATGCGCGAGTCGCTGCCGGCCTATGCCACCGCTGGGGCAGCCGGCTTGGACCTCAAGGCCTGCATCGACACCCCGCTGACACTCGCGCCCGGCGCCTGCCATCTCGTCCCGACCGGCATTGCGATCCACATCGCCGATTCGGGATTCGCAGCGGTGCTGTTGCCGCGCTCGGGGCTCGGACACAAAAGCGGGATCGTTCTCGGGAACTTGGTCGGACTGATCGATTCGGACTACCAGGGTCAGGTCTTTGTCTCGCTGTGGAATCGCAGCGCGAATGCCTTCACGATCCAACCCTTGGACCGCATCGCACAAATGGTCGTCATTCCGGTCGCACAGGTGGCGTTCAATGTCGTCGAAAACTTCGCCGACTCCGCACGCGGCGCAGGCGGATTCGGGCACACTGGCGCTCGTTGATACTCAGAGACCCGGTCCATGACACCCCTGTCTTTTCGTCGATTCGCGCGGGACTTCTTCGCCGCCCTCGCTTTCAGCGGGTTGGCCCTGGCGACTGGGCAAGTTGCCGCGCAAGGCCCGCTGCCAACGCTGACCCTGACGGTCGAGGGCCACGCGGTGAAGGCGGAGGTCGCCGCCACCGTCGAGTCCCGCACGAAAGGTCTCATGCATCGCGAAAAGCTTGGCAAGAACGACGGCATGCTGTTCGTGTTTGACGAACTCGGCTACCACGCGATGTGGATGAAGAACACACTCATTCCGCTTGCCGTCGCATTCATTGATGAGCAGGGCAAGATCCTCAACATCGCCGAGATGCAGCCCCATTCGGAATCCACCCACGCGGCCACAGGGCCGGCGAGATACGCACTGGAAATGAATGCCGGCTGGTTCAAAGAACGCAACGTCGGCCCCGGCACCAAGATCAAGGGCCTCGACAAAGCCCCCAAGGGGCGCTAGACAGGCAACCCACCGCAGTCTTCCAACTCCAGTAGAATTTCCCAATCGGCGCAGCACTGCGCGCAACCCTACCGAGGTCCATCGTGAGTGAAGCCATCGTTCATGTGACAGACAGCAGCTTTGATCAGGAAGTCCTGCAATCGACGACCCCCGTGTTGGTCGACTATTGGGCGGAATGGTGCGGACCCTGCAAAATGATCGCGCCGATTCTGGATGAAGTGGCGAAGGAGTACGACGGTCGCCTCAAGGTCGCCAAACTCAACATCGATGACAATGCCGCCACGCCGCCCAAGTACGGAATCCGCGGCATCCCGACGCTCATGCTGTTCAAGGGCGGCAACGTCGAGGCCACCAAGGTGGGGGCGCTTTCGAAATCGCAGCTGGCCGCTTTCATCGATAGCAATCTGTGATCCAGAGCCAAATGACACGCCGGCGGCCGAGTCTCCCGGCGCGCTTGGCAACGGCCTGTCGTTGACAGGCTGATTTGAACGGCCTATCCTTCGAGTCCATCCGGTAGGTCCTCCCGCAGCTCTCCCCCAAGCATTCCGACGTCACCAATCCGCACCTCCGGACCGGCGCGCATTCATCGCCCGCGCCCTTCACCACTTCCGAATATTCGCACCATCCCGCCTCGCCGCGAGGCCTTCCAGCCATGCATCTTTCCGATCTGAAACTCCTTCATGTGTCCGAGCTTGTGGACATGGCCGCCAAGAATGATCTTGAAGGCGCCAATCGTCTGCGCAAGCAGGAATTGATCTTTGCCCTGTTGAAGCATCAGGCCAAGAAAGGCGAGGCCATCTTCGGCGACGGCACGCTGGAGGTGCTGCAGGACGGATTTGGATTCCTGCGCTCGCCCGACACGTCCTATCTCGCCGGCCCCGACGACATCTATGTGAGTCCGTCACAGATTCGCCGCTTCAACCTGCATACCGGAGACACCATCGAAGGCGAAATCCGCACGCCGAAGGAAGGCGAGCGCTACTTCGCGTTGGTGAAGGTGGACAAGGTCAATGGCGAAGCGCCGGAGAACACCAAGAACAAGATCCTCTTCGAGAACCTGACGCCTCTGCATCCGACGCGGGTGCTGCGCCTCGAACGCGACATCAAGGCCGAGGAGAACCTCACCGGCCGGGTCATCGACATCATCGCCCCCATCGGCTGCGGTCAACGCGGCCTCATCGTTTCGCCGCCCAAGGCCGGCAAGACCGTGCTGATGCAGCATGTGGCGCACGCCATCACCTCCAACAATCCGGAAGTCGTGATGATCGTGCTCCTCATCGACGAGCGCCCCGAAGAAGTCACGGAAATGATGCGCACGGTGAAAGGCGAGGTCGTGGCCTCCACGTTTGACGAGCCGGCGACGCGTCATGTGCAGGTGGCCGAGATGGTCATTGAAAAAGCGAAACGTCTGGTCGAGCACAAGAAGGATGTGGTCATCCTGCTCGACTCCATCACCCGCCTCGCCCGCGCCTACAACACGGTGGTGCCCGCTTCCGGGAAGGTGCTGACCGGCGGTGTGGACTCGAACGCGCTGCAACGTCCCAAGCGCTTCTTCGGCGCGGCCCGCAATGTGGAGGAAGGCGGCTCGCTCACCATCATCGCGACAGCCTTGATCGACACCGGCTCACGCATGGATGACGTGATCTACGAGGAATTCAAAGGCACCGGCAACATGGAAATTCATCTCGACCGGCGCATGGCGGAGAAGCGGGTGTATCCGTCGATCAACGTCAATCGCTCTGGCACGCGACGCGAGGAGCTCCTCCTGGGCCCGGATGTGCTGCAGAAGGTCTGGATACTCCGGAAGCTCATGTACAGCATGGATGAAATGGAGGCGACGGAGTTCCTGCTTGAACGTTTGCGAAACTCCAAGACCAACGCCGAGTTCTTCGAAGCCATGAAGCGCACGTGACGGTCGGCACGCCACCTAAAACCACCCGAATATCAAATACTTGCACTGGCCGGCGCGATTGGGCATAATGCTCGGCTTTCAACTTTCGCCGTTCCACGGCGGAGCAAAAAGCCGCGGCCGGAAGTGCGTAGAGCTGCATAAAGCGCTTACCCGCAGGTTGCACCGCCAGACTGGCCAAAAAAGGATCCGAGCATGAAAGCCAACACCCATCCCAAGTACACCGAAGTCATTTTTCACGACACGAGCTGTGACTTCAAATTTCTGACCCGATCCACTCTCGAAGTGAAGGGCGGCGACAAAACGAAGTGGACGGATGGCAAGGAATATCCGTTGGTGAAAATCGAAGTGTCTTCGGAGTCCCACCCGTTCTACACGGGCAAGCACAAGGTCATGGACACCGCCGGCCGTATCGACAAGTTCCGCCAGCGCTACGCCAAGAAGCCCACCGTCGCCAAAGCCTGAGCACAGCACTCAAAGCGCGCGACACCTTGCGAGTATTCGCAAGGCCAAGGGTCGATGCAACACGAAAGAGGCAGCCCAGGCTGCCTCTTTCATTTTCCATATCGGAAACCGCAAGGCGCAGCGCGCGACCCGCGCCATTACAATCCAGCCATGCAAGTAGACGCGTCCACGCACCGCCCGGAACGGCTCCGGTCTCGCTCTCATGGCCGATTCTGATCGCCCCGCCACCAGAGAGGCGTTGCGCCTGTCATTGAAGCAACCCATCGTTTTCGATGGCGCCAGCACGCCCGTCAAGGCGGCACTCTTTCTCGTGGTTTGCTTAGCCTGGCTATTGCCTGGGCTCGTCGGGCGCGACCCCTGGAAACCAGATGAGGCGGCAAGTTTCGGTGTGATCCACGCCATGCTTCAGGGAGACGGCTGGATCGTGCCCGCCATTGTGGGGGTGCCCTTCCTGGAATCCCCGCCATTCGCCGCATGGGTCGCGGCCGCTTCCGCGTCACTCTTCGCGCCCTGGTTGCCGCTTCATGACGGCGCTCGACTGGTCAGTGCTCTCTGGGTGGCGCTCACCATGGGATTTTGCGCGCGCGCCGCCGTGGAGCTGTCCGACGAACGCGCCGGCCGCATCGCGGCACTCACCGTGCTGGGCTCGGCCGGCCTGCTTCTGCGGGGTCATGAAATCAGCTTCGCGCTGGCGCCGATGGCCGGCACCGCGATGGCCTTCCACGGCCTTGCCGTGCTGGACCGCCAGCCACGCACCGCCACCGTCTGGCTTGCGACGGGCGCTGCCCTGGTGGCGCTCACCGCAGGCTTGGTCCCGGCGTTGCTTTGCCTGGTACCCGCGTGCGCGATGATGGCCTGGCGCCAGGCTTGGCGACGCACGGCCGTGCTGCGCTCGCTCTCGATCAGTCTGGCCGTCGTACTGCTGGCCGCATTGTTGTGGCCTGCGCTCATGCTCAGTGACGGCACAGTGCCGGTTCAGCAGTGGCTACCGACGGCGCTCGGCATTCAAAGCCTCTCCGCGACCGGGCGCAGCTTCGACGCGACGTACTTCACGCGCCTCCTGCCGTGGTACGCGCTGCCGTCGCTCCCGATCGCAATGTGGATCTGGATCAAGGAACGCGGGACGCTCGGCGACCGCCTCGGCCTGCAGTTGCCGCTCGTGACCTTCGTCGTGCTGCTGCTGGGCTATTCGATGGTGCGGGAGCCGCGCGATGACATGGCGCTGCCGCTTCTCGTGCCGCTGGTGGTGGTGGCCGTACAGGCGTTGGATCGGCTGCCGCGCGGACTCGCAAGCTTCGTGGACTGGCTGGGACTGGTCACCTTCTTGTTCATCGCCGGGCTGCTCTGGAGCGGCTGGGCCGGCGTCGTGACCGGCGTGCCCCGCGGGGCGGCCAAATGGGCCGCGCGCCAAGCGCCGGGCTACGTGCATGAACTCAGCTGGGCCGCGTTCATCATCGCCGCCACACTCACCGTGATTTGGCTGGTCGCGGTGCTGCGCACGCGGCGGACCAACCGCCGCGCCATCGTGAACTGGTGCGCCGGCATCACGCTGGTCTGGATGCTGGCCAACCTGCTGTGGCTGCCCGCCATCGATCATGTGCGGAGCTATCGGGGCACCGCCGCCGCCATCAAGTCCGCGCTGCCCACCGGCGCGGACTGCCTTGGGCAGATGCATCTGGGCGACCCGCAACGCGCCGCATTCCACTATCACGGCGGGCTACGTTTTCGTCCGGTCAGCGCGTTGACGGACTCCGACTGCGGCCTGGTGCTGATTCAAGGCGTCGCCGGCGAAGCGCCCGCCGTGCCCGCAGGCTGGACGCTGCTCTGGGACGGCGCGCGCCCGGGCGATCGCGCGGAGCGCTTCCGGCTTTACAGCCGGCAGGCAAACTAGATTCGGCTGGGCTCGCGCATCGTTGCGATGCGCGCATCGATCAGCTCGATCCAGTGTCGCACCGGGCGGTCGGCGCCTGATTCGATGTGGGTGAGGCAGCCGATATTCGCCGTGGCGATGAGCGCAGGCGCATCGGATTGCAGCGCAGCGACCTTGCGCTCAAGCAGCGACTGCGAGAGTTCCGCCTGCAGGAGCGAATACGTCCCGGCCGAGCCGCAACACAGGTGGCTGTCCGGCACGCTCGTGAGACTGTAGCCGGCGAGCTTCAACAATGCCTCCACCACGCCGCGAATTTTCAAGCCGTGCTGCAGGCTGCAAGGCGAATGGAACGCCACGCGCGGAAGACCGCTCGCGGGCGCCGCTGAAAGGCGCTCGGTCAGGCGATCACGTTCCGCCTGCAGTACCTCCGCTGGATCGCGCGCCAGCGCGGCAACCTTCGCGGCACGGCTCGCATAGAGCGCGTCATCCTGCAGCAAATGCGCGTAATCGCGAACCTGGGTGCCGCAACCGCTCGCGGTGATCACAATGGCTTCCGCGCCCGCTTCGACGAGCGACCACCAGGCATCGATGTTGTCGCGCGCGCGCTGACGGGATGCGTCATGGGCATTGAGGTGATGATCCAGGGCGCCGCAGCAACCCGCGGACGCCGCGACCCGAACGCTGACCCCCAGCGCATCCATCACGCGGGCGAACGCGGCGTTGATGTCGGGCGCCAACACGGGCTGCACACAGCCTTGCAACACGATCATCGTGCGCGCATGCGCACTCGCCGGCCAGGGACCGGCCATGCGCTTGCCGGGCAGCTTCTTCGCGAGTGTCGCGGGCAAGAACGGCTTCGCCAGCCGGCCACTCATCGTCGCCAAACCGAATAGCGAAGGGCGCGCCAGCACCTGGCGCATGCCCCACCGCATCGCTCGCGCCGCCCAGGTGCGCGGCGCCTTCTCTTCGGCGATCACTCGGCCGGCGTCGACCAGACGCCCGTACTGCACGCCGGAGGGACACGTGGTTTCGCAGGCGCGGCAGGTCAGGCAGCGATCCAGGTGATGACGTGTCTTCTCCGTCACCGGCGCCCCTTCCAGCATTTGCTTCATGAGATAGATGCGCCCGCGCGGGCTGTCCAGCTCGTCGCCAACCAGCGTGTAAGTCGGACAGGTCGCCAGGCAAAAACCGCAATGCACGCACTTTTGCACAATGGACTCCGCCTCGCGGCCGAGTGGCGAGTCCTTGAGTGACGGAGCGAGTTGTGTCTGCATGATGATGTGCGCCGATGGATCAGAAGCTGTCCAGCCGGCCGGGGTTGAGAATGCCCGCGGGATCGAAGGTCGCCTTCAGCCGGCGGGAGAGCGGCACAAGCGCTGGCGCCAGGGGATGGAACACCGTTGAGTTCGCTGGACCGCCGCGAAAGCACGTGACATGCCCGCCCAGTGCAGACACTTCACTGCGCAGCGCCGCGATGTCTGCGACATCACGCAGCCACCGCTGGGCGCCGCCCCACTCGATCCATTGCGATTCGCTGGTACCGCGAATATTCGCATGCGTAGTCGCGGGCACCGACACACGAAAAATGCTCTTCGCCTCGGTGAAGAACGGCGCGCGCTGCTCTCGCAATGCGTGCCAAAACGCGCCCCCGTCCTCAATGCGCTCACCGCCAATCTTTTCAACCGCGGCCTTGACACCTGCCGCCGCGCCCGACAAGCGCACGTGCAGTCGTCCGGCATGCCACGAGGTCGCCGAGAGCGGGAGTGGGCTGCCCGCCCAGAGGTTGATGCGTTCGATGGCCGCTGCCGCATCCATCTCCAGGCAGAGCGTGGCTTCGGCGGCTGGATTGGGCAGCACTTTGAACGACATTTCGACCAGCACGCCCAGCGTGCCCATCGCACCGGCCATGAGGCGGGTGATGTCGTAGCCGGCGACGTTCTTGATCACCCGGCCGCCGAACGACAAGTCCTGCCCGCCGCCGTCGAGAATGCGCACGCCGAGCATGAAGTCGCGTACCGAACCGGCATACGCCCGTCGCGGTCCGGAAAGCCCGGTCGCGACCGTGCCGCCGATGGTGGCGCCAGCCCCGAAGTGCGGCGGATCGAAGGGCAGCATCTGCGCTGATTCGGCGAGAACGCGTTCGACTTCAGCGAGCGGCGTGCCTGCACGCACGGTCAACACCAGCTCGCGCGGCTCGTAATCCACGATACCCGTGAGCGACGCTGTGGAAAGCGTCGCGCCGGGAACGCCATGACCCAGAAACCGCTTGCTGCCCCCGCCTGTGATGACGAGCGGCGTGCGCGCCGCCGACGCGGCGCGAAGCGTCGCTTGCAGGTCCTGGATGGCATCGTTCATGGCTGCCATCAGAAGCGGGGAATGTCGGCGAAGGGCAACTTGCCGGCGGTCACGCGCATCGCGCCATACTCCGCGCAACGATGCAAGAGCGGCACGGCCTTGCCGGGATTCAACAGCGTCTTCGCATCAAACGCGGCCTTCACCGCATGGAAGCGCTCCAGCTCCGCAGGACGAAACTGGCTGCACATCTGATTGATCTTTTCGATGCCCACGCCATGCTCGCCGGTGATGGTGCCGCCGACTTCGATGCAAAGCTCCAGAAGATCAGCACCAAACTGTTCCGCGCGCGAGAGCTCGCCCGGCTTCCCGCCATCATAGAGAATCAATGGGTGCAGGTTGCCATCACCGGCATGGAACACGTTGGCGCAGGCAAGCCCGTAGTGAATCGAGAGCTCGGCCGTGCGCCTCAACACCCGCGCAAGCTCGCGCCGGGGAATCGATCCATCCATGCAGTAGTAATCGGCCGAGATGCGTCCCACCGCCGGGAACGCCGCCTTGCGGCCGGACCAGAACTTGAGCCGTTCGGCCTCGTCCGCCGACACGAGAATCGTCGTGGCCCCGCACGCGCGCATGACCGTGCTGATCTTGCCAATCTCTTCTTCGACCTCCTCGGCCGTTCCGTCGGACTCGCAGAGCAGAATGGCCTCGGCATCGAGGTCGTAGCCCGCATGCACAAAATCCTCCACCGCACGCGTGGCGAGCTTGTCCATCATCTCGAGCCCCGCTGGCACGATGCCCGCGCCGATGACGGCCGCGACCGCATTGCCGGCCGCTTCGACCTCCGCGAAACTCGCCATCACCACGCGCGCGACCTGCGGCTTCGGCGTCAGCTTCACCGTCACCTCGGTCACCACGCCAAGCAGACCTTCCGAGCCTGTCATCAACGCAAGCAGGTCGTATCCCGGCGCGTCCAGCGCATCGGCCCCGATGACCAGCACCTCGCCATCGATGGTCACCACGCGCAACTTGAGGATGTTGTGTACCGTGAGTCCGTACTTCAGGCAATGCACGCCGCCGGAATTCTCCGCGACATTGCCGCCGATGGAACAGGCGATCTGGCTGGACGGGTCGGGCGCGTAGTACAAGCCATACGGCGCGACGCGCTCGGAAATGGCGAGGTTCCGCACCCCCGGCTGCACGACCGCCGTGCGTGCCAGCGGGTCGACGCCGAGAATTCGATTGAACCGCGACATGACGAGCAGGATGCCGTCGCCATGCGGCGTGGCGCCGCCGGAGAGACCCGTGCCGGACCCGCGCGCGACGACCGGCACCTCGTGCTGGTTCGCGAAGCGGAGCACGGCCCGCACTTCAGCCTCGTCGGCCGGCAGCACAGCCACGAGCGGCACCTGGCGGTAGGCGGCAAGTCCATCGCACTCGTAAGCGCGAAGCGGCTCATCGTCGGCGATCACCGAAGCCGGCGGCAGGATGCGGCGCAAGCCCTCCGCGATCTCCACGCGGCGCGCGCGACGGATGGCGGAGTCCTCTGAGACTGCGGCGGCGGCATGCATGGCGGGCGTTGACGGCGAAGGGGATGGAGACTGCGATGATGGTTGAGTGCGAATATTCGCAATCCGTCCGCACCACAGCCCGGTTCATCCCATGCCGCGCGCGGAACGCTTGCGAAAAAGTATAGTCACCCCCAGTGTCGCATCCGGAAGCGTCTTCTTTCAACCCTTGATACTGGATTGAACAATGGATCCGAATTGGTGGTGGGTGCTCGCGCTGTTGATGATCCTGGTCGGCCTGGCCGGCACGTTGCTGCCCGCGCTGCCGGGACTGCCGTTCATTTTCGGCGGCTTGTGGCTGGGCGCGCACATCGACCAGTACGCTCAGGTCAGTGGCTGGGTGATCGTGATTCTGGGCGTCATGACCGCGGGCGCCATGTCGCTCGACTTCATGGCGGGCGTTCTCGGGGCCAAGCGCGTCGGCGCCAGCAAGGAGGCGCTCATCGGCTCGGCGCTGGGTGCGGTGGCAGGCCTCTTCTTCGGTCTCATCGGCATTTTCATCGGCCCGTTCGTCGGCGCCTTCATTGGCGAGTACATCGCGCGCGGCAAGCTGGGGGAGGCGGGCAAAGTCGGCATCGGCACCTGGCTTGGCATCGTCGCCGGCGCGGTCGTGAAAATCGCCACCGCCGTCATGATGATGGTGATCTTCGCCTTCGCCTACTTCGTCGCCTGAGCGGGCGGCCGAAGCCGCCGCAAGCGGATCAGGACAGCACCGAAATCTGCTGATTGGCCGCATCCAGCCGCGCCACCAGCACCTTGAGGAACTGCCGGTCGAAGTGATGCTTGCACAGAGGCGAGGCCGTCGTGAGGTCTTCGGCGCGGACTTTCATCACCAGACACTCCGACGTCGTGGTGACCGTCGCCGAGCGCTCCTCTTTCTGGCCGAGGTAGGACATCTCGCCCAGACAGTCGCCGGCCGCGAGCGCGGAGAGCACCTTGTTGCCGCGCGTGACCTTGCAGTAGCCCCCGGCGAGGATGAAGAAGGAATCACCGCGGTCGCCTTCCTTGATGATGACGGTGGCGGCGGGTAACTTCCGCCACTTGCTGATGCGCAGCACTTCCCACAATTCGTTCTCGGGAAAATTCTTGAAAAAGGGCAGCGTCTTCAGCACGGCGAAGCGCGCGGAGTCGGACTCGTCACGCTCTTCCTGCGATGACAACTCCTTCGCCCAGATGTCGGTGAGCGCGAGTCCGAAGTCCTCCCACGACTGGTAGCGCTCCGCCGCATTGCGCGCCATGGCCTTCATCACGATGGCATCCAGCTCGGGCGCCACACCCGGCCGCACCGAGCTGGGCGGGTCGGGGTCCGTGTTGACCATCATGTAGGTCAGGCTCGCCGGATTGGACGCCTGATACGGCAACCGGCCCGCCAGCAGGTAGAACATCACCACGCCCAATGAGTAGATATCGGACATGTGCGACGCCTGCGCATCGCCCTTGATGACCTCCGGCGCCATGTACGCGGGCGATCCCACCTGGGTCACGACGGTCTTGTCGGAAATGCGGTTGATGGCCGCGCCGAAGTCGGCGATCTTGATGTTGGTGCCGGACGACAGCAGGATGTTGCCCGGCTTGATGTCACGGTGGGTGAGACCCAGCGAGTGCGCATAGGCGAGTGCGCGCACCGACTTGAATATGATCTCCACGACCTGGCCCGACTTGAGCAGATTGTTCGGGTTGGTGTACTGCTCGAGAGTGCCGCCCTCGACGTACTCCATCACGATGTAGCTGAAGCTGTCCTCGACCACCGCGTCGAGAATCTGGGTGATGTGCGGGTGAATCAGCTTGCCCGCGAGCGACGCCTCGTTGATGAACATGCTCTTGTAGAGCGCGGCATCCTCGGGGGACGCCTGGCCGCCTTCGGAGAACAACACCTTGATGGCGACCTTGCGCTTGGCGAACGGGTCTTCGGCCAGATAGACCTTGCCGGAAGCGCCCCGGCCCAGTTCACGGATGATCTTGTAGCGCGTCAGCCGCTTGGAAATGGACTGGGTATCGGTCAGCACGGACATGACAGGGAATCTCTCATCAAGGCGACAGGGTGGGCGAAAGCATACCGCAGCTCGCGCGGGGACAGAGCGCCGGCCGGGTGCGGGAGGCGAATATTCGCGAATATTCGCAATGGCGGATGGTCAGCCCGATGGGGCCGCCAGAAAGCGATGCGCGAAGTCCTCCGCCGGCAGCGGGCGGGAAATCAGGTAACCCTGCGCCTCGCTGCAGCCGTGGTTGACCAGAAAACCCATCTGGCCGCTGGTTTCGACACCTTCGGCGATGACCTGCAGGTCGAGGTTCCGCGCGAGGCCGATGATGGCCTGCACGATCGCGGCGTCGTCGCGGTCGATGACCACATCGCGCACGAATGAGGAGTCGATCTTCAGCGCGTCAATCGGCAGCCGCTTCAACTGCGTCAAACTGGAGAAGCCCTTGCCGAAATCATCAATGGCCGCATGCACGCCATGGTCGCGCAAGAGCTCCAGCGTGATGGTGGCGAGCAGCGGATCGCTCACCACCCCCGTCTCGGTCACCTCCACCATGAGCGCGCTGCCGGGCAGACCCGCCTCCTGCAGCGCGGCGAGAATCTCCTTGGCGAGATCGCGTTGCTTCAGCTGCATGGCCGAAAGGTTGATCGCGATCTGCGGCACGGCGCCGAACTGCTGCCGCCACAGCGCAATCTGACTGGTCACCTTGCGGATCACCCAGCTACCCAGCTGCAAAATGAGATCGGATTCCTCGGCCAGCGGAATGAATTCGTCCGGCGGCACAAGGCCGCGCACCGGGTGCCGCCAGCGGAGCAGGGCCTCGGCGCCGGTGATGCGCTGGGTGACCAGATTCTGCTTGGGCTGGTAGTGCAACTCGAGCTGATCCAGCTCGGTGGCGCGCCGCAGTTCGGATTCCAGCGAGAGGCGCACCGGCACGTCCGACGCCAGTGCATGCGAATACACTTGAACACAGTTGCGACCACCGTCCTTGGCGCGATACATGGCCCAGTCGGCGTACTTGATGAGATCCGTATCGGAGTCGGCATCGTAAGGAAACACGGCGACCCCGATGCTGGCGGTCACGTACAACGATTGGCCGGCGACCTGGAAGGGCCGGGTCAACAATTTCCGCAAGGCTTCCGCGCGGGCGAGGCCCTGGCCGCTGTCTTTGTCATTGCCTCCGGGGCCCACCAGCAGCATGAACTCGTCGCCGCCCGTGCGCGCGAGCAGATCGCCGGCCGGCAACTTGTCGGCGAATCGGAGTGCGACCTCCTGAAGCAATGCATCGCCGACGCTGTGACCCAGGCTTTCGTTCACGAACTTGAACCGGTCCAGATCGACCAGCACCACCGCGACCGAATGGTTCAACCGTCGCGCGCGCGCGATCTCGGCTTTCAGTCGCTCCTGGAACTGCGAGCGATTGGCGAGCCCCGTGAGCACGTCGTGATTGGCGACATACTGCAGGTGCCGCTCCGCCTGCACACGCGCCGACACATCCTGCACCAGCATGAGGTACGACGTGACCGCCTGGGATGCGTCGCGCAGCACCGAGACATACCATTCGCCATGCAGCACTCCCCCATCGCGGCGGGTGTTGCGCCAGGACGCGGTGAATCGGTCGGTCTCGCTGCGCTCCAGGCGCGCGCATTCCTGGGCGAAGCGTTCCCTCCCCTCCTCATCGAAGATGCGAAGCTCGTCGAGGCTATGGCCGATTGCCTCCTTCTCCTCCCAACCGAACACCTCGGACGCGCGCCCCGTCCACTGGCTCATGCGCTGATTGGCGTCCAGTTGCAACACCGCGAGCGGCGTGTTCGCCAGGTGCGCGGTGAGCGCGTTTCTCGCCCGGTTCAGCGCCTCATTGGCCTGCACCCGCTTGGTGACATCGGCATAGACGGCAAGCACGCCCTTGCGATTGTCATCGCCGTCGTCGAACGGCGTCACCGACGCATCCACCCAGCGGGTCAAGCCGTTCGTCGCGGACCGCCGCCGCACCTGAACGCTCTCGCCGGCGCGCGCACGCTGCATCACGGGATAGGTCTCGTCGTAGACCTGATTGCCAAACACCTCGGCCGCATGACGGCCGATGACCGCCTCTCTGCGAAGACCGAACCAGTCGCACAGCGCCCGATTGGCGAAGCGCACACGGTCCTGCTCGTCGAAGGTCGCGACCGCCATGGGGAGCGTGTCGGTGATGATCTCCAACTGCCGCTCCGACGAGCGTCGGCCGGCCTCGGCCAGCTTCTCGGCGTGAATGTCATAGCCCAGCACGAAGAGACCCGAGAGGCTGTTGCCCTGCCCGGTCATGTGCGGCACCACATCCACTCGAATCCACCGCTCGCCGCGCCCGGCGTAGTTGGCGCTGCGCTCATAGTTGACCCGCTCGCCGGCCACCAGCGCGGCCCAGCTACGGTCAACGATGTCCTCGACCTCCTGCCCCGCCACCTCGACCAGCGTTCGCCCGAGGATGCGATCCCTGGCAAGCCCCAGCCAGTTGCAGTAGGTCTTGTTCACGAAGCGATAGTGGCGGTCACGATCGATGTACACAACCGGGTGTGGAAACTCGTCGGCGATTTCCTGCAGCAGCCGCTCCGCCTCCACCGCGCGGGTTTCGGCCTCGACTTGCTCGTGGATGTCGATGGACTCGGCGTGGATGACTCGCTGACCATCCACCGGGTCCAGGATGCTGAGCGCCAAGAGCAGGTGCCAGCGCTTGCCGCGCGGCGCATTGATGAGCGCGCGGCCGCGAAACTCACCGGCGGTGATGACTTCGTTGCGAATGCGCTCGCCGTCGCGGGCATCGGCAAACAGGCGCAGGAAATGGTCGCCGGCCGTGCCGGATCGATCGCCGAATTCACGCAGGCACGATGCATTGTTCTCCAGCACCGCGCCCGCGAGCGAGTACAGGGAATAGAACGCCATCGAGTGCCGCGAGGCTTCCAGCATGCGGAGCCCCTCCGCGCACATCGAGTCGCCGATGGGTCGGGCCTCGAAAAACAGCGCCAACCGGTCCTGGCCGGTGCGAAACGCGCGCACCTTGGCCATCAGCGTGACCGGCTGGCCGTGACTGAACGTGGTCCACTGGGTCTCGATCTCCTGCCCAGCCGACACTCGGCCCAGATAAGTCCAGAGCCGCGTGTGCGCGGCCTTCGACAAGGGCTTCACCTCGCGCGCGTACAAGGTCTCGCGCGAGTCCGCGCGCAGCACTCTCACCGCCGTGTCATTGGCCCAGACAACGCGCGAAATGTGAATATCCTGCACCCAGCAGGCATCGGCTGAATCGGCGTAACGACTGAGGTCCGCGTCGGTCAGAATCATGGGTGCCGCCTTGTTCTCATGAGTGCAGGCGTTCCGGTATCTTCAACCAGCTTTGCCCGCGAGACAAGCGCGAATGCATCGATCCCAACGAAAACGCCCATCCCGCATTCGCGGGATGGGCGTCAGATTCGCGTCGAACTCTGACTGATCCGTGTCAGAAAAGGCCCACGATCTTCCCGTTGTCGTCCACGTCGATGGCGTTGGCCGACGGTACCTTGGGCAGCCCCGGCATGGTCATGATGTCGCCGCACACCAGCACGATGAACTCCGCGCCGGCGGCGAGCCGCACCTCGCGAATATTCACCACATGCCCGGACGGCGCGCCGCGCAACTGTGGGTCGGTCGAGAACGAGTACTGCGTCTTGGCGACACAGATGGGATAGTGGCCGTAGCCCGATTCCTGCAGCTTCTTTATCTGGCCGCGCACTTTGCTGTCGGCGGTGATGTCGGACGCGCCATAGATTTTCGTGGCGATGGCTTTCATCTTGTCCCAGAGTGTGTCCGCCTCGTCATAAACAAACTTGAAGTTGTTCGGCTTCTCACACATGTCGACCACGATCTGGGCGACTTCGGCCGCGCCTTTGCCGCCGTCGGCCCAGTGCTTGGCGACGACGATTCTCGCACCGCGTCGGGTGACGCGATCCACCAGCAAATCGAGTTCGGCCTGCGTGTCGTGCGTGCGATGGTTGATGGACACCACGCAAGGCAAGCCGTAGTTGTTTTGCACGTTGTCGATGTGGCGTTCGAGGTTGACGATGCCCTTTTCCAGCGCCGCCACGTTCTCCTTGCTCACCTCCTTCACATCCATGCCGCCGTGATACTTGAGTGCGCGGATGGTGGCGACGATCACCACGGCCGAAGGACGCAGACCGGATTTGCGGCACTTGATGTCGATGAACTTCTCGGCACCCAGATCGGCGCCAAAGCCGGCTTCCGTCACCACGTAGTCGCCCAGCTTGAGCGCGGTCTGGGTGGCGAGCACGGAGTTGCAGCCGTGGGCGATGTTGGCGAAGGGGCCGCCGTGGATGAACGCCGGGCTGTTCTCCAGCGTCTGCACGAGATTCGGCGCCAGTGCATCCTTGAGGAGCGCCGTCATCGCGCCTTGTGCATTGAGGTCCTTGGCAAGGATGGGCTTCTGATCCTTGGTGTAGCCCACCACGATCTTGCCCATGCGCTCCTTCAAATCCTTGATGCTGGTGGCCAGACAGAAAATGGCCATGATCTCGGAGGCCACCACGATATCGAACCCGTCCTGGCGCGGATAACCGTTGGCCGGACCCCCCAGGGCGATCGTGATGTCGCGCAGCGCCCGGTCGTTCATGTCCAGCACGCGTTTCCACGCGATGCGGCGCACGTCGAAGCCAAGCTCGTTGCCCTGATGGATGTGATTGTCGATCAGCGCGGCCAACAAATTGTTGGCGAGCTGAATGGCGCCGAAGTCGCCGGTGAAATGCAGATTGATGTCCTCCATCGGGACCACCTGCGCGTAACCGCCACCGGCGGCGCCGCCCTTCATGCCGAACACCGGGCCAAGCGAGGGTTCGCGCAAGCAGATGATGGCTTTCTTGCCGATGTGATTCAGCGCGTCACCCAGACCCACTGTCGTGGTCGTCTTGCCCTCGCCCGCCGGGGTGGGCGAAATGGCGGTCACGAGAATGAGCTTGCCGTCCGGCTTGTTCTTCAGCGTGTTGATGTAGGCCAGCGAAATCTTGGCCTTGTAGTGCCCGAAGGGTTCCACCGCCGTCTCGGGGATGCCGAGTTTGGCGGCGACGTCCCCGATGCGCTTCATGGTGGCCTTCTGGGCAATCTCGATATCCGACAACATCGCGTTTCTCCCCTGACAGGCTGTTGGTTGTGTGGAAAAAAGTATGCGTCTCGCGACGAATGAGTCACCTTGATTGAAGTCAAGTAAGATTTGCCGCTCGCGCGCTTGAGAGCGAATCATCATCTGATCAATCACCAGCACGTTGACTCAAATCAACCCATGAATTCCGCACCACACCCGGAACCGCATCCCGACTTTGCGCATCCGGCCATCGTCCGCGTGCGCGACGCGCTCGCCGCGCACGGCCTCATCGACCGCATCCGCCTGCTCACCGAGTCCACGCACACGTCACAGGCAGCCGCTGATCATCTTGGTTGCGATGTGGGTGAGATCGCGAAGTCCGTCATCTTCCGCGCGAAGGAGAGTGATCGGCCGGTGCTGGTGATCGCAAGCGGGCGACATCGCGTGGATGAAAAGCGCGTGGCCGCCGCGCTGGGCGAGGCGCTCGGCAAGGCCGACGCCGAATTCGTCAAGGCGCGCACGGGCTTTGTCATCGGCGGCGTGGCGCCGGTGGGACATCTCGAAACACCCATCTGCTTCATCGACCGCCAGCTTTGCGAATATTCGCAAGTGTGGGCGGCGGCGGGGCTGCCCAACTCACTGTTTCATCTCACGCCCGGGGAGCTCTTGCGCATCGCCCCCGGCGCGGTCATCGATGTCGCCAAGGCCGCCTGATCATGTCCAACTTCTACATCGCGCATGAACGCAATCAGCTGTTTCGCCGCATGGAGCGCATCACGGTCGACATGATGTCGGACAACGGCGTCGTGTCCGGGCATCACACGGTTCTGCATCTTTCGCGCGAACTCGATGCGCTACTCGCCGCCGACGACGATTCGCCGCGTGGCAGCCTGTGGTCCCGCAATGTCATGCGTTGGTGGGTGCTGAACCTCGCGCCGTGGCCGGAGAAGGTGCCGCGCGACCCCAACGAACTGTCCGGGTTCGCGCCCGCCGCGGAGGCGGAGCGCTTCGGCCGTGATTTCGACGCGCTGACCGAGTGCATCCGTCGATTCGACGCGCGCGTCAGCGCGGGCAGCATGGGGCCGCACCCGCGCTATGGCGCCCTCTCGCGCGATGACTGGGGCAAGTATCTGTATCTGCACATCGATTGGCATTTGTCGAAGCTCGGGCTTTAGGAGGGACATCCATGCATCCGAACGAAAAAGTGATCCACGATTTCTACACGGCGTTCGCGAAGCTCGATGCCGATGGCATGGCGAAGTGCTATCACCCGGATGCGCAGTTCACCGATCCGGCGTTTCCGCTCCTGAAAGGGACTGAGGTGATGGGCATGTGGCGCATGCTGGTGTCGCGCGCGAAGGACTTCTCGCTCACGCATAACGCGGTCAGCGCCGATGATCAGGGCGGGCGGGCGCACTGGGAGGCGAAGTACACGTTCTCCAAGACCGGCCGGCCGGTACACAACCGCATCGATGCGATGTTCGCCTTCAAGGACGGCCTCATCATCCGCCACATCGACCGATTCAGCTTTTGGCGCTGGGCCGCGCAGGCGCTGGGCCCGGTGGGCCTCGTCGCCGGCTGGTTCCCGCCGCTGAAGTGGGCGGTGCGCAAGCAAGCGCGCACCGGCTTGGACCAGTTCATGGATCGACAACGCTGAACGCCGGCCCATCCACCGACGCGCGGCAAGGCCTCGTTCTCGGCCTCTTCGCGGTCGCGCTCTTCAGTCTCACCCTGCCCGCGACCCGCGCGGCGGTGAGCCACTTCTCACCCTGGTTCGTCGCGTCCGGTCGCGCCGTGGTGGCGGCACTTCTGGCGATCGCGGTCTTGGCGGTCCTGCGGCCGGCACTGCCCACATCGGCGCAATGGCGGCACTTGGCGCTCATCGCACTGGGCGTGGTGTTCGGCTTTCCTTTTTTCACGACCTGGGCCATGCAACATGTGCCGGCCGCGCACGGCGCGGTGGTGCTGGCACTGCTGCCTTTGATGACCGCGCTGGCCGGCGCGTGGGTGGCGCACGAACGGCCGGGCGCGCGGTTCTGGAGTCTCGCCGTGCTAGGCAGCGTGGTCGCGCTGGGGTACGCCCTGCGCCGGGGCGGCGGGGGCTTTCACGCGGCTGACTTCGCGTTGATCGCGGCCATCGTCTCGGCGGCACTGGGCTATGCGCTGGGTGCGGCCACCTCGCGGTCGCTCGGCGGCTGGCAGACCATCTCGTGGGCGCTGGTGCTGTCCCTGCCGATCAACGTCCTCATCGCCGCCATCACCTGGCCCGCGGATGCGAATATTCGCAACGCCGACACCTCGGCCTGGGCGGGCTTCGCCTATGTGAGCGTGGTCAGCATGTATCTGGGCTTCTTCCCGTGGTAT
The DNA here is from genome assembly GCA_016791265.1 of Betaproteobacteria bacterium. Lineage (GTDB taxonomy): Bacteria > Pseudomonadota > Gammaproteobacteria > Burkholderiales > Usitatibacteraceae > JAEUMY01. The sequence goes on from JAEUMY010000004.1 coordinate 237,869, forward strand.
CAGGCGCTCGCCATCGGCGGCATCGCGCGAGTGGGGCAGATCCAGCTTCTGCAACCGTTCATGACCTTCGCCGCCTCGGCGCTGTGGCTGGGCGAGGTGATCGACATCCAGACCATGCTGTTCGCGATCGTGATCGTCGTCATCGTCGGCATCGGGCGGCGGGCGCCGATCCGGCGTGCCGACTAGGGCGGCGCTGGCTATCCGGTGAGCACCCGGTTGCGCCCCTGCTTCTTGGCCGCATAGAGCGCCTCGTCCGCGCGGCGCACGATGCTTTCAACCGAGTCACCGGCGCGCAACTCGGTCACGCCGATGGACAGCGTCACCGCCAATGCCGGATCGAGCGTGGACCAGTCGCGTGTATCCATGCGCACACGCAATCGCTCAAGCATCTGGCGCGCGCCATCCACCGACGTGCCCGGCAGCACCAGCACGAATTCGTCGCCCCCAAATCGGGCCGGCAAGTCGGCGCCGCGACACGCCTCGCGCAGACCCTCGGCCACCGCCTTCAGCACGGCGTCGCCCAGCGTGTGGGTGAAGGTGTCGTTGATGTGCTTGAACGCATCCACATCGATGAGCGCGAGCGCGAGCGTCTCGCCATCGCGCATCTCAGCCACCAGTTCCGCGAGGCGCGCGTCGAGATGGCGTCGATTGGCGAGCCCGGTCAAGGCGTCATAGAGCGCATCGCGCTGGTGGCGGTCCGCCGCCGCCGCCAATTCGGCGTTGCGCGCGGAAAGGCGCTCGGCGCGCATGCGATAGGCATCGGCGTCGCGCCGCGCCTGCTGATACTGCACCCAGATCGCGCGGGCGCGGGCGGTCGCATCCAGCTCGCGCCGCAGCATGACCTCGTGAATTTCCATGAAGTGGCGATACTGCGCCAGCGCCTCGCGATAGTCGCCGCGCGCCTCGCACCACTCGGCCAGTCCCTCGTGCGCCTTGGCGATGAGATGCTGCACATTGACGCCCGAGGCCAACTGCATGGACTGGTCGAGGCAATCGCGCGCCTGCAGGAAGGCGCCTCGCAGGATGTGCAGCTTGCCCAGGTGCATGAGCGCCTCGGCCTGCACGTGAGAGTTGGCCATGTCCCGGCCGTGGTTCACCACTTCCTCGAAGAGCGTCCACGCCTCCTCCCAGCGTCCGGTGGACACGTAGAGCGCGCCCAGCGTGCCGGCGCAACTCGCGGCGTCGCGCACGACGGACGGCGGACCGATGCTCGCGCGAATGCGCTCGCAAGTCTCGATGCCGGCACGAAAGTGCGCCGCCGCCTCCGAGTCGCGGCCGGCTTCGCAGGCCGCCACCCCCATCTTGTGCAGCACACTGGCGCGATTCACCTCCGCACGGCGGCGGTCGAAGTCGTCTTCCGAGCGTCGTGCGATAGCGATGGCGGCATCCAGATGCGCCATCGCCTCGGTGTACTTCTGCTTGCTCATCAGGATCGCGCCCAGCGTGTTGTGCGCGCGGAAGGCGAGCCCGTCATCCGGCACCAGTTCAAGCATGCCCAGGGCTTCCATGAGCGCGGTGTGCGCCTCCTCAAGCGTGCCCATCTGGTAGTGGCAGGCCGCCGCCGACAAGAGCGCGCCGGCCAGACCGGATGGATCCTGCGCGGCTTCAGCGATGGCGCAGGCATCGAGGCAGCATTGCAGACCCGCGATGTACTCGGCGCGAAGGTAGAGACAAATGCCGCGCGTGCATAGCGCGCGACCGCGCCCGGCCTCGTCATTCAACCGCGCCGCGATGGCCTCCGCGCGCTCAACCTGGGTGAGCGCGCGCGGCGCGTCCCCGGCGCGGGCGAGCGCGACGGCGTATCGGTTCAGCGCGTCGAGTCGCGCGGCATCGTCGCCGGCGGCGTCGACCTCGCGTTCAAGTGCTGCGATGGGGTCCATGAAGAACGACCGGATCACGCGGTTGGCGCGATCCGATCCGGGAAGATATGACCCCGAGAATACGGGGCGAAGCATCACGCGCTTGTGGTGAATACCATCACCCGGCACCGGCTGTCATCGGATTTCGACCGACCGTCGGATTCGACCCAGGCATTCCCTGATGCCGAGTCGGATTTCGACCTCAGGGACGCTGCTGGGCGCTTTGACGCAACACGATGACATTGCCCGCGAACGACAGGGCGATGCCGGCCCAGGTCGCAAGCTGCCAGCGAAAGCCCTCGAACATCGCCGAAATGAAGAGCGCGATCACCGGCACCATGACGCCGATGTAGCCGGCGCGGCCCGCGCCAATGCGATGCAGCAGCGTGTAGTACGCCGCGAAGGCGACAATGGAGCCGAAGATGGAAAGATAAAGCAGCGAACTGATGTACGGAAACGTGAGCGGCAGCTCGAACACCCGGCCGGTGACGAGCGAGATGAGCAAGAGCGCCATCGTGCCGTAGAACATGCCCCAGGTCATGGTCTGCCAGACCGGCAGGCCGTGATGGCTGTTGCGCGTGACAAGGCCGGATGCGACCGCGGAGATGATGACCGCGATGGCGGTGAAGGCGCTTCCCAGCGCGACGTTGCCATCGCCGCGCAGGGTCGCGAACTCGGGCCAGAAGATGATGACGATGCCGGCGATGCCCAGCAGCGCGCCCAAGGTGACGCGCAGGCTCATAGGCGTGCCGTAGAACACGCGGACGACCAGCATGTTCAAAAGCGGGCTCGCCGAGTAACCCACCGCCACGAGGCCGGACACGACATGCATCTCCGCGTGATAAACGAAGATGTAGCTGATGCTGAACATCAGCGTGCCCTGCAGCGCCAGCAGCGCATGCTGCCGCGGCGTGAAGCGAAGCGGGAGTTTCTTGAACCAGCAGAACGCGAAGAGGATCGCCGAGGCCAGCAGGAATCGGTAGAAGAGCGACACCTCAGGCGCGACGGTGCCGAGCTGGAACTTGATGGCGATCCAGGTCGAACCCCAGATGAGCACGCAAAGGAAGAAGAGATTCAGGGTGGCCATGAAAGCCTGCGACGCGCGGATGCGGGAAACGTCAGTATGCGGGCCGCATGCTGACACTCGGTGTCACGATTTCAGCCTTGCGAATATTCGCAGTGAGGAATCGCGGGGGAAGAAAGCCATTCGTGACGGCGTCGGGCGGCATGGGGCGGCCTGGGCCGCCCCGCCGCCCGCCTATTTCGCCAGCCCGTGCTGCGCCAGGATGAAGCTGTAGGTGAACGCGACTTCCTTCAGATAGTCGTAGCGGCCCGAAGCGCCGCCGTGGCCCGCGTCCATGTTGGTCTTCAGCAACAACGGGTTCTGATCGGGCTTCAGCGTGCGCAGCTTCGCCACGTACTTGGCTGGCTCCCAGTACATCACCTGGCTGTCGTTCAGCGAGGTTTCGATCAGCATCGCCGGATAGGCCTTCTTCTCCAGATTGTCGTAGGGCGAATAGGAGCGCATGTACTGGTAGGCCTTCTTCTCGTTCGGGTTGCCCCACTCGAGATACTCGCCCACGGTCAGCGGCAGGCTGGCATCCAGCATGGTGTTCATGACATCCACGAAAGGCACCTGCGACACGACGGCTTTGAAGAGATCGGGGCGCATATTGACCACGGCGCCCATCAGCAACCCCCCTGCGCTGCCACCCTGAATCGTGAGTTGGCCGGGCGTCGTGTACTTCTCGGCGATGAGGAATTCGGCTGAGTTGATGAAGTCGGTGAACGTGTTCTTCTTCTTCATCATCTTGCCGTCGTCGTGCCACTGCTTGCCCAAATCGCTGCCGCCGCGAATGTGAGCGACGGCGAACACCACACCGCGATCGAGCAACGACAGCCGGGACGAGCTGAAGGTCACCGGATAGGAATAGCCGTAGGAGCCATAGCCCTGCAAATGCGTGGCTTGCGGACCGGTGGCGCGCTTGTCCTTGCGATACACGACTGAAACAGGAATCTTCTTGCCGTCCTTGGCTTTGGCCCACAGACGCTTGGACTCGTAGCGGGTGGGGTCGAAATCACCCAGCACCGGCTGTTGCTTCATGAGCTTCCGCTCCTTGGTCTTCACGTTGTAGTCGAAGACGGAGGATGGGGTCGTGAAGGACTGATAGTTGAAGCGATAGGTGTCGGTCTTGTATTCGGCATTCATACCCGCGCTGGCCGTGTAAACAGCCTCGGGGAATTTCATCGCGTAGCCGCGTCCATTGATGTCCAGCATGCGCAATTGAGGCAGCGCGTCCTTCTGCTCGATGGCGACGAAAAACTCTTCAAACATGTCGATGCCGGAAAGCAGTACGTCCTTGCGATGGGGGATCATCTGCTTCCAAGTCTTCTGGGCGGGATTGACCGCGGGCGCCGTGACCAGGCGGAAATTGCGTCCCTTGTCATTGGTCACGATGTAGAAGCGATCGCCATGATGGTCGACGGAATACATGTGTCCAAATTTGCGCGGCACGACCACCTTGAACGCGCCGGCCGGCTTCGAAGCATCGAGGACGCGCACTTCGCTGGTTTCGGAACTGGCCGAAGTCGCCACCACGTAGCCCTGGCTGCGGGTGGTTTCGACGCCGAGGCGATACAACTCGTCCTTCTCTTCGAACAAGAGCTCATCATTCTTGCCACCCAACTGGTGACGCAACAGCTTGTGCGGACGCTTCGCCTTGTCTTCGATCACATAAAAAATCGTCTTATTGTCGTTGGCCCAGGCTGCACTCTGAATCTTGTCGATCTTGTCGGCCAGCACTTCGCCCGTTTCCATGTTCTTGAAGTACAGCGAATATTCGCGGAAACCCGTGTAGTCCAGCGAATAAGCCAGCCACTTGCCGTCGGGGGATATCTCGTAGAGACCCAACGACAGGAAGGGCTTCCCTTCGGCCAGCTTGTTGAGGTCCAGGACGATTTCTTCCTGCGCCTCCATCGTGCCCTTCTTGCGGCAGTAGATGTTGTACTGCTTGCCCTGCTCGGTACGCGAGTAGTACCAGTAACCACCCTTTTTCCAGGGCACGTTCTGGTCGGTCTCCTTGATGCGGGCCAGCATTTCCTTGTAGAGCGCCTCGCGGAAGTCTTTCAGCGGCGCCATGACGGCGTCGGTGTAGGCGTTCTCGGCCTTCAAGTAGGCAATCGTGTCGGGATTGTCCTTCTCGCGCAGCCAGAAGTAGTCGTCGACCCGCTTGTCGCCATGGTTGACCATTTCCTTCGGCACCCGCTTGGCGGCGGGCGGCACGATGTCCAGCTTGGCGAGACCGGGCGCGGCAGTGGAAGGGTTGGATTGAGCAAGAGACATGGCAGGCAAGGCGAGCATCAGTGAAAGGCAGGCACGGATCAGCGCGGACATGGAAGGCTTCCTGGAGGGGACACAAGCCGCAAAGTATAGCGAAACGGATGGATACAATTCGTATGGCGATTTGTGTCAACAATGGCGGGGCAGCCGCCGTTTTCCGGACTGTTGTTTCGTTGTTCAGACACCACGTCCATCCATCACCTAGGGGAACCGCATGAAACTCGCAATCATCGCAGCCGCCACGCTCTTCGCCGCCACCAGTCTCACGGCATTCGCCGACACCCGCGTCGACAAGCGCCAGGAGCGCCAGGAAAAGCGCATCGAGCAAGGCAAGGCCTCCGGCGAACTGACTGACAAGGAAGCCGCCCGCCTGGAAAAGGGCCAGGCCAAAGTACAGGCCAAGGAAGACGCCGCCAAAGCCGACGGCGTGGTCACCAAGAAGGAAAAGGTGCAGCTCGAAAAGGCGCAGGACAAGCAAAGCAAGCGCATCGCCAAGCAGAAGAACGACAAGCAGGACAAGAACTGACGCGACTTCGCGTCGAACTTCGGGCCGCCACCCCGTCGCAAAACGGGCGGGCGGCCCGAGTCCTTGGTGAGGCCCGAATTCAGGGCGGCACACTGCTAGACTGGAACTCCCTTACGAATATTCAGAAGCCATGTTCCAGGCCGCCGCTCCCGCCCTCTCCACCGACAAGGCCACCTTCTACCGCGACCTGGACACCCAGCTACGCGGCCTCCTCACGGACGAACGGGACTGGATCGCCAACGCGTCCAACCTGTCGTCACTCCTTTACCTGATGATGCCGGACCTGAACTGGGCCGGCTTCTACTTCACCCGCCCCACCCAGACCGGCAGCGAGCTGGTGCTGGGGCCGTTTCAGGGCAAGCCCGCCTGCGTGCGCATTCCCGTGGCGCCGGTTGCGCGTGGCGTCTGTGGCGCCGCCGCCAGCCAGAGGGTCACACAGCGCGTCCATGACGTGCATGACTTTCCCGGCCATATCGCCTGTGACAGCGCATCCAATTCCGAACTGGTCGTGCCGCTGGTGAAGGAGGGCCGCGTGCTGGGCGTGCTCGACCTCGACAGCCCCAACGTGGGTCGCTTCGATGCGGACGATCAGGCCGGCGTCGAGCGACTCGTCGCCACGTTCCTGGCGATGAGCGACACGCCGCGATGACGCCGAATCGCGAGCCCCCAGTCCCCAGCCCCTAGCCCCGGGGTTCATTCATGCTCCGCTCGCTCCTGGTCGATTTCAATTCCTACTTCGCCTCGGTGGAGCAGCAGATGCATCCGCATCTGCGCGGCAAGCCGGTGGGCGTCGTGCCCTCGATGGCCGCAACCACCTGCTGCATCGCCGCGAGCTACGAAGCCAAGAAGTTTGGCGTGAAGACCGGCACCTTGCTGAAGGATGCGAAGGCGCTTTGCCCCGAGATCATTTTCGTCCACGCCAGTCATGAGCACTATGTGGAGTTTCATGAACGCGCCAAAGTGGCCGTGGACTCCATCATCCCCATCCGCAAAGTGCTGTCAATCGACGAAGTGGACTGCGATCTGCCCGCCCATGCACGCACACCCGAGGCCGCGCGCGCGCTGGCCATGAAGATCAAGCAGGCCATCTACACGCGGGTCGGCGAACACCTGCACACGTCCATCGGCATCGGCCCCAACACCTTCATCGCCAAGACCGCGTCGGACATGATGAAGCCCAACGGCCTCGTCGTCATCGAGAAGCACGAATTGCCACATCGACTCTTTGGGCTGAAGCTGCGCGATCTCTCCGGCATCGGCAAATCCATGGAAGCGCGCCTGAACAAGCACGGCATCACCACGATCGAGCAGATGGCCAGCGTCAACCAGTCCCAGTTGCACACCATCTGGGGCGGCGTGGGCGGGGACCGCATGTACCAGCGCCTGCATGGCGAATGGGTGCCGGACCTGGAGACACAGACTCACAGCATCAGCCACTCTCATGTGCTGCCGCCGGTGGAGCGCAACGAGACGGACGCCTATGCCATCCTGCACCGCCTCACGCAGAAGGCTGCCATGCGGCTCCGCAAGATGGGCTACTACGCGACGCACATGTCGGTGTTCATGAAGTACATGAACGGCCCCACCTGGGGTCGCGACAGCCGCTTCACCGAGACGCAAGACACGGTCATCTTCCTGCGAGCGCTGGACAGCATGTGGCAGGAGAAACCGACGAAGCGCCTGCTGAAGCCGCTGGCTGTGGGCATGGTGCTGCATGGACTGGTGCCCGAGAATGAGCACACGGGCACGCTCTTCGACAATGAGGAGGCGCGCGAGCGGCTGTACGGCGCCATCGATCAGCTGAACCTGAAGTTCGGCAAGAACACCGTCTATTTCGGCGGCGCGCATCACGCACGAGACAGCGCCCCCATGCGCATCGCGTTCAATCACATTCCCGATCTGGATACCGAACAATGACCGCAGGCTATTCCGGCACACCGCTGTGGAAGAAATTGGGGCTGAAGGAAGGTGGCACGCTGGCGACAGTTGGCGCTCCAACCAGCTTTCCCGATGATCTTGGCGAGCTGCCGCCGGGTGCAAATATTCGCGGAGGATTGAAGGCCGATGAAGCGCTCTGCATCGTCTTCGTCGGTGATCGCGCCACACTGGAAAGGCAGGTTGCAATCGCCGCCAAGAAGTTGCACCGCGACGGCTCGTTGTGGATCAGCTGGCCCAAGAAAAGCTCGAAGTTGTTCAAAGATCTTACTGAAGATGGCATCCGCCACGTTGTGCTGCCCATGGGGCTGGTGGATGTGAAGGTTTGCGCGGTCAATGATGACTGGTCGGGCTTGAAGCTGATGGTGCGAAAAGAACTGAGAGCTGGCTGGAGTAAGTGATGTTGTCGTCCCGGCGCAGGCCGGGACCCGAGTTTGCCTCGACTCTCCTTGCGAATATTCGCACCCGCTGCTGGTTGAACTTGTGCCCCGGCCTGCGCCGGGGTGACGGGACCAAGAACGCAATTGATGCAACAACGGGAGCAACCCTCATGTTCAAAGACAACGTCGTCATCATCACCGGCGCCTCCAAAGGCATCGGCGCCGAACTGGCGCGCCAGCTAGCGAGACAAGGCGCCAAGCTGGTCCTCACCGCGCGCGACGAAGCCGCGCTGCAGACCGTGGCACGCGAATGCGAAGCTCTGGGCGCCACCACCAAGATCGTCGTCGCCGATGTCGCGAGAGACGCAGAGTGCAAAACCATCATCGACGGCGCGCTGGCCGCCTTCGGCCGCATTGACACGCTGGTCAACAACGCAGGCGCCACCATGTGGGCGAAGTTCGAGGACATCGCTGACATGTCCATCCTCGAACGCATCATGCAGATCAACTACATGGGCGCCGTCTACTGCACGCACTACGCGCTGCCACACCTCAAGAAAACGAAAGGCCGCATCGTCGGCATCGCTTCGCTCACGGGCAAGGTCGGCGTGCCCACGCGCTCAGGCTATGCCGCGAGCAAGCACGCCATGGCCGGCTTTTTCGATTCGCTCCGCATCGAGCTCTCGGACTCCGGCGTGACCGTGACCATGGTCTATCCCGGCTTCGTCTCCACCGGCATCCGCGAAAACGCCAGCGGCCCGGATGGCAAACCCATCAAGGTGAGCCCGGTGAAGGAAGGCGAAGTGATGAGCCCCGAGGAATGCGCCGCCATCATCGTGCGCGCCATGGAACGGCGTAGCCGCGAGGAAGTGATGACGCTCAAGGGCAAGGTCGGGCAGTGGTTGAAACTGATCGCGCCGGGGTTTGTGGATGGGCTGGCGCGGAAGGCGATTGAGCGGGGGCGGTGAGGCTCAAACACTCGCCGGGGCATTGAACCCCCGCGTGCTCGGCCACGACACAGGGCAAACCCTGTCTTGTCTTGGCCGCCATGGAAGACCTTTTGCGCAGAATCGCCGGCCGGGACGAGGCGGCCTTGGAACAACTCTATCGCCAGATGGCGCCGCGCGTATACGCCTTCGCCCAGCGGCGGCTGGAGAACAGCGCGGGGGCGGATGAGGTGGTGTCGGAAACGTTCTTCGAGGTGTGGCGGCAGGCTGACAAGTTCCGCGGTGAGGCGCAGGCCTCCACGTGGATTCTCGGCATCGCGCGTCACAAGCTCCTCGACAAACTTCGCAAGCTCTCAAGACAGGAGTTGACGGAGTGGGATGAGGAGGCCTTGCAAATTGCCGACCCCGCCCCGGAAACCTTCGAGCGCATCGCCGCGCGACAACGTGCCGAGCACATCGCCCACTGCCTGGGCAATCTGCCGCCGGCCCAGCGCGAATGCATGCACTTGGTTTTTTTTGAAGGCCTGGCACTGGCCGATGTGGCGACGCTACAGCAGTGTCCGGAGAACACGGTGAAAACCCGGCTGTTCCATGCCCGCCGCAAGATGCGCGATTGCCTGGAGCGCCGACTTGAAAAGGAAAGCCCATGAATCCTGGTGAAGACCATGATGAAGCCGCCTTGTTGCTGCCGTGGCATGTCAATGGCACGCTGGACCAGGCTGCGCGTTCTCGCGTGATGCTGGCGCTCGCCGCTTCGCCCGCGCTTCGCGCGGAGGCGGGCTGGCTGTCCGCGCTGCAGGTGCAGCTGCGAGCGGCCACGCCACACGCGGACCCTGAGCCGGCCTGGGACCGCTTGCGCCAACTCATCGCGGCCGAACGCCAGGGAAAACTCGTACCACTCTCATCGCGCCGAACCTGGCACGCGCCCAAGACCTGGGTGCCGCTCGCCATGGCGGCAACATTGGTGCTGGGCGTCTTCGTCGGCGTCATGCACCAGCGCCATGTCGATGACATCACGCCGCTTTCCGAACGGCGGGCGGGCCCCGGCCACACATTCATTCAGGTCACGTTCAAGCCGTCGGCGACGGAGGGCGAGATTCGCCGTCTCGTGCATGCGATCAATGCCGAAATCGTTTCCGGACCGGGTGCGTTGGGCGTGTACACCTTCCGTGTGCCGTCGCCCAAGGCAGCTGCGGCACTCGATGCACTGCGCGCCAGACGAGACCTGGTGGAAACCGCCACACTGGTGAAACCGTGAACATCACCGCATCATGCGGCGCCACGCTCGCCTCGGCCCTGCTCGCCGCGGCCCTCAGCGCATCGGCCATCGCCGCCGATGACAGCAAGAGCGCCGATCGGCCCGAGTGCAAAGACAGTGTGCCCAGCCGGGATCGGCCACGCGATTGCCCGCCCGCCAAATCGGCGGCTGCGTCCGCGAACCGGGATCCACCCGCAAGTCGAGCGCCGGGCGCCGGCGCAACTTCACCGCAGCCCGGCACGCCAGCCACACCGCCGGATCGTGTCGCGTCGCCACCCACCGCGAGTCCGCCGCCCGCTGCGCAGTCACCTGCTTCCAATCCACCTCCCCCGCTCACGACAGTCCCGCCCGCCGCGCCACCGCTCAGGAACACACGGTCGGCAACCCCACCCTTGAGCCCGCCCGCAACCGCGGCACCTTCCGCCCCGAACGTGTCGGCACCTGCCGCCAGGTCGGCTTCACCCTCAGCACCCGCCCCCGCTTCCCCACCACCGAGCGGGCCAGCAGGGCGCAGCGACGCGACGCCTCCTGCCGGCGAGTCGCGAGCCGGCACGCCGGAGGGTTCGAACTCAAGCGAGCGCCGCGCGGCGCCATCCCCTGCTACGCCACGCGAGACGACAACATCGCGCGAGGTGACACCGAGCGAGCGCCGGCCAGCAATGCAAGTGAACCCGCGTGAATCACTGCCAGACCCGTCGCGTCACACAGGGCGCGATGGCGGACTCGACGGCGGCCGAAACCGTACCGCCTCACCTCCCGCCGCGCGCGGACCCTCCGGCAGCGAACGACGGCCTGATGTTGATTTCTCTCGAGTGCCATCGTCACCTGAGAACACGACCCGGACTCCGGCGATGTCCCTCCCGTCTGCGCCGCGCGCCGCGCCAACTCTGCCACCGCCGGCCATGTTCGCGCCAGCGCCCATCACCAGCGTGACTCCGCCGCCAGCCCTCATCCGGCCCGTGGAGCCGAGCAACCTACCCACAAGCGTCGCGCCGACGCCTGAGCCGCCGGGAGTCGCGACGCACCCACACGCGAGCGCCCCGCCTAAGAACGCATCCAAGAACCCGGCTGTGACCGTCGAGCCCGGTCAGGTGGTGCTGTTCTTTGCGACCGATGCCGAGGCGGAGCGCGCCCTCGCCGCATTGCCCCCAGGCAGCGCCCGCGTCGTCGACCGCGCACGCCTCGCCACACTCGGGGGCCAGGTGGTGACGCTCAAGTCGGCAAGCCATGCCGACGCCGCGCGTCTGCAAGAGCAGCTTCGCTTGCGGCTGCCGGACACGCCGAGCGACTTCCACTCACGCTATACGGCCTTTGGCGCGACCCGTCTCTATCACGCCGCGCAGATGCGGCTGCCGCCGCAAGATCCGGTTGCGAATATTCGCATCGGGATGGTGGATACCGCCGTGTCTGACCTTCCCGCATTCAAGGGCGCAAAGCTGTTCCGGCGACGATTTCTCGCGCCGGACGAGCGCGATGCGTCCGCGGGTCACGGCACCGCGACGGCGGCGCTGCTCGTCGCCGAGTCAATGCCCAATGGATTCTCCGGCGTGGCGCGGGGCGCGACGCTGCTGGCGGCCAATGTCTTCCATCAGGTGGACGATGCCGCAGTCACCAACACGGCGAGTCTGGCTCGCGCCCTCGACTGGCTGGCCGAGGAGAACACGCGGGTCATCAATCTGAGCCTAGGCGGCTCGGGTGATCGCATCATGGCGGAGATCGTGCGCCGGCTGCTGGATCGAGGCATCGTGCTGGTGGCCGCGGGCGGCAATGGCGGACCCGAAGGCACGCCTGTCTTCCCGGCCGCCTATCCGGGCGTGATCGCCGTCGCGGCGGTGGACGCCTCCGGTCAAGCGTATGCCAATGGCACGCGCGGCGCCTATCTCGCCATCGCGGCGCCGGGGGTGGACCTCTGGGTGCCTGACAGCGAAGTCGGACGCTATGTGACCGGCACATCGCATGCCGCCGCCCTCGTGGCAGGTGTTGCCGCCCGCCTCATTGCGCAGCACCGTGAGTTGACCGCATCGCAAGTGCGAGAGCATCTCTGCCGCTCGGCCCTTGATCTGGGCCCACCGGGCACCGACTCGGTATTCGGCTGCGGTCTGCTGCAGTGGCCGGCCTCCTCGCCCATCATGGTCGAGTCGCGCCGATAGAGACGCCGAGGCGGAGATCGCCGTCAAATTGGCGTTGGCGAATAGAACCATGAGGCGCTTTCGCCCGACCCAACGCTGGGACCATCCCCGGTCTTGATGTGCTCACACGCACGCCAGGACAACCGTCTCGATCGGGGCGGGGATTTTTCGGCCTCACGGCGAGCGCGCCATGTTGGTGCGGCTGGGTCGGGCCGCCTAGACAAGGAGACGCGGCATGACGACGGCATCGGGCTTTGGGGGGGCATTCTTGGGCAGGGTGGACCTGAAGTCGGAGGTCATGAACCGGCTTCGCGACCGGTCGCGCGGTCCGCTTCCCCCGCCACGCTTGGGAGACATGTGCGAGTCCATTGCCATCAAGACTTTCCTGCCCGGTGAAGGCGACGTGGCATTGGGCTGGCCGCAGGACGTGCTGGACCTGGTCGACACGCTCGCATCGGGACAGGACAACGCCACCGCTTGCGCGTTCGTCGAGGACGTGGTCTCCGGGACACCCATCGGTGCGACGCTTGATCACCTTCCCGCCGCATATTTGCTGAAGCTTTTGGAAGATCCGGCAGTCGGCGCGATTCGCTTGTCGCGCGATCGCGGTGGCGCCGCAGACACCTTGCTGTGCAAGATCGCGGAAGAGTTGCGCAATTGGCGCGTTGGCAGATCGCCATCCAGCGGTCAATGGAACGCCCTGAAGGCGGACGCATACGCGCAACTCACTCTCGCGAGCGCGCCTGCGCAGGCGCCACGCAAACACTTCACGGCGTTGCTCGCGCGAAGCATCGTCGATTTCGACGTGACCCAGGCCACTCGTTGGGCGTGCCAGCTCGCGACTGCTTGCGCCAATGAAGTTGCGCAAGACCCCAACATCGCGGCGACCCGCATGCGCAATTGGCAGATCCGCGAATTCCTCAACCTCATTCAAAACCATGACGCGGTGAAGACCGTCCCCGCATTCAGCTGATATCGAGAGGCTGCAAAAGCAAAGGCCCCATGCGAATATTCGCGAGGGGCTTTTTTTTGCCTAGGGCCTGTTAACACTACCTGGGCGCATCGGCGATCAGGGCGGATAGTCCTCAATCTGCTCGTACTGGGCTTGAGTCACTTCCATGCCCAAATCGTATCGCCAATCCAACCATTGGTGTTAGCGGCCCCTAGTCAAGGTGTCGTTTTGCCGATTCTACGGAAATGCTCTCCGACATCGCGTCCCAGCACGGGAACAAATGCTGCCTGTGGCCCCTCTTCGATCATTATCTTGAGATCACCAGTCATTTTCCCAATGCCCAGGTGAAGTTGTCCGTTTACCAACAACGGCATACCACCAAACAGGAAAATCGAATTCAAGCGAGGCGTATGAAGTGTCATTGGTGAAGCGCCGACAGTTCCGCTGGCAATTTTCCGCGTGCCAAGCAGTACATCGAACGAAGCGCCGTCAGCGGAAATGAACGCGCCCTTCAATTGCACATTCTCCGCATCTTTGATGAATGCGGTCCAGTTCGATACCAGCTTCTGCGAAACAGGCTTCGTCAGCGTAAACATGTTTGTTTTGACGTCGTAAGATTCGATCCCGCTTTCGTCGAAGAGTATTGTTCCATTTGAGAGTCGAACGGAAAATTGATCGGCAGCCATAGCAGAAGTCGATCCCATGCAAGAGGTGAAGACAATAAACAACAAGCACGCAAAATAGCTTGAATTACTCATGCCAATATTCCGATCTGTCCTGTTTGAGTCGCAAAGTCTAGAGTGAAGAAACTGAATCCAAATGGAGCATGCGCAAAAACCGATGCGAGACGTTATCCCTACGGCAGCAATTGGAATCGCGAAGTAGCTCTCGTTGCTGTAGCCACCAGGGCCTGATCACACTAATTTCATACCCCACGCTGGGACGTGGTGGGCGCCTTGCGCTCATCCCGGCACGAGGACAACGAAAGGGGTACGAGACTAGTGTGAACAAGCCCTGGAAGCCTCCAAAATCGAAACCTCCAAATCAGAGATAGGGCACGCCCTTCGGTCCTTCGATTTCCATGACCAGCTTGTAGCGAATCCAGCCAAGGGGGCCAAGTACACCCCAGTGCACGTCGGCGCCGATCAGGTCCGGACCACTCGCGTTGGACAACCATGGCACCGGCCCGGTCGTGGTTCCCACCAGGTTGAAGTCGGCCCCGGAATCGGCCATCGTGAGCTTCACCGATTTCGCGTACCAGCCATTCTTGAGCGGCAGCCTGAACTTGTCTGTACCGGTGATCCCGAAGGGCGGCACGGGCAACAGCTTGCGATCCAAGCACACCGTGGCGCCGCAGACGCCACTCCCATATGACGATGAGCCGGTTGAAACATGCTTCTCATAGGTGCCAACGCTGGGCGTGGACGCTTGCTGCAGCTCCGTCATCAAAAGCATCACGCTCACGCGCTTGGCGACGAGGTTGACGCTCTTGTCCACGCTCTTCACTCCACCTGGCGTCACCACCTGCAACGCCAACATCTGGTCAGGCGCACCCGTCACATCGGCCGGCAGCGAGACCTGAATGGCGGCGTCATTCCATGAATTGACAAGTAGCTTAACCGTCTGATTGGGTTGGTTGTTGAAGGTGCCTTTCACCAGCACGTCGCCCACCGAAGGGCCGAATCCGCAACCACTGATGCCAAGTGGTGCGCTGTTGCCCAGGTTGCCCGAAAGACTGTTGATCGTGGGCACGCCACAAGCAGGAGGTGACTTGATCGAGAAGCTGGGCGGCGGGTTGACCACGCCTGCGGGGATGCTGAGTCGATCCGGCTGGGCGACACCCGCGGGCGAATTCACGCCGCCGGCGGCTGGCGCACCCGCAGGCGCCGGCTTTGCGACCACCACGAGCTTTCCGTCGCTGCCGGCAGGCAGGCTGAAACAGCCTGCTGTGGCCGCGATGCCTTGGCCGGGCGCCAGCGCATGCGCAATGATCCAGGTACCAACCTCGGTCGGTGTGAACGACGCCTTGCGCGGCCAAGGCGCATCCGCCGCGAGTTCCGCGCCCAGCACCTGCGCCGCGCCACCGCTTGGCGGGGTCACGCGAATATTCGCCTTTCCCGGACAAACACCCGCGCCATCGATCACGATGTCGACGCTCTTCCCAGTCTCGACAGGATTGGGTGTGGCCGACACCTTGGCGACCTTGCCCGGCCAGACGACCTTGACGTTGCCGGAATGGCTACCGCATTGCTCGGCCTGGCTTGGCCCCAGGATGGTCTTCACAACGGGAAAGAACGTCTTGGCATCCGCATATTTGTGCGTGGCCTGCAGATTCTTGTTGCCCACGACGGGGCCGAAGTCCCACTGCGCGATGACATCTTTCTGCCCATCGCCCCAATTGACTTCGATGTTCTTGCACAGTCCCTGGCCTTTCACGGTGAGCTGCACAACTTCGTTGGTGAAGTACTGGGGCTTGTCGAAAATCAGCGGCGGGGCCAGCCCGTTGGCGCTGGCCGCGCCGGCCGCCAGCAACAGCGCGGCGACGATTCCTTGATTCAGTTTCATTCGAAATCCTTTCATGAAAGGACGGCACGTCCGTCCGATTCGAACGCGTCAGAAGGGCGAGCCGGCGCCAGCCTTCGGCGCGCCAGTCGAGCCCTTGGGATTGCCAAACGAGGGGCCGGGAACCACGACGGTCTTCTCGATGTTGTAGACGTCCTTCACCTTGGTGACACCGTGATCCACCGAGTAGATGAACACTTCGTGGGTATGGTCCTTGAGCGCTTGCACCGTGGCTTTCGTCTGCGTGTTGTCGGCGGCGAGATTGCCGAGCTGCTGCTGCGCCTTCGCCAGGGCGGACTCGAGTGCCGCGAACTTCTTCTCCAGGCTGGCCAGACGACCTTCGGCAAGGTTCAACCTGCTGCTCACTTCAGTCGCTGAAATCGCGGACGACGCAGGGCTGCCGGGCAACTGAAGATGGGGGGTTTGGGCGTGAGCCTGCACACTGACCAGCAGCAGCGCACAAGCCAGATGTCTTTTCATGACAGTCTTCTCCTTGATGTTTGCCAACGTGACCGACACATGACTTGGCGACAAGTGCATCGGTGGCTGGATCTGTGTCGGCGACGCCGCATCGGTGGTTCATCTCGAATGGGTTGAACCACCGCGCCGCGCCGCGCGACAGAGCGTCATGAATCGTCTTCGCCTCCCCGTCCTGTCTGTGCTTGCCGCGCCCATCGTCATGAGCCTGGCGCCGACCGCCGCCCTGGCCCAGGCCCTGCCGAAACCACTTCCCAGCATCGTCAGCGTGGGTCAGCTATCGGCAAAGGGGCTGGCCCCGGCCTTGCCCGCCTCCGTGCCCACGACGGAATTGAAGGCGTCGGGCGTCGCAATGGTGCTGCCGTCGGGGATCAACACGACTCAACTTGCCGCGACAGGCGTGGCCGTCTTGCTGCCCGAGAGCATCAGCACAGCGCAGCTGGCGGCGACCGGCATGCTGCCGACGATTCCCGCGTCGCTCAGCACGCCTCAGCTCATCGCCACGGGAACCAGTACCAGTGTGCCGCCCGGTCTGCCGGCATCACTCAACGCGACGGAACTCAAGGCGACGGGTCTTGCGGTCGTGCTGCCCGACAGCGTATCCACCGCCCAACTCAGCGCATCCGGTCTTGCTCCGGTGCTGCCCAACACCGTCAACACTCAGGCGCTCAGCGCCTTCAGGCTTTGACGATCTTCACAAACCCCGCAACGAAGGAGACACCCACTATGAAACCGATCCCCATTCGCATCGTCTTGGCAACGCTGCTGTCAATGTTCAGCCTGCTGGCCCACGCGGACAAGACGATCACATTCAATGTCCCCGTGAAACTGGAGAAGATGGATCCACTGGTCAACGGCGTGTTTGTCATGTGCAGTGTGAGCGGCGGCGCCGCGAATCCTGGCTGGCAAATCATCAAGACCTCCATGGCCACGACCACGCCAGTCGTCAATCAGGCTTACACCGGCATCATCAGCGTCCCCCTGACCATACCCACCGCGGATCTGGGCAAGCCTGCGACCTGGTCGTGCGCACTCCGCCTCACTACCGCCACCACGCCGACGGGCGTCGGTCTCAATACCGCCGGCGTCGCGTGGTCCACCGTCGCCGCCGGCTCGGTAGGACAGGTGAGCGGGAATTTCTAGCAACCGCGTCCCCTCGCGATCCCTTTTCATCACCATAAGGAGCTTTCATGAACACCCTCCGACTCACCCGGCTCGCCAGATTGATGCTGGCGACATTGAGTGCAGCCAGCCTGACCGTGCCGGCCTGGGCCTCGGCGACCAATTCTGGGCCTTCAATGGCCAAGCCCAAACTCAAGTCCATCCAACTTGACAAGACGAGCTACAAGCCTGGCGATCAGCTCGGGCTCACCGTCGTCTTCGAAGGCAAGCAGTGCGTCTTCAATCTTGAATTCAGCAAGCCTGGCGGCGCACCCAAGTCAATCGGCTATTTCTTCAACAATGCGAATGAACTGGAGTTCAAGTCCTCAGGCACCACGAACTACTATGATCTCGACGAAGGTAGCTATCAGCTCAAGGCTCTGCCACACACCAATCCCGGCGTGGCCGGGGCCGGCGCACCAGGTTGTGAGGGCGGTCCGGTGCAAACCCGCTTCACCGTTCAGGCCCCGCAGAAAACCCTGCCCGCCATCAATGTCGGCGCAGGCACGAGCAGCAGCAATGGGGCGAGCGCCCCTCCGGGCAACAGCCCGGCCACCGACAAGGCGTTGAACTTCTTGAAACCGGGGGATAAGGGAGCAAGCGCCCCTCCCGGCAACAGCCCAGCCACCGACAAGGCGTTGAATTTCTTGAAACCGGGAGATCCCAGTGACCCGAAGTCAGGCTTGCCGACCGATCCGAAGCCACGCCCCAGCGAAGGCGCTCCGGTCCCTCTGAAACCAGGCGGAAAGGCGGCCGACCCGCCGAGCGCGAAAGCACCCGGAAAGTAAGCCGACGCCGAGCAGTCCAGGCACAACGCCCAAGGACGCCCCAATCGGAGTCGACTCTTTCCATGGCCGCATCATGCTCATCGCCAAAGTCGCCGTGCCACGCCGACTCCATGGTGTGGCACGGGAGCGGCTAAGTCTTCAACTCCACACCACCCGCGCACGGGTGGTGTGGATGGGTGCGCCGCCCGGCGCGGGCAAGACCACGCTCGCGGCCATGCATATCGGCAGCTTGGGTGCGACGCGCCGAACCGCCTGGCTTCAGGTGGACGGCGAGGACGCCGATCCGACAGCACTGTTCCAGAATCTGCGCCTGGCCGCCTTGGCGGCGTGCGGCCGCCGCAAGGTGGCGCTGCCTGTGGCGGACCCCGCGCAACACATCGATGATCGAACATTCGCGCGCCGCTTCGCGCGCCAACTATTCATCGCACTGGGGGACGGCGGGTCATTGGTACTCGACAATCTGCAGGAAATTTCGGGCGTCGGCGCGGAGAACCTGATTGCGGCATTGGCCGAGGAAGTGCCGGAAGGATCCAGGTTGTTGCTGCTGAGCCATCTTCCGCCACCAGCAGTGCTGGCGCCGTTCGCCGCCAGACGGCATGTACTCGTGCTGGATGCGGAGGATCTGCGATTGGACAGCGGCGAGACGCGCTCGCTGCATGCAAGCCTGGGGGCACGCGGTGGTTGGACGCCAGAGCAATTGCACGCCCTGTCGCAAGGCTGGGCCGCGGGCGTGGTCCTGCTGGCCAACGCGCCGGCCCCCCGCGCAAGCACCGATGAGAGAGTGGTCGATGCCAGCGTGCGCGGCGCCGCCATGCTGTTCGACTATTTCGCCGGCGTCGTGGTGGGCGCGCTCTCACCGCGCTGCGTGGAAATCCTCCGAGTCGCGGCATTGCTGCAGGCGCCGCGGCCGGACGCGATCAACGCGGTCACTGGCGGCACTGACGCCGA
Organism: Betaproteobacteria bacterium; assembly: GCA_016791265.1. GTDB lineage: Bacteria > Pseudomonadota > Gammaproteobacteria > Burkholderiales > Usitatibacteraceae > JAEUMY01. The sequence continues at coordinate 257,131 of JAEUMY010000004.1, forward strand.
ACGCTGGCTTGAGCATGTGCGGGCACGCGGCTTGTTCCTGGATCGCCGAGACGCGCCGGGCGAGCACGCCACCTGGTCCATGCATCGCTTGCTCAAGGTCTTTCTGCGTGAAGAGGCGGAGCGTGATCTGCCCGCGGCCGCTTGGCTGAACCTCAAACAAGCCGTCGCCCGTCAGGAAGCGGCCGACGGCCAGATCGAGAATGCCATCAGTCTCTGGTGCGACGTTGGCCTGCACGCCGAGGCCGAGAAAGCGCTGCTGCATGCGGCGCCTGCGCTGGCGCGCGGCGGGCGCCTCAAGCTCATCATTGACCTTTCCGATCTTCTGGGTGCGGAGCGCGTGGGCCGTTCCGCATGGCTCAGCTACTGGCGCGGTCTCGCGCTGGTTCACGGCGACGAGCGCCTCGCGTTGACCGCACTGGAGTGCGCTCATCGGCTGCACGAAGCCGCGGGCGACCCGCTGGGGCAGCTTCTGGCATCAGCCGCAATCTGCGAATTCACGGTGCAGCACTTCAGCCAATTCCACGGCTTCGAAGCATGGCGTGACCGCATGGAATCCCTCTATCACCCGGCCCTGCCTTTCGCCGATGCCGAGCAAGAGCTGCGCGCGCTGACGGGGCTCCTCGCCGCCGGCCTCATGCTGGAACCCGATTCGCGACGCCTCGAGTCTGTTGTCGCGCGCTGCGAACAATTGCTACGCATCGAGGGGATCGACCCCAACCAGCGCGTGGCGGCAGCGACCCTGATGATCACGGCATTCGATCAGTTTCCCGGCCAGGAGGCACGCGCCCGCGCATTCATTCAGCTGGTCACAGCCGCCGCGCAATCGCCCGGCGTGTCCGAGCTGCGGCGCGCATCGTGGCTGTGCTGGCTGTCTGCGTTTCACCTTCAAGCGTACAAGTTCCATTTGCGCGGACCTGACGCCCTCAAGGCTTGCCGGCGAAGTCTGGAGGAGCTCAAGATCATCGCCGAGGTCAACGGATTCACCGAAGCTCGCTTCATTCACGAATGGCTGTCCGCCGATCTCGACATGTTCGCGGGCGACCTCGCCAGTGCGGAGCAGCGTCTGCGTTTGGCTGAGATGCATCTGCGACCCGGTCGGCCAGTACTGGCTGTCCACTATCACATGACCCGCGCCATGCTGACGATGCGTCTCGGAAAGATTCGCCAGGCACGCGATCTGGCGCTGCAGGGTGTGGCCATCGCCATGCACGCTGGCGTTCCCGAAACCGTGGTCTCCGAAGTCCGCTATACCGTCGCACAGCTTCGTCTGCCCATGGGCGAATATTCGGAAAGCATGGCTGAAGTAAGGCAAGTGATCGCAGTCGCTCGCCCCGCCTACGTCAAGGTGTACGAAGCCGGGCTCCAGGGGATCGCCGCGCTGGAGAAACTCTCACTTGGAAAGGACCCGTCCGCCGAACTGACAGCCTACTTCGGCTGGATGCGGGAGAACGATCGGCCCCATGTCCTGCAACTGGTGCCAGGCGAGGTTGCGAAACTCTGTGTCGCCGCGCTGAGGCGAGGCATCGAAGTCGCGCAAGTGTGCGCGGTGGCTCGCGCCCGCAGCCTTTCCGCGCCCGCCGACGCGCCGGCGAACTGGCCGTGGCGCGTCGCATTGCGCACATTGGGAGGCTTCGAGCTTCATCTCGATGGTGAACCCTGGCGGCCTGCCGGCAAGCCACAGCGCAAGCCACTTGATCTCATCAAGGCATTGGCCGCCCGAGACAGAGAGGCCTTCGTCGGCGTGAATGCCCAGCAGCTCGCCGAGGAGCTTTGGCCCGACCTGGAACTCGAGGACATCCGCGCCAATCTTCACACTACTCTGCACCGGGCGCGCAAACTTCTGGGTAGCGATGCGGCGCTCCTCCACGCGGATGGCCAGCTCTCCTTTGACCGCGGTCTGGTTTGGTGCGACACCGCCGCGCTGCGCGCCTGCACGGATCGGATGCTCGCATCTCCCGCCAGCGGCGATGATGACGAGTCTGCGCCGCATACCGGCGCGCACATGGATCCGTCGACGATTCGGCAGCTGGCTTCGGAAATCAACGCGCTGGCGCGCGGCCCGTTCCTGCCTGGCGAGGAGCCAGCGTGGGCAGCGTTCGCACGCGAGCGCTGCAACGCCATGCTGGTGACCGCCGTGAAGCGCTGTGCGGCCAGCCTGTCGAGAATTGGCGCGCAAGATGAAGCGCTCGCCCTGTATGAACGCGGCCTGGCCGACAATCCGCTGATCGAAGCCTTCTATCGCGCCCAGATGCGCATACACCTTGCGCGCGGGGAGCCGTCGGCAGCGCTTGTCACCTATCGCCGCTGCCGCGAAGCGTTGTCGGTGGTGCTGGGCGTCGCGCCGTCCGCCGAAACCGAGCGCCTGTACCGTCAGGCGCTCCGGCCCTCATGAAGGTGTCGATGTAGTCGCCTGCCTGGCCAGGGTGTCCGAATAAAACGCGCCGCGCACCAGCCGCTCACCCGCTGGCGTCAGTGTGTCAGCGGCTCGACCCGCCATCCGATCATGGATTTCAAGTGGCACCAAGCGAAACTCCAGGCCCACCGATGTCGCCTCCTCGAGGTTCTCCGCAGTGCCGTACAGCTGGCGCACGTCGAACACGCGCGCGAATCCTGGTTGCGTATGCGAGGGGCGGCAGTCCATGTGGACCTGCGCCAGCCGAACCTCGCTGCTGGTGAGATAGTTGGCAAAGAGGGCGCGAGGATCGTGAGCGACCGCCAACTCCGGGTGGCTCGCCAGGAAGTCCTGCAGGAGTTCGACACTGAAAGCCAGCGACCCCAAGTGCAGCGCGGCGGTGCCCTGCGAGTCTGTCAACGGCAGCCAGACATTGAGCTGCCCGGCCGGATGCCCCCACAGGAGATCGGCGTGAATGGCACGCAGCTTTCCACGTTCGGCCTCAGGTCGCGCACTGGCGGACGGGCCAGGCAGCATGCAGCGTAGACGCGGGAGCGCCTGAAACACATGCTCGCCCGGAACAGCTCGCACTGCCAACTCCGCGACAAGCGCATGGTATTGCCGCTGAAAATCCCACTGCCGCGTCAGCGCACGCAGCACCGCGTTCAGATAGGACTCGCTGCTTCCGGCGTGTGACCGGTCGCCGGCCTCGACAAATGAGTGCAGCCGCGACAGGTCTCCCCCCCAATCGGACCTGACGGCGCCGGCATTCAACAGCGCATCGCGAATCAGCCGCGTCAACGGTTCGACATGGCTGACCATGTCCACGATCGGCGGCCAGGGTACGCGCGCGGCCAGACGGGTGTCGATCGGCACTCCTTGGCGCGACGAAACCTGCTGGCCGCTTGGCGTGGGCACTGGCATGGCGCGGGTTATCCTCTCAAAGGCCTCGCCTCGCGCCGATCTGAAGCGCGGGGTCGCTCACTTCGGTGGCTCGACATTGGCCGAGCAGCCCATGAAGCGCCAGCCCTCCTTGTAGTACGACGATCCCCACTTCCACTGCGCGGTCTGCGCCGGACAGGGCAGCACGGGCTGGGGTGCGGAGGTGCAATTCAGGATGCCGCCTTGCATGCCGCCGGTCCACCCCTCGGGACAGGTGACGGGTTTGGGCGTGCACACCAGCTTGCCAGTCGCCGAGTCCACCGAACCGTCGAAATGCGCCGGGCAGGGCACGGGCAGCTTGCGGCACTTGATCTCGCCCTTCTCGAAAATGTCGAAGACCTTTTCATAGCCGCCAGGACAGACGAGGGTTGTCGCGATGATAGTTGGATTGATTTGCAGCGACGCTGGCTTGGCGTTGACCACCAGCGCGGTCGTGGCCTTGCCCTGGCAGGACGTTGCGGTGCCGCTCGGTGTGCCGATATGCGCTTCGACCGTGTAGTTGCCCGCCTTGTCGACCTTGAACGAACGGGTCGCGGTGGCGAGATTGGTGTCGGACTGCATCTTGATGCTGGGATTGCTGGCAACAACAGCGCCAGCGGCATCCTTGACCGAGAAACCCGCGTTGCAAAGAACATTCACACTGCCGTCCCCGACAGTGATGGTGACATTGACGTTATCGCCCGCCTGGACCGACTGGGGCGCGACCGAAACCGACTTGACATTGCCGCCGGCGGCGGTTGCAAGCGATGGAATGCAAATAGCGGCGATGGCAATCGCGAGACGCCGCGCGTTGGGACTGAACATGACTTCCTCCTTGAATTCGATGATTTGCACCACTCACACCGATATGTCGCGGACAGTGCGCACGAGGTTCACTGGACTGACGCTTCCGTTTGTCCCCGGTGCGAATATTCGCAATGCCTCGGCGGTCTACTTTCGCTCCTGAACATGCCCCGTCACGGCATCGATGCGGTCGAGACGAATGACAATGGTGCCAAGCGCCTGGCTCTTGGCGGTGACGTACTTGTCGCCGACACTCACAACAAGCCCGGCCAGCTGCGAGCCGTTGACATGGAAGGTGAGGCCCTTCTGCTGGGCCCGGCTCTCCTCGAGGAGCGCACGGAGCGCATCCACGTCCGGCGCCGCGGCGGAGGACGCGGTGACACCGAGGGTTAACAAACCGATACCGAGCAATTTGGCGATGCGCATGACGTACCTCACAGTTGAAAGTTGGCAATTGAATTCCGGCGCCTTGCGAATATTCGCCAGTCTGCGAGGCGGATTGGCGGGCTTCCGCAATCCAGCAGTGCAGACCTCGCCCATTTGCCGGCGGCCCGACCTTTCGATCAGTCTCCGGAACGATTCACCCGGTTCAATCCGGGCGCGGAATCGCCGGGCCCCGTCCGGAGTGCGCAGGCCGGCAAAGTCGGCGGCCTGCGCACTTCTTCAGCGGATGGACTCGGGTCGCTTCAGCCATCGCGAGTATTGTTGGGGTCTCGCTTGTTGCGATCTCCCAAACGCTGGGACGACCGCCGGCGTCCATGCCGACATTACTTTGCCGGCTCCACATTGGCGGTGCAGCCCATGACCTGCCAGCCTTGTTTGAAATACATCGATCCCCACTTCCACTGCGGGGTTGCGGTCGGACAAGGCAGCGTGGGTTGTGGATCCGGGGCGCAATAGACAAGGTTCTCTTCCTTGGAGTCCTTGCCACCCTGATAGCCTGGAGGGCACTCTGGATTTCCTGGCTTGCGCACGCACACCATCGTGCCCGGCGAGAACAGCGACGGCAGCGCACTAGCGCCTCCGTCACCCACGACATACCAGAGTTTGTAGTCCTCCGGGCACTGCCCCTGCACCTTCACGCACTTGATTTCGCCCTTTTCTGAATTCCCGCCCTTCTTTTCATAGCCTGTCGGGCAGATCAGCACGGCGTTCACGACTGGCGCGGTGAGTGTCACCGGGGGCGGCGGAAGATTCACCTTCAGACGCATCTCCTTGTTGCCCAGACATGGGCCCGCGCCGCCATCGCTCATGCCGGGGCCCACTTGCACCACGAAGTCACCGGGCACATCGATCTTGATACCCAGCGTGCCGGTGCCCGTGTCACCCGCACCGCCGACCTTGACCAGCGTGTTTTCAAAGACGCCTTTGCCGCCAGCGCCGATCACCTTGATGGCGACATTGCACTGGGTCGGCTTCGCCACACCCTTGACCATGACCGTCGCGGTGACGACATCACCCTGCTTCGCCTCCTGCGGCGAGACGCTGAAGTTCGTGATGGTCGCGGCGCTGTTGGCCAAGCTGGGTGGGGAGTGCAGAATCGCCAGCGTCGCCAGCGCCGATGCGGCACGGGCGATCTGTATGAATGTGAATGACATGGGTGGCCTCCAAGGGTTGTTCGCCCGCGTCGCGCAGACCCGGCAAGTCTTCGCGAGCGCGGAACGATGGGCGGATGATGTTGGTTACTTCTTCTTTTGCGGAGTCGCGGAGCTGGCCTGCGACACGAACACCACTTCCGCGCGGCCCTCGCAGGCGGGGCGTGTCGCGGACGGCACGCCGATGGCGAAATAACCCAACATGCCTTGGGCTGCCGCGTGCTTGGTCAGGGTTCCCAGCGAAATGTCGTCATGCTTCCAGGACACCGGAAAGGGCGAGCCCGCATGCACGCTGAACTGCTGGGAGCGGCCGTCTGCGCGTCGGATCTCGAAATTGCAATAGCTGCCCGTGATTCCCTTGACCTCCACCGCCAGAGAGGTCGCGGACTCGCTGGTCGCGCCGAGCAGCGACATGGATTGCAAGGTGCCGGGAGACTGCGCAGCGGCGGGAAGCGCCGTGAAAGCGCCGATCACTGTGGTGAGGAGCAATGCGTGTTGAAGAAAGTGCGCTTTCATTTTGAACTCCTGTCGAGGATTGAGGCGTGCTTGGCGTTGCCGCGTACGCGTGAAAGTCAAGGTTGCGCTCTGGGTCGCTGCGGGTGGTCAGGAGGTTCAAGCACAACAGCGATCACCTCATGCAATGAACGCGCTTGCATCTTTGAACGACACAGGCGGGCGGCAACTTCATCATTCCCCAGGAGGCTGTTTCCATGTCGTCGACCTCAGCAACACGATCCTCGCTGCAACTTTGCACGTGGACGCTTTTCGCCAGTCTGTTTTGCACGCCCTTCGCCATTGCCAGTTCAGGTCCACCCGCCACGGCGCCAGTCAAACCTGGCGCGATACAGGTAAAGCCTCCAATCGGTTCCAGCCAGACACCATCGCCATCACCGCCGCCTGCGCCGGGCAAGCTGAAGTCCGTCACGGTCAATCCAGCGGCGTTGTCAGCGGGCAACACTGCCGACATCGTGCTGAAGGCGGAGGGCAATGTCAGCGGCTGCGGCGCGCAGCTGGAGGTCGTCCGCTGCAATTCGAGCGTCCTGGCGCCCTTCGCTGTGAGCTTCGGCGGCCTGCTCGAGAAGCTGCACCCGTTTCACTTCAAGGGCTACGGCTACTACAAGATCAAGGCCACTGCGACGGGAAGCTGCACTGGCAGCGCGAGCCTCGACTTGGACGTGACGATGAATCCCGGCGGCGCGCCGGAACCGAGACCGCCTGGATGCACCGGCAATGCCCTGCCCAACAACCCTTCAGTCACCAAAGCCACATTCGAGCAATCGCCGGTGATGAAGCTCGCGCAAGCGAAGTTGAAAATCGAAGGTACGGGACTCAACGCCGACTGCCTGGGCAGCATCGAGTGGGGTGATGGAACGATGTTCAACAACTACCTTGGCATCAATACCGAGTGGAAGACGATTCATAAGCAGTACGCCAATCCCGGCACCTATACGGCCAAAGTGACGCCGAAAGGCGGATGCTCCGCCTCGGGTCCGATCTCCGCCGTAATCGTGGTGCAGTAATCGCGGATCGCCGAGTGGAGCGACGGGAGGCGAATGGCTGTCCGCCTCCCGTCGCTTGATCGAATCGGCATTGCGCATTGAACTTGGCAGCCTGTGCCTCCGACGCACTCCGCATGAGCTTGGCAGAAAAGCAGGCCCGCCTTCCTCGCGGACGCATTGCGAATTCCCCGACAGACCCCTCACGCCCGACCCGTTCGCGGCGGCTCAATCCCATGCGCATCCAGCGCTACGCGGCCTGCGCAGTGAATCTTCTGGCGATCTTGGCGATTGGCTCGGCCCAAGCGGCGCTGACGCTGCCCACGCAGGTCAACGCGGCGTTGTCGCTGACGGGAACGGGTTTGGATGCTTCGGAGGTCGTAACGGGAACGAAAGGCTCGGCCTCCGGTGGTCCGGAAATGATCAGCGGCAAAAAGCCGCTGCCACCTGCGATTTCGGCGGCTCTTGCGCTCACCGGCCTCGGCACCGACCTGTCCGAGACGACGCCGGGCAAGACCGGGGTCAACCCCGCCGATCCCGAGGCGGTGAGCGGCAAGAAGCCTTTGCCGCCCGTCATTACCGCCGCTCTCACGCTCGCGGGGACCGGCAATGACTTGTCCGAGTTGGCGCCCGGCAAGACTGGCGCCAAGCCCGCCCAACCCGAAATGGTCAGCGGCAAGAAGCCGCTGCCACCCACGATTCTCGCGGCGCTCACGCTCACAGGCACGAGCAGCGATCTTTCCGAGATAGCGCCTGGCAAAACCGGCGCCCCCGCTTCCGTTCCCGACATCATCAAAGGGGTCAGCTTGCCGAATGCCGTGAACGCGGCCTTGTCGTTGCAAGGCACGGCCAAATGAAACGCCTTCAATCACCATGCAAAGAGGACATCGCATGAGAATAGTTCCAATCACGGCACTGGTGTGCGCGCTCTTGGCGTCATCCACGCCAGCACTCGCCAATCACACCATCAACTTCACGGTCCAACTCTCCATCAGCAAGTTGGATCCCAAGGTGACGGAATTGGGCCTACACTGCATCGTTGGCAGCAAGGACCCCATCGCCACGCCTGCTGACATACTGGCGTCATCGGGCCAGAACCCGCCTGCGGCCAAAGTCTCCATTGGCCCGACGGCCGGATACACCGGACCGCTAAGCGTGCCGGTCACCATTCCCACGGACAAGATGTCGCAAGCGGTGAAGTGGCAGTGCGGCGTGCAGGTGAAGGGCCCCGGTGGTGTCTGGGAAAATTTTGGCGCCATCGGTGTCCCCGACTGGGCCAAGAAGTCCCCGTCGTCGAGTGCGAACAGCGTGGGCGGAAAACTCTGAAGAGTTGAACTACGCCAGTGGCCGCTACTGAGGTGTTGAGTGGTGCGCTTGCGGGGAATCCATCAATTCTGTCATGCAGTTCGACGCCGCCGTGATCGTGCTTGCCAAATGGAGGACCGTGCCCGCCAAGGCACCCCAATCGCGCTGCATCTGGCTTTCCACATGGCCGCGAAGATTGGGGTTCTCAATGCGTCGCAGCCAACAGGCCGCCGCCAGCGGACCGCGATGATCGCCAGAGCGCACCATCGCGGCTAGAAGCGCGTATTGATGTTCTGTCTCCAGCCCCGGATTAAATGCGTAACGCCATAGCTGCCACGCCGCTGCGTTGGCATCGATAGCGAGCAGGGCCAGCATGACCTTTCCGATTTGGCGGCTCTCATAGGATCGGGCCTCCGCATGCTTGGCGTCAGCGAAGCCATTCAGTCGCGCACGCGCATAGGCTGCCACCTCGCTCCATCCCTTTTGTGGATCGGAGGCCAAAATCAGGAGTCGCAATTCCACACCGACAAGCGACTCGATCCACGGATCGCCGCTGGCGATCCAGATCCGTGCCGCCTTTGCCACCTGGGCCGACGGCCCTGCGTAGTGGTTCAGGAGGCGCACGACAGACAATTCATCTTGCGGGAAAAAGCGCAGAACATCCGCGCGCGCACGATTGCGATCCAGATTGAACAAGAGGTCCCACACCTGTTCACCGTCCCCACTTTCCGGGCCTCGCCGCCACTGGGCGCGCAAGTGTCTGTAGACGGCTGTGCGCAGTGGCTTCGGCAAGTCCGCTGCGAAGCGGCTGGCAAGCCGCATGGTGAGTCCATGCACGACAAGGTGTTCATTCGCAGCGACACGCCGCCTCAGTTCCTGGGCGGCCCAGTCCGGATCGGCGGCTTCCGTGAGTAGCCGAGCCCACAACCGCTCGTCATCCCGCCGTCTGGCGTTGGCTGCGGCGTGCAACGCCAACAGCGTTGAAAGTTTGCGCGAGTCGGGGTTGGCTGCCATGGCGCCCAACAACGCCGGCTTGCCGGCAGTTGGAGATTCGGACACTTGATATTGATCGACCAGAAACGCCAGGCTCAGTTCCAGCCCGTTCAGATCAAGACTCGGCGGCGCGCCCCGCATTTTCCAATCGCCGGTGATGTCGCGATGCTTGGCGACCGCCTCCCGCAGACGCTCGACCTGACCCTGCCAGGCGGCGGGCTCGGATTCGCGCTGGCGCGCGGCCTCCGCCTGAAGTTGCGCAAGAATGGCGGTATCCTGACCCGCACCGAGCAACGGCATCAAGGCCAGCGCAAGACCGGCAACGACCCGGCGCAAGCGAGAAAGTGATGGAAACAAGTCATCCTCATTGCGAAACAGACTCGGAGTGGCGTACGCATGCCCGGCGGGCGCTATCTCGATCCAAGGCAGTCGCGAACTGATTGCGCGCGGTTCAACCGCCGATGAGATTTCTTTCGACGCGGTCTGGATTGAACCCCAATTCCGCCTCATCCGACCCATACTCAGGCGGCGCGACTGCGGGCAGACATGATGAATCCCGCGGCTGTCAGCATCGTCAATCACTCTTCCACAACGACCGTGTCTTTGCTTGCCATCATGCTGTCCACCGCACTCATGACGCCGACCGAACTTGATCTTCTGGAGGGCGCTCCCCCCAGCCCGGCGGTGATCGCGCATGCAGTCAACGGTCTCGTCGCCCGCGGTGAGCGCGATGCACTTCAGCACCTCCGGGCGACCGGGGATCAAGCACGTCCCCGTGCGCGCATCCGGACGTTTGAAGAGAGACGATTCTGGCTCCTGCGGTTGCTATACCAACCGCCCGCCGGAACGCCTTTGCGACCGCCGCGAATCGGCGAACTGCTGCTGCCAAACGCCTGGAAGTCCTTGCGCGCATGGCCCATGTTTCCCCTCGCCGAATCGGGAAAGAGTTGGTTCGTTCTGGCTGAAGGCCATGTACTCATCGGAAAGGCGGAGTCGTACGAGGAATACCTCGCGTACTGCCGCGCGGCCGGGCGATTCCGTTCACAACTACTGCCCGTTCCCACCCCGGCCGAAGCGCTTGCGGATGCGGAGGCGCTGGAGCAGGCGGCGTCATGGCTTGCGTCTGACCAAGGTAAGATCGCGCTGGGCAACGATCCGTTCTGGCGCGCCGTGCGCGCGCAAGCCGAGCGGGTCCAGTGATGCGGGGCGCCAACCGCCATGTCCGGCTCGCGCACCTCTTCTTTGCGTTCATGCTGGTGGTTGGCAGCGGGAGCGCATCGGCCATGAGCAGTTGCAAACCGTTCCCACCGTTTGTCACCGCATCGGCACGCTATCCGGTGGTGGTGCATGGCAAGGTCACCGCCCGCCGCTCCGCGGAAGCTGGCGGCTACGTCTCGACATTCAGCGTGGTCAAAAGATTGAAAGGCGAACTGCCGATCAATGAGTTCCGGCTCCACGAAATAGTCTGGAACTACATCCCTGCGACCGTGGGATCGGAGTGGATATTGGTGCTCGAGCCAACCGGGTCCGGCGCGGACATCCGGCGCGGAATGTGCAGCCCCTATTTGCCTGTCGACGCTGGTCGTGTGACCGGACTCATCACCACCGAGAAAGAGCAATCCATGACGATCCAGGATGTCTATGCGCAGTTCAATGTGCGCTGAACTGGTTCGGCTCGTGACACTGGCCTCCGCCATCAACTTGTGTTGCGCCGCTCCCGTAAACGCCGGCAAAGCCCTGACCGCTCGACCGACACAAGCGGTGTTTCCCGTTGAGCAGGGCGGCAAGCACGGCGCCATCGATGTCACCGGCAAAGTCATCGTGCCCATCGAGTTCGATGAGCCAGTCGTCGCGAAGGAGGGCCTGGTGCGCGTGCGCAAGGGCCAGCGCACCGCCTATCTCTCGCTTGCGGGCGAGCGCGTGATCGGGCCGCAAGCGATCACCCATGCGCTGCCGAGCGAGGGCCGCATCGTCGCTTACGGCCCCGACGATCAAGGGCGCAACCGCTACGGTTACTGGGACCTGAACGGCGGTTGGGCCATCACGCCGCGCTTTGAACACGCTGGTGACTTCCTGAACGGGTTAGCCGTTGTGGGCAACAACGATGAATGGGGCCGAACCAAGTACGGTTACTGCGACCCGGCCGGCGAGCTGGTCATCGCGGCCGTGTATGACAAGGCCCAGCCGTTCGGCACCCAGCTGGCGCTGGTTGAGACTGCGGGTCGGCGCATGCTGATCGACCGTGAAGGCCGCGATCGCAGTCCAGCAGGTTTCGACTGGTTCGGCGCGGAGCGCGAGGGCTTTGTCCAAGTACGACTCGGAAAGCTCTTTGGCGTGGTGGATGCGACGGGCAAAACTGTGGCGGCTCCGCGCTTCACCGCGCTGGACGACTACAAGGATGGCCGGGCCAGGTTCTGGGAGAGCGGCGCCTTCGGCTTCATCAACACCAAGGGGGAGATCGTGATTCCCGCGACACTGGCCCACGCCGATGCGTTCTCGGAAGGTCTTGCGGCGGTGCGGATTGGAGAGAAAGTGGGCTTCATGGATGGAAGCGGCCGCGTGGTCGTGGAAGCGAAACTGGACCAAGTTCGCGCATTCTCCGACGGGGTCGCGATGGCGCGCTTGGGCAAACTCTGGGGATTCATCGACCGCGAAGGGCGCTGGCGTATCGAGCCGCGCTTTTCCTGGGCGCGACCGTTTCAGAATGGCCTCGCCTGGGTGGGGCTGCCGGGTGCGCCGCGCGGGCAGTACATCGATGTTGCCGGGCGCACGGTCTGGCGCGAGGGGCCTTAGCAGGTTGCTGAAAAGCTCGCGGTGCGCAAGCGCGCCCGCGCCGGTCGTCGGCCGCCCTCTCCCGCATGCTAAGACGGCCGGAACATCACTCGATATTCATTCGCACGACCGCCGGCAGCAGATCTCCAAACTGACTGAAGTCGACCATGATGATGTTCAGCGGGCGGCCTTTCCAGTCCTTCTCGGCCCAGCTGACAATGGTTTCGTTATTGATTCTGGCCAGGTACTCAAGTGACGACAGCGTCGCGTAGGACTGCCAGTGAGGTGTCAGAACGCCCTGATAGACGAACAGCCTGTCGGCGGGCGGGCTTCTGGTTTCCAGATCGAGAAAGCTGCGCAGGTCCGCCATGCGCTCGGTGTTGGCCCAAGGCGATCTGACATATTGATTCCGATTCCAGATGTTGCGATGGCGATCAAGAATCCTCTGCCCGCCGCCGGCCGGCGTATAGATGACGGCGACCTGCTTTCCCTGCGCCCACAAATCGTCAATCCGCATATTGCTGGGGTTGCCGGGCGGAATCATCTTGCCGGCAAGCGTGTGCTGCAGATGCCCCAAGAGCCGGTCATGCTCCGCATCGCCCATCGCAAAAAAGTGCTGGAAATCCAGAATGACGATTTCCAGCGGGTGGCTGTCGAGAAATGCGCTTACCGCATCGATTGCCGGCAACACCAGGTCGCCAAAGAGCGAGTGCGCGAAGCGAAGCTCAACACCATCCGGCGCAGGACGCAGATCGAAGTAGCGAACGCCAGCCTGCAATTGCTCCGCGATGGTGAGTCCTTGCGCTCTGGCGAACAGCTCGACCAACATGCGTGGCATTTTGGTAACTTCCCATGGCGCATCAGGGGAGAAATTCGAGTTCGAGGTGACGCTTGATGTGCCGCTGTCATGGGTTCCCGGCAATATCACTGAACGCAGGCTCTTGGCGGCCAACAGGGGTGAGATTCCCTTCATCCAGTTGGAACGATCGGTAAGATAGAACCCCTTGCGCGTGCTGATGGAGTCGCTTCCAATAGAGAAGCGTCCGGTCAAAAGTGACTCGCCCAGGTTGTCGAGCGCGACCGTCATGTCATTGCTGTTGTCCCCGACGGTCTCAGGATAACTCCAGAGCGCCGTGCCGGCGGAATCCAACGAACCCACACGCACCTGGGTCGTGTTTGATCTGAGAATGTCGGCCGTCACGTTCACCATGAGGGCATCGCCCCGGTCATTCATGGAGACTCGCGGCCCGAAACCATCGCCGATACTTGGATTTTCCGGGTTGAAAACCAGGACGCCGGCCGCAAGATTGGCTTTGCCCGTCCTGTACCAGAGCGCCCAACCGTCGCCGCGCGTTTTCTGCACGACGAGTAGCTGATTGTTGTTGTTCAGGGACACGTTGGGCACCGACCCGGTGCTGAATTGGGCATTGCCAGACCATCGAACGGTCAAGGTATTCTGATCGACATTGCCGAACCAGCAATGAAGATTGTAGGGAAAGAGAACGTTCGCAGACTGGTGAACTTCGGCGATGCAGCCGCTGTTGTTGATGGAAACGCTCGGCCTGAAGCCAGTGTCGTAGTGGGGCTGCTCAGGGCCCCATTTGATCAAGGGACCACTCAGCCGGCCCACGCGGTAGAACATGCGGCGACTGATCCCGTTGTTCGTTTCCTGAACTGAAATCACGACACCATCATCATTGAGCGAGACAGATGGAAAGTAGCCCAGGTCGTAAGTCTGCTCGTCCCGCCAAAGCATGCTGACGCCGTCAGGCGAGAATTGGCCGACGCGATAGCAAAGAATGTCAGTGCCCGGCCTGACGTAGACCACGACCGCATCGCCTTGATTGTTCATGGCCGCGCTGACTTGGCGTCCGGTGCCAAGATGTTGCAAGCCAAACCACAACGGCCTGTTGCTCATATCGCCCCCCCCTGAATCGGCCATCAGTGGGTTCGCCGAAACTCGAGCACGGCTTCCCAAATAGCGCGCGCTATCACTTCGTCAGTGTGCCGCCCAGTGATCTCCCGGCCAAACCAGCGCCGGAATTCTTCATCAACAATTCGCCGGACTTCAAAAAAGTTCCCCGCCTTCGCCACGCGCGGAACAATCGTGCCCACTTCAGAATCATATTCATCCGCGGGCGCGCCGCCTTCAAGCAATCCCAACGGATCGGCCGCGTTGATCGCGGCAGCCACATTCACCACCAGGTTGACGTATCTCCGCCGGTGGATTCGATGATCCGGCGATTCGTCAGGCGCTCCGCGTCTCATTGCCAGTCCTGCCGGTCTCGTCCAGTGGCTGAGTCACCCCGGCTCAACAGGCTAGGCGCGCTCAGCGCGGCATCGGTGCGCGGGTCATGCCGCAAGTCGGCGCCGATGGCAAACGCCGCGCACGGAGAGGCGCGCTCGATGCTCAATGCGCCGATGTCAACACCCCCTTCCCAGGACCATTGATCCACGATGACGCTGGGGATGGGAACGATAGCGAAGACGGCCCCGAAATAAATACGCCTGGACAAGTTCGCTGCACATCAGCGGCCACGACGAAGGGTAGGCCCTCGGCCGACGGTGCCGGGATTCGCGCCATCGCGGCGGGCCGCAACCGAGTGATGCGCCTCGCGAAATCGTAGCTGATGATGTCTTCCGCGAAAATCAGCGGCCACTCCGACAGCGTGGCGCGCGTCCAGTCGATCGCGCCTTTCGCAGCGGCGCTTTGATCTGAAGACGTATCGACAAGGTGAATGCTGAACGAATGCATGGAAGCGCTCTGCGCGGCCGGCGCCAGGATGGAGCCAAGCGGAACTGCCCGGAGGCTCATCCCAGTCCGCCTTGCGGGACAACTCAGGCGATTTGCTTTTTCATGCGCTCAGCGCGTTCCTTGGGCGAAGGATGTGTGGACAACCAATTGCTGTCGCCGCCGCCGGAAAGCTTGACCAGTTTTTCGAGCGCGCTCACAGCCGCCTTGCGGTCGTACTTGCGGCGGGACATGAATTGCAATGCGTAGTCGTCCGCCTCGCGTTCGTTGCCCTGGGAATGCTGGGCGCGCACGACTTTCACGAACAGGTCTCCGAGTTGACCGTCGGCCAGGTGCGCGTGCTTGCTGCCCGAGGATGCCACCGCCTTCTGCGTGGCACTGGACGCGAGCGCCGTCTGCATGCGCTTCTTGCTATGGCCGTGCTTGACGTGGCCGATCTCGTGACCGATTACATAACGGATTTCATCATCGGTCATCATGTCCATGAGCCCGCTGTAAAGGCGAATGGTGCCATCGGCCATGGCGAAAGCATTGACGTCCTTGGTGAGATAGACCTTGTAGTTGAGCCGCAGGCCCTGATCCTCGCCAAGTCCTTGGGTCAGCACAACAAGGCGCTTGGCATAGGCATTTCCCGAAGGTGCAATCTGCGCCTTGCGATCCATGAGCCCCGCCATCTGTGAAGCATAGGCGCGAACTTCCTCATCGCTGAGCGTCGCCGCCTTGGCCGCGTCCTTGGCGGCCCCGAGCATGCCTCCCACGTCTACCCTGGCCAGCGCGGCCTCCGGATGTGCGGCCAACCAAATGCCTGCGGGCGCTGCCAGCAGGATGTCCCGTCGATTCATGTCATGTCTCCTTTCGCGTCATTGTCGTCGTCACGTCAGCACTTGAGCGCTGGAGCCGCCGTCGCCTTGAAGTTGTCCTCCATCCGCTTGCAGCTCGCGGCGAGTGCGCTTTTGTCAGCGACCTTGGCCCATTCAGTCCGATTCAAATCCATCTGTTGCTTGAATTGCGCAATCGCGGGGTTGCCAGCGCCAGCCTTTTCCACGCAAGCTGTCACTGTCCGCAAGTAGGACTCACACTCTACCGGAACCCCCCCCCGGATTTCGCGGTCGCAACCGGTGCGGGCGCCTTGGAGCGAGCGGCCAGGAGCAGACCGGCGAGAAGGATGAACGCGCAGCGCGGCAGTTCGAGCTTGGGTTGGCGCGGGTGGCACATTGATTCATGGCATCTCCGTGAGCATCAGTCCGATTTCCGCCCCAAATTGTGGGTCGGCGATGGGGCATTGAAGGTTCAATGCGGTACACGCTCGCGGCGAAGTCGGCCACCCTCCCCGCGATCAAGCGTGGCCATTGTGCAGGCCCAGGAGACACGTCGACCGCGCGCTGGGAATGTGCCAGGGCTTGAACCACCACCTCACAACGTACGACCGAAATGGACCACCCATTCGATAACGGGATCCGGGCTCAACAGAAGCCATGGCTGTTCCAATCCGCCTTCAACGCGTATGGTCCCTGCGGCCCAGCAGGGACGGGAAAGATCTGATTTTTTTGCCTGACCGCGCTTTTCCGCCAGACTTGGAGGCGGTGTTTCGCGCACAGCGATGCGAGGCGCTGGCACGCGTCAACGCGGTGTCGGCCTGGCGGGTTGCCATCGGGCTGCTGCTGTTCGCCACCTGGGACGCCTACCTTGATCCAGACCGGTGGAAGGCTGCATTCGAGTGGCGAGCGCTGGGAGCGCTGGCCCTGCTGGGCCTGGCATGGCTGCATGAACGCCATGGCACCCCGGCGCGGGCGCCCCTCATGGCCAAGATCGGATTTGCCATCGCCGTGGCCTCGGTGGCGCTGGCGCTCACCGAGTTGAGCGGCGGTTTTCTATTCGGCCTCGCTGGGCTCGGCGCCGTGCTGTGCGCCGGCGCCTGCGCGGCGCTCGACCGCCGCGACTATCTCTGGCTCAACCTTTTACCGGTGACGATCGTGCTGGGCATGCTTTTGCAAAAGGATGGGGAGAGTTTCGTGGTCGTGAACGCACTGTGCGCGCTGACGATATGCCTGTTCGTTGGCTTCTTGCTCGCGCGCGTGTCCGAGACATCCAACCGCCGCGCCTTCCTGCTGGAGCAGGCGCTGTCGCACGAAGCGCGCACCGACCCGCTGACTGGCGTCGCCAATCGCCGTGCTTTGGAGGAACACGCGGAGCGTGTATTCAAGGCGGCGGCGCGATCAGGTGAGCCGCTCTCGGTGCTGCTGCTGGATGTCGACCACTTCAAGCTCATCAATGACACCCACGGCCATCCCGTGGGCGACACCCTGATCCGCGCAATGGCGGCGGCGCTGCGAGACAGCCTGCGTGGATCCGATCTGCTCGGACGTTGGGGTGGTGAGGAGTTCCTCATCCTGCTGCCCGCGACCTCGGGCACGGAAGCCGTGGCCCTGGCCGAGCGCCTGCGTGCGCGACTGGCGGCGTCCCGCCTGGCGGACACCCCGGAGGTCCACGCCACCGTCAGCCTGGGCGTCGCCTGTACGCAAGGTGGCGCCACGCAGACGACATGGCCGGATCTCGTGCAGCGCGCGGACGCCGCGCTCTACCGTGCCAAGGCGGCCGGGCGCAACCGCGTCGCCACGGATTTTCCGATCCATGAGAGCAGCCACCTGATACGGGACGCGCTGTAGTGCGAGAAAGCGCGGGAGCGGGGATCAAGGCTGATGCATGAACCGATGATTCCGAAAACCGAATACCTCTGCGTGTACGACTACGGAATGGGCGGTGTCTGGTTCATCGTCAACGCGCGCTCCACCCTGGAAGTGGAGAGCAAACTGCCAGGCATCGTCGCGTTTGAGGACAAACCTGAATGGATGGCGCCGGAAGACAAGGCGGCGCTTTTCTCAAGCTGCAAGCGCAAAGGCTTCAGGTGGGACATCGATGAAGAACCCTCCGGCTGGCTAAAGAAGCACCTCAACAGCCGGAACGACGCGCGTAACCTCTAGCACCTCGGGACGACCATGGTTCGACAAGCGCCCGCATGATGATTCGTATCACGCCTCGTCCTCATCCTCGTCTTCCCACATGTCGCAACGAGCGGAAAGAATGATGTCGGACAGGGTCCGATGGGCGGGCGACCGAGTCAGCATGGGCAGCAACTCTTCGTCATGGAACATTTCAAAATCGTCCTGGTGATAGAACACCGTCCCGAAGCGCCCCTCCGTGTCGAAGTAGATGAACTCATGCGCTTCCAGGCCCGGCTCCACCCACACCCAGCCGATGCCACGGTAGTTGGCATTGATGTGGTTGAGCGCATCCAGCTCGATGCAGCCATTGGCCGGATCGAGTTCAAATCGACCATTGCCCCAGACCCGGTTCACCAGATCAAGCAGCCCCATCGACTTCAAGCGGCTTGAGGGCGACTCTTCGACGGACATTTCCAGTTGCGCCAGCAGTTTGTGAACGGAGAAGACATCCACCGGGCCATGGGGCCCGCCGCTCTCCAGTTTGCCGATGCGCAAATAGAACTCGATGAGTTCATCAGGCAGCTTGAGGGCCGCATAGACGCCGAGCCGCATCAGCCCGGTCTGGTCGCTGCGCTCTCCCATGCGCGTGATGTGTCCATAGCGATCCAAAAATGCTTCAAAAGAACCCTCCCGCTCCTCGATCGGCAAGGACTGCCATTGCTCGCGGCGCCTGGCGATCTCCGGTGCGTTGCGGGCGTCAAACAGTGTGCAAATCTCGATTTCGCGCAAGAGCATGTGGGTGGAATCGTCCGGCTAACGAACGAGATCCAGGCGCCACACCAGCAAGCCGCCGCAGCCTGACGTCACGGACGCAGCTTGCGGACTTCAGCGAAATCGACATTGTCATTGGCAGCGGTCTTCTGTCTCACCGGCGCACCGTTGTAGTCAACGCGGGCTAACAGCTTCACCTCATAGGTCGCCACCCACTGACTTGGCGACTCGTCCACATACATGAAGTCGAACACGACCGGGGCCGCGCGGCCAGGCGGCAGCGCCGGGACCGGAGTGGTCAGCATGGTCGCGTCCGGCTGCAGGGATTGTGGGCAGGTGTTGAACGGGACCTTGCTCGCGGTGACAGTACAGGAGAACTTGATACCGAACGGGACAGTGTCCATGTCGCCAACGTTGCGCGCTTCCCCTTCGAATCGGTAGATTCGCTTGGCACCCTGCTGCACCGCGAAAAACCTTCCTGTGAGCGCGGGATCCGGCGCCAGACCACGAGCCGTCCCGGCCGGCTTGTCCGGGACAGCCAACTTCGGGTCCACCGCATTCTGCTGCGATCGCCCGGTAGTGCCGTCAGCCTTCGACTTGGGCGCTTCTTGCGCCCCCACCTGCATACTCGCGGCAACGCAGAGCGCGAGCGCACACAATGTCTTGAATGTCATGTTCAGTTTCCTTCGCGAATATTCGCAATGATGGTTTCGCAGCCCATTCAGGAAAGCGTGGTCCAAATGTTGAAGTAAGCCTTCATCTGGCCTTGCGCTGCGTCGACGGCGTTGTACAGCGTGCAGCCCGAAAGCGGCTTGGCGGTGACTTGCGCGATGACGTACGAGCCGGGGTACGAGCCAGGTTTGTTGGCGGGCGGAAAGTTCGCCGTGATGGGCTCATTGACGGTGAGCTTGCCGCTCATGGCCACGATGCGTTTGCCTGGATTGATCACCGGCCCATCTATGTTCAACTCGACCATGCAGTTGGCGAGGTCGCCCTTGCCGGTGATGGTGATGTGCCGGGTTTGTCCATGAATGAAGATCGGCGAAACCGGGCCACCCAGGCTGATCAACTTGGGGTCGAGCTCGTCAGGCGAGAACTTGACCTTGGCGTTGAACCCAAAAGGTCCGCCCGTGCAGTTCTTGACCGTGGATAGCTGAAATGTCCAATCTCCGCCTTCGACTGGGCTGTCGGTCTGCAAGTGCGTTTCCGGTTCCGGCAATGTGTATTCCTTCGCGTAGGACTTGGCCTTTGGATAGATGACGCTCGGTGCGCGATCAAAGCGAACCTGCACCACGCACTTGTCGGGATTCGCCGGCGAGCCTGTGCCCTTGATGAAAAAACCAATGTCGTTTCCGCCATAAATTTCCCCAACAACCGGCTGTTGTGCTGAGGTCAGCTTTACGTGCCGCAGGGTGTTGGGCGCGAACGGTGCGGAGACCTTTGGCGGGGCCGGCACGAAGGGCTTCACCGAGGGCGTCTCGCCGTTGGCCGCCATCGCGAACATTGCGGCGACAAACATGGCGACTGGATTGCGAACCATGTTGCAGTTCAATTTGGTTCCTCTTCCGTGTTCCGCCTCCCGACGCCTCGCGAATATTCGCAAGACGGGGAAGCGGGTACTTGGCATCACGCTTACTGTTGGGTGGTCTTGAATTCCAGCCAGTCGCTCCAGTCAAAGTCGACCTGGAATTTGCTGGCGCGCACCTTCATGCGCCACTGCGTGCCCTGGGTGAAGCCGGAGACACTCTTCCCCACGACGGCGCTGGACTGCTTCATCGCCAGACCGAACGACGAGTCGCTGATCGGCGCAGGCTGCAAGACTTCCCACGCGCCATACTGATTCTTGAAGTTGTATTCAATGTCGCAGCAGGATGCGTTAGGCTCCTCCCTGACCAGCTTGGGCAGCGCGACCTTGAAGTTGATGACGCCATCCTTGGACTTGCTGTACGTGCCGCCACTCTTGGGCGGCGCGTCCACGGACAGCGTGGGCTTGCCCGGCACTTTCTTGATGAGCTTGGGCGCGGTCACCTTGAAGTCGATCTGCGCGACCTCGGCGCAGCCCACCTTGCCGGTAGCAGAAGCGCTGTAGCTGCCCTCCGCGAGCGTGGCGAAATGGGTGCCGTTGTACAGCAGCGCGCCATTGGCGAGATTCATGGGCGCGATGGCGACGGTCTTGTCGTGGGTGCCGCCATAGTTGGTGTTCCAGATGCGCAGATCGAAACCGCAGGCACCGGACCCGTTGACCTGGATCTTCTGCGGATCATCGACCGCGAAGCTGCCGCCCGGCACGATCATATTGGTGATGGCGCCCGATGCCTTCGGCGCGCTGACACCCTTCAAACTGCCGCCCGCGATGATGGGACCCTTGGGCGGATCGGCCGGCTTCGATGGGGCTGACTTGCTCTCTGGCTGCGACGCTTCCGGCGGCTGCTCGCCAAAAGGCTTGCACTCCTTCAGCTTCGCGTAACCCGCTTCGCCGCAGTACATGAGCATGGAACTCTTCCATGCCGATCCCGTGCAGTCGGCCTTTGCTGCGGCACCCGCCACCGGTTCGACACTTACATCGAGCACGATCTTGGGCACCTCATGACTCTTGCCGTAGGGCGGCAAATTGAAGTCGCTCTTCCACTGTTGCGGCAGACTGCCTGTGACTTCGCGCTCATACCACTTCTTGCCTGTACCTTGTTCGGTCAGCACCACTTTGACGTGGCAGTTGCCTTGACCGGACAGCGTGAGGTTGAGCGGAATGCCGGCGTAGTACTCGATGGTCGAGTACTTGCCGTTCTCCACCTTGGCGCCGCTAAACTTGCCTGACGGCTTGGGCTTGACCTTGGCGGTGGTGCTGATCCCGCCCTCGCACTCCGGCAGCACGCCTTGCGCCAGCACCTTCAGCTCCCCGCCACTCTTGGGATAAAGCGGTGAGTCGAAGGGCAACGTGACCTTGCCCGGCAAAGCCACATTGGGACGATTGACCATCTTGCCTTCGGAAACCAGATTCAAGCTACACGTGCCGGGCTTTTCGCGAACGACATCAAGCACGATCGCCTCCCCGTATTCAAACGCGGGCTTCTCCGGACGGAAGTCGGTGAGCTTGGCACCTGATGTGGCCTTGAGTTTCATGGTGAACGTCGCGACACCTTGGCCGGCACAGTCGATGCCCTGGCTGCCCACTCTCATCTTGTATTCGCCGGGCGCCGTTGGATAGCCTGGCTTGCCTGCGGTGATCTCGAACTCAAGAGGCAGCGACTTGGGTTCGCTGAAGGCGTATTCCGTCCCACCGACTTCCGTGAAAGCGTAGTACAGCTTGCCGCAGGTGCCGGGCTTGTCCGCCCATGCGCTGAACTTCAAGGTATCGCCGATTTCGTAAACGAGCTTGGTCGACACGATCTTGTTGATGAGTGTGGGCTTCGGCACATTGGCTTGCGCCAAGGCAGCGGGCGGCGTGGCAGGCTTGGACGGTTGCAGTGAACCTGGCGGCGGGGTGAGGCTGGACGGCGGCGGCGCTTGCACGACCGGGGGTGGTGTGAACACGGGCGGCTTGGGCGACGGAGGAGACTGCAATGCGCCTGACGGCGGAGCCTGGCTGCTGGTTGGCGGCGATGCAATGTTGGATGGGGCCGTGGGTGGCGCAATCGGGGCCAGCACATCGAAGGCGGCTTGAGCGGTTCCCTGACACTTGTCCTTCGGTCCGTTCGCCGCCGCAACCGTGATCCGGTGCTTGCCGGCCTTCTCGAACTTGATGCTGAAGGGGCCTAACGAACCGGGCATCGAGGCGGCCACACCGGCCTGCGTGAGTAGCGGCGCTCCAGAGCCCTCGGGCGCCACCGTGACCTGAAAGGTACACACTGAAGGAGACTGGGCCGTGCTCTGCAGTTTCATCGACAACGACACTTGACCGACAGGCGCGCTGGCGGCGGACAAGTCGATGGACTGCAGCCCGGCCGGCGGTGCCGGCGGTAGCACCAACATCGGCGAGGCAGGCTTCGGCGGCGTGAGCTGGGCATATGCCAAGTTGGAGATGCAGAAAATCGCGGACAAGGTGACAGCGAATAGGCGAAAGAGCATGGAAGTTCCTTGAGAAGAAGGAGCGGGCCTCGAAGCGGAAAGCGACTCACGCTGCACGCTTGTCCCTGAGTCGCGGCCAGACCAAAACGAGTTCAAGTGCGAACTGGACGGGCATCGACAAACAATGGCCCTGCGGGAACGTCGAAGTGACGCCGCTGCGACACCTTCAATGCCATCCGATGCGCGTGTGCGAACGCGTCCGTCGCTTGCGCACTAGTTGCCCGTTTTCGGCGGCTTCCCAATCTTGTCCTCAGGTGCCTGAACGAAGGTGTAGGCAACGCTGTCTGTGCCAACACACGGCCACTGCGCCGTGACAGTCAGGGTCATGACGCCAACCGTCTTTGGATACAGCGTGTGTCCCGGACCAATCGAGATCGTCTCGATCGGCCAGGGAGGTCCCATGTAACTGTCCCACTTCCCGGTATAAGTCATCTGGCTGCTCGTTCCGGCGCCTTCGGCCTTCAATTGCAGTGTGCAGGTTCCCTCCTGTTCCATGGCCAGAAGCAGCCTGATGGTGTCTCCAAGCGGACGATGGCGGTCTGGAATCTGAATGCCCTTGAATTTCATCTGCGAAGCGGGCTTTACGATGCCGGGCGGCGCCAACACAGGCGCCTTGGGCTGCGCGGTGCCTGCGGCCGCAGCGGGCGGCAGCGGCTTGGCTGGCACGGAGGGAGGCGGAGTCGTCTGTGCTTCCGCCGCCACTGCGCCAAAGAGGAGAAGCGCGGCCGCGACCGCTTGATGTTGGATGTTCATGGAAGTTCCTCGTGAAAGTGGCTCAATCCGCGCGCTCCGCTCATGCTTGAGCTGGGCAAGCGCATCGCCACTAGGTCGACATCGCCCGATGCCGGGTTCAATCGGGCTTGAGGGACTTCAACGCTCGGAGATCGGGCCCGCCTGTGCCTTGAGCGCATCGCGCAAGGCTTCGGTCTCGGCGGTGGGCGCCACCGAAAGCACCACGGACAGCATGTCGCGGCAGCGCCGATAGGCGCGCAAGCCCTCCGCGATCTCGCCGCGCGCGAGACAGCAGCGCATGACGCCCCGGTAGATGGGCTCGGCGAGGTTCTCCAAATCGATGCCGTGCGAGTAAAGCGCCAGCGCACCGGCGGTGTCGCCGCCGTTTTCAAGTCCGCGCCCGGCGTCGATGACGGTTTCGATGAACCGTGCGCGCAATCGCTCGCGGCTGGCCATCGCCCAAGCCGCCACTTCACCCGAAAGCGGTGCGCCCCGATACAGGTCAATGGCCCGGCGAAAATCGGATGCCGGCAACTGGCCCTCGCGCAGGCGCCGCACCGTCCGTTCCCACTGAGCCGCGTCCGTCCAGACCAAATCCGCCGACAGTGACACCTTGCCGTCCGTCACGAACAGCGCGTTGTCCACTGCCAGCAACTTGCGCAAACGATGCAAGGCGATGTCGAAACTCGCGCGCGGGTCTTCCGCGTTCGGGTCCGGCCACAAGTCCTCGACAATCTGTTCGATGGGGATGCCCTCATAGCACGCCCTGCCTGACACGGCCAGGTACTTGAGAATGTCGAGCGGCTTTTTCGGCGTCTTGTGCGCGGGCGTCCAGACCTGGCCGTGGACCTCCACCGACCAGTTGCCGAGAACGCGCAGTCGGATCGGCCAGGGCCATTGCTCCGGCGCATCGGTCGCAGGCGGGCGAAAGCCGCGAATGCGGATCATTTCGGTGACGAAAGGCACCTCGATGCCCGCGTCCAGCGCGGCCACGCACGCATCGGCGATTTCGGGCGCCATGAGCATGCCCGTCCTCAGACCGCGGATCCGTTTCAGTTCGGCGAAAAACGCGCCAAGCTGATCCAGCTTGTCAGGGTGGTCACCCAGCAGCGCCTGGCGCAGCTTGAAGAGAGGACGCGCGGAAAGATAGGCTTTGGCATGCCCCGGAGGCGCATGGGCAATGGCGCGCTCGGCGCTGGCTTCCGCGCCGGCGTAGTCGCTCAGCCGGAATCGTGCCGTCGCCGCAAGCCAGTGATGAAACGCCATGCCGGCCGGGGGAAGGCCGGCGCGCTCGCCAAAGTCCAACCCGGCCTGGACATCCGCCATGGCATCCTCGACCCGATTCATGGCGAGGAGAATCATGCAGCGCTTCTGGTGAAAGCTCGCGGCGACATAGGGATGGCGCGCGGACAGGTACGATCGCGCCTCTTCCACTGCCGCGAGCGCTTCGTCGTAGCGAGTCTGGCGCCAGCGCAAGTCCGCCTGACGCAACTTGATTTGCGCGAGGATGTCCTGGAATTCGCAGGTCTCGGCGATCCGAAGCGCCTCGGTCACGTGACGCTCGCTCTGTCTCAGCAGGCTGTCACCAAGGTCCTCAACCGATGCGTACCAGAGGAAGATCGCCACGGCGAGAAAGGTGCGGGCACGCCTGTACTCGGTGACGCGCGGATCGGCGGCCAACTCGATCATGAGCTGGCACACCGGCATGCCCCGGTGGTAAGAACCCATGTCATGATGATGCTCAAGCAGCATCGCCCCCGATACGAGCTGCATCCGCGGGTCCACCACGGGATTGCTCAGCAGCACTTCAAGCCGGGTTGCGGCATGCGCCGCCGGGATCGGCTCGATGTCGCAATGGATGTTCGCGGCAAGCGCCGCGGACATCGCGGCGATTTCGAAATTCGGGTCCGGGAATACGAAGTTGCCCGCGTGGAATTCGCGCATCTTCTCGGCCCAGGGTTGCAATTCGTGCAGCGCACGCTCGTACAATGCCGCCGCCAAGGCGGTCGAAGCGGCGCTCATGAAGGCGACGAACCGATCACCGGCTTCGAGTGCCAGCGCGTGGCTGTGCTTGAAAGCGGCGAAGGCGGCGGCGGCATCACTGTGCGCGTGGGCCACGCCCAGCCAGTAATAGAGCCAGCGGCTGTGCTCCGCGCCTTCGCCGGCTGAAAGAAGGGTGCCGATGATCTCGGCCAACTCGGCATCCCGTCCCGCCGGCAACATCACGACCACGGCCTCGAGAATGACTGTCTCGGCGCGACGGAGGTCATCACAGGCGATGAAGAGTTTCACCGCGGCGGCAGGGTTTCCCATCCTGGCTTCGATTTCGGCGGCGCGCTGTTGCAACGCCCGGAAATCCTCTTCGCTGCACTCGGACGCCAGGCGCGCCGAGAGGAAGCGCGAGAACAGCGGGTGCAGTTGGTACCACTCGCCGCCCTTCGCGATCCTCCGATCGACGAACAGGTTGCGTGCCATGAGGGTCTGCAAAAGCGCTGCCGCCGAATGATCGGCCGCCATCTCGACAGCGGCAAGACTGGTGAAGCGACTCAACAACGAGATTCTCTCCAGCGCCTTCCTGCCATCGGCGTCCAGATTCTCGAATACCTGCCGGGCGAAGTAGGCGAACAGGTCCTCTTCGGCCGCGGCCCGCCACGCATCGACGGAGGTTCCGGCGGCCTGCGCCAGCAACGTGATGCCGGCGGCCCAGCCATCCGCCTCGCGGCAGAGCTGGTCGGCAGGGCCAGAAACCCCCATCATCGCCAGAAGCGAGGCAGTCTCGTCGGCGGAAAACTGCAGTGAGCCCGCATCCATCAAGTGCAGCGCCCCGCGCATCCTCATTGCCGTGAAGGCCGGTGGCGCCGGTTCGCGACTGGTGATCAGAATGGTCACGTGCGCGCCAGCCTCCGCGCAAAGCACGGGCAGCAATTCCGCGAGCGGTGAAGCGCCGATCTCGTGAAAGTCCTCCAGCACCAGCAGAGAGTCTTCGCGCAAGGCGGCGAACATCAGCCGGCTGAAACGCCGAACGAACGCCGGCAGGTCCGGCGCCGCCAAGTCTGGCATCGGCAGCGTGCGCACCAGCCGCGGCAGGGCCATGCGCAGATACTCGAGAAACACGGCGGGATTGCGGTCGTCGGCGTCGAGTTGCACCCACAGGCGATCACCGCGCCGGGTCTCGGACAATCTGGCGGCGAACAGGGTCTTCCCTGAGCCGGGGCGTCCGTGTATCCATATGACACGCGCGTCGGACCCTGCCACGGCGGCCAGAAGCCGCTGACGCGGGACGATCCACTTGCGTGTCGGAGGAGTGAGTTTTGCCGGCAGCGCCTTGCGCTTGCGAATATTCGCCATGGGTCCGCTATTGAATCAGCGGCCCATCATGCCAACAAGCGCAGGGCGCGCGCAAGTCTTGACGCCCCAAAAACATCAACACCATGCGTTGGCCCACTACACGATTTGAAGCGCGCCCATCCGCACCGGGCCGCCCTCGGCACTCTCGATCCACTCCCTCAGTTTGCGCCGCGCGTGAAACAAGCGAGTCTTCACCGTGTTCTCAGGCACGCCCTGAATGGCGGCGACCTCGGAGAGAGCCAGTTCATTGAAGAAGACGAGCTGGATGCATTCACGCTGTTCCACCGGCAGGCGAGCGAGATGGCGGCGCAGTTCCGCCGCGTCACTTTCGCGAGCCATGGCGTCGGCGGCGGATTCGCCAGGGCCGGGCACTGTTTCGGCCACCATGTTCCAGTAGTCGCTGTCCATGAGGACATGATTGCGCGCACGCACCTTGTCAAGCGCCTTGTGCCGCGCGATACCCAGGATCCAGGTGGTGGCCTTGGATTCGCCGGCGAAGCGTCCGGCGTGACGCCAGACTTCGTGAAAGGTCTCAACCACAACGTCCTCGGCGTCGCTTTCGTTGGAGAGGAACTGCAACGCGAACGCGAACACGCTGCGCTGCTGGCGACGATACAGCTCCTCCAGCGCGGAGTCCTCGCCGGCGGCGACGCGCGTCAGCAAGCCCTCGGCGGTTATTTCCGACAGTGCTTGGCGGCTTTGCATGGCGGCGGGCCTAGCGTTTGGCGCGCGGTTGCCGTGCGCGACCGCGACGCCGCGATGCCGGGTTTTCCAGCGCGGCCAGCAGCTCTTCGGGATTGTGGAAGGCAACCCGCTGACCTGTGGCGGCAACCTCGACCGTGCCCACCGGCCCGGGCCCCTCCGGCTCGGGCCGACGATAGATGCGAACAATGAAACTTTCCATGCTGGTTTCCCTGAAAGGATCGTTGCGCCAGCATAGAAAGCGCCGAGCGACCACCGGCTTACCGATGTCTTACGGATCGCAAATTTTCCGCCCGTTGATTCACCGGATTGAACCGCACCCGCCCGCCCGACGACTGACCCTCGGTTCAAAGACAAGCAGCCAGCACGGGGGCGCAATGGGGAAACATCGGGGAACATTTCGGAATCACGCCGGGTCGACCGGCGGCGGGACAGCCGGATGCGATTCAAGGTCAGCGCTCTCGCGCACCTTGATCGGTATCGCGTGCAGTGCGGCCATGCTGTCACTGGCCCAGACTCCGACAACGCCTGCACCGACGAATCCGTCGGGGAACCCTCCCCAAGACGGCAACGCCGAGGCGCTCCGCGCCTTCCAGCGCCAAGCCGGCGATCAAGCGCCCACATTGGCGAAAGATGAAGCCGGGAACATCAAGCTCGAGTGGCGCGGCTCGCTCAGTCTGGATGCCTACCGCAACGACGTCACTCCACCGCCGGGTCAGGCCGCATTCGCCTCCCCGTTCGCAACGGGCACGCGTGAACGCACCGTCTTCACCACGGAAATCCGCTTGGTCGAGCCGAACGGCGCGGCCATGTTCTTGCAAGCGGGCAGCATGTTCAGCAATGACCGCGCGGTGCTTTCACGCTATCCCAGCCAGCTGAGTCAGCTACAGGCCGGGCGCACCACAGCACGCCAAAACCTGACCGTCGGCGATGTGGTTGCCAATTATTCAGGGTTGGGTACCAGCCTCGGCATGCGCGGCTTGGCGCTCACGCAGCGCCTGGGAGACTTCAGCCTGTCGGCCCACGCTGGCAAAGTCGCGGAAAGCTGGGATGCACTCCTCAATCGCAAGCCCATCGATGGCGGCAACAGCCGCAATCAATATCTGCGCAACGTGTTTGGATTGAAGGGCGAATATTCGCACTCGCCGCAATTGCGCAGCTACGTAACCTGGCAGTCCTTTGACGACAGCAAAGGTTCGCTCCCGGAGGCGCTGGCGACCGCAGCGACGGCGCACACGGTCGCAGCGAGCGGCGGTTTCGCCTGGCAGGGCGAAACCACGACACTCGCCGGCGAGCTGGCCCGGTCCAGCTTTCACCGCGAACAGCTGGCGGAACGACGCGCGGACGCCTTCGTGCTCGACGGCACCTGGCGGGTCAACACGCTGTCGCTACGCGCGGGCTATCACGAAGTCGACGCCGACTTCGTGTCCTTGGCCCAGTCCGTACCGCCCGGCGTGCGCGAAGGGTACGTCGGCTTCGATTGGCCGGCCACGACTTGGCTCAGCGTCGGGGCGGACTGGCGCGATGCGCTCACGCGCTATGCCATGCCGACACTGCCACCCGTCGACGACAGCGCGTTCGCGTTGTTGCCGCCGCCGCTGGCGCCGGAGCCCACCTTGGCGCGCGGCTTCAATACGCGAGCGACCATCAATTTCGGCCCTTCGTGGCCCGGCTGGAATCTCTCCATCCAGAACGCGGAGACCGCCAACGGCACCGTATCGGGCATCACCGGCCGGGGGCGCAACACCAACATCACCCTGTCGTTCGCGGCCAAGGGCTGGAACGGCAGCCTGACCTTGGGCGACGGCTTCAACCGACAAACCGGCAACCCGGCCGGTGATTCGACGATGGAGAGCATCCAGTTCCAGGCGGGCCGCAGCTTCGTGCATGCGGACCGCGGCGGCACACCCCTGTTGACGCTTACCGTGTCAGGCATGGCCGGGCGCCAGACGCAGCGTCTGCCAACGATGGGCAATCGCACCGACAGCACCCAGTACGGCCTCGTCCTGGCCGGCCAGCATCGCCGATTCGGTCAACTCAATCTGCAGTGGAACGACGCCGTGCTGACCCAACCCTTGGGCGGACCTGATCTCGTCACACGCACCCTGCAGTTCGACTTCACTCACCCGTTCGGCGCCCAACGGGCACTGAAAGCCTACCTGCGCCATGTTCGCCGCAACATGGGTGCGCCGCAATTGGAAACCACGGAAAAACTGGGTGGCGTGCAACTGAGCCTGACCTGGTGAACCGCCCCGCAATGGCAGGGCAATGAACCCTCTCACGCGGGACTTCGACCCACGTACACCTCGCCGCACATCGGAACCCACATGATCCCGCTGATCGTTTCTCGAGCCCGTCTCTTCATCGCCTTGCTTTGCCTCTCCCTTCCCGCATTCGCCGGCGGGCGCGCCGAATTCGTGGCGGGCGAGGCCTCGGTCATCAACTCCAAGGGCGAGAGCCGTGTGCTGGAACGCGGCGGCCGGGTGGAGGCGGGAGAAACCGTGCTCACCGCGACCGGCGGCGAGCTGCATCTTGTGATGGACGACAGGGCTCTCATCGCCATGCGCGCCAATTCACGACTGATCGTCGAGCGTTATGTCGCCGATGGATCAGCCGACGATCAGGTCGCGCTACGCCTCGTGCGCGGCGCTGTGCGTTCCATCACGGGTTGGATTGGCCGCACCGCGCCGAAGAACTATGTCATCAAAACCCCCAACGCGACCATTGGCGTCCGCGGCACCGATCACGAGGTGGCCTTGGTGGATGAAGGTCCGAACGGCGGCACCTATGACAAGGTCAACGAAGGCGGCACGCGGCTCACCAACCCGGCCGGCAGCGTGGACATCGCACCCGGCCGCGCCGGCTTCGTCGCCCAAGGCCGCCCGGCGGCGCCACGCGCGCTCGATCGCGTGCCCGCCGTGTTCAAGCCAAGCGCGAACGAGGAACGGATCGAGGACAGCAAGCGTGAACTCGCCCGCGACCGCGACGACCGTATGCGCGCGCGCCAGGCGCAGAAGCGAGCCGAGAAGAGCGGCCCCGCCGAGTGCGGCCCCGACTCGCCCGCCGTGAAGGCCATGCTGGATTTCATCAGCGCATATGAAAACGGCGACCTCGCCAAGCTGCAAGGCATGATGAATCCATCCATGCCGGGCTATCAGCAATTCGTCGATCAGTTGCAGCGAGAATTCGCGACGCAGAAGCAGATCCGACTTCACATCAAGGACATGCAGACCCAGTGCGGCCCGGACGTCGCCAATCTGGTGTTCACATGGGAGAAACGGTTTCTCGATCTCGCGACGTTTCAGCCAGCCTTCTTCAGCGGGCAAGCCTCGGTGCTGATGCAGCGCGGCCCCGGTGGCTGGCGAGCGGGCGCGTTCGCGGGCGACACCCCGTTCGCCAAAGCCAGCGGAAGTCCGGCGCGCATGAGCTTCGGCCCGCCCTTCCCGCTGTCTGGTGTGCAGACCCAGCCCTCCGCGCAGCCGATTACGCTGGAAGTGAGCGACGCCGATCTCGCAGGACAGGGAAGCCTCAACCTGCAGATCGCAACCTCGAACGGTGACGTGGAAACCGTGACCCTGTCGGAGACCTCGCCGGGGCGCTTCATGCGCTCCTCGCTCATGGTGGCGGCGCGGCCCGTGGCGGTCGGCAATGGCGTCATCGAAGTGATCAACGGTGTGCAAATCTCGGCACGCTATGTCGATCAGAAGCCGGGAAACAATCAACCGCCCGCGGTTGTGGTCCGCTCCATCGTGCCGGTGGGACTGTTGCCCGTTGAAACGGATACGACCCCCAACCCATTCAGCTTCACGCCAATGACGCAGGTCGCGGCGGGCTCGCAGGTCACCTCGCTGCCGCAGGTCATCACCGGCATCAACGCCCCCGCGCCTGTCAGCGTCAGCGGCGGCACGGTCTCGATTCAAGGTGGGCCGTTCACAACCAGCGGCAACATCACCAACAACCAGACGCTCGCGGTGCGCGTCGTCGCGTCCTCAATCGCCGGTGGCAGCGCGACCGCCACCGTCATCGTGGGCGGCGTCTCCGCCACCTTCACCGCCATCACCGCCACTGCTGTGCCCGATATCGTGCCGGACCCGTTCGCTTTCCTCAGCGCGAGCGGCGTGGCCGCATCCAGCATGGTCAGTTCAAACGTGATCACGATCTCGGGGATCAACAGCCCGTCGCCAGTCAGCGTTTCCGGCGGCGAGGTCTCCATCGGCGGCGGCGCCTTTGGCGTGGGCGGCACGATCATGAACGGTCAAACGTTGCAGCTACGCGGCGTTTCCGCCTCGACGCCCAGCACCACGACCGCCGTCACCGTGAACGTGGGCGGCGTGGTCGCGCAGTTCCAGATCACCACGGTCGGTGCGGGACCAGACACCACGCCCGACCCCTTCAGTTTCACCCCCGTCTCCAACGCGCCACTGTCCACGTTCCAGACATCCAACACCGTCACCATCACCGGCATCGACGCGCCGACACCAGTCTCCATTGCGACGGGCTTCGTCTCCATCAACGGCGGCACCTTCGTGACCAGCGGCACCATCCTCAACGGCCAGACCGTTTCCATCCGGGCGCTGTCTGCCGCCACCAATGGCACCACCGTGAACCACACGCTGAATGTCGGGGGCGGCAGCGGCATCTTCGCCATCACCACCCTCGCAGCCGACACCACGCCCGACCCGTTCAGCTTCACACCACGCGCAATGGCGCTGCCTTCGACCATGTTCACTTCGAACACCGTCACCATCACCGGCATCAACGCACCGGCGCCGGTTTCGGTCAGTGGGGGCACGTACTCGATCAATGGTGGGGCGTTCACTTCGGCGCCGGGCAGCATCCTCAATGGTCAGACCTTGACGCTGCAAGGCACGTCATCGGCCATCACCGATGGCAGCGGCGTGCTCAACGTCATCGCAAACGTGGGTGGCGTCATGGGCACCTACACCATCACCACACGCGACACCACGCCTGACCCATTCACTTTCCCACCCACCAATGTGCTCAACAGCGTCTGCCTCACTGGCGGGCCGGCGAGCTCTGCCACCGTCACCATCACCGGCCTCGAAACGCTGTCACCGGTCACGATCTCCGCGCCTGGCTCCTACTCCATCGCGGGCGGCGGCTTCGTCACCTCAGGCGGCAGCATCGGCAATGGCCAGACGCTGCAGCTACGCCGCGCCCTGCCCGGCCCGAGCAACAGCACCACTGTGACGGTGAACATTGGGCAGAATGGCCCGAACCCAGGTACGAATGCGTCGTGGACCATCACTTGCATGTAGGACGAGCAGGATGATCAATGCGCGGTTGCAGCGGTAGTCCACTCTGGCCTCGTCTCCACCCTCATTCGCGAAAAGGCGAGCGGCATGGACGGCAAACCCATCAAGGTGAGCCCGGTGAAGGAAGGCGAAGTGATGAGCCCCTAGCGCCACCATCATCTTGCGCGCCGTGGAGCGGCGTCAGCGCGAGGACGTGATGATGCCCAAAGGGCAGGGGGCAGTGGCTGAAACAGATTGCGCCAGGGTTTGTGGATGGGCTGGCGCGGAAGGCAATTGAGCGGGGGTAGTGATTTAACTGCTGCGACGCCTCATACCGGCACCAACGCCAGCATTGATCTGCGTACAGGAGCTTTGAGGCCGTACTTTTTGCAAAGGCTCTTTACAGCATCAACAAAACTCTCGTCCGCCTCTGGAGCAACAACTACGCTTCTAATGAGGGCATCTGCAGTCTGGAGTTTCAACCGAAGGCTCACGGGGTTCATCTCCCAGCTCTTACCTTGCTGCGGGACAATTACTCGTAGCTCCCGCTCGTAACGATAGGCATCGCTTTTGTACTGAAGTACGTCCGTATACGCGCCAATTACATAGTTTCTAACTTTGCGATGATCAACATACTTGACCCTGTGAAGATGCGTATCTCGTGCCCAAGCAACGGCGCAATGAAGAAGTCGATCTACCGTTGTTGTCACAACAATTGATGACCTAACCCCGCCATATAGCTGCCACAAAGCCATATTGTCTCTTGCCCCAATGGTCCAGCAACTCACATAGTTCCCGATTCTTGATCGTCTGTAGAATTGGTCAGCGTTGTTCAGGATGCGCCTCTTCGCAAACTCCTCATCCAACGACTGCCGGAAGCTTGGAAAGAGAGCGCCTTCAAGCCGATCAGCGAAACCGTCACCTCGCCGGAAGTAAAGCGACTGCGTATGTAGAAGGTCGAGCAGTTTGGGCAAATCCATGTATCTACGCAGAACTGCGTCCCTTGGAATTCCCGTGTCCATGGAAATTTTTGGCTCAGGCATTTGAGGCTGGAACAATCAAAGGAATCAATTGATGCTTCATCTTGCTTTCACCAGTCAGACGCGAATATTCGCACCACTCATCATCCCTCCCCCAACATCGCCAACACCCCAATCACCACCAGCACCGCCAACACCAGGAAAAAAATCTTCCACGCCGACTTCGGGCTCTCGCCCTGCACCGCGCCGTTCTGGCCGTTGATCATGAAGCGGTACACCTTGTCGCGGTAGCGATAGGCGGAAATCCACACAGGCACGAGCACGTGCTTGAAGGTGATGTTGCTGTATTGCGTGCGCACGCCATGCACCTGCTGGCGGTCACCACCAATGTCGCGGCGCACGCTGACGAGGATGCGACCATCAATGATGCTCTTGGCGGCCTTGTAGCCTTCAGCGAGACCCACCTGATACGCCTCCGCGGTGAAGCCGGAAATGAATTCGTCGGCGTACGGCACGAGCGCCTGGGTGTCGAAATGCTCGAAGCGCCCGTTGCCGAAGAACGAGAGCCGCTTCATGGTCGGGCTGGCCGGAACCATCACGTCGTCGAAACGGTTCGTGACCTCGCCTGACACCGGCGTCCACTCGGTGCGGGTTTCCTGCCGCGTGGTGTTGTTCGAGCCTTGCACGGTCACGGTGTAGTCGCGCCCACGCTGACCCGAATATTCGCTATAGGTGTCGCAGTCGTAGGTCCAGTACGGCAGATACACGCCGTGAATGCCGCCGTCGCCACGCGCGTAGTCCTTCAGTTCGTTGGGGGCCAGCCAAAGGCCGTTGATCCACTTGCGGAACGCCTCCTGCGCGGCGGGCTTGGCGATCTGGAACGCGATGAGCGACTTGGGCTTGATGTGCCGCTGGGCATAGCCCTTGGCAACGATGGGCGTGGCGCAGAACGCGCACTTGCCGGCGAATGTATTGGCGGCCATGTCTTGCTCCGCACCACAGCTTCCGCATTTGACGGCCACGCTTTCGAAGGTCTCCTGGCGGTCGACCAGCTCCTTCAGGAAGCTTTCGAAATCCTGCTCCTCGATGACGCTCTCGTCTTTCGGAATGTCATTGCCGGCGCCGCAGAACTCGCACTTGAGCCGCTGGGTGCCCGGCGCGAACGAGAGCTTGGCGCCGCAAGACGTGCAGGGAAAGGTCTTGACGGTGGACTGCTGATTCTGCGGAGCGGCGGTATCCATGCGTACCTTCTACAGAGGACGAATGCGGGCCATCGTGTGCGAGTCGGTGAACGCACCGCTTCGGAATGCATAGCGCTGATGCGTGCCCTCGATCTCGAAGCCGAACTTGCGGTAGAGCGCGATAGCTGGCGCGTTGTCGACATAGACCGTGAGTTCCAGGCGCTGAATCTGCATCCAGTTGTCGGCGAGGTCGATGGCCGCCGCCATGAGGGCCGTGCCCACGCCCCGCCTTGCGAAATCGTCATGCACGGCCATGCCGACCCCATACGCGTGACGGCGGCGGTGCTGCCAGGCCGCGAGATGGAGGCCGAGATTGCCGACGATGCGGCCATCCATGACCGCGACCAGCCGCTTGTCAGTGTCCTTGGTCTCGGCGATGCGCTGCTTCCACATTTCCAGCGAGGGAAACGGCAATTGCAGCGTGCCAGCCATGGCCAGCGGTTGGTTCATGACATCGCGCATGCCCTCGTAGTCGTCGGGTTCGGCGTGGCGGATCAGGACGGTCATGTGTCTCAACTGCCTTTCACGCCGCGCTCGCGCTCGGTCGGAAACGCGCACTCCAGCGCGTTGCGCGGCATGGCCTGCACGACCTGTCCGCCCTGGAAAATGTCATAAAGGCTGTTCTGGAACTGCGCGACCACCTTTTCCGGCGTCAGTTTGCAGACCTTGACGACAACCGACTTCGGCCTGGTGGCCTGGACGAGTTCAAGCACGTGGCGCGACTCGGAGATGTACACCCCTTCCACTCTGAACCCGCTGGGCAGAAGTACGACATGGAGGTCGCGCGCGACAGGTGGCGGCTCTGGCGCGGGCATGGGTGATGAGGCGAGCACAGCCGCACTCATCAGGCAGGTGGCGATCGCCAGTGTTTCGCGCGCAACAGCCGCGTAAATTGAAGTCGCTCTTTGATATCTGCTCATCGCTCTTCTCTCTGCTGCGAATATTCGCAATGAAAAAGGGCGGCCGCCAGGGCCGCCCCGATTGCCCTTCAATGCGTAGTCAAGCCCCGGGGATCGGCGGCGGCATGTTGGCAAACAGACCCGCCAGTTCAGGCAGGCTGCCCGCTGCGGCCCATTGCGCCATGCCAGCCTTCCACACCAGCGTGTCACGCTTCAACTGACCGCCAGCGGCTTGTGATTGCAGCGCGGCCATGTCGAACGGGCCCGCTTGCTGGCCGTTGATCGCAACGTGGAAGCTGACCGCACCGGGCAACGGCGGCGGCATGGCGGCACCGCCTGCTGCGCCACCCACACCCATGGCGCCACCCATGACGTTCGCCATCTGCGCGCCCATGGCCATGCCGGCGCCAAGCCCCATGCCTGCGCCTGCGGCACCGCCGGGATTCTGGGCAGCGTCCTTGATGGCGCCCGCCGTTTCGTAGGCTGCATAAGCTTGCAGGTTGCCGATGGCAGCGATGGCACCGCGCTTGTCGATGGCCGTTTCGACTTCCTCGGGCAGACCGATGTCCTGCACCTGCACTTCGACGAGTTCAATACCCATGCCGCCGAACTCGGGGTTGAGGCGCTCACGCAATCGGTTGCCAAGTTCGGTGACCTTGGACTCGAGGTCGATGACGGACATGCCAAGCTCGGGCATGACTTCCTTGATGCGCGTGCCCAGCTTGCCGCGCAGGTTTTCCTGGATGCCGTCCGTGGTGAAATGACCGTCCGTGCCGACGATGTCCTTGATGAAGGTGGCGGGATCGCTCACGCGAATCGCGTAGATGCCAAACGCAGTCGCGCGCACGACGCCGAAGTCCTTGTCGCGCATTGTGGCCGGGCCGGGCGTGCCCCACTTCAAGTCGGTGAACTTGCGCGTGGAAACGAAATAGACCTCGGCCTTGAAGGGCGACTCGAAGCCGTACTTCCAGCCTTTCAGCGTGGCGAGAATGGGCAGGTTTTGCGTGGTCAGCGTGTGCGTGCCGGGTTTGAACACGTCGGCAAGCTGGCCTTCATTGATGAAGACCGCCATCTGGCCTTCGCGCACGACCAGCTTGGCGCCGTACTTGATTTCGTTCTGATGACGCTCGAAACGGTAGGCGAGCGTGTTGTTCGAATCGTCCAGCCATTGGACGATATCAATCAGTTCGGCTTGAAGTTTCTTGACCCAATCGATCATGTGTAGCGCTCCTTTCAGAGTCTTAACTACTGATTCAGCCCATTTGGCGCACGCCAGAGCCGAATCGAGTGTTAGGGGGATGCACGGCTATACTGCCCGGCTGAGCTAAGTTAGCACGTTTGCCATCGCCCAACACGCCATTCATCGCACCCTATGACGATTCATCTCACCGCCCTCCACATCTATCCGGTCAAGTCGCTGGGCGGCATTTCACTCAAGCACGCCGCCCTGACCGCGCGCGGCCTGGCCCGCGACCGCCGCTTCCTCGTTGTGGATCCGGACGGCGAGTTTCTGACCCAGCGCGAATATTCGCAGATGGCCACCGTGTGGGTGGATGTCGAGGATGACATCCTGACGCTCGCCGCGCCGGACCTGGATGCGGTGGAAGTGCCGCTCTCGCCGGGCAAACAGCCAACCCGCAAGGTGCGCGTCTGGAACAGCGTGGTTGATGCGCACACCGTGTCAGCCGACGCTGACCGCTTTCTCGGCGACTACCTCGGCAAACCCTGTCATCTGGTCTACATGCCGGAGGACAGCGTGCGCGCCATCAACCCCGACCATGCCCGTCCCGGTGACATGGTGAGTTTTGCCGACGGCTATCCCCTGCTGCTGACGTCCGAAGCGTCTCTTGCCGATCTCAACCAGCGCATCGTCGCCAACGGCAGCCAGCCCGTGCCCATGAATCGGTTCCGACCGAACCTGGTCATCGGCGGCGTGGAGTCCGGCGCGGAAGACGGCTGGCAAGCGATCCGCATCGGCGACGCCGAGTTCCGTTTCGCCAAGCCCTGCGTGCGCTGTCAGGTCACGACGACCGACCAGGCGTCGGGCGAGGTGCGCGGGCCTGAACCGCTGGCCACGCTCGCGACATATCGCGACTCACCCAAGGGCGTGTATTTCGGACAGAACCTGATCCCCACGAAGCTCGCGAATATTCGCGTGGGAGATGAAGTCACCGTTCTCGCTTAGGACCGCCAGCTCACCCAGGCCAGCACTGCCCAAGCGGCGATGAAGGCCGCGCCGCCCGCCGGCGTGATGGCACCCAGTCCGCGCACGCCGGTCAGGCAAAGCGCATAGAGGCTGCCACTGAACAGCAGCACACCTGTCAGCATGAGCCAGCCAGCCCAGTGCAGGCCGCGCGCATCGGGCATCTGGCGCGCCAACATGCCGACGACCAGCAAACCCAGTGCGTGCAAGAAGTGGTACTGCACCGCCGTCTGCCAGGTCGCGAGCAGTTCGGGGCCGAGACGCGCCTTCAACGCATGCGCACCGAACGCCCCCAGCATCACGCAGAGCGTGGCGTTGAGGGCACCCAGAGTGAGGAAGATCTTGCTCACGTCTGATCTTCGATCAGCGCAAACAGAACGGGGCGCCGTGTCGCCACCGCGCCCCGTTCGTTGAATGCTGCGGCGATCAAGCCTTCTTGTGTGGCTTCAGCAGGAAGGCGGCCAGCGCCGGCAAGAGGAAGATGGCCCCAACCATGTTCAGGAAGAACATGAAGGCCAGCAGCATGCCCATGTCCGCCTGGAACTTGAGTGCGGACATGGCCCAGGTGCCGACACCGATGGTCATCGTGACGGCGGTGAACACCATCGCCGTGCCACGCTCCTTCAGCGCATCGAAGAACGCGCCCGCGAGGTCCTTGCCTTCTTCCAGGTGAATCTCTATGCGGTCGTAGAGATAGATGCCGTAGTCGACACCCACGCCAACCCCCAGCGCGATCACCGGCAGCGTGGACACCTTGAGGCCGATGCCGAGCGCCGGCATCAGCGCCTCGCAAAGAATCGACACAATGGCGAGCGGGATCAGGATGCAGAGCGTCGCGCGAAGGCTGCGGAAGGTGATCATGCACATCACCAACAGCGCGCCAAAGATCGCGGCATGCATCTCGTAGCGCGCCTTGTTCACCGCCTCGTTGGTCGCCGCGGCGACGCCCATGTTGCCGGTGGCGAGCTTGAACTCGATCTTGTCGCTGTTGTTTGTCGCAGCGAAGTTCTTCACTTCGGACACCAGACGAGCAATGGTCTCGCCCTGCTGGTCGGTGGTGTTGATGAGCACCTGCATGGCCGAACAATCCGGATTCAACAGGCCGGTCGCCGTGTCGATGGGCGTCACGCTCTGGGCCATCACCTGCGGGTCGCGCGGCAGCTGGCGCCACTTGAGGTTGCCCTCGTTGTAGCCCGAGTTGATGGTCTTGGCGAGACCCGGCAGCGAGATGACCGACTGCGTGCCAGGCACGTTCTGCATGGTCCAATCGAAGTTCTCGATGGTGGTCATGATGTCGTACTGGGTGCAGGCGCCCTGCACGTTTTTCGTCTGCGCGACCACACCCAGCGTATTCACGCCGATGGCGAACTTCTCGATGATCTTGGCGTTGTCCAGGTTGTAGCGCGAGTCGGGACGCAGCTCAGGCACGCCGATGCCGTAGTCGCCGACCTTGAGATAGCTCGCACCCCAGACGCCGATGCCCAGAATGACGGCTGACACGACCACGATCACCGCCGCGCGCCCTTTGTCGACGCACCGTGAGGCCGCCTGCCAGATCTTGTCGGCGCGACTCGCCTGGAAGGCCTGGTCCGCCGCCGCGCTCTTGGACAACTGCAGGTGCGACAGCAGGATCGGCAGCAGCATCTTGTTGGTCATGATCATCCACGCGACACCCAGCGACGCGGTGATGCCGAGCTCACGCACGATGTCGATGGGAATGAGCATGATGACCGCGAAACCGAGAACGTTGGTGAGCAGGGCCAGCGTCCCGGGAATGAACAGTTTGGCAAAGCTCCGCTTGGCCGCAGTCAGACTGTCGGCGCCGGCCACCACCTCATGTTCCCAGGTCTTGGTCATCTGCACCGCGTGCGACACGCCGATGGAGAAAATGAGAAACGGCACCAGGATGGACAGCGGATCGATGCCGAAGCCGATGATGGGCAGCGTGCCCAGCAACCACAGCACCGGCATCATCGCGACGACCAGCGCAACCAGGGTGAGCTTGAGGTCCTTCACGAACCAGAACATCAGGACGGCGGTGATGACGAAGGCCACGCCGAAAAAGGTGATCACGCCGCGGGCGCCGTCGCGGATGTCGCTGGTCGCCTTGGCGAAGCCGATGATGTGTACGGTGTGCTTGTCGCTCTGGTACTTCTTGCGCAACTCTTCCAGCTTGGCGCCGACTTCAAAATAGTCCAGGCGTTTGCCGGTCTGCGGATCGATTTCCATCAGCCCCGCGCTGACCAGAGCGCCGGTGAAGTCACTGGCCACCGTGCGGCCGATCTCGTTGGACTTCTGGATGTTGCCGCGCACCGTCTTCAGATCTTCATCGCTGCCCTGAAACGTCGCTGGAATGACGTTGCCGCCCGCGAAACCCTCCTCCACCACCTCGATGAACCGGGTGTTGGGCGTGAAGAGCGAGCGCACCGAGGGCCGATCCACACCGTTCAGCAGGAACACGTCATCAGTCAGGGCCTTCAGCTTGCCCATGTACTCCTTGTTGAAGATGTCGCCGTCCTTCTGCACCAGCGCGACAGCGACGCGGTTGGCGCCGCCAAAGACCTTTTCATACTCGCGATAGGTCTTCATGTAGGGATGGGTCAGCGGAATCATCTTGCTGAATCCGGCATCGACGAAGAGGCGCGACGCGGCGGTGGCGAAGCCCAGCGTCATCACCGCGAAGACGATGAGCCAAGTCTTGCGATGATTGAAGACCAGGCCGGAAATGCGTTCAAGGAGTTTTTCGAAGTTCACCATGTCAGGTCCCCGGTCGGCGATGTGTTTGATTTGTGCGGGAAATGTGCAAAGCGCTCGGCGCGGGATCAGCGGCGCGTGGCGGGAATGAGGAGATCGCGCGCGCCCGCCTCACCCAGCACCAGCACCGAGTTCGGCCCGCCGAGGAGCGCTTTCGAAAACGCGCGGGTGGTGCCGGCATCGAAGCGCGAGAAGGACTGGCCGTTGTCGCGGCTCACCAGCACGGTGCCAGCGGCGCCTGCCAGCACGATGCTCCCGTCCGGCAGCAGGCTGCCGCCCATGAGCGAGGCGACGGTGCTGTTCTCGATCTGCTTCCAAGACTTGAGACTGGCGTCGGCGCGATAGATGCGGCCGCGCAAGCCAAACACGACGACCGACCCGTCTTGCGACTGCACAGCGCCGAAGAACGATCCCTTGTACGGCGCATCAACCCGTGACCAGGTCTTGCCGCCATCATCGGAGCGCGCCATCTTGCCGGCCTCGCCCACAACCAGCAGCTTGCCATCGCCGAGCTTCACGATCCCGTTGAGATGTCGGTCTTCGTCGGACTGGTCCTCGGCCGCGGCGCCGCGACCGCCACTCGACGGTGCCGCTGGCGCCTTGCCGCGGGCCGGGGCCGGCGGTGGCGGCAGCATTTGCCGCCCGTTCCAGGTCTTGCCGCCATCAGCGGTCTCGTAGAACGCCCCATAGGCACCCACCGCGAATCCATTCAAGGTGTCGAGGAACAGCACATCCAAAAGCGGCCGTTGCTCGCTCTCCGCGGAAAACTGCTTGGTCCATGTCTCGCCGCCATCCGCGGTGGCGAGAATCACGGAATCGTGGCCCACCGCCCAGCCATGTTTCGCGTCGACGAACGTGACCGCCGCCAGGAGCGGCGCGGCGGGCGCCTTGGCGCGACGCCACGACTCGCCGTTGTCGTCCGACACCAGAATGTAGCCGCGGTCACCGACGGCGACCACACGATTGCCGTGCCGCTCGGCATCGACCAGCAAGAGGCGCGACACCGACTGCTTGCTGAGCGGCCCGGACTCAGGCAGCACCTGGGCCTGCGCAACCAAGGCAGCCAGCGAAAGCAATGCGCCCATCGCGCACCCCAACCAAGCACCTCGCGGTGCGATCCATCCCGGCAATCGACTCATGCTCTCCTCCCTGCGTCAGGTCTCAAGCACCCGACTCTCAAAAACGAATCGGGGACAATGCGGCCGCGAAGTGACCGCAACCGATTGTCCCCGCATGCCGCCGCGCAAGCCGGCGGCCGATCAGACTCTACCGCGTTCCGATGCCACGCAGGCTGTTCGGATTGTAGTCTGCCGAAGAACGCTTGATCGGTTCGAAGATCTTTTGCTCTTCTGACCGCAGGCCCATCGCGATGTAACGGCCGGACTGGAGGTCGTTATGCACCTCCAGCGTACCGAAGAACATGGGCACGTTGTACCAGTTCTCGTTGTGCTGCTCGGACACGCGCCACAGTTCGCCGCGACCATCGTACTTGTCGGTCACAACCACGCCCCAGCTATCCTCGTCCAGGAAGAACGTGCGCTTGGAATAGATGTGGCTCGTGCCGGGCTTCAGCGTCGCCTCGACAACCCAGACGCGATGCAGCTCATAGCGCATGAGGTCCTGGTTGAGGTGGCCGGGCTTCAGGATATCGTTGTACTTCAGCGCCGGGTCGCTCGCCCTGTACGAGTTGTAGGGAATGAACATTTCCCGTTTGCCGACCAGCTTCCACTCATAGCGGTCGGTGGCGCCGTTGAACATGCCGAAGTCGTCGTTGGTGCGCAGACCGTCCGCGGCGGTGCCGGGATTGTCATACGCCACGTTGGGCGCCAGACGCACACGCCGTTGACCGGGGTTGTACGTCCAGGCCGACCGCGGTTCGCGTGTCTGATCCACCGTCTCATGCACCAGCAATATCTGGCCCGCCAGGCGCGCCGGCGCGGTCGTCACCTGCAAGTAGTTCAGCACCTTGTTCGGCTCGCGCTGGGCGACCGGCTTTGACAGGTTCCCATAGTGGAAGTCATATTCATACTCGAACTTCACCAGGGCGAATTCGCCGGTGCGCGTCACGGCCGCCTGCGACCAATGCATGGCGAAGGTGTCGCCGCGATAGCGCAGCGTGGAATTCCAGATGGCCTCGTTGCCGTTCTTCGGAATGGGGAACGGGATGCCGCCCACGCAGCCGGTGACGCCGTTACCGCCGGGCACCAGCTTGGCCTTTTGCGAACACTCCTTGGTCTCGCGATAGTGACCTTCGGGGAAGGCTGCGCTGCGCCGGGTCGGGTACACGATCATCTTGTACGTGGGGTACTTCTTCAGCATCGCCATCTGGCCGGGGGACAGATTGTCCTTGTAGCGATCCGCGTTGGCGCCGGTGATGGTGAACAACGGCTTGTCCGCGGCGAACGGGTCGGGATAGGTGCCACCCACTCGGTAGTTGAGACCGGCGGGTACCTTGGTGATGCCGCCGTCCCAGGCGGGAATAGTGCCGGCGGCGTTGCCGGCCTTCTCCGCGCCCATCGGCGTCAGTGTGGTGCCGAGCTTGGCCGCATCCGCGGCCGAAAGCTGGGCCAGGGCGGCCACCGGCAGGATGGCGCAGAGGGTCGCCGCGGTCAGGCGTGCAACCTTCAAGGTGCTGTGAGCATTCATGCTTCCTCCAGATAGTGATGAGGTGTTTACCGCTGCGCCGCCTGTTGCCGGCGGTCGCGACGCACCGCCCCGGATCAGCCCGGGGCGGGGAACCGCTTCCAATGAATCTTAGAACGAATAGGTGAAGACCACCGAGTAGAAGTCACGATCCTTGATCGGATTGGCGCTGGAGCAGAAGCTGGCGCCTTGGGCCGCGATTTGCGGCGCGAGGCTCGTCTGGGCCGCAGCCGCCGTGTCGGTGCCGCAGTAGGTCCGACCACCGCCAAACGTGGTGTAGGACAGATCCAGCGTCGCCTTCTTCTGGTACTCGAAGTTGACGCCCATGGACACCGACTTGACACCTTCGTTGAAGGTGGCCGAGGTACCCTTCACGTCATGCGCCCATGCGAGACGCGGCGACCAGTTGGTGCCCAACGGTCCACCGGTGTAGTCGAGGCGACCGACCAGACGATAACCCCAGGAGTTGGTGGTGGCGAAACCGGTCTGTTGAACCGAATCCATGGTGGAGCCGGCCTGGCTCGCGATGGCGCCCAGCAGGGTCGCCGGCAGATAGACGCCCGGGCCGTTGAATTTCAGTTCCGAGGGCATGTCGTGGTACTTGGTGTAGCCGAACTCGCCCACGATGACACCCTGATCCGCCTTCAGCACGTTCGGGAACGCCTTGGTGCCGGTGATCTGGAACTGGCTGGTCTTGATGTCGCGATAACCCCGCAGGTAAGTCCCGTTGGGCACCAGCGCGGAAGCCGTTGCACCGACGGGCTGGCCCGGGATCTGGGTGAAGCCGGTGATCAGATTGGGCGCACCCAAGGCGGCGAGCAACAGTTCCGGCGTGGCCACTTGCAATGGGTTGTTGGGACGATACGAATATTCGCCCTGCAGCGCGACACCCCAGGGGCCTTGCGTGTTGAAGGACAGGCCGATCAGGCGGATGTTCTCCGGGTACTCCGCGAAGTAAGTGGCTGTACCGGTTTGACACAGCGCAGCCAGCGCCGGCGTTGCGCAAATCGTGCCGATGAACGGGCTGCTGGTGAGCGCCGAGGTCGGCGTTCCCTTGATGCCGGAGAACAACGGAATTCGGCTGTGGTAGTTCATGTAATAAAGGCCGAATTCAGTGTTGTTCCAGTCAGAGAGGTAGCGGAAGGCGACCCCGTACTGGCCCTTGTCGGACACGTTGCGATCCGAGGAGCGCGGCGCCCAGACGGAAGCCGCCGGATCAAATGCGCCCAGCACAGGAACA
Organism: Betaproteobacteria bacterium; assembly: GCA_016791265.1. GTDB lineage: Bacteria > Pseudomonadota > Gammaproteobacteria > Burkholderiales > Usitatibacteraceae > JAEUMY01. The sequence goes on from JAEUMY010000004.1 coordinate 301,936, forward strand.
GACGCCGTATACAGCGGGCCCGCGGTCGGCGGAATCAGGTTGCCTGGCGCCCGACCATTGAAGTCATGGCGACGGCCAAAGCCGACGATGACACTCCAGCCGTCATCCGACGCGAAGTCGTTGTTGCTCCAGTAGGAGCCGCGCGGGTCCAGCTTGATCTTGTCGTGGTTGGCGAGCACCCAGCCTTCAAGGCTCGCCTTGTCGGTGATTTCCTGCGACAACCACAGCATGCGCGACGGGATGAAGGCCTCTTTCAATTCCGAGCCGGGAATGCGCAGCTTGGAGATGTCGACCGGGTTGATCACGTTGATGCCGTTGGGGATGAAGGTGCTCTCGCCCCAGCTCACCACCTGGCTGCCGACACGCATGTTGAGCTTCTTGTCGAACGGCTGGAACGAGCCACTCACGAAGGTGTCCAGCATGCGGGCATCGCGACCGACCCGGCTGCGGCCTTCCGGGCCGAGCCCGTTGAATTTGCGGTTCTCGAAATCGACGAAATACGTGCCGCGCGCGAAGAAGCCCCAGTTGTTGTACCTCAGGTCGAGGTCGTGGGTGGCCTTCAGCACATGGGCGAAAATGTCGTTCTTCTTGTAGTTGCGATTGCCGTCGTCCTCGTTCACGGAACGGGCGGTCCCCCCCTGGGAAATGCCGATCAGGCTGGCGTCGGCGTTCTGCGCGCGCACCGACACCCCGTAGGAGAGAGTGGTGTCGAAGCTGCCCGTGATGCCGTTGTCCGTCTTGAACGTGAAGGCCTGGGCGCCGCCTGAGCAGGCCAGAAGGGTTGCCAGGGCCAGCGGTTTCAGAGCGGGGCGTGAGCGATGGAACAGGCTTTTCATGAACCTTTTCTCCTCAGAGTTTGATGGTATGTGTATGGGATGAGGCGCTTTCGGATCGGCTTGGCAGGTTGGATGGGAACCTCTCCCGTCCACACTTTGAATCCGAAAATCAACGCGCCCATCTTTTCTGGTGGCTATTTTGCACCCATTGTCAGCGAGTTAAAGCAAAAAGGCAACGCGATGTAGCGGGGCCGCAACACCCCTGCAGCCGGGACGGCCCGCGACTGCAAGAGTGCGAATATTCGCTGCGGACGCCAAAGCACCGCCGTGCAGCTCAGAGCGCCTCAAAGTGCCTCGAAGAGCCCGGCCGCCCCCATGCCGGTGCCGATGCACATGGTGACCAGGCCCCACTTCTGCTTGGTGCGGCGCATGCCGTGAACCAAGGTCGCGGCGCGGATGGCACCGGTGGCACCGAGCGGATGGCCCAATGCGATGGCGCCGCCGTAAGGATTCACCTTCTCCGGATTGAGACCGACATCGCGGATGACAGCGAGAGCCTGCGCCGCAAAGGCTTCATTCAGCTCGATCCAGCCCAAATCGTCCTTGTTGACGCCGGCCTGGGCCAGCACCTTTGGGATGGCCTTGATGGGGCCAATGCCCATGATCTCCGGCGGCACGCCGGCCACCGCGAAGGACACGAAACGGGCCAGCGGCTGAATGTTGTACTTCTTCAGCGCCTTCTCGCTCATCAGGATCACGGCACCGGCACCGTCAGACATCTGCGAGCTGTTGCCGGCCGTGACGGAACCCTTGGCGGCGAACACGGTGCGCAGCTTGCCGAGCGACTCCAGCGAAGAATCCGGACGCGGGCCTTCATCGGTATCGGCGACCTTCTTCTTGTGCTTGATCTGGCCGCTGGCGAGATCGGGAATCGAAGCATCGATTTCATAGGGCAGGATTTCGTCCTTGAACCCGCCGTTGGCAATCGCCGCCGCCGCCTTTTGGTGCGATGCAACAGCGAATGCATCCTGATCCTCGCGCGACACCTTCCACTGCTTGGCGACGTTTTCAGCCGTGATGCCCATGCCGTAGGCGATGGCCACGTGCTCGTTGTTGGCGAACACGGCATCGTTCAGCGCGATCTTGTTGCCCATCATCGGCACCATGCTCATCGATTCCGTGCCGGCGGCGATGACCACATCATCATCACCGGTGCGGATGCGATCAGCCGCCATCGAGATGGCCTGCACACCCGAAGAGCAGAAGCGGTTGATGGTCACGGCGGGCACCGAATCCGGCAGCCCGGCCAGCAGCACGCCGATGCGCGCCACGTTCATGCCCTGCTCGCCTTCCGGCATGGCACAGCCCACCACCACGTCGCCGATGTCGTGCGGATCGAGCCCCGGCACTTGGGCGATGGCACCCTTGAGAACGTGCGCGAGCATGTCGTCGGGACGGACGTTTCTGAACATGCCGCGCGGCGCCTTGCCAACGGGCGTGCGG
>JAEUMY010000018.1 GCA_016791265.1 Betaproteobacteria bacterium
AGCACGTAGTGCGCCTTGAACACCTTCTGGATGGGATAGGCCATCTGGCGGCGGCCCCAGTCTTCGATGCGATGGATCTTGCCACCGCCCTGGGTCACCATGGCCTTGTAGCGCTCGATCATGGCGGGCACTTGCTCGCTCTGATCGGGATGCACAATGAAAACGATCTCGTAATGGCGCATTCAAATCTCCTTTTGGGTTTGCGGCGGTTGCCGCGGAAAGCCTCCCCGCATGCGCACGCGGGTGAGGCAAGGTTGGGGGAAGCAGGCTTCCCGAGGGTCCTTCAGCGCTGGGTGTCGAGGATTCAAACCTCAAATCATCGATGCCCATTGACGCGAGCCCGAGATTGTAACCGCAACTCTGGAAAAATGTCCAACAAATCAGCACTTAGGCGAATATTCGCGAGCGGGAACCGGACGCCTCACGAAATGCTTTCCAGTCAACCAAAGCAGGCGCACAATCGTATTGAGATTGTGCCCGCGAGCTGTGCCGGGCCGTCCCGGTCCGACCTCACACTGAGTGAAAAGGAGTCCACCATGAGCCACAAGACATTGTTCCACAAGACTTTTATTTCCTACGCGTTGCTCGGTGCCGCCGCCGCGATGGCTGGCTGCGCCAGCCTTCCGGATGCCAGCACCAGCGTGCAAACAGCCGAATGCCGTATCGCCCCCCTGACCCCGGCCAGCCTGACCGGCGGCCAGAAGAAGCCTGCTGACAAGATGGATCAGATCAAGGCGATCAACGATTTCGCCCGATTCGAAGCGAACACCCGCCTCTCACCGAGTCAGCAACTTCACTTCCAGGAAATGCTGCGGGATTGCGACCGCTGATTGTCGCGCCTCTCACGCAAGAAAAAGCCCCGCGATGCGGGGCTTTTTCGTTGTGCCGCATTCAACGGCCGGACATCACTTCGCCGCAGCCGCCTTCTTCACATCCAGCGCCTTGACGATGGTGAGCTTTTCGGGATCGATGTGCTTTCGCACCGCGGCCGTTATGTCCTCCGGTTTCAGCGCCAGAATCTTCTCCTCGAACTGACCCTGCCACGTGAACGTGCGGCCGAGGAACAAGTTGCCGGCCCAGCCGCCAGCGAGCGTGCCGTCCTGCGCGCGCGATTGCAGCAACATTTGCCGCACGCCTGACTTGGCCACCGCCAACTCCGCCTGAGGGAAGCCGTCTTTCAGCATGCGCGCAAGTTCCTCCTTGAACGCCGCTTCCACCTTGGCGATGTTTTGCGGCGCGGCCGTGCCTTGCACCGCCCAGAAGCCGGCGCGATCCTGGGACCCCACCGCCAACTGCGAGCCGATGCCGTATGACAAGCCGTCCTTCTGGCGGATGCGCTCCATGAGGCGAGAGTTCATGCCTGCGCCGCCACCAAACATGTAGTTGGCCATGTACATCGCCGGATACTCGGGGTCGTCATCGCGCAAATTGACGTTGAGGCGCGCGCTGAAGACGCCGTTCTCCTTGTCCGGCGTTTCGACCGTGCGATTGGCTGGCGCCACGTCTTTGAAGTCGGAGGCGATGCGCTGGTAGAACTTGGCCGCCTTCCAGCCGGCGAACGACTCCTGCAGCGCCTTGGTGACTTCGGCTTCGTTGAAGTCACCCACGATGGCAACTTCGCCTTGCGCCGCACCGTAGAACTCAGCGTGGAAACGCTTCACGTCGTCCAGAGTGGCCGAGCGGAACGCCTCAGCCAGCTCGTCCAGCGTGCCGGCATAGCGCCAGTCGCCTTTCTGATACTGGTTGAAGTGAATGCCCATCGCCTCGTTGGCGCGCGGGCCGGGCTCGCTTTTCTGCGCTTCGATGTTGGTGAGAATCTGCTTCTTCATCTGCTCGAACTCGCTTTCCGGAAACGCCGGTTCGCGCAACACATGCGCGGCGAGACGGATCGCGGCAGCGACGTTCGGCCCCGTCGTCTGCATGCTGGTGTTCAATCCACCGACACCACCTGACACTTTCAGCTTGTCGAACTCGTCGGCGATCTGCGTGCGTGTGTACTTGGTCGAGCCGCGCGACAGCATGCCGCCCGCGAGCGTGGCCGTCGCGGCCTTGCCGAAGAGACTCTTTTCATCACCGGCATGCAGGCGCAGCGTCACGTTCACGGTCTCACCGCGGTTCTTCTTGGCGAGCAGCGCGACCTTCAGGTCACCCACCTTCACGATCTTGGTGCGCTTGTCGATGTTCACCGTCGATGGGTCGAATGCTTCGGCCTGGACCGTGGCGACTTTGGGCTTGAAGCTCGCCATCGCTTCCGCAACCTTGGGCGGCGCGGGAATGTCGGCGCGCTGCGGCGCATCTTCGGGCAGGAACATGCCGACGATGCGGTTGTCGCGGCGGTAGTAGGCCTGCGCCGCCTTGGCGACTTGCTCGGACGTGACCTGCTCGGCCTGATCACGCGACTGGAAGAAAAGCCGCCAGTCGCCCAGCGCGATGGACTCCGACAGCTCCAGCCCGATGGACTCGTGATTGTTCAGGGTCTTTTCAAACTGGTTGGCGAAGTTCTTCTTCGCGCGCTCCAGCTCTTCTTTGGTGGGCGGATTCTTGTGGAATTCCTCTACGATGCGAACCAACTCCTCTTTCACCGGTTCGACCGGCTCGCCCTTTTTCACCACCGCGCCAATCAGGTGCAGGCTCATGTCCAGGCCCTGCAGCGGGAAGCCGACGACCTGGGCCGCCTTGCCCTTCTCCACCAGCGCCTTGTGCAAACGGCCGGATGGCGTGTCGGTGAGGACAAAATTGACGAAGCTGACGGCATCGCTGTCGCCATGCAGTGCGGACGGCACCTTGTAGGCGAGTGCCACGATCTGTATCTCGCCCTTGCGGCGGACCATGAAGCTGCGCTCGCCATCCTGCGTGGGCTCGACCGTCCAGAGCTTGGGCAGCACGCGTTTTGGCTTGGCGATTTTGCCGAAGGCATCCGCAACCCAGCCTAACGCCTTGGCCTCGTCAAACTTGCCAGCGATGAGCAGCACGGCATTGTCCGGCTGATAGTAGCGGCGATAGAACGCCTGCAGATTGGAGATGTCGACATTCTCGATATCAGAGCGGTTGCCGATGGTGGAGTTGCCGTAGTTGTGCCAGTCAAAGGCGACGCTCTGCATGCGCTTCATCAGCACCTGAAACGGCGCGTTCTCGCCACGCTCGTACTCGTTCCTCACCACGGTCATCTCGGAGTCGAGGTCCTTCTTGGCGATGAAGGCGTTGACCATGCGGTCGGCTTCCATCTCGATGGCCCACTTCAGATTGTCGTCCGACGCCTGGAACAACTCGTAGTAGTTGGTGCGATCCAGCCACGTGGTGCCGTTGGGACGCATGCCGCGCTTGTTGAATTCCTTGTCGAGATGCGGAATCTTCGGCGTGCCCTTGAACACAAGGTGCTCAAGCAGGTGGGCCATGCCCGTTTCGCCATAGTTCTCGTGGCGCGAGCCGACCAGATAGGTGATGTTGACCGTCACCGTCGGCTTGGACGGATCGGGGAACAGCAGCACCTTGAGGCCGTTCTGCAGGCGGTACTCGGTGATGCCTTCAACATTCGTAACGCGCTCCACGCCCGCTGGCAGGCGCGCCGCGGCAGTGGCGGCGGCCGGTGCGGGCTTGGCCGGGTCCTTCGCCTGCGCGATCGGGGCTGCCGCTGCGGCGGCAAAGAGCATCAGCGCACCCGCGATGGGCGCAAGACGATGATTCATGGCGACTCCTTGGTCTCAAATGACGGCCGGAGTATAGACCGCAAACCGCCGCATTCAAGTGGCGATTTGTGTCCGTGCGACGAGCTGCTGCCGACGCGCCTCAAACAGGCAGATTCCGGTGGCGACTGACACGTTCAGGCTCTCCACGACCCCGTTCATGGGGATGCTGATGACCTGGTCGCAGACCTCGCGCGTGAGCCGGCGCAACCCCTCGCCTTCCGCGCCCATGACCCAGGCCAGCGCGCCGGTCAGCTTGGCGTTGAAGAGCGTCGTGTCCCCGCCCTCATCAGCACCCACCAGCCAGACGCCCCGATCCTTGAGGTCGCGCAGGGTACGGGCAAGATTGGTGACGGTGATGTAGGGCACGGACTCCGCCGCGCCGGACGCCACCTTGGCGGCCGTTGCCGTGAGCCCGACACTTCTATCCTTGGGCGCGATGACCGCATGCACACCCGCCGCATCCGCCACCCGCAGACACGCGCCAAGATTGTGCGGGTCCTGCACGCCATCCAGCACGAGCAGGAACGGCGGCACTTCCAGTGTGTCCAGCACATCGTCGACGAATTGGGGCAACTGCAGAGCGTCGACCACGGCGACCACACCTTGATGGCGTCCGCCGCCGGCCATGCCATCGAGGCGCTGGACGGGGACGGTCATCACGCGAATATTCGCAGTGGATGCGGTCTTAAGCAGGTCTTTCATGCGCGGATCATGGCGGCCTTCCGCGACATACAGTTCACGCACCGACTTCAACCTCGCGCGCAGGCGACTCGCCACGGCATGAAAGCCGAACAATGTCTGGGTCTTCGCCATCAGCGTTTCTTTTTCTTGCCAGAGAGCAGCGCGCCGGCAGACCGTGGCTTTTTGGCCTGCTTGTCTTCCTTGCGTTCGTGGGACACAGCCTTGGCTTCGCGCTTCTCGATGTCGCGCAACTTGAAGGGCGACTTCGCGGCGGGCTGCGGCGCGGGTGCCGAATCTTCCTCAACCGGCTCCGGGGCGCGCGTGAGCGTCATGGTGCGGCGGCCTGAAGTCACCACATGTTCATCCAGCATGAAATCAATGCGGCTGGTTTCCAGATCAACGCGCGCCACGCGCACGGTGACGCGATCACCCAAGCGATAACGCTTGCCCGTGCGCTCACCCGACATGACGTGGCGCTTGGCATCGAACTTGAAATAGTCCTGCCCCAGATCGGACACATGGACCAGACCTTCCACGAACACCTCGTCCAGCGAGACGAAGATGCCGAAGCTCACGACACTGCTGATGGTGCCGCTGAAACTCTCGCCGACGTGATCCTTCATGAAGAAGCACTTCAACCAATTCATCACATCGCGCGTGGCCTCGTCGGCGCGGCGCTCGGTCATGGAGCATTGCGCGCCCAGCTCGTGCCAGGTGCGCGCGGGCTGATAGGCTTCCTCCTTCAGCAGTGCCTTGATGACGCGATGCACCAGCAGGTCTGGATAGCGACGGATGGGGGAAGTGAAGTGCGTGTAGGCGTCGTACGCCAGACCGAAGTGGCCGCAGTTGTCAGGTGAATACACCGCTTGCATGAGCGAACGCAGCATCACTGTCTGCAAAAGCTGGCCGTCCGGGCGCGCCTTGATCTTGTCGATCAACTGCGAATATTCGCGTGCCTCGGGCTCCTCGCCGCCAGGCAGGCTGAGCGCGAAATCCTTGAGGAAGGTTCGCAACACCTCCAACTTCTCCAGGTTGGGTGGCTCATGGATTCGGTACAGCGCAGGATGCTCGTGATCCAGGATGAACTTCGCCGTGCAGACGTTGGCCGCCAGCATGCATTCCTCGATCAGCTTGTGCGCGTCATTGCGCACAATGGGCACGATCTTCTCGATCTTGCCCTCATCGTTAAAACGCATCTCGGTTTCAGCCGAGTCAAAGTCGATGGCGCCACGCTTCAGGCGCTCCTTCAGCAGCGCGTTGAACACGGCGTAAAGCGAATCAATGTGCGGCTGCAGCGGCTTGGGTACGCCGGACGCGGCACGATCCTGCTCATCCTCGGCCGACAGATAGTTCCAGACCTTGGTGTAGGTCAGTCGCGCCTGTGAATGAATCACCGACGGATAGAAGCGATAAGACTTGATCTGGCCTGCTGACGGACCCGTGCCCGAGATGGACATCTCGCACACCATCACCAAACGATCCACCTCGGGCTTCAGCGAGCAAAGTCCGTTGGAAAGCTCCTCTGGCAGCATGGGAATGACCCGGCGCGGGAAATAGACCGAGTTGCCACGCTCGATAGCCTCGCGGTCGAACGCGTCGCCGTCCTTCACATAGTGGCTCACATCGGCAATGGCGACCCAGAGCTGGAAGCCCTTGCCGCGCTGTTCGCAATAGACGGCATCGTCGAAGTCCTTGGCGTTTTCACCATCGATGGTGACGAAGGGCAGCGCGCGCAGATCCTCACGGCCTGCGATGTCTTTCGCAACGACCTTCTTCGGCAGCTTCTTCTCCAGCGCCAGCACGGCATCCGGCCACTCATGGGGCAAATCGTGCTTGCGAAGCGCGATCTCGATTTCCATGCCGGGATCGGCATAGTTGCCGAGAACCTCGATCACGCGCGCGATCGGTTCGGAGTGTTTGGAAGGCTGCGCCACCAACTGGCCGACGACGACCTGACCGGGTTGGGCGCCGCCATCGAAGCCCGGCTCAATCAGGATGTCCTGGTTGATACGCTTGTTTTCGGCCACGAGGAACAGCACGCCGTGCTCCGCGAATATTCGCCCCACGATGCGTTCATTCACATGCTCGATGACTTCGACGATGCTGGCTTCGCGCCGGCCCTTGCGGTCGACCCCAATCTCTTTGACCATGACCCGGTCGCCGTGCAGAACTTTGTGCATCTGCTTCGGGCCAAGGAAAAGGTCGTCCGTGCCGTCGTCGGGCACCACGAAGCCGAAGCCGTCCGGGTGCCCTTGGACGCGTCCCTTGATGAGGTCCAGCTTTTCGGTGAGACAGAGCGCACCCTTGCGATTCTTGATGAGCTGGCCCTCACGCTCCATGGCGTTGAGACGGCGGGTGAACGAGTCAGCCTCGGACTCGGTGATGTCGAGCTGGCGAGCCAGATCTTCTTCAAAGACAGGAATCCCCACCTTTTCCAAGAGCGAGAGAATCATCTCCCGGCTGGGCAGCGGATTTTCATACTTGCCCTTCTCGCGCTCCAGGTAGGGATCGGAGGCGCGCAACGACGGGACAGTGGTTTTTTTGCGGTTGGACAATTGAATGACTTTTCTTTAGAATTCGCGCTTCATTTTACAGACCGGGCCTCACGCCGGGGTTGTATTTGAAGCCCAGATGGCGGAATTGGTAGACGCACTAGGTTCAGGTCCTAGCGGTGGCAACACTGTGGAGGTTCGAGTCCTCTTCTGGGCACCAATTCAAAAACCCGCTTCGGCGGGTTTTTTCGTTCTTGCTGCCCAGGAGCAAGTCCATTCGCGTGGACTTGCGCAAGTGGATTCGGAGGGCGCCCGAAGCAACGGACGCCGGGGCCGCGGCACGTGGCCGAGTCCTCTTCGCATCAAATCCGCATTTCGCCTGCGAACTGCTGACTAGCCCTTTCAGCCTTTCTTCTTGCCTTTGGAAGGCTCGGCGCTCTTGCGTCCGGATTCCGGCTCCTTGTACCCACCCAACGTCTCCTTCGCCGGACAAATCTTGAACGCCGGACACTTCGGGCAACCGACTGCAATCGCGATGGGACAGACTTTCATGATGCCTCCTCTTCTGCGTCAAGCAGCAAATGGATCCCGCATCACGATGGTTTCCTCGCGATCCGGCCCGGTGGAAATGATATCGATGGGCGCGCCAACCAGTTCCTGCAGTCGTTTCATGTAGTTCTGCGCCGTCTTGGGCAACGCGTCAAATGACTTGATGCCCACCGTGCTTTCCTTCCAGCCCGGGAACTCTTCGTAGATCGGTTCGCAAATCGCCAAGGCCTCCGCGCCGACGGGCAGGATGTCGCGCACCGTGCCGTTGACCTTGTAACCGGTCGCAACGCGCACCACATCGAGTCCATCCAACACGTCCAGCTTGGTGATGCAAAGCGCCGACACACCGTTGATCTGCACCGCGCGCTTCAGTGCGGCCGCATCAAACCAGCCGCAGCGACGCGGACGGCCGGTGACGGACCCGTACTCGTTGCCGCGCACACGCAGGTGCTCACCGACCTCGTCATCCAGCTCGGTCGGAAACGGTCCTGATCCCACGCGGGTCGCGTAGGCCTTGGCGACGCCAACGATGTAGTGCAACGAGTGCGGTCCCACGCCAGCGCCTGCGCAAGCCTGGCCAGCCACGCAGTTGCTGGATGTGACGTAGGGATAGGTGCCGTGGTCAATGTCGAGCAACGCCGCCTGGGCGCCTTCGAAGAGCAGGCTCTTGCCCTCATTCATCAACTGGTTGATCTGGCCTGACACGTCGCCCACCATGGGTTTGATCCGCTCAGCCAGTTGCAGCGTCTCTTCCAGGGTGGACTGAAAGTCGACGGTCGGCGCCTTGAAGAAATTCTTCAGCACGAAGTTGTGATAGTCCAGCACTTCACCCAGCTTCGCGGCGAAGCGCTCACGCGCGAAGAGGTCCTGCACGCGGATGGCGCGGCGCGCGACCTTGTCCTCGTACGCCGGACCAATCCCTCGTCCCGTCGTGCCGATCTTGGCCTCGCCCTTGGCCGCCTCGCGGGCCTGGTCGATGGCGACGTGGTAGGGAAGGATCAACGGACACGCCTCGGACAGGCGCAGTCGGCTCGCGACCTCCAATCCCGCGCGCTCAAGCTCATCGATTTCGTCCAGCAACGCCTTGGGCGACACCACCACACCATTGCCGATGAAGCAGGTGACGTGCGGGTGGAGCATGCCGCTAGGCAGCAGACGCAACACGGTCTTCTTGCCGCCGATGACCAGCGTGTGCCCGGCGTTGTGTCCGCCTTGAAAACGGACCACGCCCGCGACATTGTCAGTGAGCCAGTCGACGAGCTTGCCTTTGCCTTCATCGCCCCACTGCAGGCCGATGACGACGACATTCTTTGCCATATCAATTTCCCCTGGTGATTCAGTTCGGGCCGGCTGGCGCGACGCGCCAACCCGCCGATGTCTGCTGGAGTGTCCGGTCGCAGCTAGCGGACGCGACACTCTCGCCGGGCAGTGCTTCAACGACGATTTCACCCGCGTCGCGCAGGCGGCGCACCTCGGCGCGCAGCGTCGCATCATCCAATGTCGGCGCGAAGATGCCTTGCGAATATTCGCGTCGTGGGACGATTTCCAAAAGCGGCTTCAAATCAAGCGTGAATCCGGTCGCCGGACGCGCCCGGCCGAAGGCCTTGCCAACCTCGTCGTAGCGGCCACCGCGCGCGATGGCATCCGCCGATCCTTCCACGTAGGCGGCAAAGGTGATGCCGCGCTCGTAGTTGAAGCCGCCCAGCTCCGCCAGATCAAAGCTCAGACTGACGCCCGATCCATCCAGGGCCTTCAGCGTGTCCTTCAAGGCCGACAGCGCGGCGGAAATCACGACAGAGTCCGGCAGGCGCGCGCGCGCGACGTCAAGAATTTCCGGCCCACCGTAAAGTTCGGGCAATGCTCGCAGCGCAGCGCTGTGACGCCAACGCGGCGCCAGGTTGGCCAATGCCGGCAAGTCCTTCGCCTTGATGGCCGCGAAGAGCGCGGCAGTGTCGTCGGCCGCGTGGCGCTCATCTTCGATCAGCGCGTGAAAAATGCCGGCATGGCTGAGGTCGAGATGAACCCCTGTGAGGCCAAGTCCGGTCAACCCTTCGATCAGAAGACGAAGCACTTCCAAATCCGCCTGCAGGTCGGCGTGCCCATACAGTTCGGCACCCACCTGGAACGGCTCGCGTGAACGCATGAGGCCGGAAGGAAGCGTGTGCAGCACCGGACCCGCATAGCACAGCCGGGTGACGCCGGCACGGTTCAGCAGGTGAGCATCGATGCGGGCCGTTTGCGGCGTGTGGTCGGCCCGGATGCCCATCATGCGGCCGGACAACTGATCAACCAGTTTGAACGTGGCAAGCTCCATGTCTTCGCCGGTCGCGGACAACAACGAGTCGACGTATTCGAGGAGCGGCGGCATGACCAGCTGATAGCCGTGGCGCTGGAAACGATCCACCAGCAGACGGCGCATGTCTTCCAGCCTGCGCGCATCTGCGGGCAGCACGTCTTCAATGTACTCTGGCAACAGCCACGTGCGCATCAGAGCACCCAGGCGAGCATGATCAGACCGGCCGAGAGCGACACGAGACCGATGAAGCGAATCTGACCATCTGACAACTCAGTCATGCGGCGAATCGTATCGCGCCAGAGTGCTGGCGCCGCGAACGGCAACACGCCTTCGAACACAAGTACAAGGGCGGTCGCCGCCAGCAATAGGTCCCACACTACTTTCCCCGGTTGGGATTCTTCATGTACTTGAAGAAGTCGGAATTCGGCTCCAGCACCATGACATCGCCCTTGTTGCGAAACGAACTCCGATAGGCGTCCATGCTGCGATAGAACGAATAGAACTCGGGATTCTTGCTGAAAGCTTGCGCGTAGATGTTCGCGGCCTTGGCGTCACCTTCGCCCTTGACGCGTTGGGCATCGCGATAGGCCTGGGCCAGGATGATCTCGCGCTGGCGGTCGGCGTCGGCGCGGATTTTCTCCGCCTCGCCCGAGCCAGTCGAACGTCTTTCGTTGGCCACGCGCTTGCGCTCCGAGTCCATGCGCCGATAAACATCGCTGGAGATCTCGGGCACAAGATCCACACGCTTCAACCGAACATCGAGCACTTCGATGCCGATCTTGCGCGCATCCTCATCGGCGCGCTGGCGCAGCGTCTCCATGATCTTGTCACGCTCGCCGGACACCACCTCGGCCAGCGTGCGCTGACCGAATTGCGCCCGCATGTCATCATTGATCGCTTGTGAAAGACGAACCTCGGCACGCAGCTGATCGCCGCCGGTGGACACGAAATACTTCTGCACATCAACGATGCGGTACTTGACGAAGGAATCCACCAGCACGTTGTTCTTCTCGCTGGTCTGGATGCGTTCGGCGTCCTTCGTATCCAGTGTTTGGATGCGGCGGTCGTAAAAGCGGACGTTCTCCAGCATCGGCAGCTTGAAGTACAAGCCGGGGTCGGTCTGGATCGAAACCACTTCACCAAAGCGGAATCGGATCGCGGCCTGCCGCTGGTCCACCACGTAGGCGGAGGTGGCGAGAAGAATCAACAGTGCGACGACGGCGATGGCGACGAGGCCGAAGTTCTTTTGCATGTTCCGGCTCCTATCGTGAATCGCGATTGCGCAGCTGCTGGGCGCGCGACGCGTCCGGCGGCGTGGCTGCGGGAACGGACTCCGCAGGTTTGGCTGGGCCGCTCAATGCGTCGGCAGAACCGCCCGCGGCGCCTAGCTGCATCAACTTATCGAGCGGCAGGTACAAGAGATTGCCTGCGCCCTTCTGGTCGACCAGCACCTTGCTGGTGGAGGTCATGACCTGCTGCATCATGTCGAGATACATGCGCTCGCGCGTTACTTGGGGCGCTTTCTCATACTCGACAAGCACTTGACGGAAGCGCGCTGCGTCACCCTCGGCATTGGCAATCACTCGCTCCTTGTGACCGCTGGCTTCTTCGATGAGGCGCGCTGCAAGACCGCGGGCCTTGGGCAGCACGTCGTTGGCATAGGCCTCACCTTCGTTGCGCAGGCGCACCTGATCCTGCCGCGCGCGCTCGGCGTCATTGAAACTGTCTTGCACCTGCTCCGGCGGCTGGGCGTTCTGCAAGGTCACGGAGCTGATGAGAATACCGGTCTTGTAGCGGTCCAAGATGCGCTGCATCATCGTCTTCGCATTGGCCGCGATCTGTCCGCGACCCTCGTACAGGACGAAGTCCATTTTCGACTTGCCAACGATCTCGCGCATCGCGGTCTCGGCGGCTTGCCGGACCGCGACATCAGGCTCGACATTGTTGAACAGATAGTCTTCAGCCGAGGCCAGCGTGTACTGCACCGCGAACTGCACGTCGACGATGTTCTGGTCTTCGGTCAGCATCAACGACTCTTGCGTCACCTTCTGCTTTTGATTGTTGCGATGCCCCACCTCAACTGCGCGGACCTGCTCGACATTGATGACCTTGACGTCGCCAATCGGGTACGGCCAGCGCCACTTGAGACCGGCTTCCGTCGTGCCGGCATACTTGCCGAGCGTGAGTTCGACGCCTTTGCTGCCTTGCTCAACCACATAGAAACCACTGGCGAGCCAAATCGCGACAACAATGCCCGCGCCCAGCGCCAAACCGCCACCCATCATGGCCGACGCGGGCCCTCTCGGCGGGCCGTCATTGGAGCCGCCGCCTTTGCCTCCGAAGAGTCCGCTCAGCTTCTGATTGAACTTGCGCAAGATTTCATCGAGGTCGGGCGGACCGTCGTTGCCACGCTTGCCCCACTGTGGGTCGTTTGGCGCCATGTCTGTCGAAAGATAAGTTGATGTCAGGAAGTCGCGCCGGAGAGATCACGCGCATCCGGCCTTGGAATGATGCCTTGGGCTGCGTGCGGCAGCGTGGCGGGCAACCGGGAGAGGATGGCAGCGCGTAGCGCATCCAACCCGTGACCCGTGACCGCACTGATACGTAACTCATTGATTTTACCACACTGATCCATCGTCACTGATGCTTCGGCCTGGGACAATAAATCGATTTTGTTGAACACCAGCAACTGTGGCACCAGATCCGCGCCAATCTCGGCGAGGACCGCGTTCACATCCTCGATCTCGCCGTCGCGCCGAGGGCTGCTGGCATCGACGACGTGTAGCAGCAGATCGGCGCTCGCGGTTTCCTCGAGCGTCGCGCGAAACGCCGCCACGAGCGCGTGTGGCAAATCGCGAATGAAACCCACGGTGTCGGACAAAGTGACTTCCGCACCAGCTCCTAACCAGACCCTTCGTGTGGTCGTATCCAGCGTGGCGAAGAGCTGATCGGCCACGTAAGTGTCCGCCCGCGTGAGTCGATTGAACAGCGTCGACTTCCCGGCATTGGTGTACCCGACGATTGCAACGGTATGAACGCCGGACCGCCTGCGCGCGCCACGCTGCGTCTGGCGTTGCCGCGCCACCTTGGCGATGCGAGCCTTGGTCAGACGAATGCGATCCGCCACCAGACGCCGGTCGATTTCCAGCTGGGTTTCGCCCGGGCCGCCGCGCACGCCGATGCCGCCCCGCTGTCGCTCAAGGTGTGTCCAGCCGCGCACAAGGCGCGTCATGTGGTGCTCCAGGCGCGCCAGTTCAACTTGCAGCTTGCCTTCATGACTCCGCGCGCGCTGGGCGAAGATGTCGAGGATGAGATCCGTGCGATCCACGACACGGGTTTCCAACGCGCGCTCGAGGTTGCGAATCTGAATGGGCGACAACGCATGATTGAACACGACCCACTTTGCATCGCAATTGGCGATGGCCTCGGCGATTTCGTCCACCTTGCCGCTCCCCGCGAAGAGCGCCGCGTCAGGTTTTTCGCGACGCCCCCGCACGACGGCTCGAACGGCGGCGCCGGCCGTTGCGACCAGCTCGCAGGCTTCCGCGATGGTCGCCTCGATGTCGATCACACCGAAGTCAAGCGCGACCAACACAGCCGAATCAGGAGGAACGCTCTGGGCTGCCATGGCATTCAAAACTCAGCCGCGCCCCTGAGGGCCGGACGGGAAGAAGCTTGGATTGAAGCGGCGCACCGACGCCGAGAAGCCCCGGTGCGCCCGACCCGAATGAAATTCAGGACTCCTGCGCGTGTTCAAATGGCACGGACACTGGCCGCGCAGGCACAACCGTGGAAATGGCGTGCTTGTAGACCATCTGGGTGACCGTGTTCTTCAGCAACACAACATATTGATCAAAGGATTCGATCTGGCCCTGCAATTTGATGCCGTTCACGAGGTAAATGGAGACCGGTACGTGTTCCTTGCGCAGGATGTTCAGGAACGGGTCTTGTAACAATTGCCCTTTGCCGCTCATTTTTTATGCTCCAGCTGTTTGTTGGAAATTAAATGTACTGGAATCCGCGCCTTTGCGCCAATGTTTCACGGGGACCCTAGTCAGGGACACCGCGACTCGCGCCAGGTTCCCCGCCTGCGACGCGTTTCGCTCTGCCGGACCGGGCGTCCGCAATCGCAGCCTGGATGGCCGGAATGGCCCGCTCCGCAGTCTCCTGACCGATGCGGATGCACTTCAGCCGATATGCTTCACGAATGTCCGCGTAATAGCCCAGATCGGGGTGGATCATCACCGTTGCAAGTGTCGCCTCCTCGGCCACCTGAGCGGCGCGCCTGCGGTCCCTGACTTGCCAATGCTCGGGCGCCTCGGGCGGCGTGCTGGAGAGGTGTGCCGATACGTCGACCGCGATGATCACGCCCGCGCCCAGCGCCACCGCGACGCGGATAGGCACGGGGCTGACCTCGTCGCCGTCTATGTATTCAACACCTTGAATGCGAGCCGGTGTGAAGCGTCCGGGCATCGCGCTCGAAGCGCGTACCGCGACGCCGGTATTGCCCTGATTGAAAGCGACGAGCCGCCCATCGGACTTGCGCACCGCCACGGCGACCAGCGGCCGTTTCAGCGCCTGCAGGGGTTTGTGGCCTACCCGCTCGTTCACAAAGTCCGCGATGGCGAAGCCGCTGGCGCGCGTACCGTCCAGTGACAGGTTGATGAAACGGACCGGATTGAATGACAGGGCGACTCGCTCAATCTCCTCAGCCGGAATGCCGTCCGCGTACAGCGCACCAATGATCGCGCCGACGCTGGAGCCGACCACGATGTCAGGTTGAATGCCTGCCGCATCGAGCGCCTTCAGCACCCCGACATGGGCAAAGCCACGCGGCCCCCCGCCACCCAACACCACGGCCACCAGTGGTTTGGGCTCCTGCGCAAGCGCAACCTGTTTCGGGGCATCGGCGGCCGCGTAGTCGCGCGATTCATCCGCACAGCCTGCAAGCACGCCTGCCCATAGCAATAGGCCGGCGGCAAGCCAGACCGGTGCCGAGGCCGCTTGCAAGCGCGCTGAGTCGGCCATCAACTGAAGGTCTTCTTCTGGTAGCGCCGGTTGCGTCGGCGCTTGTCTTCCTGACGCTTGGTCAAGGCTTGCGGCTTCTTGTCCGCGTAGGGATTGGCTGCCTGCTTCAATTCCACGCGTAGCGGCGTGCCCTTGAGCTCGAAGGCATCGCGAAAGCTGTTTTCGAGATAGCGAACGTAACTCGCCGGTAAGCCCGAGAGGCCGGAGCCATGCACCACCACAGTGGGCGGATTCGACCCACCCTGGTGGGCGTAGCGCAGCTTGGGGCGATGCAATCCGTTCAGCGGCGGCTGATGCTGCGCTGTCGCCGCGAGCAGCGCGCGAGTCAGCTTGGGCGTGGACAATTTCGCGGTGGCTGCGGCAAACGCGCCGTCCACGCTCTCCCAAAGAGGCTGGAGCCCGCTGCCCTGCAACGCCGAAATGGTGTGCCAGCGCGCGAAGCTCAGGAACTGGAACTTGCGGTCGTATTCCCGCTTGATGCGTTCGCGGTCGTCGGCGTCCAGTCCATCCCACTTGTTGATGGCGACCACCAGTGCCCGGCCCGCCTCCAGTATGAACCCCGCGATGTGCGTGTCCTGGTCGGCGATCTCCTGGCGCGCATCGAGCAGGAGGATGACGACATTGGCGTCCTCGACGGCTTGCAGCGTCTTGATGACCGAAAACTTCTCGATGGCCTCGAACACCTTGCCCCGGCGGCGGATGCCGGCCGTGTCGATGAGCGTGTAGGGACGACCGTCACGCTCCAGCGGCACATAGATGCTGTCGCGAGTCGTGCCGGGCTGGTCAAAAGCGATCACGCGATCCTCGCCGATCATGCGATTGACCAGCGTGGACTTGCCCACGTTGGGCCGTCCCACGATGGCGATTTTGGGATGCTTCTCCTCGACCTCATCCCGAGCGTCGGTGAATTCGGCCAGCACGTCTTCGATTAGTTGTCGGACGCCTTCCCCATGCGCGGCGGAGATCGAAGTGGGCGCGCCCAGCCCGAGTTCATGAAACTCGGCGGTCGCCATATCCTCGACAAATCCCTCCGCCTTGTTCACCGCCACAGTGACTGGCACGCCGCGTGAAATGGCCTGTTTGCGCAATGTCTCGGCGATGGTCTTGTCCTGCGCGGTCAATCCTTGGCGGGCATCAGTGACGAAGATGACTGCATCCGCCTCGGCGATGGCTTGCAAGGTCTGCTTCGCCATCTCGTGGAGGATTCCATCCTTGGCGACAGGTTCGAAGCCACCGGTATCGACGACCAGATAGGGTTTGGATGCGCCCCGGCCGTGACCGTAGTGCCGATCCCGGGTCAGGCCTGGCACATCGGCGACGATGGCGTCACGCGTCTTGGTCAGACGATTAAAAAGCGTCGACTTCCCGACATTGGGCCGGCCTACGAGGACGATGGTCGGTTTCATGCGGGGATGGGCGTCTTGGGCGTGTAGAGCGCGTCGGGTGTCTCAGCGACCGCAACCTGCGCTGCGCGGGCTGGGTGAGACGGCGCGGGCAATCAACGGATGGCGAAGACCCCGCCCTTGTCAGTCTGGGCAAGGAGAGAATCGTTGGCCACGGTCAGAGACTCGACTGGGCTGCCGTCAGTTGCGATGCGACCCGCCAGCGAACCGTTATCGATCGACAAGGCGTGAACCAAGCCCTTCGAATCGCCCAGCCAGACGCGGCCTGCGAAGATGACCGGCGAGCCGGGCTTCCGTTTGGCCAGCGCCTCCTGCTTCCACACACTCGCGCCCGAGACCTTGTCCAGCGCGATCACGTTGCCTTGTTCGTCGGCGAAATACAGATTCTTGTCGTCGGCAGCCATGCCCGTGGCACCCGCGACCTCACGCGACCAAAGAACATTTCCGTTAAGGGTTTCAACGCAGCCGCTGCGGCCCTGATAAACCGCCGCACAGACGCGCGTGCCGTCCAGGATGGGCAGACCACCGATGTCCGCAATGCGCTCAAGCTCAGTCGCGCCGCGCGGAATGGAAAGCGTTGCCTCCCAGATCGGCTTGCCGGAGTCGGATTCGAGCGCGACCAGTTTGCCGCCCGGAAAACCCGCGTACAGCGTGCCACGTCCAAATACCACGCCGGCCGAACTACGTAGCGTCAGCGCAGGCGCGGGACGCTGATACAGCCACTTGCGCTTGCCGTCCAACACGTTGAGGCCGATGATGCGGCCGTCCGAGGTGCGAACGACCACGACGCCGGCCTGAATGAGCGGCGCAGCCAGGACTTCACCCGCGGTCGAGGCCGTCCAGATCACTTTGCCCGCCATGTCGAGCGCGATCACATCGCCGCGCTGGTTCGCGACCGCGATCCGCCCTTCGCCAAATCCGACCCCGCCGGTCAGGCGCTTGCCGGCATCGAACGTGGCCGCCGGCCGCCCGGTTGCCTCGCTGATCGAGACGACCCCGCCGTTCGGGCCTGCGACATAAATGACGCCTTGCCCGATGGCCGGCGTGAACGCGTACTCGCCGGATTTGGCGACGGAGGCCGACCACACGACCTTGGCGGGCGACGGCGCGGACAACGCCGGCAACGCAGGCAGCTTGTCACCCCAGAACGGCAGCCAGCTGCAGCCCGAGAGAAACACCGCGATCAGCGCACCGCATACACTCCGCATCACTTCGCCACCCCGCCGACAGAGTCGAGTTTGATCTGGGAAAGCTGCTTGATGGCGCTGCGTTCACCGGCCTTGTCAACGGCCGTTTGCCAGGCAAGACGCGCCTCGTCCTTGCTGCCCTTGGCCATATGCACATCGCCCTTGACATCGGACACCAGCGCAGTGAAGGCCTCTTCCTTGACGCCGTCCAGCGTCTTCAGCGCCTCGTCGTACTTCTTCTCCTCCAGCAGCACCTGCGCCAGACGGATGCGAGCGATGGGACGCAGGCTCTCCACGCCTTTGTCGATCAGCCACTCCAGATTCTTTCGCGCGGCGGCGAAGTCCTTCGCTTCGAACGCGGTCTTCGCCGCGATCAGTGCGGCGCTGCTTGCGTGGAAGATGCCAGGCGTCTGCTCAAGCAGGGGCGCCGTGGCGCCTGCCAGTTTGGCGGGATCACGCAGATCCGCGACCTTGCTGAACTCGGTGTAAAGCGACTCGGCCTTGACCAGTTGGCTGTGCCGCCAAGCCTGCCAGCCGAAGTAGCCGGCAAGCGAGGCAACCACGACGCCGGCCACACCAAGAACCACCGCGCGATTGCTCTCCCACCAATCCTTCAACGCGTCGATGCGCTCCTGCTCTTCAAGGTCATAAACTGCCATGGAAATCTCTTTTCGTTTGCGTGTGTTTTTTGCGAAAAATGGATGCGAGGGAACGAGGCTTGTCAGTCAACCGCTTCCGCCCACAAGTGTTCGATGCTCTGCTGAAGGGTGAGCGATTGCTGCTCGCCGCCACCGCGCAGGTGCTTGACCGCCAGCAGACCCGCCGCCACCTCTGATTCGCCGAGGATGATAGCAAACCGGGCACCGCTCACGTCCGCCTTCTTCATCTGCGACTTGAAGCTGCCGCCGCCCGCATGCAACGTAATGGCGAGACCGGCATCGCGGAGCGACTCGGCCACGCGCCAGGCCTGCGCGGAAAAGGGCTCCTGGAACAACACGTATGCGTCCGGCACATCCACCGACGCCGCTGGCAACTCGCCCAGCAGCATCAGCACCCGCTCGGCGCCGATGCCGAATCCGCAGCCCGGTGCCGGCTTGCCGCCCAATTGCTCGATCAGTCCGTCATAGCGTCCGCCGCCAGCAATGGCGAGCTCGAAGTCCTTGCCCTTGCCGATGAACTCGAAGACGGTTCGGTTGTAGTAATCGAAGCCGCGGACGAGCCGCGGGTTCTCGACGAACTCGATCCCACTGGCAGCGAGGCGCGACGTGACACCGGCAAAGTGCTCTCGCGCCGCGTCATCCAGGAAGTCTTTCAGCGCAGGCGCGGCCTCGATCACCGCCCCCATCGCCGGGTTCTTGGTGTCCAACGTGCGCAACGGGTTCGTGTGCAGGCGACGCTTGGCATCCTCGTCCAGCTCATCAATGCGGCTTTCGAAATACTTCACCAGCGCCTCGCGGTGCGCCGCGCGACTGGCAACATCGCCGATGCTATTCACATGCAGCGTCACGTTCTCGATGCCAAGCCGCTTCCAGAGACGCGCCAGCATGACGATCTGCTCAGCATCGACGTCCGGCCCCGGAAACCCGAGCGCCTCGACATCGAACTGGTGGAACTGGCGATAGCGGCCCTTCTGGGGGCGCTCATGGCGGAACATCGCCCCCCAGGTCCATACACGCTGCGGTCCGTTGTAGAGCAGATTGTGTTCGATCACCGCGCGAACCAGACCAGCCGTGGCTTCCGGGCGCAGCGTGAGCTTCTCGCCGTTCATGCCATCGACGAAGGAGTACATCTCCTTTTCGACAATGTCGGTGACCTCGCCGATGGCGCGGGCAAACAGAGGCGTCGCTTCCACGATGGGGGTGCGCATGAGCCGATAGCCGTACTGTTCGAAGACCTCGCGCACGGTGTCCTCGAAATACTGCCAAAGCGGTGATGCATCCGGCAGGAGGTCGTTCATCCCGCGGATGGCCTGGATTTTCTGCATGGTTTCGATTTGGAAAACAGAGCGCCAGCCGGCGTGTGCCGGTGCAGCAAAGCCTCGCATTTTACCTGTTATGCGGCGTTCGCCGCCGGCCCAAGGTGGCCCTGTGTTCAGACTGCGAATATTCGCAGCTTAAGCCACCGCCTTGATCGGGATTTCCTTTCGACGGGACTTGGTCGGGCGCGCGGCGCCGGGCGCGTAGCGGGTGCGCACGTAATAGTCCACGATGGCCTTGAATTCCTCGGCAATGTTCTCGCCCTTCAGGGTCACCGACTTCTCGCCATCCACATAAACGGGCGCGACCGGTTTCTCGCCGTTGCCCGGCAGCGAGATGCCGATATTGGCAAGCTTTGACTCGCCCGGACCGTTGACCACGCAGCCCATGACCGCGACATGCATCTCCTCGACGCCCGGATACTGCGTCTTCCACAACGGCATCTGGTTGCGTAGATAGGATTGGATGTTCTCGGCCAGTTCCTGGAAGAACGTGCTGGTGGTCCGACCACAGCCAGGGCACGCTGCAACCATGGGCGTGAAGGAGCGCAATCCCATGGTTTGCAGGATTTCCTGGGCAACAATCACTTCTCGCGTGCGATCACCGCCTGGTTCGGGCGTCAGCGAAATGCGCAACGTGTCGCCGATGCCTTCCTGAAGCAGAACACTCAGCGCGGCAGTCGAAGCCACGATACCTTTGGACCCCATGCCGGCTTCAGTGAGGCCAAGGTGCAGCGGATAGTCGCAGCGGCGGGCGAGATCGCGATACACGGCGATCAAATCTTGCACCGCGCTCACCTTGCATGAAAGGATGATGCGGTCGCCCGGCAAGCCCAATTCCTCGGCCTTGGCCGCGCTGTCGAGCGCCGAACGGATCAACGCCTCACGCATGACCGCATCGGCCTCCAGTGGATCGGCCAATTTGCCGTTCTCATCCATCATGCGGGCGATCAATTCGGGGTCGAGGCTGCCCCAGTTCACGCCGATCCGCACCGGTTTGCCGAATTTGCAGGCCGCCTCGATCATGGCGGCGAATTGATCGTCGCGCTTGGCGCCGTGGCCGACATTGCCGGGATTGATGCGGTACTTGTCCAGAGCCTCGGCGCAGTCCGGGAACAGGGTCAATAGCTTGTGACCGTTGAAGTGAAAATCGCCGATCAGCGGCACCTTCACATTCATTTGCGCCAGCCGATTGCGAATATTCGCAACCTGCCGCGCGGCTTCCATGGTGTTGACCGTGATGCGCACCGCTTCCGAGCCCGCACGCGCCAGCTCGGCGACCTGTTTCGCCGTCGCTTCGGCGTCCTCCGTGTCGGTGTTGGTCATCGACTGGACGTGGATGGGTGCGTCACCGCCGATGAGCTTGTCACCCACCTTGACCTGACGACTTTTTCTGCGCGTGATGGAGACCATGGACAGCTCGGGCTACTTCAAAGTGAATCGGGCGACCGACACGCGCGTATGCGGCGCAAGGTCGAAGTCGATGTCATTGAACTTCAATTTCGTGACCGTCGCATTGCCGATGACCACCGACAGCGGCAACTTGCCAATCACGGTT
Organism: Betaproteobacteria bacterium; assembly: GCA_016791265.1. Taxonomy (GTDB): domain Bacteria; phylum Pseudomonadota; class Gammaproteobacteria; order Burkholderiales; family Usitatibacteraceae; genus JAEUMY01. Next base: position 20,856 of record JAEUMY010000018.1, read on the forward strand.
TCCCCCTCGCCACTCTGAAAGCGGCGAGACACCAGCGTACGGCCGCTGGCGTCAACCACTTCGACCCACGACTCCGCCGTGAACGCGAAACGCAGGCTTCCGCTGCCTTTGGGCACGGCAGGCTTGGCCGGTTCGGGCGCAGCACTGGCTCTCACGGGGACCAGAGGCGCGGTGGTCTCGGTGAGCGGCGGGACCTGCGGCGCGCTGGCGACTGGCGAATCCGGCGGCGCAGTCGTCGCGGGCGTCTCGGTTTGCGTGGTGCGCGTAGCGGGCGTCTCTGGCGTCCTGCCAAGCGGCTCTGTCGCGGCGGCTGGCGCGGCAGCTTGATCTGACGGAGCGGGCGCCAAGGTTTCCTGCACGACCTTTATCGGTGCGCGGCCTAGCCGCTCGGCCTGACCCGGACGCACTTCGAGCCACCAATAGACCCCACCTGCCGAGATGGCGAGCAGCAGCACCAGAGCCAACAGCACGCGCGACCGGGGCGAACTGTACTTCTCGCCAGGCGCGCTCATCTTGATGTTCTGGGTCGGCACCACAATAGTGGGACGTCGGCTGTCCGCATGGGTGTCCTCCAGCAACTGCAGAACGCGCTCGGCGTCGAGGCCCACCAGTTTGGCGTAGCTGCGCACAAATCCCCGCAGAAAGGTGCCGGTGGGAAGCTTGCCGTATTCACCGCGCTCCATGGCATCGATTTGGACAACGCTCATGCGCAACTTGGCGGCGATGTCACCGACCGACAGACCAAGCTTTTGTCGCGCCTGTGCGAGCGCGGCACCCGGCGATGCAGGGGCCGTGCTCGCGAGGGCGACATCCGTGCCGCCCAGGGTGACGTCCTCGGTTGAAGTGGCGGCAGTCACAGCGCTCAGCCCCCGCCACGCGCCTGCCGGGTCTGCGGCGCCTCGGGAAAACGTCGCTCGAGCTGCAGGAGATAGCTCTCCGCATTCGACTTATCGCCAAGCGCGCGGGAAATGCGCACGGCCAGAAGGAGCATGTCCGCATCCGGCAGCGACTGAAGCTTTGAATACTGACTCAGATATCGACCCGCATCCTGATAGCGTCCGGCGCGAAACGTGATGTCGGCCAGTTGGGCCAACGCCAGTTGCAACTGGGGCTGCAACTGCAGTGCCTGGCGCAGGTACTGCTCGGCATCCGCGACGTTGCCAAGCTTGCCGGCGCAGATGCCGGCATTCAGCAGCGCGCGCTGCGGCGTGGAATAAAGAGGCACGCGCAGTGCCTGCTGGAACATTGGCATCGCCCGTCGGGCGTCCCCTCGCTGGCAGAGAAACCAGCCGAAGTTGTTCAACACGTCAGGATCATTGGGTGCCAGGCGCAGCGCCTGTTCGAAGCTGGTGCGCGCCTTGCCATCATCGCCAATTTCCATGTAGATCAGGCCCAGCATCATGTGCGCGGGCGAGTACGTCGGAATGGCCTTCAGCGCGCTCTCCGCCTCTTCGATGGCGATGGCGAAATTGCGCCGCTGGTAGTACTCGGAGGCCAGGGCGGTACGAATCTGAGCGCGCTGCCCTGGGTCGGAGGAGGTCGCGATGTCGGCAGGCTTGCTTTCCACCGTCGTTTGGCTGACGCAGCCGGTCAGCGGTAAAAAGGTGGCGACTGCAAAGGCGAGACACACACTGGCACGAAGAGACTTCACGCGGCGATCTCCTTCAGCGGAATATGAGGTTGATTGGGTGTCCGACGAGTCTTGTCCACCACCTGGCCGGCGAGCTGGCCGCAGGCGGCGTCGATATCGTCGCCCCGAGTCTTTCGCACCGTGACCACAAACCCCGCCTTCACCAGCACATCGCGGAAGCGGTGAATGGCGTTGTTGGACGACCGGACGTAGCCGCTGTTGGGGAACGGATTGAACGGAATCAGATTGAACTTGCAAGGCACATCGCCGACGAGCCGCACCAGCTCCTCGGCATGCTCGACGCGGTCGTTCACGTTGTCCAGCATGACGTATTCGAAGGTCACGAAATCGCGTGGCGCGGCTTCAAGGTAACTCGTGATGGCGGGCAAAAGCTCCCGCAAGGGATGCTTCCGGTTGATCGGCACCAGGATGTCGCGCAATGCGTCGTTGGGCGCGTGCAGGCTCACCGCCAGCGCCACCGGGCAGCGCTCCTTCAGCCGCGCGAGCTGAGGCACCAATCCAGATGTGGACAACGTCACGCGCCGACGCGAAAGGCCGTAGCCGTGGTCATCCAGCATGATGTCCATGGCGCGCGTGACTTCGTCAAAATTGGCCAGCGGCTCGCCCATGCCCATCATCACCACGTTGCTGACAAGACGTTCCCCTTTGGGGTCACGGCCCAGCGCGCGATTGGCCCACCAGAGCTGACCGATGATTTCGGCGGTGGAGAGATTGCGATTGAAACCTTGCTTGCCGGTCGAGCAGAAGCTGCAATCCAACGCGCAGCCCACCTGACTGGAAATGCACAGTGTTCCCCTGTAGCGTCCCCCTGTCCGCGGCGGGGGGACCGCATCTTCGTCATCATCCACAGTCCACAAGACCTCGCCGGGTGCGTTCGCATCCTTCTCCGGGGCCGCATCGCCGCGAGCAGCGCCTCTGCTCCGCCCATCAAAGTCGCCTTCCGGAATAAACACGGCTTCGATGCCATTGCCCGTGCCAACATCCAGCAACCACTTCACCGTGCCGTCTTCTGACTTTTGTTCGACCATTTGCCTGGGCGGCTCGATGACGCATTGCTGCGGCAGCTTTTCACGCAGCGACTTGGCCAAGTCGGTCATGGCGGCGAAATCGGCGACGCCCCCTTGATGAATCCAGCGAAATACCTGCCTCGCCCGGAACGGCTTCTCGCCCAGCCCCGCGAAAAAGTCGGTCATCTCGGCCAGCGACATGCCGAGCAGATTGACCTTCAAGCGAGCGTGGGTAGGAACAGCCATTTCGGGAAGGAGGATCAGCGGGCGTAGACGTTCAAAGCCGGGAAGAAGTAGGCGATTTCGACCGCTGCTGTCTCAGGCGCGTCGGAACCATGCACGGCGTTGGCGTCGATGGAGTCGGCGAAATCGGCACGGATGGTGCCTTTCTCAGCCTTCTTCGGATCGGTGGCACCCATCAATTCGCGGTTCTTCAGAATGGCATTCTCGCCTTCCAACACCTGCACCATCACCGGGCCGGAAATCATGAATGTGACGAGATCATTGAAAAACGGGCGAGCCTTGTGGACGGCGTAAAAACCCTCGGCGTCAGCGCGCGACAGATGCACCATCCGCGCGGCGACGATCTTGAGACCGGCTTTCTCGAACCGCGAATAAATTTCGCCGATGACGTTCTTGGCCACCGCATCGGGTTTGATGATGGAGAGGGTTCGCTCAGTTGCGTTTACTGCAGCCATTTGCATGATGCTCCGCTAAGTTGATGAAAAGGTTGAAGATTTAAGCAAACTTTAGCCTTGGATTCTAGCACGGAACACCTCTTCTGACGCGGATTCTTCCGATCAGCCACGTGTCGCCCTCTGGGCGAGGTCAGCCCGGACGCATCGATTGGGGTTCCCAGCGGGGCATCCAGCCCGCTTCCTGCGAACAGGCTTGCCACGCCGTCGCGACACCGATGCTTTCAACCCAGACCAATTGTTCACGCACCACGATGCGTGGCAGCCAGGCGCGCTCCCAAGGTGGGATTCCGGCTTCCTGAAACAGATTCTTGAGTGAACGCGTGGGCCTGCGCGGATCGGGCTTCATCGACTCGGCCACTTCGCGACCGCGTACGACCAACGATGCCCAGTCGGGATGAGCGGCCGCAATGCCAGCACCGGTGACCGGCGCGAAGTGCAGGGTGCCATTCAGTTCGGGGATGGTGACAGACTGCGCGCCCTTCAACAGCCTGCGGAACGAAGCTGCGGCGCCAGCCCTGTTGGCCGGCACGCAATGCAATTCGCCGCGATAGTGCATCAGCGCAACCGGCCCGATCACGATGTCCAGCGTCGCATCCGCGCGGCAGGTGCGGATGCGCCGCTCGATGTCGGCGAGATGCGCGGTCTCGGGCACATCGACGCCACGCACAGAGAGGACGTACCGCAGCGCATTGCAGAGCCGATCGCTGGACAGCCCGCGCAGCTTCGTCAGTGAAAGCCGCGCGGGCCGCGCACCGACATCAATCTCGGCCAGATCATCGAGCAAGCGCTGCGCGGTTCGTACGTGCGCCGAAGCACGCACCCAATTCTCGCGCCACGCCGGGAATCGCTGGGCGATCACGGGCCGCACCTGCTGGCGCAGGAAATTGCGGTCAAAGCGGATATCGCCGTTGGACTCGTCTTCAATCCATCTGAGCCGCTTCACTTGCGAATATTCGCTCAACACATCACGCGGCAATTCGAGCAGCGGACGAAGCAGCGTGTGTCGGGCATCCAACGCGCGCGTCATTGGAATCCCGGCCAGGCCGCGAAGCCCCGTGCCGCGATTCAATCTCAGGAGCAGCGTCTCCACGGCATCATCGGCGTGATGCGCCTGGAGAATCCACCGCGAGGCCACTGCCGCGTAGGCCGCGTAACGCGCCGCGCGCGCCGCCGCTTCCAGGCCCCTGCCCCGCCGCTCGACGGATACCCGATGCACCTGGAGCGAAATTCCCCGGCCCGCGCACATCTCTTGGCAGAAAGCCGCCCACGCGTCCGCATTCGGGCTCAGTCCGTGATGCACATGGATCGCGAACACGTCATCGCGAATATTCGCGACTGCGTCCAGCAAAACGATGGAATCCAAGCCGCCGGAAAGGGCGACACACACGGACTCGTCGGGCTCGACATGCGTCCTGAGCGCGGCTTCCACGACGGCGATGACGCGCTCGATGGCAGTCATGACCGCGCGCCGGACTCAGGCGGCGAGCTCCTTGAATTTGCCGTACTGAAGCATGCGCTTCTGCCGCTCGAGCACGAGCTTGTCCGGCGACTTGTCCTGCAGCGACTTGAGCGCGTCGGCCAGCGCCTTCTTGAGCGTGGATGCCATGCCCTGGGGGTCGCGATGCGCGCCGCCTAGCGGCTCGCTGACGACCTTGTCGACCAGCCCGAGCGTCTTCAGGCGCACGGCCGTGATGCCTAGACTCTCCGCCGCGACCGGCGCCTGCTCAGCGCTCTTGTACAAGATGGCGGCGCAGCCCTCCGGGGAAATGACCGAGTACGTCGAGTACTGCAGCATGAGCGTCACGTCGCCGACCGCGATGGCGAGCGCCCCGCCGGAACCGCCCTCCCCGATCACGGTGCATAGGATGGGGACTCTCAATCCCGCCATCACGTACAGGTTGCGACCGATGGCCTCGGATTGACCGCGCTCTTCCGCACCCACACCCGGATACGCGCCGGGTGTGTCGATGAAGGTGAAAATGGGGATGCCAAACTTCTCCGCCAGCTGCATCAATCTCAGCGCCTTGCGGTAGCCCTCGGGGCGGGGCATGCCGAAGTTGCGGAACTGACGCTCCTTCGTGTCCCGGCCCTTCTGATGGCCGATCACCATGCAAGACTGACCGTTGAAGCGCGCGAGGCCGCCGACAATGGCGGGATCATCAGCGTAGTGGCGGTCGCCATGCAGCTCCTCGAAATCCGAAAACATCACCTGCACGTAGTCGAGTGTGTAGGGTCGCTGCGGATGGCGCGCGACCTGAGAGATCTGCCACGGGGTCAACTTGGCGTAGATGTCCTTGGTGAGCGTCTGGCTCTTCTTGGACAACCGCTCGATCTCCTGCGAAATATCGACCGCGGAGTCGTCCTGCACGAAGCGGAGTTCCTCGATCTTGGTTTCAAGTTCGGCGATGGGCTGCTCGAAATCGAGAAAGTTGGTTTTGGACATACAATGAGGCCGTCAATTAATCGCAGGATGATAGCAAAGCGGGCGGGCTTGCCGCCTTTGCGAATATTCGCATCATGGCTTACCGCCTCACCAAGATCACCACGCGGACGGGGGACGACGGCACAACCGGCCTCGGCGATGGCAGCAGGGTCAGCAAAAGCGAGCTCCGCGTCGATGCCTTGGGCGATGTCGATGAGCTGAACTGCGCCATCGGCCTCGTGCGCACCGAGCCCATCGCGGATTACATCGAGACCAAGCTTGAAACCACCCAAAACACCTTGTTTGATCTTGGCGGCGAGCTTTGCATCCCCACGCACCGGATGCTGCGCGAGTCCCAGATCATCCAGCTGGACGAATGGATCAGCGAGTTCAACACGGGTTTGCAGCCGCTGAAGGAATTCGTGTTGCCCGGTGGCTGCCGCGGCGCGGCATTCGCCCATCTCGCGCGCGCGGCCTGTCGGCGGGCGGAGCGGCGTTGCGTGGCATTGGCCCACCACGAGGACGTGTCCGAATTCGCCATCATGTATTTGAATCGCCTTTCAGACTTCTTGTTTGTGACCGCGCGCGTGCTGAATCACAATGCCTCCACGCCTGACGTGCTCTGGCAGCGCAACCCCTGACGACCTGTTCCCGACTATTCCCGAGCGAATCCCTCCCATGAGCGATCTGGCCCCCGACGCGCAACGCCTGGCCGAATTGCTGGCCCGATCAGGCCTGGCAGACCGCAAAGCCTTTGGCGAACTCTACGCACTCACGCGTTCGAAACTGTTTGCAGTCTCGCTGCGTATAGTCCGAGAACGTCATCTCGCCGAGGAAGTCTTGCAAGACAGTTTCGTCAACATCTGGAATCACGCCCGCGACTATGCGAGCGCCAAGAGCGCGCCCATGACGTGGATGACTGCCATCGTCAGAAATCGCAGCCTGGACATCGTCCGCCGCACGGGCTGGGAATTCCAGGACGAGGACGATGTGATGACCAACATGCTCGAAGATGGGTCGGTGCCGCTGGATGACGCGTTTGGCATGAAGCGTGATGCGCACAACGTGCATCGCTGCATGGATGAACTCGATGCCGAGCAGCGCCAGTCGATTTCGCTCGCCTTCTTCCATGGCCTGTCTCATTCAGAGCTTGCCGAGCACATGAGAAAGCCTCTCGGCACCGTTAAGACGCATATTCGCCGCGGACTCATGCGCCTGAAAGAGTGCCTCACTCATTCGAAAGAGCAAGCGAAGGTCGGCACATGAAGTACGATCAGGCCGATTTGCGCGAGGCGCTGGCGGCGAGTTACGTGCTCGGCACGCTGCGCGGTGCGGCGCGCCGCCGTTTCGTCCGCCTGCTGTCGACCGACCGCTCGCTGTCGCCCCTGATCGAGAAGTGGGAGAACTTTCTGACGCCACTCGCCGCGCGGGTCGAACCGATCGAACCTCCCGAGCGGGTCTGGCGCGCCATCGAGGCTCGCATCGCCCGCAGTCAACCACTCGCGCAGCCCCGAAAGGCAGGCTGGTGGGACAGCCTAGCGTTCTGGCGCAACTGGGGCCTCGCCGCGACCGGGCTCGCAGCCGCACTCATGATCGCCACGATCGTCATCAAACCGCAACCGCCCGCGGACTCGGCGATGGTGGCCGTGCTGTCCACACCGGAAAATGTGCCGCGAATGATCGTCGAGAAGCACGCCGGGATGCTCAAGGTGAAAGTCGTGAAGGCGTGGGCCTCGCTGCCTGAAAACGATCTCGAACTTTGGGTCGTGCCGAAGAGCGGCGCGCCGCGGTCACTCGGCGTGGTGAGCCACGCGCGGGACTCGGAAGTTCGCAAAGGTGATCTGGACAACTTGCTGGCCGATGGCGCGGCTTTCGCAATCTCGAAAGAACCCAAGGGTGGCTCGCCCTCGGGCGCGCCCACTGGGCCGATTCTCTGCTCGGGCGCGATTGCCAAGATGCCGGTCAGGACCTGATCCGCGTGGTCAACGCCGCGCGGCGTCGAGCGCGGCACACAGCGTTTCGACGCCGTTCAGGAGTCGCGGCGTCTGCCGCTGAAACGTGTCCGGGTCCAGCCAGATCAGCGTGTCGCGCTTGACGGCCTTCAGGTTGGCGAAGCGTTTCCAGTTGTCCTTGAACCTGGCCGAGCCATCCGCCGATCCGGCGCCAATGATCGCGTCCGGATCGATGTCGACGATGCGCTCCAGCGACACTTCCGGCGTGATGCCCGGCAGGTCAGCCAGAACATTGCGGCCACCGCAAGCCACGAGCGCGTCGCTCATGTAGTGACCGCCGCTCACGGTCATCAAGGGGGAATGCCAGACTTCGATCAGCGCGGGCACCGGTCGCAGCGACGCAAAGCGCCTGCGAATATTCGCAAGGCGAGACTCATAGGCTTTCGCCGCCTGCTCGGCCGGCCGCGGCGTGTTGGCGATCTGGCCGATCTCCCGCAACAGGCGCGGCACGTCGTCGATGCGCTGACCGTCCAACACGCGCACCTCTACGCCCAGCGCGCGGAGGGACGCCATCGATTTTTCGGGCGTGCCCGTCTTCCATGCGAGAACCACGTCCGGCTTCAATGCCAGCAGTGCCTCGCGATTGACAGCGGCGTGGTCGGCCACGACCGGCAGCTTCGTTGCCTCGGGCGGATAGTTGCTCCACGCGGAGATTGCGACCAGCTTATCGCCAGCACCTGCCGCATAGACCAGTTCGGTCAGCGCGGGAGCCAGGGTGACAATGCGCTGGGCGTTGCAAACACTCGCCACCCACGCGCATAGCGCGAGGCTTGCTGCGAATATTCGCACTACGCCGCCAATGCCGGCGCAGCGGCAGCCAGCAACTTCCTTCTCTTGAGGTAGGCCTCGCGCGCGATGGCCATGTCTTCCATGAAAAGCGGCAGCTCTTCCAGCGTGAGCGCCTGCGCGGCGTCGACCAGGGCCTTGCCGGGCACGGGATGAATGTCCACCAGTTGCAGATTGGCGCCGGCGATAGTGCCCTGCGCAGCGACGTGAAAGATGTCGAGAATGCCGTCCGGCGAAGCGCCACGCCCGCCGACGGAGTGCGAGGGGTCGATGCACACCGGCATGCGGGTGAGCCGCTTCACCACGGAAATGTGGGCGAAGTCGACCAGATTGCGGTGCGGGTCGCCAAAATTGGTCTTCATGCCCCGCAGGCCGAAAATGACACGGCGATTGCCTTCCGATGCGACGTACTCGGCCGCCAGCAGCGACTCTTGCAGCGTGATGCCGAAGCCGCGCTTCAACATCACCGGAAATTCATGGGCCTGGCCGACGCACTTCAATAGCTCGAAATTCTGCGTGTTGCGCGTGCCGATTTGCAGCATCACCGTGGTCGGGTGGCCGGTCAGGGCGAGCGCCTCGCGCATCTCGTCGACATGCGCCTCGCGCGTGACTTCCATGGAAATCACCTTGATGCCGTACTTGCCAGCGAGCTCGAACACCCAGGGCAGACAGGACTTGCCGTGGCCCTGGAACGAGTAAGGGCTGGTGCGCGGTTTGTACGCCCCCATGCGCGCGCAAACCAGACCATTGGACCGCAACGCGGCGAATGTCTGCTCGACATATTCCTTCGTGTCCACGGCGTTGAGGCCGGCGAAGACGTGGAACGTCTCCTGACCAATAGTGACGCCATTGACATCAAACTCGGTCGGCTCGTCCTGGTGATGACGGCCGAGGATGCGAAAGTCCTTGGACATGGCGTGATTTATTCCTCTGACTTGAGACGGCGCTGCTTGACCGCCGCCGCCAATTGGCGAAGCAGCGAGTCGGTATCGGCCCAGCCAATGCACGCGTCGGTGACCGAGACGCCATACGCGAGCGCCCTGCCGGGCACCAGATCCTGGCGACCTTCGTTGAGATGACTTTCGATCATGACTCCCACGATGCGCTGCTCGCCGCCTTCAAGCTGCCGGCCGACATCCGCGCCCACCTCCATCTGCTTCTTGAACTGCTTGGAGGAGTTGGCGTGTGAAAAGTCCACCATCAGGCGCTGGGCGAGACCCGCGCTCGCAAGCTCCTTGCACGCCGCGTCGACATTTGCCGCATCGTAATTGGGCGTCTTGCCACCGCGCAAGATGACGTGACAGTCCTCGTTGCCGCCGGTGGAAACAATGGCGGAATGGCCGCCCTTGGTGACGGACAGGAAATGATGCGGCGCGGATGAAGCCTTGATCGCATCCACCGCGATGCGAATATTCCCATCGGTGCCGTTCTTGAAGCCCACCGGGCACGAGAGACCGGACGCCAATTGGCGATGCGACTGGCTCTCCGTGGTGCGAGCGCCGATGGCACCCCAGGAAATCAGATCCGCGATGTACTGCGGCGAGATGAGATCGAGATATTCCGTCGCCGCCGGCAGCCCGAGCTCGTTGATCTCCAACAGCAGCCGGCGTGCTCGGCGAAGCCCGGTATTGATGTCGAAGCTGTCGTCCAGATTCGGATCGTTGATGAAGCCCTTCCAGCCGACTGTCGTGCGCGGCTTTTCGAAGTAGACGCGCATCACGATCTCCAAATCGGCGGCCAGCTCCGCCCGGAGTTTCACCAGTCGCCGCGCATAGTCCATTGCCGCCTTGTCGTCATGGATCGAGCACGGACCGACGATCACCAATAGGCGATCATCCGCGCCATGCAAGATGCCGTGGGTGGCCGCACGCGACCTGAATGTGGTCTCCGCCGCCCTGTCCGTGCAAGGAAACTCTCGGATGAGATGCGCCGGCGGCGAAAGCTCCTTGATGCCGCGGATGCGGACGTCATCGGTGGTGAATGGCATGGCTTCTTCGTTGACTGAGGGTTGGACGAGCTTGAGGTTTGACGACATTTTGCCTGCTCCTGAGTGGTGCTGCGCTACCCGGAAAATCAGCGGCGGTCCAAAAACAAAAAACCGCCAGGTTCGCTGGCGGTTTTTGAAGGATTCGCGGGTGTTGCCTTGATTCAGTCGCGCGCTCGCATCCCTTCCACCGCCGTGAGGCCGGGAAAGAAATACCAATAAAAGTACGTGGCAAGTGCGTTCATGTTGGATTGGATGCTAGCAGGGGTTTTGGAATTCGGCAACCCAACCCACGCGCTGATCTTGGCAGGCGCCTTCGCGCGATTGGAATAGGGGATCGATGCCAAGCCGAATCGGGGACACGCTTAGCCGCTCGGCGGTATTGGCAACCGCCATCAACCTGAAATGATTCGCCCGGAGACTTCATCATCCATCACTCGGAGACGCTCATGGGCATTCTCACAGCGCGTGGCAGCATCGACATCAGCCAGTTCTGGCCCCAAGGCACGTCGGACGCGGACACGGCCAACATCTATGTGGATGTGGCGCAAGGCGGTGTCTTCTACACGGCGCCCGGCAAGGCAGAGCGCGACGTGACGAACCTCTACAAGTCCGCGGTATCGGCGCAGAAGAAGACGACGACGGATCTCAGCAAGGAAACCCTGATCAAGCAGGGCAAAATCAAGGTGCGCCTGCAGGGCATCGACGCGCCCGAGCTCCATTACAAGCCCCAGTCCGATCCGCGCACCGCCGAGAAACTCGGCGTCAAGGGCGCGAAGCTGGGAGGCGCAGGCGTGGTCAAGGACTATCGCCAACATCAGGCAGAGACGTCGGCGGTAAGCGTGGGCCGATTTCTCGCTACGATCGACGCCAGCGCCGTTCCCTGTGAATTCGTGTCGAACGTTGATGACAGCGAAGGGCCCTCGGCGGTCGTGGACAAGTACGGACGCTTCGTCGGCGACATCATCGTCGATGGCAATGTCAACCTCAATCACTGGATTCTGGAGAAGGGCTGGGCCGTGGTCTCGCTGTACAACTCGATGACCGAGGCCGAGCTCGACGGCTACATCTCGCACTGGCGCAAAGGCCGCAACAAGGGGAGCTCGCGTCACTATGCGGACCGCGTCATTGCCTTCAAACCCGGTCTGCTGCTGCGGCATCACGCCACGCCGGTCAGCGAAGGCGACGCGCGCTTTCTGCACCCAAAGCTCTATCGCCGACAAACCACGTGGTGGGCTTACAAGCAGGTCGCGCCAGTAAAGCTGTCGTTTCCCAAGTCCATCGCAGCGACCGGCGGAAACCTCTTCGAGATCGCGGACTTCCGCGAGAATGGCCGGTACGCGCAAGCGCACCCCCTGGCGGCAATGCTTGCCGGGTCCCAGATGGCGCTGAACCCTGAAGAGTTCGTGTTGCGCGAGGATGCCGGCGATATCTTCGACCTGAACCGCGACAAGATCACGTCTTGGTAATTGCCATCGCGCTAGCGAGCAGACCCCAGCGCCTCACGCACGCGCTCGCGCAGCGCGGGAATTCGGTCCCGCTCAAACCAGGGATTGCGTTTCAGCCAGATGTTGTTTCGCGGACTTGGGTGCGGCAGAGGCACTAGACCTGATTCATGGTTTCGCCAGCGCTCGACAACTTCTGTCAGCGAACCAGTCTCATCGGGAAGATGGTAGGCCATCGCGTATTGCCCAATGACAAGCGTGAGCGTGACGTTTTTCAGCATGGCCAGCAAGTCCGGACGCCAGACCTGCGCGCATTCCGGGCGCGGCGGCAAGTCGCCGGATGGCCCCGTTCCCGGGTAGCAGAATCCCATCGGCAGAATGGCGATCTGCCTGGGGTCACGAAATGTCTTCTCGGAAATCCCCATCCATGACTGCAAGCGGGCACCGCTGGCGTCGCTGAAAGGAACACCTGATTCGTGAACCTTGCGCCCAGGTGCCTGGCCGGCGATGAGTATCCGGGCCAACGGATGACATTGCAGCACAGGGCGCGGCCCCAAGGGCAAATGCTCAGCGCAAAGTGTGCAGGATTGAATCGCTGTGAGCAAAGGACCGTGACGAGTCACCGGGTTCTCCGTCGTTGGCGCTCTAGTCACCTGGCGCGTGTGTGGCGACGCGCTTTGCCGGATGGTGGCGTCAGGCCGGCTTGAACTTCAACGCCAGTCCATTGTTGCACCAGCGCTGCCCCGTGGGCTTGGGCCCGTCATTGAACACATGCCCGTGATGGCCGCCACAGCGGGCGCAGTGGTACTCGGTTCGCGGATAGATCAATCTGAAGTCCGTCTTGGTCCCGAAGGCGCCCGGCAGCGTGGTGAAGAAGCTGGGCCAGCCGGTGCCGCTGTCATACTTCATGTCCGACGTGAAAAGTGCCAAGTCACAGCCGGCGCAATGAAACACGCCGGGGCGCTTTTCATCGTTCAGCGGGCTGCTGCCGGCGCGTTCGGTCCCCTCTTTGCGGAGTATCTGATACTGCTCGGGAGTGAGCCGCTTTTTCCACTCTTCATCGGACAACGAGAGCTTCTCGATTTTCTGGGGCGGCACTTCAATCTTCGTGGCGGGCTTGGTCGTCTGCGCGGACACTCGATTCGTCAATCCAGCCACCGCCGATCCCAACAATGCCGCCAGCGCCCCGCGCCGGCCAGTATCCAATTCATCACCATCCATGTTCGCTCCTTGCGAATATTCGCATCACGCCTGCCTTGGTCGACACTACGCCTCACACCTTACGGCGGATGTTTCCCTCAGGGCTTGCTGACCACGATGGCGCCGCATCCTGGCAGGGTCGTCACGTAGTCGGCACCCATGAGGCGCGACGGCGTGCGAAACCCAGGTTGGACTTCCTTCTTCAGGAGATGTTCCACGATGCCGAGGGACGCGGTGACAGTGAGGGTGTAGCCGTTTGGCGTTTGCAGCCGCGCGATGCGTCTCTCTCCGCGCTGGTTGGCCGCCTCGCCCCACACAAACGTAGGCGTTTTCTCGCGTGTCTCCTCCGAGGGACCGCGCACCGACTTTGCGATGCGTGACTTCATGATGGCCTGCACGGGCGAGAGGCCGAGAAACGGCCGCACCCAGTTCAGCCGCTTCAGGCGCGCCACCAACTTGGGCGAGGCCGGAATATAGGTCTCGACGTTGGGAATGCCGGTGGAATGCCAGGCGGTGCTGACATCACCCCAAGGAATGGTCATGGCGAGCTTCTCGCCGCCACCAAAGTCGATGTGGCGCGTCTTCCAGGCGAGTGGCACGCTCACGATGGCCCCATCGCGCCGCACCTTGCCGCCCTGCCCCAATCCCTCCACCGAGGTTTTTGCCGTGCCGGGGCTGAACCCTGATCGGGAGTCGAAGCCCAGCGCCAGCGAAGTGGCTGTGGGCAACGCCGCCTTCAATGTCGCCGCGACACAGTCGGTGGGCACCACGTCAAAGCCCACGCCCGGAATGATGACGATGCCGGTCGCCTCGGCCTCGGTGTCCAGGCAGGCCGCGAGCTCGAATACGCTGATCTCGCCGGTGATATCAAGGTAATGCGCACCGGCGCCGAGGCACGCCTCCATCATGGGCCGCGCGGTCGTGGAGAACGGTCCAGCGCAGTGAAGCACCAGCTTCATGCCCGCGATCTCTTTGGCGAGACCGCCGCTTTCCAGTGCGAATATTCGCGAGCGCAAACCGAGTTGATCCGCCAGTGTCTTCACCGATGCGGAGCGTCCTGCCAGCACTGGCGTGAGCCCGCGCGACTTCGCCTCCCGTGCGATCAGCTCGCCCGTGTAACCATTTGCGCCGTAGATCATCCAGTCAGCCATGCTGCGCCCTTTGCGTGTTTTCCGACGCCACCATGCCGCGAGAACGCTTCACCACCCAATGGTGAAAACGCTCGGGCGTCAGCCGTTTGAACCACCAGGCGAAACGCGCATCGGATTGCGGCAGGATCATGAACTTTCCTGCGGCGACGTCGTCCGCCACGATTCGCGCGACATCGTCCGCGCTGTAGCGCGCTTTGTTGACCAGCTTGCTGACAATGCGGTGTTGCTCGGCGTTGCTGGTGCGCGCGGAACTGGCCAGATCGCTCACGAAAAACGACGGGCACACGACTGACACGCCCACACCCGTTCCCGAGAGATCCGCGCGCAGCGACTCTGAAAGGCTGACCACGCCAGCCTTCGCCACGTTGTAGCTCGCCATCATGGGCGCGCTGGCGATACCGGCCAGCGACGCCACGTTGACGATGTGACCAAAGCCCTGCCGCCTCATCAACGGTGCGACGGCCTTGCAGCCCCGGACGACACCCATGAGGTTGATGTCCAGCATCCAGGCCCAGTCTTCAAACGAAGTCTGCTCTAGACTGCCAGCACCCGCCACGCCAGCATTGTTTACAAATACATCAATGCGTCCAAATCGCTCCGCCGCGCCATTCACCCATTCCCGGACTGGATCATCGCATCGGACATCGCACTGTCCCGCATAAACCTCTGCGCCAGCCATTAGAATCTCATTGGCGACAGCTCCTAGTCGTGGCTCAGAGATGTCCGTCAGGGCAATGTTCCACCCGCGGGCGGCATAGAGAAGTGACAGCGCCTTGCCGAGCCCGCTACCTCCTCCGGTGATTGCAATCGTCTTTCGAGAATTCATTTTCTTGTCCGAAGTGCGAACGGGATGAAGCAATGAACCACGACTAGCTGGCTCAGGCTAAAGGTTAAGATGAGCGCGCACACAGGCAGTTTATCAACCTGCTGATGCTGCGGGCAATGCAACCCAAAGTCACTCAGTGCGTGGAATCGGCATTACCGGACGAACCCAGGGGAAAATGTGAAAACAAGCACAACTATCGCGAAGCGAACACCGAGGTGACTGAGTCGTTTCGACCGCCATCGACGAGTTTCAGTTGCGCTACTGCCATGAACTTCATACACACGAAAACGCTTCAGCCGCATTGTGTCCGTTCAGCCGAGAGTTCGCAGCGTCGAAATGGCGACGAAACAGCAAGGCCGCCGAGCAGCTGCCCATTCGGTTGCATGATGACTTTTGTAAAACTCTCGAAATCCACGCCTCAAGGAGATAGTTGGGATGCAAGAAGCAGCTGAATCTGAAGCAACAAAAGCACTCGTGGAACGCGCGACTTCATTGCACCGCAATGGTGATCTTGCTGGAGCGGAAAGGTTATATCGCCAAGTGCTACAAACTTTTCCGACACATGCCGCAGCCTTGGGACTTCTGGGGCTGATTGAGCACGACAATGGCCGGACCGACGATGGGATCGGTCTTCTGCGTCGCTCGATTGAAGTCGACCCCGAAAATGCGAGCATGCGGCTGAACTTGGGAACCGTGTATGCCGAGTCGGGTCGCATGGAGGATGCCATAGATCAGTTTCGCAATGCCGTCAGAATCACCCCGACAAACACTAGCGCGATAGAAAATCTGATCATGGCGCTACGCGATCTCGGTCGCGTTGAAGAATCGCTACCACTTCTGGAACAGCAAGTTGCGCTGGATCCAAGCAATGCGATGACGCGCTATCGCCTTGCGGCAAGCCTTGTGGAAGCTGGCCATTTCGAGCGCGCACTCAACGAATTTGATCATGCCGCGCTCAAGTCCGCTCGACTCCCAGGAGTGAACTACCAACGCGGGATCGCCCATCTTCGGCTCTTGCAGTATGAGCAAGCCCAATTACACCTTGAAGCCGCAGTCAAAGAAAATGCCCGCCACTTCGAAGCATACTTCCTACTCGGCACGGTTCTACTCGAGCGAAACAAGTCGAAAGAGGCGCTGGCGGCGCTCGAACTCGCCCAGTCGCTGAATCCGAATTCCGTAGAGACGTTGTGCCTGAAGGCTTCGGCGCAGATACAACTGAAGAGTTATTCAATCGCGGAAGAGACGCTGAAGCAGGCAATACTGTTGTCACCTGCCAACTCGTCCGCGCTCGACATGTTCGTCAGTCTGGCGCTGGCGACCTGGGACCTTGGGGACGAACCGCAGGCACGCAAGTATCTGTCAATTCATCTGCGCAACAAACCTGATCCGAGTCTGCAAGCGGCGCATGACCTCATGCTTCCGCAGATCATGGGGACACGAGAAGAGATGCTGAACAGCAGAGCACGGTTCGAGCGCAACCTCGACGCACTCTTGGAGTCCACGCCGAGGCTAACCCTTCCCCATATGCTGATTGGGACGAGCAACTTCTACCTCGCATACCATGGACTCAGTGACAAGACCGTCCTTCAGAAATATGCCCAGTTCTGCCTGGCGGCTTGTCCGCCCCTGAGATTCACAGCCCCGCACTGCGAGTCCGGCAAATCCAGATCGGGCCGCAAGCGCATTGGATTTCTCTCCAAGTTCATCATGAACCACTCGGTTTCCATGTGCTTTTCCCGGGTCATCGAGGCAATGTCGGCAACCGGCGAATTTGAAGTGCATCTGATTTCCCAACACCCGTTCGATGACGAATCAGTCAACCAGAACTATCCGAATTTTCAGGGCAGGAAGATTCAACTTCCAAGTGAGGGATTCATCGCCGCACGCGACATGATCGCTGCATTGGAGTTGGACATTTTGGTCTATCTGGACATAGGCATGGACTTGGACAGCTACTGCCTCGCTCTTGCCAGGCTCGCGTCAGTTCAGTGCGTCCTAGGCGGACACCCCGATACAACCGGGATTCCCAACATGGACTATTTCATTTCCTCCGCGCTGACGGAAGTCGACGAGGCAGACGCTCACTACAGCGAGACCTTGCTGAGGTTGCCCATCAGCACTTTCTATTTTCACCGACCTCAACTTCCCTACACGGCGTACGGCCACCGGAAGGGACGCTCGGAGTTCGGCTTGCCCACGCAAGGCAGAATCTATCTCTGTCCATCCGTGTTGCAAAAGCTGCATCCTGACTTTGATCTTGCTTTGGCGAGAATTCTCGAACTCGATCCGAATGGACATGTCATTCTTTTTCGCGACCCACGGTTCTCCGCATGGAATGAAGCCACCATGAGCCGGCTCGACAAGACCGTTCATCGAGAGCTGCGCAATCGCATTCTCATGGCTCCTTGGGTACACGCGCCACTCGACTTCGCGAACGTCAATGCACTCGCAGACGTCATTCTTGACCCGTTCCACTTTGGGCTCGGGTCGACGGCGATCACCACATTCACGGTAGGTGTTCCGACGGTTACCAAGCCTTCGGACTTTCTGCGCGGTCGCGTGGGCCTGTTCTTTAGCAGGCTGATGGATCTTCCCGAGTGCGTCGCGACGGATACGGAGGACTTCGCCCAGCGCGCAGTAGCCATCGCCACGAATCGAGATTTACGCGAGGACCTCGGCCGCCGTATTCTGCGGAACAATAGCGTCTTGTACAATAATTCCAAGCCGATTCAAGACTTGGCCGACGCGCTGAGGAAGCTTTGAAGCCATTCGATCCTGGCCACGCGCGACCGATCCTGGGCGCCGCACGCACGATCGCCGTAATGCAGCCCTATTTCCTCCCTTATCTGGGCTATTGGCAACTTCTCCATGCGGCTGACACCATCGTGCTACTGGATGACGTGGCCTACATGCCCCGCGGCTGGGTGAATCGAAATCGAATTCTCGCGAACGGCATGGATTTTCTCTTCACCATTCCTGTACTTGGGTCTTCGCAAAACCGCCGCATCTGTGACATCGAGCGCGACGATTCCGCGAGAGCAATCCCAAAGCTTGCCTCAACGCTACAGCAGTCATATCGCCGCGCCGCCTGCTGCGAGGAGAGTTATCCGATCATTCATGACTGCCTGAACCAGCCCGCAACCAATCTCGCCGACTTCAACGTCGCAAGCATAAGAAGGATTCTTGATTCGCTGGGCATTTCACGGGAAATCAAGCGGAGCTCGGCCCACTTCAGTCATCTCTCGTCGCGAGGCGAAGAGCGAATTCTGGACATTTGCACCGCAGAGTCGGCCACTCGTTACCTCAATTTGCCGGGTGGGGTGAACCTGTATGTCCGCGAGAACTTTGCCGCGCGCGGCATTGATCTGAAATTCATTCGGCCCGTCCTTCAGCCCTATTCTCAGCTATCGGACACCTTTGTTCCAGGGCTTTCAATTGTGGATGCGCTTCTGAACATTGGCATTGACAGCACACGCAGGCATGTTCAACTCATGGAGTTGGTGGACGCCAAGTGACTGCGCCTCGAATCGTTTCGCCAGCAGAGGTGGATTGGCTGGATCGTGCATACGCCACAACCCATCCCCGCTTCCCCATCATCGGCGCAGTTTGTTCGGGCTTGCAGCAAGGCTTCGTCTGGGGCGCGGTGAACGCGCAATGTCCTTGGGTTGTTGTCATTCACCGATCCGGGTTCTGTCAGGCATTTTTCAGAGCTTCACCGGCGCTGCATGAGTGCGGCGAAGTCGCTGAACTGCTGCAGGCATCTGCGCCGCAGATCTTGCCGAACTATCTCATGTGGTACGACCCGCCGGCCGAGCTTGTGGAACGCCTGAGTCGAGCGAATTATCAGAACTTCAGACTCCGGCGCAGAATGCGCTGGCAATATCGCCAAACCGCGCAAGCGCTTCCCGTTCCTGCAATCCTCGCTCAGCATCCGTCGAATCGTTGCGTCGCGCTGAATGCCGATCAGGTCATACAGGCCGGCGAAAATGGACTCGTTGTCCCAAACCGCTTCTGGGGAAGTGTTGATTCATTCAGCGCCAACGCACTCGCGCACGGGATCGTTGCGGACGGCGGTCAGGTCCACTCGATTTGTTACGCGGCCGCCATACATCTTGCCGAAGCGGAAGTGGATGTTGGCACGTCGGCGGACATGAGCGGACAGGGTCTCGCCTCGCTATGCACGTCTGCGTTCATCAGCGCAGCCACTGGGAAGGGCATTTCGCCTTTCTGGGATTGCTTCCTCGACAACGATGCCTCAATGAGGCTCGCCAAGCGCCTTGGCTTCACGCCGTGCGGCGAATACTCATTCGCCACTTTCGCACTACCTAGTCGACGATGACGTAGGACCGGTCGGGGAGGTATTGCGACCGTCGAATGGACCATCCCTCCGATCCCATGACCTCGCGAAAGGCCTGGGTCTCGCCTGGAAACACCGAAGAATTCAGCGAGTCCATGGCAATGATCGACCCAGGCACCAGGTGCGGCCGCAAGGCCTTGAGCACATGCTTCGTGCCGTCGTACATGCCGACATCGAGGTATGCCAGCGCGACCATGGTTTGCGGGTTGTCGGACAAGTACCGGTCAACGGTCTGGGTGACGTCGCCCTTGACGATCTGGAACTTGCGGATGTGCTCAAGCGCGTTTTCCGACTCGTGGCAAGCCAAGACTTCCTCCAGGTACTTGTCATAGCCCTCAGGAAGCTGATCATGCCCGGATGTGGCGACCTCCGCAAAGGCGCCATCCCGCTCTCCTGGCTTTGGATAGCCGGCAAACGTGTCAAACCCGATCACTCGGCGATTGAAGTTGTAGGGCTCGTATACGTTGCGCATCGAATTCAGCAAAGACATGTTGGCACCCCACCAGACGCCAAACTCCATCACAACGCCAGGGATTGGGAGAATCCTAGAGTAGATTTCATTGACATAGAGTATCTTCGCTAGAATGACGCTGCGCAAGTAAAGCGGCAGATTGGCGATAAGCAGGTCACTGTGCGCGGGGGCGTTCTTCAGAAACTCCGCCAGCGCAACCTTGGCTGACGCCTGCTTGTTTGAACCCGTGCCCCAGACTGTTGGTTGCTCGCTCACAATTTACTCCCATCCCTAATTTGGCATAAAAAAAACAGAATTATCGCGCGGTTGCGACCGCTCCCGGCCTCGCGGAAGCCTTGCCTTGGACTCGGCTCGCAACCCGATTCCTCACCTTGACTCACGCACAAACATGACCAAATCAACCTTCGCACCTCAACAACCATTCGCGTCGAGCGGATTCGAGACCAGAAAGTTTGCCCACCGTCGGGAACCCTACTGGGCCTCTATCAATGCGATCAAGCAACTTGCAGTTCCCGCAGAGGACCTAATCCACCACTATCCTGCGTTTGCTGGGCATGTCTGCCTCGCTCGCCACCTGGCACTCTACGAGGCCTACAAGCTTACCATTGGCCTTGCTGGCCATATCGCCGAGGCCGGCGTTTGGAAAGGGTCATCTCTGCTCCTGCTGGCGAAACTCACACAACTTTTTGAACCCGAGTCGCTGGTGCAGACGCACGGCTTCGACTGGTTTCGGGGCAATCATCCCACCGAAGTCGAGAAGCACCTCGTGGCGGAGGGTTCCTACTTTGCGAGCCAGGAAGACGTGCAAGCGCTCATTGACTTACAAAACTTGGGAAGTCTGGCCATGTTGCACAACGTCGACCTTTCCAAGGACTTGGACGTTTTTTTTCGACGGCACGACCATCTCTATTTCAAATTGGTGTTCCTGGATTGCGGTCTATACGACGTGGTCAGCCACTGTATTGATCACTTCTGGCCCCGGCTGAATCCCGGCGGCATTTTGCTTCTGGACAACTTCAATCATGAGACGGCGCCGGGCGAAACGCGCGCTGTCATGGAGAAACTTCCCGGCCACCGCATTCACACCTTTCCATTTGCCCAACAGCCCACCGCATACATCGTCAAACCCAGCTTCGACAACCCGCATCGCGTTAGCAGTTTGATGCGTTGAATCACCGAGGCAATGCCGACAGCGTCGGTCAGCCAACCCGCTCCAACTGGGCAACGCCGAAGCCGGTACGACCGAATCCGTTGCCGTTGTAAAACATGAAGTGCCGTCCGCCCGCTTCCACAACATACGGATACGCAATCATCGATGAATCCCAGTCCCCGGTCGTTGGCGCAATACCGGCGAGTTCATCCATGCGAGTCCAACTGAGAAGGTCGGCGGACTGCGCATAGCCAATGCGGTAGGCGTTGACGCCGTCACGAAAGTCGGCGCGCCCTCGATGGCAAAACCACATGTGCCAACGCTCCGCGATTCTCGCCACGCTGGGCCGTGTCGTGCATTCGTCGAGGTGCCTCTCGGGCAATAGCGCACGACCGTCTCGGATCCAGTTCACGCCATCGTTGGACACTGCTCTAGCGATGACGTACTTCTCCTCAAGATGGCCATCTCGCAACTGCCAACCCAGACCAGTCGCGTAGAACCCTGCGAATCGGTCCGCCGCCTGGGGCACGACAAACAAGCCTGTTCCAGAGTAAATTTCGACCCGCGTTCGATCCAGAACCGGCCCCGAAAAGGCGCGAGAAAACGTGCACCCATCGTCGTGGCTGATGGCAAGGCCTATCCAATTGCTATAGGGGATCGACTCTCGCCGGCTCCAGCCCGCGTAGTAGAGCCAGACCTCATTGTCGCGCCGGATCACGCATTGAGGCATCACGCCGTGCTCATCAAAGCTGCCTGGAGGCCCGGGCTCAAAGATTGGTCGATCGTGGAGGTACAACACTCGCAGTGGATTTCGAATATCCACATCAACGAATGAGGTGATGCTGTAGTTTGGCCGTGGTCGCGGTGCGAAATACACCCGAATCAGGCCCAATTCCGGCATTGGCAACGCCGTCGGAACTTGGGCATGGCTATGCATCCAGCCATGCTGACCCTCCGGCCGCAACACAATGCCGAGCTTGCGCCAAACGAACCTATCGGAATTCTCAGCCACTTTCCAACGCCCAGCGCTTGAGTTCGACCCCATCACCCAAGCGCAGGAACAGAGCCTTACCTGCCTTGAAAGACTGTTGCACGTCAGCGGCGCACAATCTTAGAATCTCGTCGCCAACCACCCTTGGTCCAGTGCCGTGCGCCCACTCGTAGTCATCCAGCACGACCCATCCGCCCGGCCGCATGAATCTGAACCAGGCCCGACAGTCCGCTCGCACGTGGCTTTCATCATGATTGCCATCGACGTGCAGCAATGAGACGCCTCCACTGAGGGGGCCAACCGCTTCACCAGTGGACTCATGGCCCCGCGCGTATTGCTGGGCCGCCTGGACTGACGTGGCGCGACGGTAGACAATACGCCCCTTGGGCAGCATGGCCACGTTCTCGGTGAATACCTGGTGGACCTCATCCAAATCCCAAGCCCCGGCAAGCTGCTTGATCAACTCCGGCGAATCGTGTTGAACGGCGGCCTCTGTGCGCCATGGATCAACGGCAAGAACAGGCCCAACATTGAATCGCTCGGCGAGAAATCCCAGCGCCAAGGCCGACTTGCCCATCAATGCACCAACTTCGACGACATCACCCTGCGGCGCCGTACGCATTGCAACAGCGAAGCCGGCGAATTTCGAATCGTTGCTTTCGCCATAGACTGGCGTGGTCAACGTCAGCAACGCCGTTGCATCCACAGAATCAATGACGTCCGTTTCGTTGCCAGCCAGTTGGCGCGCCGCCAACCGCAGGGCAACGGCGCGCAACCGTACATGATGCTGCCGGGACAGGACACGCTGGTGAGGAGAATCGCCCACCATGCTGACGCCGGGGGCCCTGGAAGAAACAATTCGCCCTACAGCGGCGTATACGCTGGTGACGGGACAATAGACACGATCGATTCCGCACTCATCAATCAACCCCAAAAGCGCATCAACGAACTCTGGGTCATGAATGTTGGGGAGCCTGCGCACGGGCAATACACCTTGCGCACAGCGATAATGGTCCAATCCCGAACTCGCGAGGACGAGCCTCCCATTTGGTCCGAGCGCCAACGCTGGCTCATCCAGGCTCATTTCCGGCAGTACGGGGAAGACGAGAATGCCGCGCGAGTGTGCGGCGATAGCGGGTGAGGAATTTGGCAGCGACACGACAGTATTCTACTATTAACGCCTGCATCAGGCCGGCTCGGCCACAGTCGCGCGAAGTCATTCATGCGGCCGCTGCCCCCAGCCATCAGATGTTCAAGGACAATCAGAAGGACACTCAGGGCGCATGGAATCAATCGTCATATTCGGCGCGGGCAAGATCGCCGAAGTCATCGCCGGCCATGTTCGGCAGGAGGGCAAGTGCCACATTGCCGCGTTCGCCATTCATCGAGATCAAATCAAGGCGGATCACTTCCTCGGCGCACCGATCGTGCCATTCGAGGACATTGAAGCGAAATTTCCTCCAACATCGCATGGCCTGCATGTCGCCGTTGGCTATCACCGAATGAATCAACTCCGCGCTGAGATCATGGCGGCGGCGCGCGCCAAGGGCTATACGCTCATTTCCGTCATCAGCGCCCACTCATGGCCAGGACCGTCCCTTACCTGTGGCGAGAACTGCTTCATCGCGGATGGCGCCTCGATCGAGCCAGGCGCGACACTTGGGGAGGGCGTCTATGTTTGGAGCAACGCCATCGTCGGTCACCATGCAACGGTCGGTGATCATGCCTGGATCGCCGCCGGATCCGCGATCGGTGGCGGAGCGCAAGTCGGCGCGCGATGTTTCGTGGCGCTGAACGCGACCATCGGCAATGAAGTGGAAATTGGTGAAGAGTGCCTGCTCGGTGCGCGAACCCTGACAACAAGAAATCTCCCTCATAAGGCTGTCGTGATCGAAAGAGACTCGGAGCCGATACGCCTCACGAGCGACCAGTTTCTACGCATTTCCAAACTCCGCTGACCCATGGGGCATCCCTGTTCGCTCGGCCGACGCTTCACCGCGCTCGCCTCGTCCATTCCCAGCCTCCCTGCCCTGCATCTGCCGAGTGGGACAACTGTTTCCTACGCCGATCTCGACCGACGGTCCGACGACATCGCGTCATTTCTCCACAGAAAGGGTGTCGGCCCGGGCGACGTGATCGCGTTGGCTCACAACAAGAGCGCGGACGGCTACGCCGCGATGCTTGCCGGGTTGAAACTGGGCGCTCCTTACGTCAATCTCGACGACCAGATTCCTGCCGAGCGCATGGCTCACATTCTCAACTCGGCGCGCGCGAGGTTCATCCTGCGCGACGATGACAGCCTGATTTCGAAGGCGACCGTGAGCACGCCCATTGTCAGTCTTGCCGACATCAGCCCCGGCGACTATCGGCCAGAATTTCAGTTCTTGACACCGGAAGAATTGTCGAAGCTGCCGGCCTATCTGATGTTCACTTCAGGTTCCACGGGCGTGCCAAAGGGCGCGATGATCTCCCACGCCAGCGTGCATCGCTTCGTGGATTGGGCGCGTGATGAGTTCGAGATCGGGCATGCGGATGTGATCACCAATGTCAATCCGATGTACTTCGACAACTCGGTCTTCGACTTCTACGCGGCGCTTTTCAACGGCGCCGGCCTGGTTGCCCTGCCCCGCGAGTTGGTGAAACAGCCGGGACCGTTGGTGAAGGCGGTGCAGTCCGCAGGCGCAACCATCTGGTTCTCCGTGCCATCCTTGCTCATCTACCTGCAGTCCATGCGTCAGCTCGGCCCAGGCACATGGCCTGTGATGCGTCGCATCATTTTCGGTGGCGAAGGCTTTCCGAAGTCCGAATTGAAGCGCTTGTTTGACCTGTTTGGCCACCGCTGTCGCCTTGTGAACGTGTACGGGCCGACCGAATGCACGTGCATCTGTTCGGCCGACATGATTTCCGCTGGGGATTTCGCCTCGCCGGAAGGCTTGCCCAAACTAGGCAAACTCACTCGGGACTTCGAGTTTCTTGTTCTTGGCGACGCGGATGAGCCGGTTGCAAGGGGTGCCGCAGGCGAACTTTGCCTGCTGGGCGGACAGGTTGGATTGGGATACATCAATGATCCCGAGCGGACCGAACTTGCCTTTCAGCAGTCGCCCGAAGGTTGCACCCCTTCCGGACGCATGTATCGGACCGGCGATCTGGTCAGGCAAGACGAGCAGGGCGACTTCTGGTTTGTCGGACGCAAGGACAACCAGATCAAGCATCAAGGCTATCGCATTGAACTTGAGGAAATCGATGCCGCCCTCGCCGCGCTGCCTGGCGTCATCCAGGCCGCGACGATTTACGTGAAGGCGTCCGCGACCTCCGGGCGCATCGTCGCCTTTGTCGCGACTGGCGCTTCGACTTCTGTAAGCTCGCAGGCGTTAGGCGAACAACTTGAACAGAAACTTCCTGCTTACATGCTCCCCGCATCCATTCAGTTGCTTCCGCAACTCCCGAAGAACGCGAACGGCAAGGTGGACCGGAAAGCACTTAGGGCATCCAGTACGGGCATGGCGGAGTAATCAGCAGCGGCAGTGGCAGAGGTCCGGTTGCGCCACTGCCGCGCTAAATGCGCAGCCCACCATCCAGCCTGATCGTCGTGCCGGTCAAAAAGTCGTTCCTCACGGCATGGAGCACGGCATCAACTACAGATTCGGTGCTCCCGAGCCTGCGAAGCGGCGTACGCTGCACGACATCCTCGATCCGGGCCGACGACAGGGCCCCATGCGTCGACGGTGTGTCGATGAACCCCGGTGCTACGGCCACAACACGAATGCCCAGCGCCCCCAACTCTTTGGCCCAGGTCACCGTGAGGGACTCAACCCCCGCCTTTGCAGCGGCGTACACGCTCTGGCCCGCATTGCCTTGGGCCGCGATGGAACTGATGTTCACGATCACTCCCTTCGTACGCCGGGCTGCCATCCATGCGGCGACAGCTCGGCTGGCGACGAACGTTGAAGTGAGATTGGCCCGAAGCGCATCATCCCAAAGCGGGAGCGGATGTCGGGGATCAGCGCGGTCGAGAAGATTGAGGAGCGGTGCGCTCGCGATCTTGCCCGCCGCATTGATCAAAATGTCCACCTGATCTACTTCTTGCTTGAGCGCGGCGATGGCCTCATCGACCTGAACCGGATCTGCGACATCGACTTGCCGGATCGACTTCACGGCATCGTCGCCGCTGGGAAGCACGTCCCAGCCAAAGACCTTGCAGCCCGCTTCAAAGAGACCTGCTGCGATGCCTCTGCCCAGATGTCCGCCCGCGCCCGTGACAATGGCAACCGCGCCGGTCGGATTCATTGCTCGAGAAGCCCTTTGCCGCGAAGCAACCGGGCGATGGCGGAGACTGAGGTCAGGTCGGCGATTTCATCTCCATCCAGCTGGATTTGATATCGCTCTTCAATCGCCAGAATGAGATCCATGTGAGCCAGCGAATCCCACTTTCCGGTGGACGCCATGGTGAGGTCCATGCCCACTGAGTCACGGGGCAGTCTGAGGCACTTTGCGACGATCAA
Organism: Betaproteobacteria bacterium; assembly: GCA_016791265.1. Classification (GTDB taxonomy): domain Bacteria; phylum Pseudomonadota; class Gammaproteobacteria; order Burkholderiales; family Usitatibacteraceae; genus JAEUMY01. Next base: position 47,510 of record JAEUMY010000018.1, read on the forward strand.
TAGCAATTCTTCCATGTCAGATCAAGGAGACTGAATGATTTCAACAATGCGCGTCACCACATCCGTGGAGAGCGCCGGATAAATGGGCAAGCAGAGAATTTCCTCTGCCACGCGATGCGCATTGGGCAGGCGTGCGGGATCCGCCGAGGGGAGTGAGCGGTACATGGGCATTTCGCTGACAAGTGGGTAGAAGTAGCGACGGGTGCGAATGCCGGCTTGCCTGAGCCGCTCGTAGAGCTGGTCGCGACGCATCGGATAATCGGGGCCTACCCGGATCGGATAGTAGGATCCGTTGCCTACACTTTCCGCTGGCTGCGGCAAGTGCGACACGCCCCGTACACCGGCGAGTCCCTGGCTGTACTGCGCCGCGATGCGAAGATTCCGCTCGATGTTTTCCCGCACTTTGGACAGTTGCAGCAAACCGAACGCGGCCTGAATTTCACTCATCTTGCCGTTTATGCCGACCGCATCGACCACGGTTTCGTCGGCGAAGCCGAAATTCCTCAGTCGCTCCACGCGCGACTTGAGGCCGGCATCGTGAATGACCAGTGCGCCGCCTTCGAACGTACTGAAAACCTTGGTCGCATGAAAACTCAACATCGCGATGTCACCGGCGGCCGAGAGGCTGACGCCGCGATGCGTCACACCAAAGGTGTGGGCAGCGTCGTAAATCACGGGCAAGCCGTGACGGGACGCGATGGCGTCAATGCCATCCACATCACACGGGTAGCCATAGCAATGCACGGGCAGGATCGCCCGCGTTTCTCCGGTGATGGCGCCCTCGATGAGATCGGCGCGCATGTTGCAGGTGCGCGGATCAATATCAACGAAGACCGGCCTCACGCCATTCCACTGCAAGGCATGTGCTGTCGCGACGAAGGTGAAGGGTGTCGTCACCACCTCACCCTGTATCCCCAGCGCCTTCAGCGCGGTCACGAGCGCGATGGTGCCGTTGCAAAACAGCGCGACATGGGAAACGCCAAGATACTCGGCCAGCGCGGACTCCAGCCTTTGATGCATCGGCCCGCCGTTTGTAAGGATGCGCGACGCCCAAATCTGCTCGAGGTAAGGCAAAAACTCGGCGAGCGGCGGCAACGAAGGCTGCGTAACCGTGATTGGCCGATCAGCCGTGTAGTCTTCCGGATTCATGGGGCGAACTCTAGCAAAGTGACGTCATTCCAGCAGAACACGCACTCTGCCGGACGGCGAGAGCCGTGCTCAGGCCGTACCCCCCACAGTCAACCCCTCGATGCGCAGCGTCGGCTGTCCCACTCCCACCGGCACGCTCTGCCCCTCCTTGCCGCACACGCCGATGCCGCCATCCAGCTCGAGATCGTCGCCAATCATCGTGACGTGCTTCAGCGCCTCGATGCCATTGCCGATGAGTGTGGCACCCACCACGGGATGGGTGATCTTTCCGTCTTCGATCATGTACGCCTCTGTGGCGGCGAACACAAACTTGCCGCTGGTCGTGTCGACTTGGCCGCCCCCGAAGTTGACGGCATAAAGACCGCGCTTCACCGACGCGATGATCTCGTCCTTCTTGTGCGATCCACCCAGCATGAAGGTGTTGGTCATGCGCGGCATGGGGATGTGAGCGAATGATTCGCGTCGGCCGTTGCCGGTCACCGGCACGTTCATGAGTCGCGCGTTCAGCGTGTCCTGCAGATAGCGCTTCAGCACGCCGTCCTCGATCAACACGTTGCGTTGCGTGGGATTGCCCTCGTCGTCGACATTGAGCGAGCCGCGCCGTCCGGGCAGCGTGCCGTCGTCGATCACCGTGACCCCCGGCGCCGCGACGCGCTCGCCAATGCGCCCGGTGAACACCGAGCTGCCCTTGCGATTGAAGTCACCTTCCAGGCTGTGCCCCACGGCTTCGTGCAGCAGCACACCGGGCCAGCCGGGGCCGAGCACCACGGGCATGACGCCGGCGGGTGCCGGTCGCGCATCGAGATTGGTCACGGCCTGGCGCACGGCCTCCTCGGCGTACTGCTTCAACAGCGCCTCGGTGAAGAAGCCGTAGTCGCTGCGCCCGCCGCCGCCAACGTGGCCTTGCTCACGTCGGCCGTCCTGCTCCGCAATCACGGTGAGGGACAGATGAACCAGGGGTCGCACATCGGCCGCTTGTGTGCCATCGCTTCGCGCGACGAACACCACCTCGTATTCGCCGGAGAGCCGTCCCATCACCTGCGAAACGCGCGAGTCCGCGGCGCGCGCGTATTTCTCCAGTGTTTCGAGGATGCGCACTTTTTCCGCATCACCCATGCCGCTCACGGGGTCATGCGCCGCGTAGAGCGCATGCGGCACCGCTTGTCGGCGCGCGGGGTGGCCGCCCTGGCCGCCCGTCGCGGCGATGGACCGCGTGGCCTGCGCGGCGGCGTCCAGCGCGGCGTAGTTGATGTCGTCGGAATACGCGAACGCGGTCTTTTCGCCCGACAGCACGCGCACACCCACGCCCTGGTCAATGGAAAAGCTGCCTGCCTTGACCCGACCCTCTTCAAGCGACCAGCTTTCAGAGCGCGCGTGCTGAAAGTAAAGGTCGGCGGCGTCGGCCCGGTGCGCGAGGATGGTGCCGAACGCGCGATCGAGCGCACCGTTGTCCAGGCCGGCAGGCCCCAGCAGCATGTCTTGGGCGATGTGGAGTGTTTCAGTGTTCATGGATATCCTGAGGGAGGACGTTGAGCAATGTCTGCGGTGGCGAATATTCGCACTTCGGCGCGCGCCGCGCTTTCGACCGCTGATCAGCCCAGCTTGGTTCGGTGCGAGAGGGCGGGCAAACTCTGCCGAATGGTGCGCAGGTAGCCGGGATTGACGCCGGCCACCACCACGCCGGACCCGCGCGGCAGCCGATCCAGAATCACACCCCACGGATCGACAATCATCGTGTCACCGTGTGTTTCGCGGCCGTTGACGTGATAGCCGCCCTGGGCGGGCGCCACGACATAGGCGAGATTTTCGATGGCGCGGGCGCGGATAAGCGGCTCCCAGTGCGCCTTGCCCGTGGTCGCGGTGAAGGCCGACGGCACGAAAAGGATGTCCACATCGCCCATCGCGCGATAGAGCTCGGGAAAGCGCAAGTCGTAGCACACCGACAGGCCCAGCTTGCCAAAGGGCGAGTCGACGGTGACGACGCGGTCTCCCGGCTCGATGGTGCGCTCTTCAGCGTAGTTCTCCTGCCCGAGACTCAGATTGAACAGATGAACCTTGTCATAGCGGGCGACCTGGGCACCGGTCTTGTCGTACACGAGGCATGCGTTACGCACCTTGTCCGGCCGGGAAGACTCCAAGGGCGCCGTGCCGCCGACGATCCAGATGCCATGCTTGTTCGCCGTCTCGGCAAGGAAATTCTGGATGGGCCCGTCACCGAGCTTCTCGCGGGCGGCAACCTTGTCCGTATCCTTGATACCCATGATGCCGAAGTACTCTGGCAACGCCACGAGGCGCGCGCCCGACGCCGCCGCGAGCTCGATCAAGCGCCCGGCCTCCTGAAGATTGGCCGTGACATGCGGGCCGGACGCCATCTGGATCGCGGCCACGCGGAAGAATGACTGCGTGGCCGCCGCCATGTCGCGGAGCGCTTCAGGGGTGCTGTTCCGGGTGATGATCATGACTGGGTCGCGAGATTCGAGGCTCGGGGGGCGGCTTTCGATGGCGCGGGGGGTGTTGCCGGCGGCTGGCTGCCCACTCGCGCCACGTCGGGGTTGTCCCACTTGCCCGTGACATTGTATTCGTAGCCCAGCGCGCGGCCGACCGGATCCTGTAACAGCTTCTGTGCGAGGAGCGTGGTCAATCCCACGACCGGGCCGCCGATGAGCGTGGTGATGATCGAAACGCCTTCGCCCAGTGACGGGATGACAGTGAGCTTGAGACTCTGCGTCTCATTGGGGAGCGAGATCTCGCCTTGCATGGTCACAAACGCCGAGGGGCCCGCGATTTCATAGTTTGTCGTGCGCATCACGCCGCTTTCGATCCGGAAGTTTCCGCCCATGCGGTTGAATGCGAAGCCATCGGAAAAAAGATCGCGAAAGTCCAGCGTGATGCGGCGCGGGATGGATTGCAGCGAGATCAGACCGAGCAGGCGCGCCGCACCCGGCTCGATCTTGGCGAATTCACCGCGCTGCGCCTCAACTTTGAGATCGCCGGAAAGCTTGGTGAAAGTGAAGTCGATGGGGCTACCCGGCCACGAGAGGGCCGCTTCGGCTTGGCCCGCGCCTCGGCGGATGGATTCGCCCTGTCCGAATATTCGCAAGAGACCGTTCAGATTCTTCGCATCGAGTTTGCCCTGGAATTCGCTTCTCGAAGCGCCGTCCCGCTTCCAGCGGCCGCTCGCATCAAGCGTGGCGCCATCCGCCTCGATCTTCAGCTGATCAATCTTCCAATCGCGGCCGGCGTGGTCGGCGCGCAGTTGCATCTTCCCCAGCGTGTAGCCGTGGAAGGTGAACTTGTCGGCCGTGATGTCGAGCGCTGGATACTCGATGTCTGGCACGTTCGCGCGCGGCTGCGGACTCTCGCCGGACTGCGGCGCGCGCGGGGTTTCGCGATTCAACACGAGGTTGGTGAGTCGCGCACGCACGAATCCACGCCCGTCGGCAGCGCCGGGGCGCCAGGTGGCGTCGCCGGCGACCTCATTGCTCGCCAGGGTGACGCGCCAGTCTTCACCCGCGCGCCGGCCTTTGACGTTGGCCTGCGCCAAGTCGCGCCCATAGACGGTGAGGCGATCGGCGGTGAGATCAAAGCCGGTCCAGGGCGAGACCGTTGCCGTGGCGGCACTCGCCGCGGCGCCGCCCAGCCAATCGGGGGTGGCCATTGCCGCGCGCCATTGGTCCAGATCGAACTCGCGTGATTTGCCCACCAACCAAAGTCCCTCGGGGATCGCGCGGTCGCCGACCGGCTCGCCGATGCTGAAAATGCCACCCGCAAGACTCGCCTCCCCGCTCTCGGGATTGAAGCGGCGGGACATCGTCCCGTACAGCACGTTTGCCAGGGTGAGATCAATCCGCTCGTTGCTGCGCCCGAGATGGGTGAAAGTCACGCCCAAGTCCAGTGAGTCGTTCTCGCGCTTGGAAAGCGGGTGCGGAAGGCGCGACGTGACTCCGGCGAGCGCGGAGGTGAAGTGCATGGTGACATCGCCATCCAGCACGTTGATGCGTCCGCGCCAATCAGCGGCGCCGCTCACCTGGGCCGGCAGGCGAAAGGGCAGATAGTCGTTCACCGCCGTCACGTCAGCGCGGCCGGCCAACGTGGTCAGAATGCCTGTCGTCTCGTCGCTTGAAATGTCGATAGCCAGTGGCTGGCCGAACGCCGTGCCCGTCAAGTCAGGTCCGGTCACGCTGCGCTCGGTGAACTGCAGCGCCCCGGTCACCTCGGTCACCGCCTGGCCGATGGTTGGGCGCACGGTGACACCGTTGAAGGTGAACTGGCCCCGCACTTTGCCCGGTGGCGCCGGCCTCCCATCCTGATACGCCTTGGACAACGGAATGTTGATCGCCAGGTCCAGCTTGCCCGGCCCGTCAAAGCTGAGCACGCGCGTGATCCGGCCGACACCGTCCCTCAGCGGGCTTTCCCGGAGATAGCGCGCGGCATCCTGCGCGGACGCCAGCGCGCTGCCCTTCAGGGTCAGCATCGGCACCCAGCTTCTCACATCGTCGATCTCCACTCGTGTGGCGCCCACCTTCGACTGGAAGATCATCGCCCGCTCGGCATCCACCGTGATGCGCGAGCCCAACATTCGATAGGTCGCGCGGATATTGTCGATGGCGGGCCAGTCGTCGCGAAAACGGAGCCGTGCATCCTCGACCTTGGCCTCGATGCGGAATTCGCCCGGCGCACCCTCCACGAACGGGAATTCGTGGAGGTCGCCCTTCACCACCACCTGGGCGGCCGTCAGCCTGCCGACCGGGATGGCCTTCTCGATCCAGCTACGCGTCACCGGAATCTGGTTGGGAAAATAGTCCGAGAGTCGCGCCATGTTTGCCCGCTTGATGTCAGCCGTGAGCGCAGCAACGCCGGGCTTGCCGCCCTGCCCCTTGCCGCCGGTGCGCCAACTGCCGGAGAACTCGGCGGCGAAGTCGGGATTTTCCAGCGTGATGCCGGCCAGATTCAGCGTGAAGTCCTGCTGCGCGCGCAACCAGCTACCCGCCCCGTGCGCCTGATCGAACCTGAGTGGCGCGCGAAACACCGCCGGCATGTCCAGCGTGAGACCGGGCGAGGCCAGCGTGAAGCGCCCGCCCTTTTCATTGCCTTCCACTGACCCGGTCAAGGCCTCGACGCCCGGCTGGATCTCGGTCGACTCCAACCCGAGTCCGTCAACGCGGGCCTTGACCACATAAGACCGAGGTGCGGATGGCGGGCCGGTCCAGCTCACGCTGGCGTCGTGGATGCGGCCGCGCGGCGCCACGCGCGCCACCTGCTCGCGCAGTTCGCGCCCCACCGGAAAGTAGTTGATCAGCGCCGACATGACCTTCAAATCGATGCCGTTGCCGGACAACGCGCCACGCTGTCCCTCGCCCGCCGGCTCGGCCAGCATGAGCGAGAAGTCCATCGGCGCCACCGTCACGCCGTCTTTGGTGCGCAATTGCAGGCTCTTGCTCGACACTTCGAATCCGCCCGGCACGGTCACGTACTCCGTGCGTCCGGCGAGGGTCGCGAGCTGCAGCGGCGCGGTCTCCTTCGACCACTGCGCGGTGACGTTGACCGCGTTCAAATCGGCGACGATGGCCTTCACCTTGCGCGGCGCCTTGTCATCCAGCTCAAACCATGCCCGGGCATTGCCGCTGGCGCTGCGCACCACGTCGGGAACGGGAAAATGCCGCCTGAACTCCTGCAGGCTGGCCTGTTCGATGCCGACATACACCGAACCTTCCACCTGCCAACGATCCGCCGGCCGGGTGATCGTGAGCACCGCGCGCGCATCGAGCGACTTCGCGAGCTGCGCGTCGGGTCGCGCAATGAGCGCGATGCGGTGGCGCGTGCCGGACTTCTGAATGCGCAGATCCAGGTGACGGATGAGCAGGTCAGGGGCCTCGGTGAGATCGTCCTTCCACGCGAGATTCGCGTCCACGACGGCCAGATTCGGCTGCTGCAAAAGCCAAGGCACGAAATCGCCGTCTTTCTCAGCGGTCTGCTGATTGAGCGGCCGGCCATTGAAGCGGATCAAACCATCCTTGCTCCGGTGCAGTGTCAGGGCCGGGCCTTCCAGCAGAACTTCATGAAAGCGAATCTCGCCCAGCAACAACGCCCACCAGGAGAGCGACGCCTGCAGCGACTGCAGCGCCAGGCCGGCCGCCTCACCCTGCTTGTCCGCGAGCCGCACATTGCGAAACGACAGCACGGGCCTCAGGCCCTGCCAGTCGCCTTCCATGCTCTCGGCGGCGAAGGCCATGCCCGTGGCCGCGGACACGCGGGCGACAACGTCGTCACGGTACTGGCCCACGCCCGGCAGGAACCAGTAGCGGAGCGCCAACACACCGAAGCCGGCCAGCATGAGCATGACCAGACCCGCCTTGAAGCAGAACCGGGGTAGCGCACCGATGGCCTTCGCGACCCGGCGAGACATCGGATGACGGGGGAGAGCGGGACTGGAACCGGAAGGCGATGGGGAAGCCAAGGGATGGAGCGGAGCGGGCCGTGCTGTGGTTGTCCAGAGTTGACCTGGATTGCCGGCACGGGTTCAAACACCGGGCCGGGCGCGTGCTGGTCGAATGCGCAAAAATAATATCATCCGCCAGCGGCACCACACTCTCAGCCTTTCACGACCCATGACTTTCGCGTCACAACTCGCGCGCACCCAAGCCGCCTCACGCTTCGTGGAGCGCAGCCTCGCGGCGCGACCGGAGCACGCCGCCGCGCTGGAAGCTGGCGCGGATTCGGCCTGGACGCGCGAGGCCATGCTGGCGGCGCTTGCCGGCATTGACGACCCCGAGGCGCTCGCCACCGCGCTGAGACGACTGCGGCAGAACGTGATGCTCCGCACCATCCATCGCGACATCAACGGACTCGCCACGTTGGACGAGGTGATGCGCACGGTGAGCGATCTGGCGGAGATCGCCGTCGGCGCCGCGCTGGACTTGCACACGGCACGACTCGCGACCAAGCACGGCCGCCCGGCGGGGCTTGCCGGCCCGGCGCCGTTGTGGGTGGTGGGCATGGGCAAGCTGGGCGGCCATGAGCTGAATGTCTCGTCCGACATCGACCTCATCTTCGTGTACCCGGATGACGGCGAGACGCCAGGCGACGCCGACGGCCGCAATTGCATCAGCCATCACGAATTCTTCGCCCGGCTGGGGAAGGCAGTCATTGCCGCGCTGGATGAAGTCACTGCAGAGGGCCGAGTGTTCCGCGTGGACATGCGGCTGAGGCCATTCGGCGACAGCGGCCCCCTGGTCACCAGCCTGGATAGCCTGGAGCACTACTTCATCACGAGTGCGCGGCCGTGGGAGCGCTACGCGTGGTTGAAGGCTCGCGTGCTGGGTGCGGCGGACAGTGCGGCGCTGGACGACTTGGTGCGCCCCTTCGTGTATCGCAAGTATCACGACTACGGCATGATCCAGGACCTGCGCGACCTGCATGCGAATATTCGCACCGAGGCCAATCGCAGAAACAGGCTGGACGACATCAAAGTCGGCGCCGGCGGCATCCGGGAAGTGGAGTTCATCGCCCAATTGCAGCAGCTCATTCGGGGCGGGCGCGACCGCGCGTTGCAAACCCGCTCCACTCGGGATGCGCTCACGCAACTCGGCGCGCTCAACTTGATGGCGCCGGACCACGTTGAGAAGCTCGAGTCGGCCTATGCGTTCTTGCGGAATCTGGAACATCGGCTGCAATACCTGGACGACGCCCAGACCCAGGCGCTTCCCGTCGCAACCGACGATCAGACGCGCATTGCCGCCGCGATGAATTTTGGAAGCTGGGTCGAATGCCTCGCAGCGCTTGATCAACACCGCGCCTTCGTGACCGAGACCTTCAACAATCTCTTCGCCGCGGAGCCCGGCGCGGCGTCGGCCGCCGAAAGTGGCGGGCCGGCACCGCTGCTCCCGTCGCTCTGGCAGGACAGCGCCGATGCGCCCGACGAGGCGCTGGCGGCATTGACGAGCGCCGGGTTCAATCCGGCGACCTCCTCGGACCTCGTGCGGCGTCTCGCGGTCTGGCGACAGAGCGCGCGCTTTCGTTTTCTCACCGAAAAGGCTCGCGGCAAGCTCGAACGGCTGATTCCGCTGGCACTCGCCGCCGCCGCGAAGGAAACCGAAGCCCTTGCCGCGGGCCAGAGACTCCTCGACGTGCTGGAGGCGGTGGACCGGCGCGATGCCTACCTCTCGCTCCTCATCGAAAACCCCGGCGTGCTGCGCCGCGCGGCGCGCTTGGCCGCGAAAAGCGCGTGGGCGGCCGGCCTGTTGCAACGCCATCCCATCCTGCTGGACGAACTGGTCAAGAACCGCAAGGCCGATGCGCGCGCCGACTGGTCCGCTGAACGCGCGTGGCTTTCACGCGAGCTCGCCGCGGCCAGCGACGATGTCGAGCGTCACTACGAGCTGTTGCGCCACTTCAAGCAGATCCACACGCTGCGTCTCAACATCGCCGATGTCGATGGCGCGGTGGATGTGATGACGCTGGCCGACGAGCTTTCGGCGCTGGCCGATCTGCTGCTGGACACGGCGCTGGCGCTCGCCTGGCGAGCGCTCCGCCGCGCACCCGCCGAGGCGGGCCTCGCCGGCCCGCCCGCATTCGCCATCGTCGGCTACGGCAAGCTCGGCAGCAAGGAACTGGGCTACGCGTCCGACCTCGACCTCGTGTTCATACGCGACGAGCGCCGGGACAATGAACTGGACGGCCAGACCGCCCATCGTCTCGCGCAACGCGTGAATCAGCTACTGACCGCGCTCACCACCGGCGGCGCGCTGTACGAGACCGACCTTCGCCTGCGGCCCGACGGCGAGTCGGGCGTGATGGTGCCGACGTTGGAATCGTTTCGCGACTACCAATTGTCGCGGGCCTGGACGTGGGAACACCAGGCCCTGACCCGCGCCCGCGTTTGCGCGGGCGATGCCGCGCTGGCCCAGCGCTTCGAGGCCATCCGCGGCGCGATTCTCGGCGAGCCGCGCGATTCGCAGGCGCTCAGCGCGGACGTGCTGGGCATGCGCGAAAAGATGCGCACGGAGCACCCCGGCACGCCGGACGCGTCCGGACGTTGCGACTTGAAGCATGCCGACGGCGGCATCGTCGATCTCGAGTTCATCGTGCAATTCCTGGTGTTGCGCCACGCCCATCGCCATGCGTCCATGACCCGCAACGCCGGCAACTTCAACCTGCTGGCGCTGGCGGGCGAACTCGGTCTCATTGATCAGGCACTGGCGCGCGCGGCGGCGGACGCCTATCTCGCCTTCCGCGCACGCCAGCATTTGGCGCGCAACAACAACGAGGCCAAGACATTGATCGATGAAGCGGAGCTCGTGACGGAACGCGCCGCCGTGCGCGCGTTGTGGAAAGCGGTGTTCGCGCCGGGTCGCGGAAAAGCGACGTGACGCGTCGCGATGACGGGTGGCGTGAAGCGGTGCGAATATTCGCAACCGCCCGCGTCACGCCCATCGCTGGAAGTCGCCGGCGCTCAGCGCGCCAACATCACGATTCAATGCGCCCGATCAGCGAGAACACCTGCAGCACGCCCTTGCCCTTCACCGGAATCTGCGAACCCTCGCTGAAATCGAAGCGATTGTGCAGGCGGCGATAGGTCGTGGTGTCGACGCAAATCTGCCCGGGTTGCGCCTCGTTGGTGAGACGGCTCGCCACATTGACGGTGTCGCCCCAGAGGTCGTAGCTGAACTTGCGCTTGCCGATGACGCCGGCCACCACGGGCCCGGTGGCGATGCCGATCCGCAGCCGGAGCGACTCGCCGTTGGGCGCGATGCGCTTGCCGACATAACGCTGCATCTCCTGCGCAAGCTCGATCGTGGCATCGACGTACATGTCGCCCTTGTTCGACAGCCCCGAAGCGACCATGTAGGCATCGCCGATGGTCTTGATCTTTTCCAGCCCGCGGCGCTCGGCCAGCGAATCGAACTCGGAGAAAATGTCGTTCAGAAGATGCACCGTCTCGTTGGGCGACATTTCCTCCGAAAGATGGGTGAAGTTGACGATGTCGGCGAACATCACGGTGACGTCCGGATAGCCGTCGGCGATGTTGGTCTCCTGCCGCTTCAGCCGCTCCGCGATGGGTGCGGGCAAGATGTTCAGAAGCAGCCGGTCGGAGAGCTCTCGCTCCATCTCGATGGAGCGCTTTTGCTGATCGACCTGGGCGGCGAGCTTGGCCTTTTCGCGCGAGAAATACCAGAGCAGCAGGTACACCATCGCGGAAATCGAGATGAAATTCAGGGCGAAAAACACCGCCACGGTCTGGGGATCGATCTTGCGCGGGTCCCACTCCAGCACGTAATCGAACATGCCCGACATGGTCTGCATGAAGAGATAGGCGATGAACCACGGCACCGACTCCTTGGTGCCCATCACCACGATCGCACCCACCGGGGCGAGCAGCGCCCACAGGCTCACGCCGGACGCGTTGACGAAATTGCCGATGGACCACTGCAGGATGAACGGCGTGAACAGGAACAGCGAGAGCTGCAGGAGGCAGAACACCTCGATCTTCCGCGAACGGTAGTACAGGAACATGTTGCCTGCGGAGAGCAGCTGGAACACCAGCGGCACCATGGTCGAGAAACGCTGGCCCATGCTCCAGTAGATGGCGAGCCAGAGGACCGAGGCGAACACCATGAGGCCCGTGCTGAACATCAGCATGTCGCCGGAGAGCTTCTCTTCGGGCGTCAGGGCCGTGCCTCGGCTGCCGCCGAGAGCGTCGGGCGAGAGGGTGGCTTTGGATAAGGGGGCGGAACGCATGGGAACGGCGGCGCTTCTCGGTCGACTGCTACGGGTCCTTGTTGTTCCTGTCGTCTCGCAGACCGCCGCGCAATTGACCTGACGGACACGACGGGCATCTCCTGAGCCACATTCTAACCACAATCGTCAGCCCCTCAAACCAAACCCGCTCAAGGGCATTCCGCCGACATCAGCTAAAATCCGAGATTCCTCTACTTCACTCGCTCACTGGAGACACACAATGTCGATGGCCGACCGCGACGGCTTCATTTGGTACGACGGGAAACTCGTTCCCTGGAGAGAAGCCAACACCCACGTCCTGACCCACTCGCTGCACTACGGCCTGGCCGTGTTCGAGGGTGTCCGCGCGTACAAATCAGAAATCGGCACGGCCATTTTCCGGCTGAAGGAACACACCGACCGCCTGTTCAACTCGGCCAAGATCTACATGATGGCCATGCCCTACGACAAGGCAACCATCATGGAGGCGCAGCGCGAAGTGGTGCGCGCCAACAAGCTGGAGAGCGCGTATCTGCGCCCGCTCGCCTTTTACGGCTCCGAGAAAATGGGCGTGTCGCCCATCGGCGCCAAGACCCACATCGCCATCGCCGCATGGCCCTGGGGCGCTTATCTGGGTGAAGACGGGTTGAACAAGGGCATCCGCGTGAAGACCTCCTCCTACGCTCGCCATCACGTCAACGTGACCATGCCCCGCGCCAAGGTGGCTTCCACCTACGCCAACTCGATTCTGGCGAACCTCGAAGCCACGTCGCATGGGTACGATGAAGGTCTCCTGCTCGATACCGATGGCTTCGTGGCCGAAGGCTCCGGCGAGAACATTTTCGTGATCAAGGCCGGCAAGCTCTACACGCCCGAACTCACCAGCGCGCTGGACGGCATCACCTGGCGATCGATTCAGCTAATCTGCGCCGAGCTTGGCATCGAAGTCGAGAAGTGCCGTCTCACCCGCGATGACATCTACATCTGCGATGAGGCGTTCTTCACCGGCACCGCCGCCGAAGTGACCCCCATACGCGAGCTGGACGGCCGCATCATCGGCGAAGGCAAGCGCGGCCCCATCACCGAGAAAATCCAGACCGCGTTCTTCGACATCGTCTACGGCCGCAACAAGAAATATCACCATTGGCTCACGCCAGTCGCTTGAGGCAATCATGGCGCACTCGCCCGAACTCAACCAGAAGCAAGTGACGGTGACAGCGGCAGACCTGCCGCTGCATTGCCCGATGCCACAGCAGAAGTTGTGGAACACGCACCCGCGCGTGTTTCTGCCCATCGAGGCGACGGGCGCGGCGAAGTGTCCCTACTGCGGCACCGAGTACGCGTTGTCGGGGCCGGTGAAAGCTGGGCACTGACCACGACAAGGGCGTGAACCACGAAGCTTGCGAAGATCACGAAGAACTCTAAAGGCCCTCTTGGGATTCTCTTCGTGCGCTTCGTGAGCTTCGTGGTGAATCGATTTTTCCCCCCATGCCTCGCACCCTGATCGTTGCCCCCGCCTGGATCGGCGACGCCGTGCTTTCGCAGCCCATGCTCATGCGGCTGAAGGCGCAGGCACCGGACATCCCCATCGACGTGCTGGCGCCACCCTGGACGCTGGCCGTCTATCGCCGCATGGCCGAAGTGGCCGACACCATCGAGAGCCCGTTCGGCCATGGCGACATCCGTCTCATGGGCCGGCGGAAGCTCGGGCTCACGCTGGCGAAGAACGAATACGACACCGCCTACGTCCTGCCCAACTCATTCAAGTCGGCGCTGGTGCCGTGGTTCGCGAATATTCGCACCCGCGTCGGCTGGCGCGGCGAAAAGCGCGGCAAGCTCTTGAACGATTGCCGCGATCTGGATGAATCGGCACTGCCCACCATGGCGGAGCGCTTCGCGGCGTTGGCGGAGGCGACTGGCGTGATGCCGCCCAAGCCATTGCCGAATCCGGCCTTGCGGGTCGATGCGAATATTCGCAACGCAGCCTTGACGCGTCTGGGCCTGAACCTGGACCGCCCTGTCGTTGCGTTCTGTCCCGCCGCCGAATATGGGCCGGCCAAACGCTGGCCGGCTTCGCACTTCGCGGCTCTGGCGGGTCAATTGCACTCACAGGGCTTCCAGGTCTGGCTGTTCGGTTCGGGCAAAGACCGCGAGATCACCCAATCGGTGCGCGATCTGTCGGGCGGCGTCTGCATCGACCTGGCTGGCCAGACCTCCATCGAGGAGGCCATCGACCTCTTGTCGCTGGCTGCCCATGTCGTCACCAATGATTCAGGCTTGATGCACATCGCCTGCGCGGTCGGGGCGCCAGTGACCGCGCTGTACGGCTCGTCCAGCCCCAACTTCACCCCCCCGCTGTCGCCGCGCGCCGGTGTAATCTGGCTGAAGGACGAACTGCGACTTTCCTGCAGTCCGTGCTTCCAGCGCGAGTGCCCGTTAGGGCACTTCCTGTGCATGAACGAGATTTCGCCGGAACAGGTGGCGGGGCGGATTCAGCGCACCGCGTAGCAAGGTCCGGCGGTACACTTCGACTCATCGTTGACTTTCCTGATCGAGACACGCCATGAAACAACTTTTCCTTTCCGCCGCACTCTCCGCCGCCCTGCTGGCGCCCAGCCTCGCGTTTGCGGACGCCGCCTACGTGAAATCCATCGAAGACTGGCGCGCCACGGTCGAGAAGAGTCTCAAGCGCGACAATGGCTGGCTCACCCTTGCGGGCCGCTACGTGATGAAGCCTGGCGTGAACACCATCGGCGCCGCGTCCGGCAATGACATTCTGCTGCCCAAAGGGGTCGGCCCTGACAAGCTGGGCCAGGTCATCGTCGACGGCAAGATGATCGTGCTGAAGCTCGCCGACGGCATCACCATGAAAGGCAAGGAAGGCGAGTTCAAGGGCGAGCGGGTGTTGCTCACCGACTCCTCGAACCGCGACTGGGTGACACTCGGCCGCATGGCCTTTCATGTCATCGAACGCAAAGGCACCTACGTGCTCCGCCTCGCGGACAACGAGAGCGAGGTGAGAAAGCAGTTCGCCGGACGCACCTGGTATGACGTGAACCGCGCGGTGAAAGTGGCGGCGCGCTTCGTGCCTTATCCGCCCGGCAAGACCATCACCATCGTCGATATCATCGACGAGCTGCATGACTCGCCGTCACCCGGCTATCTCGAGTTCGAGTTGAACGGCCAGACGATGCGCCTCGACACCGTGGCCGAGCCCGGCGACAAGGAGCTCTTCATCATCCTGAAAGACCAGACCGCCGGCAAAGGCACCTACAACTCCGGCCGCTTCCTGTACGTCGAGTGGCCCGAGGCCGTGCGCAAGTCCGGCGGCCCGGTCACCATCGATTTCAACAAGGTCTACAACCCGCCCTGCGCGTTCAGCGAATTCACCACCTGCCCGCTGCCACCGAAGCAGAATCAGTTGAAGGTGAAGCTGGAAGCGGGCGAGAAGTATCAGGCCAAGAAGTTGGCGATGAACTGATGCGTCCTTGAGCGCTCACGACACGTCCGACCCGTTCGTCCCGAGGCATCGAAGGATGAGCGGGCTGCGACGCCGCGATGGATCAAAGGGTGTCTAGCAAACCATGAAGCCGCCCCGCGATGGGATCAACTGGTGGCCGCTGTACATCGCCTTGCTTGCGGTCGTGGGCTTCGTCGCGTGGAAAGGCTTTTCGGTGGGTGGCAACGCGGTCGCGGGTGTCATGCTTGTTGTTCCGGTATTCGGCTGGGTCGCGGCACGGCTCCTGATCAACGGCGTCGAAAAACTGGCCCAGGCCAAACGCGCGGCCGAGTGGGCCGATCTCAATGGTGTCCACTACGCCTATGGCCCGCACGAGCTGCGCGCCATCGAGTTTGACGGGGCGCTGTGGTTCTACGAGCGGGACATCCTGCAGGCTGCGAATATTCGCAGTGACACCCTGACACGCCTCTTCCCCGCAAGCCAGCGCCGGCCTCTGGAAAACACAAAACTGTTCGTGCTGAACGAAGCAGGCATCGAGCATCTGCTCATGAAGCACCCCGATCAGGAAGCGAAACGCTTCCTCATGTTCCTTCGCCGCGAGGCTTTCTATCCGTGGAAACGCGCGCACGGCCAGAAGGTCGAAGCCCCGGTTCCGCGCTGATCACCCACAACCCGAGGACACCTCATGCCGACAGACGCCACGCAAGCTCCCGCTCCGCCGCACAAACCTGGCCTGGCCAAGGCCGGCAAGGTGACGCTGATCCTTTCCGCTGTCATCATCGCCCTGCCGTTCCTGATGCTGCTCGCGGGCATCGTCGGCCAAATGATCTGGCTGGAATTTGCCGATACGTCCAAGCCGCCACCGTTCATCATCGAGGCACTGCCCTGGTCGCTCGTGTTGGCGCCCCTCACCACGCTTGCCGGCGTAGTGGGCCTGATCGCGGGTGGATTGATGTGGTGGTTCGCCCGCAGGGGCTGACGGCGCGGCGCCCGATCAGGGGCCGGCTTCGAACGGCAGGCGTTTTCCCGCGCCGATCCACTCGCCGCTGATGCGTTCTCCAATCACGCTGAAGCGAATGACTGGCGCCGCCTTGCCCTCTGGCGCCTCCTCGATCAGTTCCCATGTCCCGTCCTTGCGCGGACCGAAGAGGGAGATCGGGCTGCGGAAGCGATCGTAGAAGTACAGCCCGCCCAGGTTCTGGTCGGCGCCGTACGGCACCCGCAGCATCAGGGTGACGGGCGCTGTGCCCACCTTGCCGAACACGACCTGACCAAAGGGTGACACAGGCGCCGGCGCGGCCGGCCCGGCGCCGAGCAGATACTTGCCATAGGCATTCAGATGCGGCGACAGCTCGTTTTCGCCCAGCGCGTTCCTGAATTCGCCGATTGAATCCAGCGCCTGCATGGCGTGATTGCTGCAGCGGCCGCGCACGAGCATCACCCCGGCGCCCTTGATGCGCAGCTCATCCCGATCCAGCGGCGCCTCGTCGCGGACGACCTCGGTGTACAGCGGCAGACAACCCTCGAACATCGTTGCCGCTTCAAGGCTGCTTTCGCGCTCGTCGTCGGTCTTCGCCTTGCCCGCCTTTGTCTGGGGATTGCCTGCAGCGTTCAGCTTCGCGATCTCCGCCTTGATACGCGCACCGCGCTGGCGCGCCAGCAGCACGGCAACGGCCTCGGCACCCGCGGGCGTGAACAGGTCGCCCGCGCGCACCTGACGGCCACTGCCGGCGTCGAACACGAAGCTCCGGGTGAATCCCTCGCAGTACGCGCCGCAGCCTTCCGCCGTGATGGAGAGCGCCAGCAGGCGCTGATCCGAGCGATCCACCACAAAGCTGATGTCGGAAATGGGCGCCGGGCCATCGTTGTCGCCACGCTTCTTCGCCTTCAGCCCATCCTGACGCCGCGCCGGGGCGGGCAGTTCCAGGAGATCGAGATACATCGCGTGGTTGATGCGCAACGCGGCACGCGCTGCGCCTGCCGCCTTCGCGTCAGCGGGCTCGACATAAGGCATCGTGCCCTGATGCGGCAAAGACTTGACCTGCAGCGGTGACTGCGCCGCAACACAAGGGGGGAAAAGCAGCAGAGTGCTAATCAGGAGCGAGCAAAGCGGGTGGCGTGTCGGCATGGCGAGTATTCGCAGGGAGAAAAGTCGGGAAGATGGACGAGGGTGGCGGAATGGTGGGGCAGCGCGCACACTGGCGGCTGTGGCAACTGCGACGGACCGCTTCGTGCTGCCCGTCGTGACCACAGGCATATCATGCCACCGCACACCTGCCCGGATCTTTCATGCCTGCGCCACAAGGGTCAGGGCAGCGATACCTACAACAAATCATCAGGGGACCTGCATCATGACCGAAGCCAACACGACCACCAAACCGCCCAAGACCTGGGGTGAGAAAATCGCGACTCTGGGTGCCGCGATGTTCGCCATCTCCATCATCCTCGCCTTCGCTGGCGTCTCCGGCGCGCTCTTTCACAACATCATGCAATTGGGTGGCATCGCGCTCGGCATCGTCGGCGTGATCATGTGGAAGGTGATCAAGAAATAGCCCCCGTCAGCCGGGACCGGCAGCGCGCCATTGCGAATATTCGCGAATATTCGCGAAGGCGCGCCCTGTTCAGATCGCGCGCGCGTCCGCCTGGCGCATCCAGTTCGGCCGCTTGTTCCAGAGACGCAGGAACAGTCCCTCGGCGTCATCCACGTAGGTGTAGACCGCCGGCACCACGACCAGGCTAAGCAAAGTCGAAGTCACCAGACCGCCGATCACCGCGATGGCCATCGGCGCGCGGAAGCTTGGATCAGCACCGAATCCCAGTGCGATCGGCAGCATGCCGAAGCCCATGGCCAGCGTGGTCATGATGATGGGCCGGGCGCGCTTGTGGCAGGCATCGATCAACGCATCCAGCCGCGAGAGACCGTGGTCGCGCCGCGCGACGATGGCGTATTCCACCAGCAGGATCGAATTTTTGGTGCAGATACCCATCAGCATGAGCAGGCCGATGAGCGAGGGCATGGAGAACGCCTTGCCCGTGAGCAGCAGCATCACGAAGGCACCACCGATGGAGAGCGGCAATGCGGCCAGAATGGTGATCGGCTGCAGGAAGTCGCGAAACAGCAGCACCAGCACGGCGTAGATGCACAGCACGCCGATGATCATCGCCAGCGCGAAACTGGCGAAAAGCTCCTCCATCATCTGCGTGTCGCCCAGCTCAGCCAGCTTCACGCCAGGCGGCAGCGCCTTCAGCGTCGGCAGCGCCAGCGCCTCGGCATACACCTGGCCGAGTTCGCGCGTGCCCAGCTCGACATCAAACGTGATCTGACGGCTGCGATCCAGACGGTCGATCTGCGCAGGGCCGCTGTTGACGCTGACCTCGGCCACCGTGGAAAGCATCACCCCACCCTGTCGGCCAGGCACCTGCAGACGCTGGATGGCATCGAGATCGGCACGCACGTCCTGCGGCAGCTTCACCCGGATGGGCACTTGCCGATCCGCCAGATTGAACTTGGCGAGATTCTGGTCGTAGTCACCGGCCGTCGCGACCCGGATCGTGTCACCGATGGCGGCCGTGTTGACGCCCAGTTCCGCCGCTTTGGCAAAGTCCGGACGGATGACGATTTCCGGTCGCACCAGACTGGCCGAGGACGTCACATTGCCCACATCCTTCAGCGTGCGCAGCTCGCGTTCCAGTTGCCGCGCGGTCGTCAGCAGCAAGGCCGGATCCTCGCTCTGCAGCACCAGCTGCATCTTGGCGCCGATATCCTGCGGTCCGACGGTGATGCGTACACCCGGCTGGTCGGCCAGCGCCTTGCGAATATTCACTTCCACTTCCTGCTGGTTCAGCTTGCGTTCCTCGCGCCGGGTGAGCGTGACCGACAGCGCTGCCTTGCGCGCCTCGGGCGGCACGCCGATGGCGAACACATCGCCGGTCACCCCGCCACCCACGGAACTCAGCACGTGCTTCACGTCCGGCACCTGCAGCGCGGCCAGGCGTGCGCGCTCGGCCGCCTCCCACGTGTCCTTCAACGTGCTGCCGGGCGGCAGCTCGACATTGATGAGGGTGCTGGCGCGATCGGCAGGCGGCACGAAGCCGGTCGGCAACAACGGAATCAGCGAGAGCGAACCCGCAAAGAACAGGAGTGCGCCGATGGCCGTGACATGGCGATGCCGCACACACCAGTCGACCGCCCTGAGGTAACGCTGCATCAGCGGCCCATCCTTTTCTTTCTTCAGTTCCGCAACCGGGCGATCCTTGAGCAGATACGCCGCCATCATGGGCGTCAGCATGCGCGCCACGACCAGCGAGGCAAAGATGGCGAACACCGCCGTCCAGCCGAACTGCTTGAAAAACTTGCCGGCGATGCCAGACATGAAGGCGGTGGGCAGGAAGACCGCAATGAGCGCGAAGGTCGTGGCGATGACTGCGAGCCCGATCTCGTCGGCCGCCTCCATCGCGGCCTGGAACGGTGTCTTGCCCATGCGCATGTGGCGCATGATGTTTTCGATTTCGACGATCGCGTCATCGACCAGGATGCCCACCACCAGCGCCAGCGCCAGCAGGGTCACGGTATTCAGGGTGAAGCCGAAGTAGTACATGCCGACGAAGGTCGGGATCACCGAGAGCGGCAGCGCGGCCGCCGAGACCAGCGTGGCGCGCCACTCGCGCAGGAAGAACCACACCACGATCACTGCGAGAATCGCCCCCTCGTAAAGCAGGATCATCGAACCGTCGAAGTTCTCCTGCACCGGCCAGACGCCATCCAGCGCCTCGACGAAACGCATTTCCGGATGGGCAGTGCGCAGTTCCTCGACGGCCTTGCGCACGCCCTTGGCCACTTCGATTTCGCTGGCACCCTTCGACCGGGTGATCTCGAACGCCACCACCGGCACGCCATCCAGCAGTGCCACGGCACGGCGCTCCGCGATGGTGTCGCTCACCGTGGCGACCTGATCCAGGCGCAGTCGCCGGCCATCGGCCAGCGCGAGGCTCATGCCCGCCAATTCCTCGACACTGGCCACGGTGGCAATGGTGCGCACGGCCTGCTCCGCGCCGCCGACATCACCGCGGCCGCCGGGTGATTCCAGCTGCGTGCGCCGAAGCGCCTGCGACACATCGGCCGCCGTCGCCCCCAGCGCCTGCATCTTCTGCGGGTCAAGCACGACCTGCACCTCGCGGGTCACGCCGCCGAGACGTCCCACCTTGCCCACGCCGGGCACAGCCAGCATGCGCTTGGTCACGGCGTTGTCGATGAACCAGGAGACAGCTTCCTCATCCACCCTTCCCGGCTGCGCCGAGGCGACCGTGTAGGTGAGGATCGGCTTGCCCGTCGTGGCCGCCTTGGTCACAACCGGGTCGCGCATGTCGGCGGGCAGATCGGCGCGCACCTGGCTCACCGCATCGCGCACCTCGTTGGTGGCTTCGGATGCGTTCTTCTCCAGGACAAACTCGACCATGATGTTGGCCGTGCCGTCGAGGATGTTGGTGTAGATGTGCTTCACCCCCTGCAGCGTCGCGACCGAGTTCTCGATCTTGCGCGCGACTTCCGTCTCCAGCTGCGCCGGCGCCGCTCCCGGCAGCGACGCGCTGATGGTCACCATCGGCAACTCGATGTCGGGGAAATCCTGGATGCCGGTCATCCTGAACGTGACCAGGCCCGCGAAGGTGAGCAGGATGAAAAAGACGATGGACGGAATCGGATTCCGGATGGACCAGCTCGAGACGTTGAACATGGTCTTACTTCTTGGCCGGGGCCGACGCATTGGCGGCGGCAGGTTTCGCGGCACTCACCGCCACCAGATCGCCGTCATTCAGAAAACCCGCACCGGCGGCCACCACCGCCTGATCAGCCTTCAGGCCCTGCACGATCTCCACGCGATCGCTGTTGCGCCGCCCTGTCGTCACCCGGATACGGGTCACGCGACTGTCAGCGCCGACAGTGAACACGTAGCTGAAGCCGTCGCGCACGACCACCGCCTGCTGCGGCACGGTGAGCGCACCGGCGCTACCCAGCTCGAAGTCGCCCTTCACGTACATGCCGGCGCGCGCCGAACCCCGCTCGATGAGATCGGCGTAGACGAGACCGTTCCGCGTCTTCTCGTCAATGGTGGGCGCGACCTGGCGCACGCGGCCCATGGCCTTGCCCGCCACACCATTGCCGGGCAGCGTCAGCGTCACGCGCTGTCCCGGTCTCACCCGGGTCAGGTCGGCGGCGGCCACTTCGCCGCGCCACTCCAGGCGACCATCGCGGATCAAGCGGAACAGCTCCTGTCCCGGCTGCGCCACCGCGCCCAGCGTCGCCATGCGCGCCGAGATCACGCCGTCGTCGGGCGCCACGACCTGGGTGTGCTTCAAGCGAATATTCGCGGCGGTGAGCGCGGCGCGCGCCGACATCAGCCGCGCGTCCGCCGTGCGCGCGGCGTTGAGATATTGCTCGATCTGCTGCTTGGACAACGCGCCGCTGTCCGCGAGGCTTCTTGCGCGCGCGGCGTTGGCGGCGGCTTCGTCCCGCGCGGCCTCCGCCTCGGCGACGGCGGCCTTTTGCTGCGCGACCTCGGTCTCGACCGTGTCGGCCATGAAGCTCGCCAGCACCTGGCCGGCTTTCACCACATCGCCGACATTGACCCGCACGTCATTGAGACGCAGACCATTCACCTCGGCCCCGATGAGGGTCTCCTGCCAGGCGGCGAGGGCGCCGTTGGCCGAGAGCGTCACCGGCAGGTCGGATTGCAGTGGCGTGACGACGGCGACGGTGAGCGCCGGTTTCGCGGGCGCGGCGGCCTTCTTGTCCTGTGCGAGCGCGGCGGAAATCAGGAGCGCGGCCAGGGCCGGCAGCGCGCCAAAGAGGATGCGGGTTGAAAGGGATTTCATGGTGAGTGAGGTTGTGAGTAGAAGAAAAATTATTCGGGCTTGCCCGGCTTGCGGGCGTTGGCCAACGGGGTGGACTTGGCCGACTTCCGCTTGCGCGTCGGCGGCATAGTGACGAGCAGCCGATCCAGCGCGCGGCCGATGACGCGTTGCGCGCGCCCGAGCGAGGCATCGGTGCTTTCGCCGAGATCCATCTGGATGGCACCGACAAACGTGGCGTGCAGGGTCTCGATGTCTTCCAGCGTCACCGCGAGGCCCAGCCTGCCGAGATCGGTCAGGAGCCTCAAGCGAATCTGCTCGTCGAACGCCGCCAGCCAAGGTTTGATGCTCGCGTCTTCGTCGGACGCGGCGATGAGCGCATTCATCAAGCGCGCCCAGCGGCGGTCGGTGATGTCGGCGTTCAATGTGACGCGCAAGTTGTCCGGGGTGACCCGGCCCGCGTCGATGCCTTGGGTGATCTGGTTGAACATGGCCTCGCAACCGAACGCGGCGGCTTCGCGCAGCAAATCGTTGCGCGTCGGAAAGTAGTAGGTGAGATGGCTCTGGCGAACGCCCGCCTTCTCGCACACGCGCTGCTGGGTCAACGATGCGAAACCCTCCTCGAACAGCACCGACACGGCGGCGAAGAGAATGCGCTCGCAGGTCGAGGCGGGAACGGGCAGCCCGGCCAGCGCGTCGGGCACGGTGAGCACCGTCGCCGGCGCGCGGGCCTTGGCGCGGGTGGAGTGCAGGGCGGAGGGCAGGGCAGAGAGACGCGAAGATGGACGAGATCGGGTGACCATGACGAAAGCGCGGGGCGCGACGATGGACCCACCTCCAACCGACGGGAGGTCCGCATGACGCCGCGATCATACCAGCCGTTTGGTTAAATTACCAAGACAGGGGACTGCGCCGATGGCGAACCGTCTTCGTCCGCCCTCGGCCCGCGCCCCACTCGTCCACGGCGGCGCCCGACATTCGTGACTTACAATGCCTCGCCCGCGCACTCTCAGGACGTTTCCGTGAAAAGAGAAACCAAGGATTTCATCTACTCGATCTGCGTGCAGATCATTGTCGTGACCGCCATTGTCCGCCCGACGGATGTGCCGTGGTTCGACGGCACGCTGCCCTCCACCGTCCTGCCGAGCTGGCTGGTCGGCGGGCTCGCCATCGCGTGGTGGTATGCGCTGGCGTGGAACATCACGTCCGCGCTGGAACTCTTTGTCTGGTCGCGACTATTCGGCGGCGGCGCGGATGGCAAGCCCCGCCAGCGGAAGCTCCTCACCGACATCATCAACATCATCATCTACATCGCGGCGACCGCGATCATCGCCGTCCATGTCTTCAACCAGCCCGTCACCGGCCTCTTCGCGACGTCGGGCATCGTGGCCATCGTGCTCGGCATGGCGCTGCAAAACACGCTGGGCGATCTCTTCGCCGGCCTCGCGCTGAACTTCGAGCGGCCGTACAGGGCGGGCGACTGGATCACGCTCGACGGCAACATCCAGGGCTTCGTCCTCGTCACCAACTGGCGCTCGACCCATCTGCGCACGCGCACGGCGGACGAACTCATCGTGCCCAACGGCAGCGTGGCCAAATCACGCCTCACGGTTCACTCGCGACCGACCAACACCCACTTGACCAACGTCGAATTGCCGCTCAAGTACGGGTTTGACGAGGCGCTGGTCGAGGCGATGCTGAAGGAGGCGGCCCGCAAAGTCGCCGGGGTGCTCGCCGAGCCCGGGCCAATCGTGCTGCTGCACGAAATGAAATATCCGGTGGCGACCTGGCGGCTTTACTTCTACATCGATGACTTCGCCAAGCTCGTCGTCATCAAGGGCCAGGTCGCGCGCGAGGTCTATGCGGCCTTCCGCCAGAGCGATCTGGCGCGGTTTCTGCCCAACGATATCGAGGAAAGCTGAGGCCGACTGCCGGCCTCGCCGCCGTCACCAATGCGCCGGCAGGCGCTTCTTCACGATGAGCGAGTGCGGCGTGCGCTCGATATAGCCCTCCACCGTGAGGTCTTGCATGATCGCGCTGACGGCATGCTCGTTGCTGCCCACGCGCTGGGCGATTTCCAGGTTTGACGGAGGCTGGGGAATCACCGCCGGCACGGCGGGGTGGGTCGCGAGCTGCTCGATGAGGCACACGATGCGCTTGTAGGTGTCGAGGAGCGCCAGGAGCTTCACCGTCTCGGTGGTGCTGCGCGCGCGACGAACCATCTCGAACAAGAGCTCAAGCGCATGCTCGGGACGCTTTCTGATGTCGTCCAGCACCAGCTCGCGCGAGACTTCGGACGCCTGCACTTCGGTCATCGCGCGCACGGACGCGGAGCGCAGCCGCGTCTCCATCGCCATTTCGCCCACATAGTGGCCCGGTCCATGCTCGTCGATGATGACGTCGCTGCCGTCCTCAAGTGTCGAGTAGACGCGCACGATGCCCGCCTCGATGAAGAAGAACGAGTCGCCGTGGGTGCGCTCCTGGATGAGGATGGTGCCCGCGGGAAAGGTGTGCTTCTGCCCGCGCGCGGCGAGATCCTCGAAGAGCGTGGTCTTGCGGCCGCCGAAGGTGAATCGGGAAAAGGGATTGTGCATGGCGTCTTGGGGAGCTGGCGGAGGAATGCCGCGATTATAGTCGGGGCCATTGACCTGCGAATATTCGCATGTGGCGGAAACACGGCGGACGGCGAACGGTCAGACCATCCGGCCCTCCCCGATCTTTCCACGCATCCTCCGCAACCCGCCCTGACGGACCCGCCATGCCCCACAGCGTCACCCTGATCACGACCATCGCCGCCGGTCTCGGCCTGGCACTCATCTTCGGGTTCCTCGCCGTGCGCCTGAAGCTGCCCGCGATCCTGGGCTACCTCATCGCCGGCATCGCCATCGGCCCGTACACGCCCGGCTTTGTCGCCGACATGGCGCTGGCCAGCCAGCTCGCGGAAATCGGCGTGATGCTGCTCATGTTCGGCGTGGGCCTGCATTTCTCGCTGGACGATCTCATGGCGGTGAAGCGCATCGCGCTGCCGGGCGCCATCGTGCAGATCGCCGTGGCCACGCTGATGGGTCTGGGCCTCTCGTGGCTCTGGGGCTGGGATCTGCTGGCCGGCCTGGTGTTCGGGTTGTGTCTGTCGGTCGCGAGCACGGTGGTGCTGTTGAAAGCGCTGGAGCAACTGGGCGTGCTCGACTCGGTCAACGGCCGCATCGCGGTCGGCTGGCTGGTGGTGGAGGATCTGGTCATGGTCCTGGTCCTGGTGCTGCTGCCACCGATCGCAGCACTCTATGCAGGTGGAGCTGCCGGAGGTCAGGCCGAAGGCGAGTCCATCTGGCTGGCACTCGGCAAGACCCTGGGCCTGGTCGCGCTCTTCATCGGCCTCATGCTGGTGGTCGGCCGCCGCGTGTTTCCGTGGCTGCTCTGGCAGGTGGCGCGTACCGGCTCGCGCGAGCTGTTCACGCTGTGCGTCATCGCCGGCGCGCTGGGCATCGCCTATGGCTCCTCCGCCGTGTTCGGCGTCTCGTTCGCGCTGGGCGCCTTCTTTGCCGGCATGGTGCTGCGCGAGTCGGAGCTCTCCTATCGCGCGGCCGAAGACACGCTGCCGCTTCAGGACGCGTTTTCGGTGCTGTTCTTCGTCTCGGTGGGCATGCTGTTCGATCCGAACGTGCTGGTGAATCAGCCGCTGCAGGTGCTGGCCGTGGTCGCGATCATCATCATCGGCAAATCGCTCGCCGCGTTCTTCCTCGTGCTGGCGTTCCGCTATCCGCTGAACACCGCCCTGACGGTGTCGGCCAGCCTCGCGCAGATCGGCGAGTTCTCCTTCATCCTCGCCGCCCTTGGCGTGGCACTGAAGGTGCTGCCGCCGGAGGGCCAGAGCCTGATCCTGGCGGGCGCCCTCATTTCCATTGCGCTCAATTCGCTGGTGTTCCAGATGATCGAACCCGCGCAGAAATGGATTCGCGCGCGCTCGAGCCTCGCCCGCAAGCTGGAGAGCACGGATGACCCGTTGGCCGAGTTGCCGCAGGCCGTGCCCTCCGAGCATCTCACCGGCCACGTCGTCGTCGTGGGCTACGGCCGCGTGGGGCGGCGCATCTGCGCGGCGCTCAAAGAGCAAGGCGTCCGCCTCGTGGTGGCCGAGTACAATCGCGAAGTGGTGGAAAAGTTGCGCGCCGAAGGCGTGCATGCGGTGGCGGGCGATGCGTCCGAGCCGGCCGTGCTGATCCAGGCCCACGTCGCCCGTGCTGCCATGCTGGTCATCGCCGTGCCTGACCCGATGCATGTGCGCAAGATGCTGGAAATCGCCCGCACGCTGAATCCCGCCATCGAGACCGTGGTGCGCACGCACAGCGAGGAAGAGGCGGAGCTGCTCAAGAAGGAGAACGCGGGCTATGTGTTCATGGGCGAGCACGAACTGGCGCTGGGCATGACGCGGCATGTGCTGGAGCGGGTGAACGCCCGGGCGAATTCGTCGCAGCCCATGCAGACGGTGCAGGCCGCGCCACCGGCACCGAGCGCGCGGGGCTGAACTGGGTCAGCGACAGCGCACGAAGTCGGTGGGCCGATCCGAGTCTCTGCGGGTGTTCGCCTGTTGGTTCATGCATTAGGCGAGAGTTGTCCGAATTGGTAACACCCGTGGCGCGTAGTTATCATGTGCATTCTGCAAGAAACATCTATGTGAGCCTCAGATGCGAACATTTTTGGTTGCTTTCTCGTTTGCCATCACTCTCTCAGTATCCGCGCAGGAGAATCGCGGAGTCGGGTACGCAACCGTGGCCGCTGCGATGGAGGCATTGCGAGCCCGCGGTGACGTAAAGATTTCGGTGCAAGACGGCTGGACGATCATCGAAGACCGCTCCGCGCAAGCTTTCTGGTCCTTCACACCTCAGGGACATCCCTCACATCCTGCCGCCGTAAAGCGTGAAATCGTCTCGCGCGATGGCTCACTCTTCATTGACATGTCAGCGCTTTGTGAAGCCAGCAAGGCTGCATGTGACAAACTGATGGTCGAGTTCAAGGAGTTGAACGAACGTATGAGCCAGTCGATCCGCGCGCAAGGAGAAAGCTCCAAAGCCGCGCCAAGCTCAGAAATTCAAGTCGAGTCACTCGGCAACGATTCCTTCCGCTTGGTCCTCAGAAGTTTCCGGAGCCGAACAGTTGATGCTGGACAGGAGGAACTACTTCCAAAGGCGCGCGAAGTCTGTGCCGGCAAAGAAGTAGGCTACGAAAGATACGAGTTTGAGACGATTGATGGCGTCAGCGCTGGCGCAGAGATGCGTCCGCTTGTTCTCAAGCAGGACATCCGATGCGGGGTCCCGTCGCCGCGCCCTCCGACGGTATCCACGGGAAACAGAGATTCATCGTGGAGACCCACCCCTGCGCAGTCACAGCTCGTCGAGCGTCAAACCTATGCTTTCTTCGCTGCCAAGGACGGACGCAAATACCAAGAGGCGTACGCACTACTTTCGGCCGCGCAAAAGCAGACTATCCCATACGAGCGTTGGTCTTCTCTTGCGGATGACTTCAACTCCAAAGTAGGTGAAGTTCGTCGCCGCACGATCAAGAAAGTGACCTGGTACAAAGACCCGCCGAACAGCCAGCCAGGCGTCTATGCCGCGGCGGACTTTTCGAGCGAATTTGACCGTGCAGCCGCCCACTGTGGATATGTCGTCTGGTCCGAGCAGCCGGATGGATCGTTTCTCCTCGTTCGTGAAGAGCAGAACTTCCTCGATAAGGCGTCTGAGGCAAAGTTGAAGCCTGTTGACCGTGAGAGATTCCGCTCCCAATTCGGTTGCTAGGGCAACTCCTCACTCCAGATCGAGCGGACGCGCAGCAGCTGATCGACTCTCATCTCAATGCTCTAGTGCCGCACCAGTCCTGGCAATTCCGATCTCTCCGCAAGTTGCCCAACAACCCGGCTTGAAAAGTGAATGCCATCCACAAGCCGACGCGAATATTCGCATCGCCTTGGGCCGCCAATTCAAGCTGCCGACGAAGCCCCATCTGCCAAATCCCCCGGCACATCCACGTCGCGGAATATGCCAGCATCCCCCACCGGCACCTGAGTCACCGCGTCACCATTCGCCGCAAGAATTCGCCGCGCGCCCTCATCACCAGCCAGAGCTGACAACGCCCCGCGCCACGCGGCACTGAATCCAACGGGATGCCCGCGCCTACCTTCGACACACGGCACGGCGATGGATGCACCAGCTTCCAGCGCACGCCGGACGGCGAGGATGCTTGCAGGTTGAATGAACGGCATGTCGGCGAGCGCCACGATCCAGCCCTCCGCATCCGCGCTGGCGGACACCGCAGCGGCCAGAGAGCCGCCCATGCCTTCCAGTGCATGCGGTGTTTCCAGCACATCGCAGCCCGCCTCTGCGAATATTCGCATCAGCGCGACATCACCCGGACGAACAACGGCGAGCGCATTGCCGATGCTTTCGCGCAGTATGGCGGCCGAGCGTGCGCCGATGACCGTGCCATCGGGCAACGCATGCAGCAACTTCAGCGAGCCGAAGCGTGACGACGCGCCCCCCGCGAGCAGAATGCCGCGGACCTTCATGCGAGCGAGATGGCGCGGATCACGACGCGCGCTTGAGCGCGGGAGCTGAGGATGGAGACTGCTCCACCCGCGCCAGCGTGACGCGATTCCGCGCCGCCACCAGATCCGCCAAGATGGCGATGGCGATTTCCGGCGGCGTGCGGCTGCCGATTGGCAGGCCCACCGGTCCGTGCAGCCGCGCGAGCTCGGCCTGAGTGAGATCAAAGTGCTCGGCGAGGCGCGCCTTGCGATCGGCCGTGGTCTGCTTCGATCCGACCGCGCCGACATAGAACGCCTCCGACTTCAGCGCGGTGAGCAGCGCCATGTCGTCCAGCTTCGGGTCGTGCGACACGGTGAGGATGATGGTGTGGCCGTCCGGACGGAACGCGGTCACGGCATCGTCCGGCATTCCGTCGATGAATGCCGTGCCGGGTACGCGCCACGACGCGCGATATTCGTCGCGCGGATCACACACGAACACCTGGAAATCCAGCGGGGCGGCCATGTCGGCGAGATAGCGCGCGATCTCGGAAGCGCCGATGACGAGCATGCGCCAGCGCGGGCCGTGAATGGCGGTGAACACGGCGTCACCGCGCGTGGTCTCGGCACCTGGCCGGGCGCGTTCCAGCGTCCATGCGCCGGAGGCGAGATCGACGTGGCGCGACACGATTTCGCCCGACGTGATGCGGGCGAGCAGCGCGTCGATGTCGGTCGCGGGCACGGCCGCTTCGATCAGCACATCCAGCGTGCCGCCACACGGCAGGCCGAAGCGGCGCGCCTCCTCGCTGGTGACGCCGTACGAGACCATCACCGGCTGGCGTTGCGAATATTCGCCTCTGCGCAGGACGAGATCATCCTCAATGCAGCCGCCCGACACCGAGCCCACCAGCACGCCGTCATCGCGGATGACCAGCAGCGAGCCCGGCGGGCGCGGACTGGCGCCAAAGGTCTGGGCCACCGTGACCAGCCAGATGCGGTGACCCGCCTGCTGCCAGTCGCGCGCGGTTTGGAGGACTTCCAGATCGATGGATTGCATGGAAGGTCTTGGTCGGAATCAGTGTTTGACGCGCATCAAATCGGCGGTGCCACCAGCGCATACACTGGATTCATTCACTCCACCGCTTGCGAAAGGCGCACCATGAATGTCGAACATCATCCCCTCGTCCATGAATTCCCCGAGCATCGCGAGACGCTGCACCGGCTGAAGCTGAGCGACACGCACTTCGCCCGCCTCGCGGCCGAATACGAGGATGTCGACAAGGAAATCGTCCGCATCGAGGATGCGATCGAAGCCGCGAGCGATGTCACGCTGGAGACGCTGAAGAAGCGCCGCCTCTTGCTCAAGGACCAGTTGTACGCCCGCCTGATCGCCTGATCGCATCGCGGTCGGCACGGTCCGCGGCTTCGCACTCATTGCGTGGCCGCCGACACGCCGGCCGCTCCTGTAGGCTGGAACAATTCCGCGACGGCGGCGCGCACGTTGTCATACGCCATCGAGGTCAGATTGTGGTGGGTGCCCCCCTCCACAATCACCAGCTTCTTCGGCGCCTTGGCCGCGGCGTAGAGTCGCTGGCTCATGGTCACCGGCACGATGGCGTCATTGGTGCCGTGCAGGAACAGCGTGGGCACCTTCACATCGTCGATCTTGTCCAGCGAATCGAAGCGCTGGGTGATGAGAAAGCCCACCGGCAGCCAGCCCCACTTCATTTCCTTGACCATGTCGGGGATGGAGGTGAAGGTCGCTTCGAGAATGAGTCCGTTGGCGTCCGGATTGCGCCTGGCCATTTCCACCGCGATCGCGCCGCCGAGCGAATGGCCGTGCAGATAGCGCCTGGCGTTGGGTGAGAGCGTCCGGATGTGATCCCACGCAGCCTGTGCGTCGGCATAGGCGCTCGCCTCGGACGGCATGTCGCCCTCGCTCTTGCCAAAGCCGCGATAGTCGATGGCCAGCACGGCGAAACCCATGCGCTGCCAGCGCGGAATGCGGGTCACGCTGCCGGTGAGATTCCAGCGGGCACCATGCAGGTACAGCAGCACCGGCGCATCCGGCGTCGGGCCGGGCGCCCACCAGGCGTGCAGCTTGTCGCCCTTGTTGTCTGCGGTCGGCGCCACCGGAATCCACAGCTCCTGGAAGTTGGCGCCGCTGCTGCGATAGCCGCGCCACTCGTCCTTCACCGGGCGGAAGATGAGTTCGCGTTCCTTCTCGGCGAGACTGGCGCAGCCCGCCAGCGTGCCCGCGATGATCAGGCTGGCGAGGCCCCACCCGAGCATGCGAGTGCGGGCGACGCGCCGAAGCAGCTGCCTCACCATGCCGCGCCCCTGAGCGGCGCCATCGGCGACCATCCGGTCCACACATGATCGCCGCCGCCACTCAGCCTGCGCAGCGGCACACCGTCCACCACCATCGTCCACACGCCTTCACGCTCCAGGGGCGGTTGCGACACCACGAAGCGCGTGGAGAAGACGCCCACGCCAACCAGAAAGTCATGCCCATCCCACTTGCTGATCGGCGCGCTGATGCTGCTGGTGCCCTTCGGCTTTTTCCGTTCGTACTCGACATGCCCGTCCGGGCGAATGGACAGGCGCATGTCCGGCCCCGCCCACTCGCCCACATAGGCGGTGCGCGTCATCGGCACGGGCTCGCTGCAGGCGGTGAGCAGCAGGACGCTCAGGAAGGCGATGAGTACGTGGCGCATGGTTGGTAGCCGGGAGGCGGGAGGCGGGAGGCGGGAGGCGGGAGGCGGGAGGCGGGAGGCGGGAGGCGAATTCAGCATTCACCGACTGTGAATATTCGCAACGGCCGCCTTCCGCCTACCTCCTTCCGCCTCCCCGATCCATCACACCTTCATCGGTAACGACCGCACCCGCTTGCCGGTCAGGGCGAACACTGCATTTGCGACTGCCGGCGCGATGGGCGGGGTGCCGGGCTCGCCGACACCGGTGGGCTTATCGCCGCCCGGCGCGAGGTGAACCTCCACCACGGGCATCTCATTGCCGCGCAACACCGGGTAGTCGTGGAAGTTGCTCTGCTCGACCACGCCGTCTTTCAGGGTGATGGCACCGTGCAGTGCGGCGGAGAGCCCGTAGGCGATGGCGCTCTGCACCTGCGCTTCGACCGTCAGCGGATTCACCACCAGTCCGCAGTCGATGGCCGCGACCACCTTGTGGACCTTGATCTGGCCGTTGTCGATGGACACCTCCGCGACTTGCGCGCACACCGAGCCGAACGACTCGTGCACCGCGATGCCACGCGCACGGCCCTTCGGCGCCGGCTTGCCCCAGCCGGATTTTTCGGCGGCCAGTGCCAGTGTCTTCAACACCCGCGGATGTTTCGTGAGCAACGCAGTGCGGAACGCGACCGGATCAGCCTTTGCGGCGTGGGCCAGTTCATCGATCATCGTCTCCATCACGAACGCGGTGTGCGTATGCCCCACCGAGCGCCACCAGAGGCTGGTGACGACCTTGGTTGGCGTGGTGAGCGCGCACTGGAAATTAGGAATGTCGTAGGGCGTGTCGGCGACACCTTCCACCGAGGTATTGTCGATGCCATCCTTCACGAGGAAACCTTCGAACGCGGTGCCCGAGACGATGGACTGGCCGACGATGTGATGGTCCCAGCCGGCGATCTTGCCGGCCGCATCGACACCCGCCTCGACGCGATGCACGTAAGCCGGGCGGTAGTAGCCGCCCTTCATGTCGTCCTCGCGCGTCCAGATGACCTTGATCGGCACCTTCACTTCCTTGGCGATCTCGCACGCCTCCACGATGTAGTCCGACGCGGGATTGGCGCGCCGCCCGAAGCCCCCCCCCGCGATCATCGTGTTCAACTTCACCTTCTCGGGCGCCAGGCCAAGCGCTTTGGCGGCGGCGACCTGGTCCGGCGTCTGAAACTGGCTGCCCACCCACAGTTCCGCGCTGTCGCCCTTGTAGCTCACGGTGCAGTTGAGCGGCTCCATCGCGGCATGGGCGAGGAACGGGAAGTCGTACTCGGCGACGATTGACTTGGCGGCGGTCTTGACCAGCGCGGGGTCGCCCACCTTCTTCGCGACCTTGCCCGGCCTGGCGGCGGCCTGCGAATATTCGCTCTTCAGGCGCGCGCTGTCGGGCTTGGGCGCCTTCGGGTCCACCGCCCATTGCGCCTCGATGGCGTCACGCCCCTTCTTCGCGGCCCAGTAGCTCTTGCCGACCACGGCGACAAAGTTGCGGGACTCGACCACATGGGTGATGCCCGGCAGGCCCTTCAACTTGTCGGCGTTCATCGACTTCAGTTCCCCGCCCAGCATGGGCGCATGCAGCACCAGCGCGACATGCAGATTGGGAATGTCCTTGGCGGTCAGGTCCAGACCGAACTTGGCCTTGCCGTTCACCTTGTCCGGCGCATCGATGCGCCGGGTCGGTTTGCCGATGATCCTGAATTCGCTGGCCGGCTTCAGCGTCACCTTCTCCGGCACAGGCAACTTGGCGGCAGCCTCGGCCACCGCGCCGAAGCCCAGCTTCTTGCCGCCGGGACCCAAGATGGTGCCGTTCTCGACCTTGCAGTCACCCGGCTTCACCTTCCACTGGTTGGCCGCCGCCTGGACCAGCATGGTGCGGGCCTGCGCGCCAACGGTGCGCAGCTGGTCCCAGGAGTTGACCACCGATGACGAACCGCCGGTCATCTGCATGCCAAACATCGTGTGGGCGTACGCCGCACCGGCGGGCGCCAGCTCGGACCGCACCTTGCTCCAGTCGCAACCCAGCTCTTCGGCCACGAGCATGGGCAGCGAGGTCATCACACCCTGGCCGAATTCCAGGTGCTTCACCTGCACCGTCACCGAACCGTCCTTGCCGATGCGCAGGAACGCGTTGGGCGGCACGGCCTTCGGCGCGGGCTGGGCATGGGCCAGACGATCACGCAGCGGCAGGTAGAAACCGAGCACCAGACCACCACCCAGTGCGGCGGAGGACTGGAGGAACTTGCGGCGGGACGGCTTGGGGACTGCTGCGGGTGCGTCGGTGATGGACGCGAGATTCATCTTGGAGAAGTCCATGATCAGGCCCCTTTCTTCGCGGCAGACTTCGCGGGCGCGGCGGCGGCGGGCGCGGCCGCCATCTTGATCGCCTGCTTCACCCGGTTGTACGTGCCGCAGCGGCAGATGTTGCCGCTCATGGCGGCATCAATGTCGGCGTCGGACGGGTTCTTGTTGGTATTGAGAAGCGCGACGGCGCTCATGATCTGACCGGATTGGCAGTAGCCGCACTGCACCACGTCGGCATCCAGCCACGCCTGCTGCACGCGCTTGCCGACAGCGGAGGCGCCGATTTTCTCGATGGTGGACACATTCTTGCCCGCGCAGGCCGAGACCGGTGTTGCGCAGGCGCGGATGGGCTGACCATCCAGATGCACCGTGCAGGCGCCGCAGAGCGCCATACCGCACCCATACTTGGTGCCGGTGAGCTGAAGGTTGTCGCGCAGCACCCAAAGCAGCGGGGTCTCGGGATCGATGGAAGCCTGAATGGGCTCGCCGTTGACTTTGAAGCGGATCATGAGGTTTCTCCTGATGGTGTGTCGGCGATGGAACAATGAAGCCCGAAGCGAATTCGGGCGGATGCGGTGCGGAAAAGTTCCACTGATCGTGATTCTTGCACAAGTCTCGCGAGGGCTTTTGTGACAGCGCTCCATGACAGATGCCGAACTCCCGCGAATGCGCGCTTGCAACAATTCGCCATCTACTGAAACAATGTGCCAGGTCCGCTTGGCTTGCCATCCAACGCGGGTCGCAAAACGCACATTAACCCGGGAGGCGTGAATGCCGTTCGCAGTTCAACCTATCCAAAAATCGCTGATCGGCCGCGCGCGCGCAGTGATGTTCGCGATGCTCTGCCTGCCATTCGGCGTCGCCGCGCAGGCGTCCGCCGATTTGGTGGCCGAGGCGAGAAAACTCATCGAAGCGAAACAGTTCAGTCAGGCTTACGCGCTCTTGGCGCCCCTGGAAAACGCCCGCGCCGGCGACGCGCAGTTCGACTACTGGCTGGGCGTTGCCGCGCTGGAGACTGACCAGCTGGAACGCGCCGCGAGCGCGTTTGAGCGCGCGCTGCTGCGCCAACCCGATTTCGACAGCGCCCGCCTCGAATTGGGGCGCGTCTATCTGCGCATGGGTGCCCTGGACCTGGCTGAACATGAATTCCGCCGTCTCCTGGACCGCGCGCCGACGCCTGAAGGCAGGAAGCTGCTGGAGGACTATCTCGCCGCCATCCAGAAGGCGAAGGCCAAACAGCGCTTCAGCCTCAAGGGCTACCTGGAAGCCGGCGGCGGACGCGACAACAACCTCACCAGCACCACGCGCGATTTCACCAACGCCATCGAGAACTCGTTCGGCATCCCTGGCATCACCCCCACAGGCAACTCCATCCGCCGCTCGGCGGCGTTTGCGAGTGCGGCGACTGGGATGGATGCCGTCTGGCGCCAATCGGAGTCGGGAACGCTCTTCGCGGGCGCCGACTTGCGCTGGCGCGGCTATCGCGAGTTTGACGACTTCGACTACCTGCTGGCCGATCTCAACCTGGGCTATCAAGCGCGGCGCGGCGAGCTCACCTACACCGCCATCGCCTTCGGGCAGTCGTTTCGCCAGGACGGCGCGTTCGTCGAGACGCTGGGCGCCGATCGAGTCAAGAACAACCGCAACACCGCCGGGCTGCAATTCGAAGTGCGGCGCGACATCACCGCGACCAGCCAGCTCGCCGTCGGCTTGGGCCTGTCCAGCTTCCGCTATCCGTCCAACGCGGGCCAGGACACCGACCAACTCCTCATGGGTGTCACCTGGGTGCATCGGCCCTCGTTCTGGCGCGGCACGACGCTTGCGACCAATATCAACTACACCGTCGACGAGGCCAAGCGGCCGCTGAACGAATTTTCCAGCACTGAAGCGAGCCGCCACGCGACGGCGGTCCGCGTCACGCTCTCGGGCGATCCGGCCCAGCAGCTTAACTGGTCCGCAAGCCTGGGCTATACCGTTCGCATCGACGACGACCGTTTCGCCCGCTCCACGCTCGTCTCGATCGGCCGCGACGAATTGCTCGAGTTTTCGCTGCGCGGGGCCTGGCGCTTGTCGGAGGGCTGGAGTGTGCAGCCGTACCTCGCCATCCTGCGCAACCGCTCCAACATCGCGCTGTACGCCTTCGACAAGGTCGAAGGGGGCGTGTCCGTTCGCCGCGAATTCAAATGAGGAGTCCGACCATGACGCTCACGTCCATTTTCCGCGCGCTTCTGCGCCGCCCCTGCGCCCTGCTGCTGCTCTCGCTCGCCGCGACCGCCGCGCACGCCCAGACCATCGGTCAGGTGCGCTTCGTCA
Source organism: Betaproteobacteria bacterium (assembly GCA_016791265.1). Taxonomy (GTDB): domain Bacteria; phylum Pseudomonadota; class Gammaproteobacteria; order Burkholderiales; family Usitatibacteraceae; genus JAEUMY01. Next base: position 83,547 of record JAEUMY010000018.1, read on the forward strand.
CCGGTCCCGCCGAGCTGGTGCGCGGCGCCACCCGCACGCCGATCACCCGCGACCTCGCCTTGCAGCAGGCTGACCGCATCGTCACCGGCGCCGACGGGCATGTTCAGATCAGCCTCACCGACGGCTCGTTCGTCGCAGTCAGGCCGGGCTCGGATTTCAATTTCGCCGAGTACAGCTTCAACCCGAACCAGCCGGCGCTCGGCAAGGCGTTGATGAGCCTCGTGCGTGGCACGGTGCGCGTGTTCACCGGCGACATGGTGCGCGCCAACCGGTCCAACTTCCGCATGAACACGCCGATCACCACGGTGGGCATTCGCGGCTCCGGCAACATCCTCGCGCACGACGACACGTCTGGCACCATCAATCACACATTGACCGGTGCGCACAGCGTCACCAGCAAGGACCCGGCCGGCATCGAACGCACGCTCGTGTCGTATCCGGGGCAGACGATTCAAGCACTCCCCAACCAGCCACCCCGTTTCATTCCCACGCCAAGCTTCATCCTGGCGGCGGCGTCGCCTGGCGGCAAGGCGGAAGAAAAAGCGGCGAAGGATACCCAGACCGGCTCGGGGCAATCCCCGGAAGACGCGACCACTGCGACGACGGACAAGGCGGCCAACTCCGCAGTCGCCGCAGCGCAAGCCACCACCAACACCGTGGGCGGCGCGATCGTGGCGGCGCAGCCGCAGAACACGAACTACAACGCGCTCGTGCGCTTCACCAATGCCATCAGCGGTGGCTTTGAAAGCGGCCTCACTCAAACCGCGGGCACCAACGGCGGCGCCATCATCGACGCCCAAGGCCGACTTGTCGGCATGCGCAACGCCCGCTACAGCACCTTCATCAGCGCCAACGGCGGCAACACCGTGCCGCTGCTCAACCCGACGCTGCCCGCCGGCTACGGCACGACCGATTACGAAGGCACGACCGTCACGATCTCGGGCGGGACGCATCACGATGGCTTCCGCACACCGGATGGCTCGGTCATCATCGGGCGCTGGCAAGGCGGCACGCTGTCGGCGACGGGTGGCACTGCGGGGGTGCCCAATTCGAGCGGCCTCGCAAGCCCGTTCAACGTGGCGCTGGGGCCGCGCAGCCTGGTCTACACCGTCACCAATGCCACACCTTTCAGTGTCATCGCCTCGGCAACTGGCACGATCAACTTCTCGCTGGTGGCCGCAACCGCGCCCACGGATGTCGCGGGCAATGTTGGCACTCTCACCAACGCGAGCGCTTCCGCCAACTTCACCAACCTGACCATCACCGGTCAGTTCGGTCTGCAGCTGAATGGCGCGACGATTTCGGTGGCGGGCAATTCCGCGATCTCGGCCTTTGACGGCGGATCATTCAATTTCATCAATCTGCCCAACCAGGGGACCACCGTGACCTGCTCTGGCGCGACGTGCGCGTCGGGCGGCTACCGCACCACTGTCAACGGTCAGTTCAATGGCGCGGACGGCCGATGGATGACGATGATCTACCGCATCAATCCGAACCGCACCATCGCAGGCTCGTCCTATTCCGACGCCATCAATGGCTCCATCGTGTTGGGCTCGGGCAGCGCGCTGGCGCCCGCTTTCTCGCTACCCATGACGGGAAGCGTGTCGCTCAACTTCAACAATCCCGCATCGCCGACCGGATTCACGCTTATCGGCAACAACCAGGTCGCGGTTTCGCACGTCGCCGGCACCTTGCAGGCCAACTTCAGCAACAGCACTCTCGCGTTCAACGCCACGGTGGCAGCGCAGGCCGGCAGCTTCGGCAACGCCATCAGCGGCCCCACCTACACCATCAGCGGCAGCAACGTGCCCATCGTGCGCAACGTCGCGACCGCCATCGCGGGTCCGCCAGGCGTGGCGAACAACGCCGGGACCATGAACATATCCTGCTCCGGCACACTTTGCGTGCAGAATCCGCAGGGCCGATTCGACGCGATCTTCCGCAACGCAAGCGGCACCTCGGGCAGCGCGAATATTGGAGTCGGCCAATACTTCGTGCAGACCACGTTCGGCACGCCACCGACGCCGATGAACATAGTGACCGTCGATGCGTCGCGTGGCAACTTCGCGCTGGGCGGCGCAACACCTGCGCTGCTGACCGGTGGCGCGATCAGCCACCGCGTGCGTGCCAGTCAGGGGCCGAGAACCGGTACGCTCTGACCGCTTGGCCTTTGATGCCTGGCGGACTGTGACGGTGAAAGCGGAAGTCGAGGAACGCGCGAGACGGTGTGCGATGCAAGGTGCGAAGCACAGTGATGGCCCTGGGCATCACGCGCATTCGCAACGCCGCAGCGTGCCCCGTCTCGTGCGGGCGGCGACTTCTGATTTCGATGTCATAGTCCACTAAAATGGCGTCCATGGCCTCCAAACCCGCGAACCCCAAACCCACCCGCAAGATATTCCCCACCCCGGAAGAAGCCGAAGCCGCCTTCTATGACGCCTTCGAGCGCTGCAACGTGCCGGCGATGATGGCGGTGTGGTCGAGCGAGGACCACGCGGTATGCATCCACCCCGGCGGCCCGCGCCTGGCCGGCTTCGAAGCCATCCGCGCCAGCTGGACCGAGATATTTTCCGGCGGACCCGGTTTCAAGATGCGGGTGTCCGAAGTCCGCACCATTTCCAGCCAGACCTTGTCCATCCGCATGGTCTACGAGACCCTGGTGCCGGACAACGGCGATCCGCCCGCGACCCCCATCCTCGCCACCAACATCTTCGCCCTCACCCCCAACGGCTGGCGCATGGTGTTGCACCACGCCTCCGCCGCGCCCGATGGCACGACGGCGGAGGAACAGGGGACGGGGCGGGTGTTGCATTGATTGTCGCGTTGCGTGGACTGCTGCGAATATTCGCAATGCCGCTGAAATCCCCCGCGCTGCGCGCCGCCCCCTTTTGCAAAGGGGGCTTTTCATTCGCGACTTCGCTAAGCCATCCTGAGTCCGACCTCGTTGCACTCCCGCCTTTGCAAAAGGGGCACATTGAACATCCCCCCGGGCTTCGCCACCCCCCTTTGCAAAAGGGGGGCTGGGGGGGATTTCTGCTGGCGCTCATGCTGCTCCTCACAACCGCGCTCACCACCCAAGCCCAGCAGAAAGTCATCCGCGCCGCCTACCCCTCCGCCGAGCGCGGCTTCGACTGCGCGGCCGAGTCCGACGAGATCACTGGCACGTTCTGCGACCACTTCTTCGACTCACTCCTGCAGTACGACCACTTCGCCCGGCCCATCCGCCTCATGCCGCGCGCCGCAGCCGCGATGCCCGAGGTGAGGGACAACGGCGCCACCTACATTTTCAAGATCAAGCCGGGCCTTCGCTTCACGCCCGATCCCGCGTTCAAGGGCCAGACGAAGGAACTCACCGCGGCCGATTACGCCTATTCGCTGAAGCGCCTCATCGACCCGGTGGTGAAGGCGCAATGGTCCTTTCTCATGGACGGCAAGCTGAAGGGCGGCGACGAGCTGGTGGCGGAAGCGAAGAAGACCGGCAAGTTCGACTACGACAAGCCCATCGAAGGCCTGCAGACGCCGGACAAGTACACGCTCATCATCAAGCTGAAAGAGCCGGACTGGAACATGCTCTACATCCTCGCGCTCCCAGCCACGGCCGCCGTGGCACGCGAGGTCGTGGAGCACTATGGCAAGGCGTTCGCCGAGCATCCTGTCGGCACCGGCCCATTCCGGCTGAAGGAATGGGTGCGCTCATCCCGAATCGTGGTGGAGAAGAACCCGGAATTCCGCGAGGAATATTTTGAGACGGCGGGCAGCGATGATCCCGCCGACCAGGCGGCCATCGCGCATCTCAAGGGCAAACGCCTGCCGCTGGTGGATCGCGTCGAGGTGTTCATCGTCGATGAAGACCAGCCACGCTGGCTGGCGTTCCTGCGCAACGAACACGACTTCCTGCGCCCCGTGCCCGAGGTCTACACCGGCATCGCCATGCGCAACGGAAAGATCGCACCCGACTTGGCCGCGCGTGGCATCACCTCGCGACCCGATGAAGTCGCCTGGCTCACCTACACCGTCTACAACCTGCAGGACCCCATCGTCGGCGGCTACAAGCCGGAGAACATCGCGCTGCGTCGCGCGCTCTCCATGGCCTATCCCGTGCATGACGAAATCAGCATCCTGGAAAAGGGTGCGTCACTGCGCATGCACTCCTACATCCCGCCCGGCATGGCGGGGCATGTCAACGAACGCGCTGCCTTCCTCGACTACAACCCGGCCGGCGCCAAGGCGCTGCTCGACCTGTACGGCTACGTCGACCGCGACGGCGACGGCTGGCGTGAGATGCCGGATGGCAAACCGCTCGTCATCGACTTCGCCGCCGTGCCGCGGCAGAAAGACCGCCAGCGTGCCGAGCTCTGGCAACAGGCGACCAAGGCCATCGGCATCAAACTCACCTTCAACAAGGTGGAAAAGCTCCCAGATCTCCGCCGCCAAGCCCAGCTCGGCAAGGTGCAGATGTGGTCCTACGGCTGGATCGCCGACTACCCCGACGGCGAAAACTTCCTGCAGCTTTTCTGGAGCAAATCCATCGGCGGCGCCAACTACTCGATGATGAACTTGCCGGAATACGACCAGCTCTACGAGAAGGCCAAGACCCTGCCCGACTCACCCGAGCGCACCGAGCTCTATCGCAAGATGGTGCATCTCTTGTGGATCTACAACCCGTGGACGGTCAACTTCTTGAAGCAGGGGACGATCCTGATTCAGCCTTGGGTGATCGGGTTCAAGAAGCATCCCTTCGCGCATGAGCCGTGGCGGTATCTGGATGTGGATCTGGCGAAGGTGAAGGGGCCGTCGAAGCGGTGAGCGATGCTACCAAATCGGTGATCAAGTGAATCACACATCTCACGAAGAAAAGCCCTGGCATCGCGCTCGATCCGCTTTTCTTGCTCTACTTTGCTACGTCATCTGGACGTCGGAATAGAATCTCGACACAGAGAGTGCCGCGCTTAGCACTGAACTTCGCTCGTTCCATCAAGTAGAAATCGAAGGCCATCAGCCGCGTTGTGCGCTCCCCGCGCTCAGCAATCATCTCGGCGGACTGAACTACTCTCAGCAGCTCAGAAACATCCAAAAGGTGAATGAATCCCTTGGTAGCGCTCATGAATTCCCTAACGAATGCTAAGTCGTACTTTCTTGGATTCTGAACGAGATCAAACTCGGGGATCAGAATAATCGCATGCATCGGATGGGTCCTTTCAACTTCGATTGGAGTTCCCAATCGATCACAAACTAGAGCCCCTTGACGGAGCTGGCGTATGGCTCCTCTCAATTGGGCTACGGCCTTGTCAATGTGCTTCTCAACATCCGAGGCGAGCGCATCCCGACTAGGCAACCTCGACCGATTGAATATCGTCAGCGCCTTTGACTCAACAAGTACCGTACCAAATTGATGCGAGAGCAAGAGGTCCGTAAGTTCGCGCGTTCCCTTTCCTTTCGGCACTTGTGGACTATGCACCGCACCGGAGAATTGAAGGTTGTCCGTCAACCACAAGGCCAGTTGCTCTTGTTGCCCGCCTTCGTCTGAATTAAAAAGGTGCACAGGGCTAGCAACACCACGATTGGTAATGTAGTGATTAACCGTCTCCTTCCAATCATGAATTGGCCGCACTGCAATTCGGAAGCATCCGACATGCTTAGCCTGAACTGAGAGACCTTGAATCAAACTTCCAGCAGTGTCTTTGATCAAATCGTAGTCGGCGGCCCTAAACTCTGCGATAGATAGCAATTCCGATGCAGCGTCGGGAATATGAATAGCAACGTCCGTCCATGCTGCGTTTAGCGCAAGCTCATTGAACAGAAATATCGGACACTGCTTGGCGCGCACGAGCGCCAGCAATGCCTGCCTCTCTACTTCACGCTCGCCAATTGACCAAATGGTTGCGAGCTTTGCTGGATCATCAGCGACTCTCAGCCCATAAAGAAGACCGCCGTTACACGGAGCCAGCACTAGTTCAAGCTCGCACCCTTGAACGATGTATTTGAGTAGAAGAGTGCTCGCTTTGAGCAAAAGCGTAGGGACTGGACCCCCGGGGCCGTTAGCGCGGTCTATACGAAGCAGTTGGGGCGTTGCAAGAAACTCAGATCGATAGTGTTCAGCGAGAATGTGCATCTCTAGTCTTCACTCTTTGAGGAATAGTCCTCACGACCGAATAGCCAGTTGACCGGCGCAGAGCTAGGGGTCACGCCTATGTTCAGACCCACAAAAAGACCTTTGCTTCCTCCCGATCACCCGCGAATATTCGCATCCCCTTCTCCACAAGCGGCCCACACATGGTCGCCAGCACGGTGGGGATTTCCGCCAGCAGAATCGAAGTCCCCAACTCGTTGTTCAGCGCCGCCACCAACGCAGCAACGTTCACCGCATCGCCATAGACCATGTAGCCACACGATCCGCGCTGCCAATGACGCCGGCATCAGAGATTCCCCGCGAACAGCTTTCGCACGAACATGTCGCGAAAGCTCTTGGCGTCCGCAAGGCCCAGCCGCTCCAGATATTCGCGCGGCGCCTCCCTGTCTACCCACAGGCTTTTAACGGCCATGGCCACGAGTTCGGTCGGGTGTTCCGTCGCGCGCTTCAGGCGCTTCAGCGCGCGCACGATGTGGAGCTCGTCCGCCGTGAGGTCGGTGCCGAAGGGGAAGTCGGGCAGGCGGGCTGCCTGACTCCAGGGATGCAGGATGTCGTCGAGCCGCTGCGGCAGGTTGTTGCGCTGCCGCTCGGGGATTTCGTAGTCCGCCGCGAGTTTGCCCGCAGCCTTGGCCTCGGCCACCAGCTGGGGTTGGAAGCGTGAATCGGCGATGGCCAGGAGCCGCTTGATGACCTCGCTGTCCGACTGGCCGCGGAGATCCGCCACGCCGTACTCGGTCACCACCACGTCGCGCAGATGACGCGGGATGGTGACGTGACCGTAGTTCCAGACGATGCTGCTGGTGAGCCCGGCCTTCTTGTTCTCGTGCGTGGCGCGCAGCATCATGATGAGCCGCGCATCGGGCAATGCGTGCGACATGGCGACGAAGTTGTATTGCCCGCCCACACCGCTCACTACCTGCCCCGTGTCCAGCCCGTCGCTGACGGCAGCACCCATGAGCGTGACCATCATGGTGGTGTTCATGAAGCGTGCCTTGACGCGCTGCGCGCGCTTCAGCGCGTCGTCGCCGTAGAGCTGGTTGATGAAGTCGATGCGGGTCATGTCGATGCGCGCAAGCTCGTCTTTCGGCATGGTGCGCAGCCGCTCGTAGAAATCGCCCGGGCCCAGGAAGAAGCCGCCAGTCATGTGGATGCCGTGGCAGAGCGTGGTGCCGAGCATGGAGGCATGGATGACGGCCAGCGCCTGCTCATCTGCGAGATCATTGGCCGCGGTCGCGTCGCCGCAGACCAGCGAGTGGCCGACCAGCCGCGTGCCCTCGCGCAGGATGCCGAAGTGCAGCAGGAACGCGAGATCGCGCTCGCTGAGATGCCGGTGGATGCGGCCTTCCTGCAGGAGCGCCGCCAGCGAGGCGGGCGTGACTTGCTCGCTGATGCGGCCCTCGTTGATGAGATGCTGCAACGCCGCGTCCGCATACACGCGGCGTCGGATGATGCCGGCATCGATGAGTTTCAGGAAACCGTTCACAAACATTTCCGAGCAGCCGTAGAGCCCCTGCTCGAAGCGGCCCAGCTCGCGCCCGGCGAGGTCGCCATGACAGAGCGCGTCGAGGATGGTGCGAAAATCATCGCCATGCCGGTCGCGCACGATCAGCGCCTGCGCGATGGCGTCACCCAGCGCGCCGATGCCGATCTGCAGCGTACCGCCATCGGCGACCAGGCTGGCCGCGTGCAGGCCGATGGCGTAGTCGGCGGTGCTGACCTTGCCGTTGGGCGGGGCGAAGAGCGTGTGGGTGGCCGCAGGGTCGGTGACGATGAAGTCCCACATCGCCGGATCGATCACGGCGTTGTTGGGCATGAAGGGCATCTTGCGATTGATGACCGCGACCGCGAGCAAGGGCGCACCCTCGGCACGCATGCGCTCGATCAGCTCTTTTGTGACGTCAGTGTTGCTGGAGAGGGACAGGCGCAGCGCAGCGCCCTCGCCCTCCGCCGCCACCGCCTGCGCCAGCACGTTGATACCCTGGACCGCCATGTCGCGCGCGACGAAGGTGTAGTTGGTGGAAATGTAGTTCTGCTGCGCGGTCTCGTTGCCGAGATAGTCGCCGGTCTTCAGGAAAAACTCGCGCACCTCGATGTTGGGCGGGAGCTCGCCCGCGCGCAGCGCCTTCACATAGTCGAGATCAGGATAGTCCGCGAACACGCGCTCGACCAGCGGCGCGAGGAAGTGCTGCTCCAGCTCGCTTTTTCCCACCGGCTTTTCCAGGGAGAGCGCCGTGACGATGACCAGCCGCCGCGCAGCGTCATCGCGGATGCGCCGATAGAGCGCATTCACCAGCGGGTTGGGTTTGCCGATGCCGAGCGGAATGCCGAGCACGATGTCGCCCGGCACGTGGGCGAGGATGGCGTCAACGCAGGCGTCGATCTGGTTGAAATGGCGGGGGGTGGTCATGGCGATGTGCTCCACGGGTCGGGCGGGCCGCAGTGGTTTCCGCAGCCCTCGCATAATCAGATTATGCGCATCCGGCATGCTGGCGGGTAACCAATTCGCTTCGACCTGATGCTGATCAAATGCCCGTATCGACGGCAGCGTCGTCCATGCGAATATTCGCCCTGGGCCATCTGACAGGAGCCTGTCATGCCGATCGTCTTTCGCACCCTCTTCATCGGTCTGCTTGCCTGCACGCCGCTGCTTTCGACCGCCCACGACGGACCGCACTCCACCGCCGCCGCAGCCGCTGGCATGCGCGACGCCGCGACCGCGTGGCTCGCCACCCTCACGCCGGTCTTGCGGAAAGCCGCCGTTCGCGCCTTCGACGACGCCGACCGCTTCGACTGGCATTTCGTCCCGCGCTCGCGCAACGGCCTGTCGCTGAAAGAGATGGATGCGACGCAGCGCGCGGCCGCGCATGCGTTGCTGAAGCGCGCCCTCTCCGCCGCCGGCCACGCCAAGGTGACGAACATCATCGAACTGGAAGGGGTGCTGCGCGAGATCGAGACCTTCGGCAGTCTGCGCCGCGACCCGGAGAAATATCACCTCACCGTTTACGGCCAGCCGGATGCGAAGGCCAAATGGGGCTGGCGCTTCGAGGGCCATCACCTCTCGCTCAACTTCACCCTGGCGGGCGACCGGCTGGTGGTGGACACGCCAAGCTTTCTCGGCGCGAATCCGGCCGAAGTGAAATCAGGACCGAAGGCGGGGCTGCGCGCACTGAAGCAGGAGGAGGATTTGGCGCGCGAGCTGCTGGCCTCACTCACACCTGAGCAGCGCCGCATCGCCCATTTTGACGCCCGCACCTACGGCGACATCGTCACCGGGGCAAAGGAGGTGGTGGCCCCGCTGGCGCCCGTCGGCCTGGCTGCTGCGCAGATGACGGAGACGCAGAAGACGCTGCTCGTGAAACTGATCAGCGAGCACGCGAACACCTTTGAACCCGGCCTCGCCACGGCGCGCCTGGCGCGGGTGAGTCATGGTCGCGCGGGCACCGAGGCAGTCGGGATCGATGCCATCCGCTTCGGCTGGGCCGGCGGCACCGAGCGCGGCCAGCCACACTACTACCGCATCCAGGGACCGCTGTTTCTCATCGAATACGATTCGTCACAGTCAAGCGGCAATCACATCCACACCGTGTGGCGGGACTTCACCGGAGACTTCGGGCGGGACTTGCTGCGGGAGCATTACTCGGACACGAAGGGCACCGGGCACAAGCATCAGTAGAGCCGTCACCCCGGCGAAAGCCAGGTCCAGCTCCGCTTCTCGCATGCACGACAAAGCTGGGTCCCGGCTTTCGCCGGGGCGATGACCTACGCAGCCTTCCGCCGATTCGTTTCCAACCGCGCATCCACCCGCGCGACGATGGCATCCACCTCCGGATGCTTCATGCCGTGCTGCGCGGCGACGGCGCGGACCAGGCGATCCACGCGCTCGATGAACGGCGCGCCGCCAAACAGCGCACGCGCGGCCGAGGAAGGCGACCCCAGGCCTTGGGCTGCGGCTGCGTATTTCTCAAACGGCACCATGTCGCTTTCCTTCGCGCCGATCATCACGCAAAGCCGCGTCACCCAGTTGTAGATGTCGCGCGACTGGTTGAGGTCGGCATGCACGGCGTCCTTGATCGGCCGCATCTCGGTGTCGCCGATGCAGCGATAGTTGCCCGCCAACAGCATCGCCCACTTGGCGAGCGGCACGAAGACCGACTCATGCACCTTCAGCTTCACCGGCAACTCGATGTCCTGCCCCTTGTGATTGAACCGCACCATGTCGACCGATGCCTCCAGATCACGCAGCATGGCCGTGTGCGCGTCGCTCTCGAAGCGTGCGGCCTTGAAGTTGGTGGGCAGGCGCACTTGCAGAACATTCACCGGCTCCTCCGCCGGGCGGAAGGCTTGCGGATCGGGGCTGCACAGGGTCATGTATCGGGGATCGAAGCCGTCCCACACGGTCGCGTCGGCGAAGCAATCGCGACAGGCCGTCACGTCCACGCCCGGCAATCGCGCGAGGTAAGGCAAGGGGGGCATGTTCATGATGGACATGGCGGGCACCTTCGCCTTCGCCACCGCATCAAGCAATTCGCGCGCGCCGGTGGAGCGGTACTGCGGCTCCTGCATGGCGAGGGCGACGAGATCGAAGTCCTTCGGGTTCACGTCGGCGGGGCCGGCGGCTGAGAGCTTGCCCGGCGCGCGCCGGGAGTCGACTTCAACCAGTCCCTCGATGCCTTTCACGGGCATGCGAATGACTGCGCCATTGGCATTGAAGGCGGCGACTTCGGCAGGCAGACAGACAAGCGTCACGTCATGGCCGCCCAGGGCGAGTTTGGTGCCCAGCAGCGAGCCGTACGAGGCGCCCATGATGAGGATGCGGTATTTGCGATGCATGGTTGTTTCCTCCGTTTTTTCTAGTGGCGAATGTTAGCCCCGAGGGCGACGGCATTCACGCACCGCGCACGCGTGGCGGCTGATACCGGAAGTACGAGCGGCCGCAGGCGGCGTCCCGGATTTTTCACGGGGTCATGCAAGAATCCGCACCGACCCTTCCCCAACCGAGGACACGCCATGAATCTTTCCACCCGCTTTCGAGACCTGCATCAATCCGGCCTCCTCGTTCTGCCCAACGCCTGGGATGCCGGCAGCGCGCGGCTCATGCAGGAGGCGGGCGCGACGGCCATCGCCACGTCCAGCGCGGCGCTGGCCTGGTCCAATGGCTGGCCGGACGGCGATGCGTTGCCGCTCGACGTGCTGCTGCGTGCTGTGGGGGGGATCGCGCGCGTGATCAGCGTGCCGCTCACGGTGGATGCGGAAGGCGGCTACTCCGACGACCCCGCGACCGTCGCGGAGAGCGTCCTCAAGATCGCGGACGCGGGCGCCGTCGGCATCAATCTGGAAGATGGCGGCGCGAGCGTGGACGTCACCTGCGCCAAGATCGCGAATATTCGCAAGCGGCTCGCCGCGGCGGGCGTCGACCTCTTCATCAACCTGCGCACGGATGTGTATCTGCGTCAGCTTGCGCCAGAAGACGAGCGCCTTGCGGAATCGCTCCGGCGCGCCAAACTCTATCGCGAAGCCGGCGCCGATGGCCTCTTCGTACCCTTGGCGTCACAGGCTGAAGACATCAAGGCGCTGGCGGCGCAGCCGATGCCGCTGAATGTGATGGCCGTCCCCGGCCTGCCCGCGCTAGATGAGCTGAAATCGCTCGGTGCGCGCAGATTGAGCGCGGGCACGGCGGTGTGGGCCGCGTCGATGGGTCAGGCCATGCGGCTGGGCAAGGACTTCATCGCGCATGGGAATGCCGACGCACTGTTCACGCCCGACAACATCAAGGGCGGATGGATGAACGGCCTCTTCGCGCTCAACCGCCCATCAGCTTGAGGTCGAACGCGCGCTCGACAAACCAACCCAGCGCCAGAAGCATCGTCACCACAGACCCGCCGATGAACACGACCTTGCGATAGAACGGCGTGTCCCGCAGCAGGAACGCGACGGGCAGGAACACGGCCACGATGGCGAGCTGCCCCAGCTCCACGCCGAGGTTGAAGCCAAAGAGCGACAACACCAGCGCGTCGCGCGGCAAGCCCAGATCGGCCAGCACGCTGGCGAAGCCGAAGCCGTGAATGAGACCAAAGACGAAGGCGACCAGCCAGCGGCGCTTTTCCACGACGGGCCACACGTTGTTCAACGCGGCCAGCACCACCGACAGCGCGATGGCCGACTCGACGAGGCGCGAAGGCAGCGTGACGACCTCCAGCGCCGCGAGCGAGAGCGTGATGGAGTGCGCGACCGTGAACGCGGTCACCACCCACAACACCTCCCTGAATGCGTCGCCGAATCGGGTCACGCCGCGCCACACGCGCGAACGCTGCACCACTTCATGCACCAAGACCGCCGGCAGCAGCAACGCCAGCAGAAAGAGAATGTGGTCGAAGCCGATCCAGATGTGCCACACGCCTTCGACGATGTAGTGGCCGAACTGTTTGAGGCGCGACGTCTCGCCGGCCTTGAACGCGAGCGCGCCTGAGCTGGGCGACAGCACGGCGGCGTGTTGAATGCCGTCCAGCTCGAGCTTCAGGAGGCCGCGGTGCAAGGTGTCGATGTCGAAGAGCAGCCGGTATTGCAGTGTCAGCGCGTCACCGCCTGCCGGGCACTGGCCGGCGAAGCGCAGCACGGCGTAAGCGCCATCGGTGTGGCTGTCGACGAGATGCTCCGTGACCCTGAGGCCGCAGTCGCCGCCCCCGCGTTGCAGGGCGAGGCGCGGTAGGGCCCACGCGGCGATGGCGTCATGCCGCGCCTTCACCTCGCCCCAGGTGATTTCACCGTTGGCATCGGCATCGAGACCGATGGCGAAGTCGATGTCGCGAAGCGCGATGTCCCACTGCCCGGCGACGTCGCGGCCCTGCACCTTGACCGAGAGATAGCTGTCGCTGGCTTTGTGCGCGGCCGCGGGCGGGGCGAAGCTGGTCAGAGCAGCGGCGATCAGCCAGAGCAGCGTCGCGACATTGAATCGAAGGCTGCTCATGGCTTCGCCTCCGGCTTCACGGCCGCCGCCGACCTGGCGGCCAGTTTGCGAATATTCGCATCCTCGAATCCGCTGGCAGCGAGCCATTCGCGCGCTGGCTGAGCGGCCGCGGCGTCGCCGGCGGCGATGGCGGCTTCGAGCAACACGCGGGCGTCGCGCGGCTCGCGCTGGTCCTTGAAGTTGGCGATGGCGAGTTCCAGAGCCCGCGCGGGCTTGTTGTTGAGATGCAGCTCGAAGCGCGACTCGTCCGCTTGATGCGTGGTGTCACCGCGTGTGCGCGCGGCGGAGAATCGGTCGCGCAGCGACTGCGTGTGGGCCATCGTCGCGGGCAGCTTAAGCGCCGCGCCGGCCAAGGCCAATCGAAGCAGCAACGTGTCGGAGGTTTCCCAGCCGGAAAGCAGTTTCACCACCTCCTCGTGACGGCCCTGATCAAGCAGAAACTCGCTCCACGCGGTGAAGAGGAAGTTGTCCTCGATCCCTAGCGCGAGCGCGGCGCGGAAATGCTTCTCGGCCGCCTTCGCGTCGCCGCGCCAGTGCATCACTTCCGCCAGACGCGAGTGCAGCCAGAGCCGGTTGGCGGGTGGGGTGCCTCGCTTGGCTGCGGCGGCCAGCGCGCGCTCAAGCGTTGCTTGCGCCGCGGCGAGTTTTCCGCCGTAAGCCTGGGCCAGGCTGAAGCAGCCGGTGGTGAGCGTGTCGCTGCCCTCACCGCCGCCGATGGATTTCAGCGCCTCGCAATCCGCCGTCGCATCGGCGATGCGCGCCTGCACCAGCAGGATCGCCGCGCGCCAGGCGCGGGCGGGCGCGAAGCCAGGATCGATCTTGATGGCCGCATCGAAGTCGGCCAGCGCGCCTGCGAAGTCGTGCCGGTATTGGCGCAGTTGTCCACGCAGCGTCAACACATCGGGACGCTGGCCGCGAGCCGCGTGATTGAAGTGCGGCGCCATGAACGCCTCCGCATACCCGACATAGCGAGGGTCGCCCTTGGCCATGGCGAGGTCGTACCAATGCTCGCCCAGCTTCACCGCCGCGGCGGCATCGTCCGGTGCGGCGCGCACGGCGGCGCGCAGCGTGGCGAGTTCGCCGGCTCGCGCGTCGCCGGGGCGCATCGGCAGACGCTCCAGCACTTCGGCCGGGTCGGTCGGCACGCGCGGCGCGGCCTCAGCCGACATCGTGCAGACAGTCAGTGAGAGAGCAAGCAGCGCTCCGGGAACCGCGCGGCGGCGGGACGCGTCAATGTGGCGGGGAATCATGGCGGGCAGTCGCGAACAGCGTTCGCTCGTCGGTCGGCAGCGCCGGACTCTATCAGAAACCCGCCGCCCGCCCCGCTCCCTCCCCAACCCGTCAGCGCAAGAACGTCTTGTCCCGCGTGATGATGGACAGATCGGTCATGTCCAGTCCGGTGTGATCGTTGGGCGAGTAGTTGATGGCGAGGTCGCCCAAGTCGAAGGTGCCGAGATTGTCCAGCGCCTTTTGCAACCCGGCGCGCGTGACGGGTGTGCCCGCGCCCTTGAGGCCGCGCACGGCGATCTTGGCGGCGGCGAAGCCTTCGAGCATGCCTTGCGTCAGCGTGACCTTGTTCTTGAACGCGGCCATCTGCGCCTCGCGCACGAAGGGTTGGGTGAGACTTTTCTCGTCGGGGAACACCTGGCTCACGATGACGCCATGCGCATGCTTGTCCAAGAGCTTGATGAACGCGGTTGAAGCGTTGTTGGACACGGTCGCGATGCGCGCCTCGGACCCGGCGGCGCGCAGCGCGACGATGGCGTTCTTCACCGCGAGCCCCGCGCCGACGACGATGATCACCTGCGGATCGCTCTTGACGAGCTTGTCCAGCACCGGCTTCATGAAGTCGGTGTTGTCCTTGGTCGCGGCATCGCGGTCGAACTCCAGCTCGATCGCGGGTTTCAGATTCTGCTTGGCCAGCCCACTGTCGAGGCCCTTCAGGACATCGCGGCCAAATCCGTCGGCGACGCTCAGCACGGCGATGCGATGCAGCCCCGTGGTCTTCAGCAGTGCGACCAACTTTTCGGCCTCCAGCTGATAGGCGGTGCGCACATTGAACACGTAGCGGTTGACCGGCTGGTGAAACGTCATCGCGCCGGTGGATGGGCCGATGAGCGGCACCTGGTGCTTTTCGATGAGCGGCAGAATGGCCTGGTTGTGCGGCGTGCCGCGCACCAGCATCAGCCCCACCACATTGTCCTGTTCTATCAGCCGCGTCACCGTGGCGACGGTCTTTGGCACTTCGAAGTTGTCGTCGCGGGCGATGAGCTTCACCTTCTGCCCGTTGACGCCGCCGTTGGCGTTGACCTGACCGATGTACAGCTCGGCGCCCTTCAACACCTCCAGCATCGAGCCGGCGTTCTTGCCCTCCAACGGGCCGGAAACACCGAGTTTTATTTGCGCCTGGGCCGATGCCGCGCAGAGGAAGACAACGCCAGCGAACGCCATCAACCCAAACAACCGCCTCGGCATGACGATGGGTGATCTCATCATTCTTGTGTCCTCGTAGGTGCGAATGCGCCCAAAAACTCTAGCGACTGCTCCCACGGGTCACAATCGGGGATGACGAGAGCGATGGCCGGCGGCCGCCCTGCTCGTGGATGCGTGGTCCCTTAGGTCGCGTTCAGTTCAGCGGCGGCCACTCGGGGACTGACGCGCCTCGATTGGATGTTGTCCCCTAAGGTCATGCCTTGGTGTCTGATCAGGTGCTGCTTCGCGTCGAGCGCCGATCTCTATCAATGCCGACGAGTGGGCTCGTACCTTCTTGAGGGGAGTTCGCTTTCGGCAGCCAGCCATTAGCATGACCTTCGACAATGCGAGATGAGAGAGGGCGCCATGGCTGATGTCACGTTGTACGAGCACTTCGATTTTCAAGGCGCACGGCAAGGCCTTGACGTGGGCCGGTACGACTTGCCCGACCTGACGCTCTCCAATGATGTCGTCAGCTCGGTTCAGGTGAGGCCGGGATTCACCGTCGTTCTCTACCAGGACAGCGGCTTCAGCGGTGCCACGCGCGTCTTCACCGACGACGTTCGCCGGTTGGATCCCGCGTTCAATGACCGCGTGTCTTCCGCCATCGTGCTTGGGCCCGCCGTGCGACCGGAGGTCTACCGGCATGTGGATTTCAATGGGCCGCGCCGGGAATTCACCGTCGGCAGATTTGGCCGCAGTGAATTGGGTGTCGGTGACAACGAAGTCAGCTCGCTTCGCGTCCCGCCGGGTTGGACGGTCACGCTCTTTGATCGCGGCGATTTCAGCGGAACCAGCCGCAAGTTCACGGCGGACGTGGCCAACCTCGGCGACTTCAATGACAAGACCTCCTCGCTCGTTGTCACGGGCCCGCCGGACAGCGAGGCGTCGGCCCTGCTTCGTGATCGGGTGCATCGCGCCTACGGCGGACGAGTGCCGGGTTGCGTGTTCCACGTCACACGCAACGGCATGCCCTATGCGGACGGTTCGTTCGGCTGGGCGCGGCTACCCAATCAGACCGACGGCGCATTGCCGATGTCCTCGGAGACGCTGGTGCATGTGGCGAGCGTGGGCAAGCTCATTTGCGCGGTCGCCATCCTGCGCCTGATCGAGGAATGGAATGCGATTCTCGCCTTGTCCGTGGTTGACGCCTCGGGACGCCGGACCTTTCCCGGGCTGGTTGATCCGACCGACCGTCGACTCGTCGATACCGTGCTTCAGTCCGGCGCACCGATCGATCTCGACTCCGCGGCCTATCCGCTGGTTGAGCCGCTGCTGGATACCGCGTTGATCGCCTCGTTCGGGCCGAACTATCCCGGCGCCAACGTGGCCAGCATCACGCTGCGGCAGATCCTGAGCCACCAATCGTCATTCTCCATGTCGTATTCGGAAGCCGATCTTGGCGGCCTTTCCAAGGCAGCCGTGGAATTCGAGCCTCAGGGTGAGGGACAGAGTCTCATCAACCTCTCGAAAGTGCTCACCGCGTTTCTGAAGCAAGATGCCACAGCCGCTCCCGCCTACAACAACGCCGCCTACACGGTGCTGGGCGGTGTGGTTGAAGCCGTGACCGGCAGGCCTTACACCACCTGGACGCGCAGTCGCCTGTTTCCGAGCGCGCAGTTCGATGACCTGACGCGCCGTGTCATCGACCGGTCGCGTGCGGCCAGGTACTACAGCCGCGATGGATTCTCCTTCGGACAGGGTACCTACCATCCCGACTACACCAGCTTCAGCGCGGCAGGCGGCTGGTACGTCAGCGCACGGGCACTTTGCGAGTGGCTGGACGCGGTGATGGAAAAGCGCGTGTTCGCAGGACGCCCGATCCTTCACGACCCCGAAAGACTGATGACCGAACTCCCCGGCGTCGGAGGCTACAGACTGGGCCGGCTGGGCGGCTTCAACAAGAATGGTGGAACAGGTGTTGGCGGCGGCGCGACGAATTGCCGCGTCGCCTTCCTGCGCGGATACGGCCGGGAGCGGGTCTGCGCGTTCGTGCAAGTCAATGCCGAAGCCGACGCCGACCAGGTGCTGGACCTGGGCCTCGATGCGCTGCGTGAACACCTGACACGGCGGCCCGTCGCCCCACCCGCGGCGACCGGCTCAGCGGGTCTCACCCAGTCGGTGTATTGGGGAGACAGCGCCAACACGTTCGCCGCGTCCGCCGTTGTCGCGCCGGTGGTCAGGACCGCCGTCAGCGTGGAGAGTGTGCTCGCGAATCGCACCGATCTGCTGGGCAACGATCCGCTTCCAGGTGGCCAAAGTCGAGATGACATTGTCATGGTGGAACTGGACGGCATCGTGCAGACGGCGGGCGCGGGACCCTACCAGTTTCGTCTATCGAGCGACGATGGCTCGCTGCTGTGGATCGACGACCGACTGATCATCGACAACGACGGCGATCATTCACTGCGCGCAGCGGAGTCGGCGCTCATCACGCTGGGCAGCCGATGTTCCATTCGCGTGCGTTGGTACAACAGCGGTGGTGGCGGCGCGCTCTATTTGGAATGGAAGCTTCCGGGCGCCGCCGACTACACGCCCGTGCCGACGGCGAGCTTCAGCACCTGATCGGCGCAGCCGGTGAAAACGCGATCGGTCCACGTGATCGGTCGCGCCCGCATGCCGCATTGCGAATATTCGCAATGGCGCTGACTGTCGCCCGAAGGACTAACGCGGGCACTTGCAGGCTTCGGTCAGCTTCTCGATCCGCTCCATGTAAAGCTGCGTCTCGCGCTCGACCACCGGCCCGATCTTCTGCGAGAAATGCTGGGTGAGCAGCGGCATCGCGGTCTGCGCGGCCTTCACGTCCTTTTGTCCGAGGGGCGATCTGTAGTAGGCGAGGAGGCCGTCAAGCTCCTTGTCGCTGAACTGCGAGCCGTAAGCCTTGGCCCACACTTCGACCATCTCGCTGGCGCTCCAGGTCTTGTTGAGCGAGAGCACGAAGTCCTCGAATGCCCGCAGGAACTTATCCTGGTATTCCGGCGTGGGCTTCAGCCGCATGAATATCTGGTCCGACATCTGGCGAGCTTGCTTGCGGCTTTCTTCCTTGCCGGCCTCGAGCTGCTGTTCAATCAGCACCATCAGGCCTTGCGCCTTCATCAGTTCGCGCACTTTGTCGTCGCGCGGGGCAGCCTGTATCGGAAGCACTAGAAACAGCAGGGCAAGCAATGCGATGCGGGTCATGGATTTCCTTTTCTGGTGTGGAGCGTTCGTGCGGAGCGGGGGCATGATAGCGCAGCACCCCGCCACAAACCGTCACAGAAGGCCGGCAAGGCTTGACCCGCCAACGGCTTCACGGTTGAAACTGCGCGCTCCCTCACACAAGGAGCCGCTCATGCACATCCCCGCCGCGGAACCCGTCCTGGCCCCGCGCCAGGAACGCGCATTCACGCAAACCATCCATGCCACGCCCGACCGCGTCTTTCCCCTGCTCTGCCCAGTGATGGAAGCGCGCTGGCTGAATGACTGGACTTATCGCATGATCCATTCCGAAAGCGGTGTCGCGGAGCCGGGCGCCGTGTTCGAAACGCCGCACGCCGACGGTCGCACGCTGTGGATCATCACCGCGCATGAACCGGACACCCGCGTCGCCTTCGCGCGCTGGCAGCCGGATGATCTGGTGGTGTCGCTGGACATCCGGCTCGCGCCGCATGGCACGGCAAAGACGCGCGTGGATATCCGCTACGTGTGGACCGGCATCGGGCCACTCGCACGGAGCGCACTGGATGCTCTCACCGTCGAAGCGTGGCGCGATAACATGCTGCATTGGGAAAGGAGCATGAACGCATGGCTCGCGAACGCAGCCAGCCGGACGACGGCAACCTGCTGACAATCTCCGCGCTGGCGCGCCAGGTTCGCGTGCTGCAACGTCAGCGCGAGGACGTCGATGAACGCCTGCGAGTCGCGAGCGAACTCATACACGGCGTGGCTGAGCGTTCCATCCGGGGCACGGCCTTCACCAAGGCAAGCTGGACCGCCATGTTCCGCGCCATCGGTCTCGATGATGACGCAATGCTGCGCTGGCACCGCCAATTCGAAGAAACCAACCCCGAGGACCACAAGGCATTCCTGCGCTCGCTTGGACTGGATGCGGCCGAGGTGCAGCGGATCCGCCGCCGTTCACGCCGCTGATCGACGGCCCGTCGGCCGAGTACCGATGGGTCCTCGCATGACAGACGCGGTGCGAATATTCGCGATGCGCGAATCACGACGCCCGCATCAGCGCCGCGATGAACTTCACCGGCGCGTTGCCATGGGACAGGAACTGGTTGTTGAAGCCCTTCACCGAGAATTTGTCGGCCTGCTTCGCCTTCAGTTCGTCGCGCAGAGCCGTGATCTCCGCGTAGCCGGCAAAGTAGCTGGTGAGCTGCACTTGCGAAAACGTGGCGCGGCGCCACTTCTCGGTGGCCTCGGTCTCCTGCTGGAAGGCCTCGCGGATCATGTAGCGCAGTGCGTCCTCGCGCTGCAGATTCATGGTCTGAATCTCGATGTCCAGAATGGTGTTCATCACCGAGCGCAGGTTCCATTTCATCCACGACAGCCAAATTTCCGGCGAACCGTTGTCGTAGCCCGCGTCCAGCATCACCTTCTCGCTGAAGACCGCCCAGCCCTCGATCATGGCGCCGTTGCCAAAGAGCGACTTCACCAGACTCTTCGACTTGTTGGCGTGCATGAGCTGCGTGTAATGGCCGGGAATCGCTTCGTGGATGTTGAGAATTTGCAGCGTCCAGTCGTTGTATTCGCGCAGGAACGAGGCGGCCTGCGCCTCGGTGAAGTGATCCAGCGGCGTCACGTTGTAGTAGGTGTTCGCGGTCGGGTCGAACGGCCCCGGCGCGCTGATCGAAGCCCCCGCGCCACCGCCGCGCATGTAGGGTGGCGTCTCGCGCACGACCAGCGGGCGGCTCGGGTCCTGATCGACCAGATCCTTCTCGCGCACGAATTTCTCCAGCGCGGGAATCTGGGCGCGGATGGTCTCGACGAACGCCTCGCGCTTGGTGTGCTGCTTCGACAACTCATCCAACACGGCGCGGATCAAGTCCAGCCGATCCGCGGGCATCGGCTTGCCCGTCATCCATTTGGGCCAGAGTTCGCGGGCGAGCTTTTCCATCGCGTCATGCAGCGCGACCTTTTCCTTCAGTGCGCGCTGGTGCAGCTGCTCGACGGTGAAAGAGGACTGGATGTCGTAAGCGAACTTCCGCGCGTACAGGTCCTTGCCGATGCGAAACGTCCTCGCGCCGCCCTGCTTCAGCTTGGTCTCCAGCGCGGAGAGGAATTCGATGAAGCCATTGACGGCGGCCTTGGCGGCGGTATTGCGCGCGGCGAACATCGCCTTTTCGTCGACGCTCAGGGATGATCCGGCCACTTTCTTTTCGAGGTCTTCGCCGAACACTCGCAACGCGCCGCGATTCTGGATCAGGGCCAGCTGAGTGTGTTCCAGCGTCGGGTTCTCGATGGCTGCCTTGGCCGCCGCGTAGTAGGCCGGCACCTTGGCCAGCCGCGCGATGACGTGACGCAGTCGCGTCTCAAGCGGCGCGAACTCGGTGTTGATGAGCACGCCAAAATCGCCGCCGACGTTGTAGGTGGACGGCTGCCACTGCCAGGGCTTGAACGTGGTGAGCTGCCAGCGACGCGACTCGAACTGGTTTCGCATCAACTCGAGATCGACGCGATGGCCCGGGTTCAGCGACGCGAGATCGATTTTGGCGAGTGCATCGAGATGGCGCGTGTAGAACGCCACGGAGCGCTCCCGCCACGCGGCATCCGGCACGGTCATGCGGTCGGCGTGCCGATAGTTGCCAACCCGAGTCGCGTACTCGGGAAACGCCTGCCACATCTCCTCCAGCACACCGTCGACATGGCGTTGGAAGGCGGCGTCGGCGCTCGCCGCCGCGCGCGGTTGGGTCGCGCACGCGGCGAGAAGGGCGGCGACCAGACAACAGACGGCTGCTCGGATCAGCGGCATCGGTACGGGGAGCGTCATGGCGTTTCCAGGTGGATTGCGAATATTCGCATTGTGCCGAAAGGTGGCGAATCAGGTCTCGTCGCATGGATGGAAGAAAGGGAACTGCGACGAGACTCCGCACCGCCCCCAGCCGGTGAGGGCGCCCGCGTCCCCTCAATTCAAAAAGACCGGCCCGACCGCCAGCAGAATCAGCATGATCACCGGCACAGTCATCGCCGTGAGCAGCCCGCGAACGAACAATCCAGCGGTGGAATGCGCGGCTTTGCGGTCGAACACGCGCACGGCATTGAAGATCAGCGTGATGAATGCGAGGGGGGCCGCCAGCAGCATGACCATGAGCGGCACGAACGAACCGCCGGGCGTCTTGATGATGTCTCCGAACAAGAGGCCAATGCCAATCGGCAACTGGATCAGAAGAGGCAACAGCACACCGAAGATGAGCCGCATGTCAGCGCTCGTTCCGGGGCACGCCGTCACCCAGTTCGTAGTAGTCACCCTTGAACGCGGTGAAGATGTGCAGCGCGAGCCGCGCATCGGTGGGCGCGTCGATGCTGCCCATGGAGACGGCGATGGTGTCCTTGCCGATGGCGTCCCAGAAAAGCGCCGCGCCGCAGGTGGCGCAAAAGCCGCGCCGCACCTTCGGCGAAGACTGGAACCAGCGGACATTCGCCTCGCCGTCGAGTTTGAGATCGGCCTTCCTCACATCAGTCGACGCCCAGAAGTGTCCTGACTGCTTGCGGCACTGCGAGCAGTGACAGGCCGTGGCGGGCGCGAGCGGCCCGGGCATCTCGAAGGTGACGGCGCGACAAAGGCAGGAACCGGTTAGCATGGTTTTTCTCGGCGATGAAGGGTGAGCGTGGGTGTCCCGTTGCAACTCGCAATCAGTGCAGCTTCACCTTTGGCTCCGTCTGACGCCGGATCATGCGCGCCAGCGTGTCCAGCGCCATGCGCCAGAAGCCATGCAGCGCCCAAAGGTGCAGCTTGTAAAGCGAAATGTAGAACAGTTTGGCGACGAACCCCTCGACGCGGATGGAGCCTCGGGACACGAAGCCCATCAGCGTTCCCACGGACTCGTAGTTGCCCAGCGACACCAGCGAGCCAAAGTCGCGGTAGTGGAACGGCAAGAGCCCGCGCCCCTTGATGCGGCGATGAATGGCATCGGCGATGTGGCTCGCCATCTGGTGCGCCGACTGCGCGCGCGGTGGCACGTTGCGACCGTCTTTCCACTCACACGCGGCGCAATCGCCCAGCGCGAAGATGTCGGCGTCGCGCGTCGTCTGCAACGTGGGCAGGACGACAAGCTGATTGATGCGCGTGGATTCGAGGCCATCCAAGTTCGCCAGCACGTCGCCGCACCTGATGCCGGCCGCCCACACGGTGAACTCGGCGGGGATGATCTGCTCCGACGCGGTGCGAATATTCGTACTGTCCACGCCCACCACGCGCTCGTTCACCAGCACGTCAACCTGCAACGATTGCAGAACATCGAGCGTCGCCTCGGCGAGATAGTCCGGCAAACCCGCGAGGATGCGCGGGCCGGCCTCCACGATGCGAATGCGAATCTGCTTTTCGGGATCGAAGTCCGTCAATCCATAAGCCGCCAACACGCGCGTCGTGTTGTGCAGCTCCGCCGCCAGCTCCACGCCGGTGGCGCCGGCGCCGACGATGGCGATGTTGATGATGCGCCCGTCCGCGGCGAAGTTCGCTTTGAAGCACGCATTCACCAGACGGCGGTGAAACAGATTGGCCTCCCACGCGTTGTCCAGCTTGAATGCGTGCTCGGCCACACCCGGCGTGCCGAAATCGTTGCACTGGCTGCCGATGGCGAGCACCAGCGTGTCGTAGGGCAACTCGCGCGCAGGCAGGATTTCCGCGCCTTCGTCGTCGATGACCGCCGCCACCTTCAACACCTTGCGCGCGCGATCCAGTCCCGCGAGCGATCCCAGCGCGAAGGTGAAGTGATGCCACCGCGCCTGCGCGAGATAGTCGAGCTGGTCCGCGTGAATGTTGATGCTGCCGGCCGCCACTTCATGCAGCAGCGGCTTCCACAAGTGCGTCCGGGCGCGGTCGACCAGCGTGATGGCCGCCCGCCCCTTGCGCCCCAGCGAATCGCCCAAACGCGTGGCCAACTCCAGTCCGCCGGCGCCGCCGCCAACGATGAGGATGCGGTGGGGTGGCGCAAACGACGATGTGGAGGGCATGGCGGGTGAAATGTTGTCGGGCAATCGGGCAATTCTACGCGCAGGGTCATTGCGAACCTCGCTGGGCGGCTTCGCGCGGCGGCGGCCTTGGGCAACGCTTGCGGAATGACGCCGTCTATGTCACGTTTCGTGTCGATTCACTCAGAAAAAGTGCTGCGGCGACGCCTCCGGCCATGCCAGGCGAAACCGTTGCATCACAACCATCACCTGCGGACAATTCATAGGGGAACGACATGACGCACACACTCGCACGCATCGCCATCGCCGCACTTCTGATTGGAACCCATCACGCAGCCGAAGCCGCAGGCGCCATCGCCAAAGGCGATGGAACTCGCACAGGCTACGCCCACAGCCACGCCAACACCGCCGCCGCATCGGCGCGCGCCCTGCAGGAATGCGGTCCGGGCTGCAAGGTGCTGGTCACCTTTGACACCGGCTGCGCAGCCCTGTCGATGGACAAGAACTCGACCGCGCATGGCGCCGCTCGCGGGGCCAACCGGGCGGCGGCCGAAAACTACGCGTTGGGCTTTTGCCGCAAGTTCGGCGGCACCAATTGCTACATCCGAACCTGGACCTGCACCAATCGCTGACGCCGCGCCACCGCCGGCGATGCCACGCTGCTGCAACTGGCCACGCACACATCCGGCCTGCCGCGCCTGCCGCTCGGCTGGGCCTTCCTGAAGAGCATGCTCTCCAATCCCGAAAATCCCTATGCGGCCTACGACCGCAAGGACATGTGGGCGTGGCTGGCGGACCGCAAGCTGGATGCCAGTCAGACGCACACCCCGGCGTATTCCAATCTGGGGATGGGTGTGCTGGGTGAACTGCTGGCCAACCGGGCGGCGATGAGCTACGGCGAGTTGATCCATCGGCGCATCACCCGGCCGCTCGCGATGACCGACACCGCCATCGAGACGCCCGCGTCCTCACAGAACCGGCTGGCAGTCGGGTACACGAAAAAGTTGAAACCCACTGCGTACTGGTCACTGCCCGCCATGGCTGGCGCGGGCGCGCTGCGCTCCACACCGCGCGACATGGCGAAGTACATCCAGGCACAGCAGCATGGCTCGCTGGTCGGCGCCCGTCTCGCACAGGAACCACGCGCCCGCATGGGCAACGATTCAGCCGTGGGCTATGGCTGGCTGATCCTGACCGCGAAGGGAGACGAGATCGTGTGGCACAACGGCGGCACGGGCGGCTTTCGCAGCTTCGCGGGATTCAGCAGGAAGACCGGCAAGGCGGTCGTGGTGCTCAGTAACAGCGAGCATGATGTCGATGACCTTGCGCTTCATCTGCTCAATCCGGCATTCAAGCTGAAACCCAAGAGCTGAGCACTTGCGAATATTCGCAAGGGCGTGCCGTTGCCGGTCAGCCGGAGGATTTCACCGTCGGCGCGTTCATCGCCTCGCCAATCGCATAGAAGTGCCCGCCCGCGACATGGTGAATGCTGCGCAGCGCCGGCTCGGCATTCTCGAAATGCCAGCGCCCGTTGCTGAAGACGCGTGAGTCCGCCCAGGCCGCGACGATCTCGCCGATGAACAAATCGTAGACCTGCTGGTTGCGCGGCTCGGGGAGCAGCTTGCACGCCATCCATGCCGAGCAGCCGTTGACGAACGGCATATCGTGTTCGGGAAAACGGAACAGTTCCACGCCGGTGCGTTCCAGCTTGTCTGGTGTGGTCCGGCGCGACAGCGTGCCGAGCTGTAGCGTGAGTTGCAGCTGGGCGACTGTGGGCACCTGGATGCCGAACACGCCGCTCTGCTCCACCAACTCGCGGGTCATCGTGCTCTTGTCGAGCACGACCGTGAGCTTGGGTGGTGTGAAATCGAGCGCGCAGGCCCATGCGGCAGCCATGACGTTGTCCATGCCGGCGTGGTGTGCGGAAACCAGCACGGTCGGTCCGTGGTTGAGCAGACGCGCGGCTTTGGCGAGATCGACGGGAATGATCTGAGGGTCCATGGTGTGGGAGCGATCGGCGTCGGATTGCAAGGGCTTCAAGACATGCGCATCAGGCTGTGGCTGCGAGCACCGCCTCGATGGCCTGCGCCACCTCCGCCAGCCGCGCATCGCCGCCACGCGGCCCGATGACCTGCAATCCCACCGGTGCATCACCGGCACGATGACACGGCAGCGAAAACACGGGCCGGTCCAGCACGTTGAACGGCGCGCAATTGCGCAAAAGCAGTCCGTTGAGGCGGAAAAACTCGGCTTCGCTTGCACGGAACTCGGCCAGCGCGGGCGCAATCACCGGAATGGTGGGCGAGAGCACGGCGTCAAATGGCGCAGTGGTCTCAGCCGAGGACGCGATCAGCCGCTTCCGCAGATGAACGAGATCCACGTAATCGGCCGCGAGCATGTTGGCGCCTAACATGAGGCGCTTGGCCACCATGGGATCGAACGCGGCGTAGTGATTCGCCAGGCGCTCGCGATGCAGTGCATACGCCTCCACGGCGGAGAAGTTGGCTTTCACGCTGCCTTGCGCCTCCTCGAGCAGTTCAGGGAAGCGGAACTCGGTGACGGTCGCACCGGCCGCGGAAAGGCGAGACAGGCTGCGCTCGAACACTGCGGCCACGGTAGCATCCATGCCATCCAGCAGAATGTCTGTGGCGACCCCGAACTTCATATCGCGAATATTCGCAGGCAGCGGAAAGGGGTCCAGCGCCTCACCCGCCATGATGCGATCCAGCGTCACGCAGCAGGCGACACTCGGCGCCAGCGGGCCGACGGAATCGCGGGTGAATGAGAGCGGGAAGACACCTTCCAGCGGCACGCGCGCCTGCGTGGGCTTGAAGCCGGTGATGCCGCAGAACGCGGCGGGGATGCGCACCGATCCGCCCGTGTCCGAGCCGATGGTGGCGACAGCCATGCCATCGGTGACACTCACTGCGCCACCCGAGGTGGAGCCGCCCGGCGTGCGCCCGGTGGCGCGATCCCACGGATTCAGCGGCGTACCGAAATGGGCATTGATGCCGTGACCACCATAGGCGAACTCGGTCATGTTGGTGCGGCCGATGAAGATCGCACCCGCCGCGCGCAAGCGCGCCATGGCGGGCGCGTCGCGCGTCGCGGGCGGGTCGTTCGCCAGCAGGCGTGAACCGGCGGCGGTGACTTCGCCCTCGACGTCAAACAGGTCCTTGATCGAGATCGGGATGCCGGCGAGCGGGCCGTGGCTCACATCGACAGCCGCCGCCTGCGCAAGCGCGGCCCCGGCGTTGACGCGGAGAAAGGCGTGCGCACCCTCACCGGCCGGGTCGGCGATTCGGTCCAGGCACTGCCGTACGAGTGAGGTGGCCGTCAGCCGGCCTGCGGCGAGGTCGGCGCGGAGGGATTGAAGCGTGCGCATGGTCGGTGTGGAACAGTGCGTGACAGAAGCGCGAATATTCGCACACTGCCCCGACGCTCATTCATGCTCACCCCTGCGACAAGGAGTCGGTCACATGAATGATGACGTTGCCGCGCTTGCGCCCGGTGTCCACATGGCGATGGGCCTCCACGATCCGCTCAAGCGGGAACTCGCGATCAATCACCGGGAGGAAGACGCCTGCCTCGGCCAGTTGAGCCAGATGGCGCAAATCCTCGGTGGTGCCGAATGCGGGGCCCGCGATCACGCGCCTGCCATGCAGCCGTGCGCGCAACGGTGTGGTCAGCATGTCCTGCAGCCCGGCCAACACGGCCAGCAGCCGACCGCCCGGACGCAACACCGGTGAAGCTCGGGAATACGGCGCCGTGCCGACCGTATCCATGATCACATCCCAGCACTCCCCCAATTGCGTGAAGTCTTCCCGCGCGTAGTCGATGACCCGTGCCGCGCCCAACGAGCTCACCAAATCGGCATTGGCCGCACTGCACACGGCCGTCACCTCGGCACCCAGATGGCGGGCCAATTGGATGGCCGCCGTGCCCACGCCTCCCGATGCGCCGTTGATGAGCACCTGCTCGCCGCGCCGCACCTTCGCGCGCCGCAGAAAACTCAAGGCGGTCGTACCCCCGAAGGACAGCGCCGCTGCGTGCGCGAAGTCCAGGTTCGCGGGCATGCGCGCGACCAGAGCGTTGTCCGGCAGGCATCGGTACTCGGCGTGACAACCCAGCCTGGCATCGGCGAAGGCAAACACCCGGTCACCGGGCCTGAATGCATGTACCGCCGAGCCCACAGCGTCCACCACGCCAGCGAGCTCGCTGCCGAGCACGGGCTGCCGCGGCCGGCTAACGCCGAATGCCAGGCGCATGAGGACGCCGAAGCCTGGCGGCGCATCCATGGCGCGAATGCGCCGGTCAGCGAAGGTGACCGTCGTGGCATGGATGCGGATCAGCAACTCGTTGTCACGCGGCTGGGGCGTCGCGGTCTCTGTCAACCGCAATACTTCCGGCGGGCCATAGCGTTCGCACACCACGGCTTTCATCGGCAAGGTCTCATCAAATAGTGTGCTTCGAAGTCTTTGGAGAGGTGTTGAGGCATTGCGAATATTCGCACTGCATCGCGTCAAGCAGGCCCCGGATGGTATCAGCGGCAAGGCGCGGCGCGAGCGGATTCCATGAAGGCTCAGACCAGAACGCCTGGGGGCTGCCTGCATGAGCCGCTGGGTGAAAGTGTTCACGGCGCTAGGCGAACACGCATTCCTCGCTGAGCAGGAGAAGGCGGTTCGCAGCCACCCGCTGGCTCGTGCCGGTCGAAAGCGAGTCCGTCTAGTCTCGCTCGCGCTTCTTGCAGCGGTCCGCGTAGGCCGCGCACCCTGCACCGGGCGAGCCGCACAGCCGTTCGGGCGTCTTGAGTTTTTCGACCAACAACTCGGCGTAGATGCACTGGCGCGCCGGATCGGTCTTCCCGCCGAACGAATCGGCCTCCAGCGACAGCGCTTTCACGTACGCCTGCTCGGCCTCCGTGAGCCGGTTCATGTACTCCAGAATGCGGCCCAGATTCCAGGCATTGATCGGGTCCTTGGGCGCCAGCGCCACCGCCTGGCGCGCATGGCCGAGCGCGGCGTCGTCTTCCTTGTTATAGGCATAGGCGGCCGACAGATTGCCCTGCACGCGATAATCCGCCGGCAGCTTTTCTTCCAAGAGCTTCAGCGATCGAATCGCCGTGCGGTGATTGCCGGCATTCATCAGATCGGCCGAGTAGCTCACCCAAACACCGGTGGGATCCTTGCCCTTGTAAAGGCTGATCGACTCTTCCAGCGCGGCCATCATCTCGTCGTACCGGCGCGCACTCATCAGCAGCCAGAGGCGCCCCTGGTGAATCGTCACATCCTGCGGTGTCACCGCGATGCCCGAGGTCAGATACTTCACCGCCTGCGCGGTGGCATCGTCCGCGTAACCCGCCTCAATCGTGCCGCCGCCCGACTCATTGGCGCGAATGGCCACGCCATCCTTGCCCTGCAGCACTACATTCGCGAGGCACTTGAAGCCGTCGGCCTGCGTTCTTGGGATCGGAGACCGCGCGTTCTCCTCGCAGAGCTTTCTCGCGTCTTCAACCTTGCCGGCAGCCAGCAATGCGCGCCAGGTGATCGGCGTTGCGGCCTGGCCAAACACCGAACTCGAAGCCAGGATCAGAACGAAAGCGAATATTCGCCAGCCGGGCGAGCGCATTTCCTTGCAGGGGATGACGGCTCTCAATTGCTTACTCGCAAATCGAAGTTGAACACCAGCGTCTTGCGCCGTTGCGCTAATGCTTCTGGCTGAGGAATCTTCTTAGCCGCATCCTCAACCGCCTTGCGCAGCGCCGGCTCGAACACATCAATGTGCTTTTCTCCGGTCACCTTGACTTTCAGGGTCGCGAGATCCAGCTCCGCGTGAAATTCACCCCCCAATCCATCCCGCCGCGCCTCACGCGGGTATTCGAGGAACATGGAGCTGTGCGCGGAAATCAGCTTGCGATACCGACTGCACGCGTCGTCATCGCCACACTTCTCGTCCTTGATGGGCACGCCCGTCTTGGCGGCAAATGCGTCCAGATACGCGTTGGCCTTTTTCTCGTCGCGCGGCACGGCCTCCCCTGCGGCATGAATCACAGCGAGACTACTCAATGCCTTGTGCTCACCACGCTCCGCAGCCACGTTGAGCCAGTACAGCGCGGCCTGGGGGTGGGGTCCTTCCGCCCTGCCCCAGCCTGACAGCAGCGTCAACGCAAGGGGGATCATGGCATCCAACTTGCCCTCGTCCGCGTCGATCATCATGTCTCTCAGCACCAACGACTTGCGGTCTGAAGTCTTGTACCAGTCTGCGGGCTTGGGCCCGGGTTCGGTTTTCGCAGGGGACTGCGCCGCCGCGCACATCGAGAAGCAACCCACTATGGCTGCCACAACCTTCACGAAACACTTTCCAAATCTGTCCATGGCTATCCTCATGCGTTCTTGAATGCCCAGAGCTTGCAGGCATCCGGCGAGTGCCCACGCAGCCAATCGGCAGGCCGAAGGTCATGGGGCTTGATGGACTCGAAAACCTTGATGAACGTCGCCTCGTCGCGTGCCGCGCAAGCGAAGCTCGCGAACTGGTTCCGCGTGTAGGGATCGGGATCGATCAATGCCAGCAGCTTTTCAAACGACACTTTCAGCTTTTTCCAGTCGATGCCCATTTCTTTGAAGGGCTCGTCGAGACCCACATACATGTAGATGCGCGCGTACAACCCACCGCCATCCATCGCGTCGGTCTCCTCCGTGTACTTGCTTGCAAATGATTCCAGCGCACGCCAGCTACCGCCCCACTTTGGTATCAGCCGCTGAGCTTGACGCATGTAGAGCAAGTGGTAATTCGGAAACTTCTTGATGGCTTCTTCAAAAACCTCTTCCTGCGAAGCCTGGGGACTGTTGAGATTGATAACCGCCGCGTGCCGGGCGTCATGCCAGCCGGGCCGGTTCCTTGCCTCCGGGGGCGCCGCGAGCAATATGCGCTCCGCCTTGGCATGCAGTTCCTCAAAGACCGCCCAGGATTCCGGGGTCACGGTGTGCGCATAGCCGCCGCCCCGTGCCTGCCAGGCCCGGCGGCCTAGCAGGATCGCCTCCGCGACCGGAAGGTGCAATGAGTTCGGATTCGCCTCGCGCCAGCGCTTCAACCGTGGCTCCTGCCTCTCCAAGGGAATGTTTCGTCGTGTCATCGCATCGTAGAGACCCGCATAGACATTCGCTGACAACGGTGACCAACCTTTGGATGGCGCGCCGCGCTGGGAAAGGTCTTCCAGCGCCCGCTCCAGCAAATGAAACTGCTCCGTGTAGTAGAGCAGCAGGACTTTCTGACGAGCTTCGGCGCGGGTCGAAAAGTGCGTCAGCGCGCACTCCTTCGGCTCGGTCGCATCGCCCATCGGGCAGGACGCCGGGCGCATGTCCCAGGGGTAGCGAAGCTTGGACAGGTCATTGCCCAGAACCGGCGTGGACAGGATCAGCAGAAGCGGCGCGGTGAACAGTAGTTGTTTCATTTCAAGGTGCGGGAAAGATTGAAATTTGCTTGCGAATATTCGCACTCATCGGCTGCTTCACTCACCTGCTTGCAAGCGAATATTCGCAATTGCAACATTGGTGGAACAGCGCCTGATGTCGACGCGACTGGACTTGGCCGCCCCTTACAAGTGCCTTCATTTCTCACACACTGCCGCCCATGGCACCCGCATGTTGCGATAGCGCGCGGTGCGGGTGCGGGTGCGGGTGCGGACGAGCTTGCCGCTCTCCAGCATCGCCGTGCGCATGTAGTCGCCCTGCCAATCGCTGGTCGCACAGGTCAACCCCCCCTTTGCCCCAAGCCGTGTTGATGCGCGACTGCGAGACGGCTGATTGGGTGGAAGTTGCCCGCGATGCCGCGCTTGGCGACATCAACCGGCTCCACGACGAAGAGCTGGGTGTAGAGAGCTTCACCGGGGGCGGCGCGCAGGTCTACGGTCCAGCGGTCCACGAGTTGAGTGGGGCCCGCGGGAGACGATGATGCGGGTGTGGCGGCAGGTTGGGGGGGGCGAAGCTGGTGAGGCCGGCGAGGCGGAGTGCGGCGCGTGAACCAAGCTCTATGACTGAAGTTGAATTCCATCTGGGTTCTCGAACTCGCATGGACGCAAGCATGATCAGGGACTCGAAGACTATCGAGTACACATTGCCACACAAGACTGACGTTGGCCCGCTATTTTGCAACGCGTACTTGTCGAGCGCAACGCCGCCGACTGCCGGCTCGAGTGGATGAAACGAAGAATCAGCGAAACGGCCTGACAGGCCACGGGCGTACCTTGACGGCCCTGAACGCCCGCAGCGGTGCCGCGCCCTCCGACAGCGGTCTGGATGACTTGCTTGGAAGCCCCCCGCGAATCCATTGTGCGATCATTCCATTGTCGCGACTCGTCGTTGGATTCTGAGCGCATAAATGCGGCTCCGACTCCTGTCGACCGCGCTGCCGCTCATAGCAAGCGACCCTGCACGATTCCCCTACTTTCCTCGCGCACTCGATGTCCGAATTCCCTCACCGGATGGCCCAAACGTCCCCACAGCACGCCCGCCTCGCCCAATTGCGCAATGTCGAGCATCACTTGCGTCAGCAGATCGCGGCACTACCACATGCATCGGCGGCATACATTCAGCTAACGCAGTGCCTCGTCGCCCAGAGCCGACTCAAGGACGCGTTGGCGACGCTCGATGCGGCACCCGAGACGGTCATCCGACAAACAGAGGTGGCATCGCTGCGAGCCGCAGTCCTGTTCTCCCTTGGCGAGTGGCAGCGAGCAGCGTCCGCCGCGCGGGAGATTCTGATCCTGCGGCCCGGTGACTTGAGGACAAGCCTGTTGTTGGCAAGTTGCCATCTCGAACTGCGCCAGCCGCGCGAAGCCGTGCGCGCGGTACGCCAGGTGGTTGAGGCGGGTGTGAACTCGAAAGAGGCTCTGACGATTCTGGGCATCAGCCTGGCGGCAGCGGGCGATCAGGAAGAAGCGCTGCTTGTTCTGCACCAGGCTATTGAGCGGTTCGATAGCGCTGAAGCCAAATTGGAAGCGGCAAAACTGTTTCGCCTGAAGGGAGATGGCGAGGCCGCCATCGCGCTGCTGACACCTTTGGCAAAGGAAAGCCCGTCGGCCCAGGTCGAGCATGAGCTCGGGATGAGCTGGCATGCGGTTGGCGACATTGACCGCGCCTTGCATCACGTCTCGCGCGCCCACGTTCTGTCACCGCCAAACGCGGCGCTCGAAAACGACCTGGGTCAGCTCCAATTTCGCGCGGGCAACCGCGAAGCCGCTCTGGCGCACTATCAGCGCGCCCTCGAGCTTCGCCCCGACATGGCGGTGGCGTCGGCAAACATGGGCTTGCTGCTGGCCCACGCGGGCGATGTGGCCGACGCTCGCGTGATGCTCAGTCGCAGTCATGAGCTGGACCCGCTGGCCGGGACTCGCGTCACGCGAGACCTGTTGCTGCCGCCAGTGGTCGAGAGCCGCGCGCACATCACGGCATTGCGGGCGAACTATGCCGGCGCTATCGACCAACTCGAAAAAGATGGCGTGCGGCTGGCAGACCCAGCGCGCGAAGTGTTTCTGTCGAACTTCTATCTTGCCTATCACGGCCTTGACAACAAGGATCTTCAGCAGCGACTGGCTCGCTACTTCCTGTCTGCCTGTCCATCGTTGACCGGCATCCCAGGCGCGGAAGAACGCGCGCGTCGACGCCACCAGCGGGACGGCAAGCTACGCATCGGCTTTTTCTCGCTCAACATTCATCATCACTCGGTGGCGCTCTGTTTCGCCGAGGTGGTCAACGTGCTCTCCGGACGCGAGGGGTTCGACGTCGTGCTCATCTCGACGAAGGACGCCCTGGCGCCGCATCTTCGCCCGTTGTACGCGGGATTTCGCGGCAGCGCATTGCAGGTTCGGGATGATCTCTCCGCGGCACGGAATGCGATCGCGGAACAGGCGCTGGACATCCTTGTCTTTCTCGACATCGGCATGGACACGCTTTCCTACTTCCTCGCGTTCGCGAGACTGGCGCCGGTGCAATTGGTCCTCGGCGGGCACCCCGACACGACTGGCGTGGCCAACCTCGACTACTTCATCTCGACGTCCCTGGCGGAGCCAGACGATGGCGATACCCACTACAGCGAGACGCTGGTGCGCTTGCCCACCGCGACCATGCAATTGCGACCTGAGCCGTTGCCAACCGGCTTCTCGGCGAATCGGGCGGAGCTGGGCTTCGCCGATGCCTCACACCTCTACGTCTGCCCGATGAAGCTGCAGAAAATCCACCCGGACTTCGATACCGCGCTGGCTGAGATCGTCCATCGCGATCCGTTGGCCGAGGTGCTGTTGTTCGAAGACGACAGCAGTCCGGTACGAACGCGCGCCTTGCAAGCCCGTCTGGATCGAACAGTGCCGCGCGCGCTGCGCTCCCGCATTCGCTTCTTGCCGTGGCAGTTCGATCAAATTGCGTTCGCGAAGATTCTTGGCGTCTCGGATGTGGTGCTGGATCCGTTCCATTTCGGCATCGGCTCCACGGCCATGACGGTCTTCTCATTGCATACGCCGCTCGTCACATGGCCTGGCCAGTTTTTGCGCAGCCGCACGGGACTCTACTTCTCCAGAGTGCTGGACATCGCCGAAATGGTGGCGCCCACGCAGGCGGACTACGTCGAACGCGCCATCCAACTCGCCAGCGATCGCTCCGCCAATGAGGCGATGCGCGCGCGGCTGCGCGAGCGGGCGCATGCGCTTTTCGAAGAGACCGACTCGGTCCGCCAGTTTGGCGATTGGCTGGAACAAGTGGCGCGGCACTGAGCACCGCCGATCCTCGTTTCTCACGCACCGCCGTCTTCGGCACGCGCATGCTGTGGTGGCGCATGGTGCGGGTGCCGGCGAGATCGCCGTTCTCCAGCGTCGCCGTGTGCAAGTAGTCACCCTGCCCTTCGCTGGCCACAAAGGTCACCCCCTCCTTGCCACAGGCCGTGTTGACATGCGACACCGACAAGGTCGAGCTGTCGAAGCTGCCCGCAGTGCCGCGCTGGGCGACATCAATCGACTCAACGTCGAAGGGCGGCGTGTTGGCGGCTTCATCGGTGGCGGCGCGAAGGTCGAAGGCTCGGCGGCCCTCGCGTCGAGTGGCGTCTGCGGCGGTTGAGGCTGCGGGCGGCGCCGGCGGTTGAGCGGCGAAACTGGGGAGGATGGCGAGTCAGAGGGCAGTGAAGCTTGGACAGGTCATTACCCAGAACCGGCGTGCATAGGATCAGCGGAAGCGGCGCGGTGAACAGTAGTTGTTTCATTTCAAGGTGCGGGAAAGATTGAAATTTGCTTGCGAATATTCGCGCAGCCTGAGAGACAACAAGCAAGGACTCCCTCCATCCGTGCCGACTCCGGGGCAGTGACTCAATCAGACACATGCGCATCCTGTCGTTACACACTCGCACAGATTGCAGGTTGACCAGGATCGCTGTGGACGACATCTTCATATGTCGCTCATGACTGACCTCCAATCTTGAAGAGTGCATGGACCGCCCATGAACCCAATCCGCATGTATTTCAAACTCGACCGCTCCGCCCTTCATGTTGCAGCCGCGCTGGCCATCATCTTTCCCGCCTCGGCTGCCGCGCAGGCCGCTCGCCCGGTCATCGATGGCTCCATTGACCGCGAGGAGTGGAAAGGCGCGCAACGGCACGCCCTCATCGGTGGCGGAGAACTGCTGATCCTGCGGCAAGCGGATGAACTCTTTGTGGCCGTGCGCGGTGGTGCGCGCGGCCTGGCCAGCCTCTGCATTGGCAACAAGGATCAAGTGGAAGTGCTCCATGCATCCGCGGCGTTGGGCACGGCGGTGTACTCACGCCATGACCGGTCGTGGCTTCGCGGCACGGCATTCGACTGGAAGGTGCGTGATCGCGCGGCTCTGGCCGATCAGCTTGCTGCCGAGCGCGAAAGCTACTTCGCCGAACACCAGTGGATTGCCAATGCCAGCAGCACGGAATCGCCTGATCGCGAATTCCACATTCGGCTCAACTCCAACCGGCGGCAGCTAGGCGTCGCATTCTTCGACACAGCCACCAAAGGGGCGTCACATTGGCCTGCTGATGCGGCGGATAGCTGCGTGGACAGCGAACTTCTCCGCGGCGAAGCGCCGAAGCTGCTGAAGTTCAACCCCTGGCGTTGGTATGAGCTGAAGTGAGTTCTTGATACGGAGGTCCGCTGCGGGGGGTGCCGGTCGGCCACGAATACAGCTGGAGACCGTAGTCAGCGCACGACTCGGCGAGCGCCGACGGTGCGAATATTCGCAAGGCACGATATGAATTCAGCCAGCGACTGGCTTTGACCGCCTGCGTCACTTCCGCTGGGTCACCGCGTACACGCCCTGCACCACCTTCGCCATGCGCGCATAGTCGAGTTTCTCGTAAGTGTCGCTGGACTTGTGATAGTGCGGATTCCGCATGAACGCGGTATCCGTGACCATGAAGGCGGGAAAGCCTTCGTGCCAGTAGTTAAGGTGGTCGGAAAAGTCGATACCGGGCACAAAGGGTGGCGCGTTAATGCTGAGCACCGGTAAATCGGTCGCGCCGGCCATCGCGGCTTTGGTTCGACGCATGGCGCCGAAATCGCTCAGCTTGCCGACCAGCGCGATGAAGTTGCCGCGATCCGAGTAGAGATGGCTCATGCCAGCCAGAGGATAGCGCTGGCTGCCGGGCGCATCGGAGAAATAGCCGATCATCTCCAGTGACAACATCAGCGCCAGCTCTCGATTGGTAGCGCGCAGTGACCGGGCATGCCAGGCACTGCCCATGTGCGGTGTGCGAAAGTGCGGCGGCTCCTCCGTGGTGTACGCCACCAGCTCGATGGGCCGGGCCTGCGGCGCGCGGCCCAGCAGATGCGCCAGCTCGATCAGCCCGGCGACGCCGCTCGCGTTGTCGTCCGCCCCAGGCGTGTGCGTCTCCGGTGAGTGGCCGCGCGGATGTTTTGCACCTGCGTTCGCGTCGCCGTGGGAGTCGTAGTGCGCGCCGATCACCAGCACGGGGCCAGTCACCGGACCGAAGCGCGCAATGACGTTCTTGTGCGTCGTCTCCTCCACCACCACATCCTGAACCGTCACCACACCTCCGGCAGTCTTGAACTCACCCTGAATGTATTGCGCCGCGCGCTCCAGATTGCGCGACTGCTCGTGACTGCGCGGATAGAGATCGACCGAGAGATACTTGACGTGCGCTTGCAGGCGGTTCGGGTCGACTGCGGGCGGCCGGGAAGGGATAGGCTGCACGAAGGGTTGGGTGATGAAGGCGAGGCCAGTGGCGAAGGCTGTTGCCAAGGCAATCAGGGCTGACGTGGCGACTGGAAAGCGCATTCTGAGGTCGGGAACCAGGGCGCTACAGCGAGTCTGGTTGCGAACAATCGCAATTGCCGCACTGAAAGACCAAGCACATTGATCCAGCACGCCAGTCGTGCCTCACTCCCCACACCGAAAGTTCAACATCTGCGTGACCGGCTTGCCATACTCCGCCGGATGCAGGCCGCGCGGTTCCTTGAAGCGCTCGTTGCCGAGGCGGGCGGAGATTTCCAGGTTGCCGCAGCCGGTGTCGTACAGCCAGAAACCCACCTGGCTCTGCTTCTGTGAATCATTCAGGAATCCCACTGGCGCACGTTGCTTCAACACGGGCTTCCTCTTGTTCCCGTCGACATCGGTCACTTCCAAGAGCACGTGTGACATGGCGTTCTCAAGCGCACTGCCGGTCACCACCACGGTGACAAACGTGGCGACGGATGGCGCGCCCGCGCCGCCTTCGCCAATGATGGTGTTGTGCAAGGGCGTCTTGGCGTCCAGCACCTTTGAAAACTTGCCGGTGCCGTGGAAGTAAAGCCGCGAGTCGATGCGCTCAATGGCGAAACCGGCCTTGGCGCTGGATTGAGCGTGGGCGAGGAGCGGCCATTGCAGCGCGAGGCTGACGGCAAACGCGCCCAGCATTGCGGCAAGACGAATGGAGAGACGGCCAAAGAGCCGGCGGGATGAGAGGTGGGGTTTGCTCAGCATGGTCGACTCCCTGGTTTGGTTGTGATTGTCGCGACTTGCAGTGGCGAATATTCGCACACTCGCAGTTGCCACATCGCACCACCTGAACAGTCCAATTGCGGCCTCAAACGAGTGAGTCCGGCCCATTTCGCTTACTTCCATTTGCTTGAGAGTTGCGTCCACCGGCTTTATGTTCCAATGCCGATCTCGCGCCGCCAGGACACCCAGTCCGACTAGGGCGGCGCAAGCTCATGATCGGAGTGGCTTCTCGATGCAATGCCGTACCGCCTTGTCGCACGAATTTCTGGATCGCATGCAATGGCAAGCTGATCCGCTGACTGACGATCTGATCGCCGATCTCGTGGGGGACTGGGGAGAGCTGGCGGACTGCGCGGAGGCGCCCGGCGCGATTCACGCTGACAGGTTCCTGACCGCGGCCAACGCGGGCATGCTCAAAGTGCTGAGCGAGATCACGACAACATGGCGCGGCAATGCCGAGGTCTGCGCGTGGCGTCCACCCGCGGCGCTACCAGCACCGGTCGCAAGACGCTTGGACACCTATCTGCAAGCAGCCAGCCAGCCGCCTGCCTGGCTGGACCGGGTCAAGCTCGCGCGTGCGGAGCGAATATTCGCGGAGCACGGCGCGATGACCATGGCCTTGTTGTCCTGCGCGAGCCTCCCTGAAACCTATGTGCTGCCGGACCTGGCGGCGGTGTTGCGCGTCACCGGCCAACTTGAAAAGCACACCGAGTACCGCATCCGCGCGACCGGCACCACGCTGTTTCCGCTGATGATGCCCGGCGGCCTCTGCGCGGCGGAAGGCGGCGCCGTGGCCCAACTGCTCAAGACTCGCCTGACGCACGCGACCATCCGGCACCTGATTCTGCGCGGCAACCCGGCTTCCGCTGTGGCGCTGGCCACCACTGGCGGATCACCGCGACGAAACGCGGCGATCCCCGCCTCGACCGGCGCACCCGCGCCGGACGCGCACCTGGCGGAGCTCGCCAGCGCGGGCTGGGCGCTGGGCGAGGATGCGCTGCCCTGCAACCAGGAGGAGATGGCCTACACGCTGCTCACCTTCGGACACGTCTACCTGCGCAGCCTGAGAAAGCTGGGGCTCGGCCTGTCGGCGGAAGACGAGGAAGCCTTCCTGCATCTGTGGAACGTGGCCGGACACTACCTCGGCATCGAACACGCACTGCTGATGCCGGACATGGAGCAGGCTGCCGCGCTGTACGCGGCGATCCAGGTGCGCGGCCGCCGGCACCAGATGCGCAAGTACCAGGGCCGCGAGGACCCCCGCCCGGCGCTGGGCGCTGCGCTGATGGGCGCCTTCGAGCGGGCGATGCAGCCGGCGATTCTGCGGGTCATGCCGACACTGACAGCGCGCTATCTATGCGGCCCGGCGTCTTCATCGGACCTGGCGTTCGATCGTGGCGGCACGCGTTTCCTCTATCCGCTTTTCCTCGGCGCGATGGCGATGCTGCGCGGTGTGGATCGCGCAGGGGCGGCGCTACAGTCCGGCTTCTCGCTGACGCGATTCCTTTGCCGCCTGATGGGCTACCGCTTCATGCTGCGCCTGGTGGCCTTCGACCAAGGGCCGGCGCGCAGTCCGCCGCCGTTGGTGCGGCAGCAATTTCTCACCGCCATGTCCGCATGGTCCAGAGACCCCCGCGCGGGTGCGATTCTCAACGCGCTGGAGCAACGCTTTCGCGGCGTGACCGCGGTTGAGTGATGTCGCATGACGTAGCAGCGCCTGCGTCGCTGAGTGCGAATATTCGCAAGCCCTCGAAGTCCGCGCACGGACTGCGAGGGCCTTCCGCCGCGCTCAGCGACCCAGCGCCACCCCATCCCGGCGCGGATCGGCCGCACCCAGCCAGCCCTCGCCTTTGCGCAGCAGAAAGCCGAGACCGCTGATCATGGGCAAGACATCGACGTCGTGTCCTTTGGCTTTCAGCGCGTCCGCCTGGGCGGCTGCCGGCGTGCCTTTCTCCAGTTGCAGTTTGCCGCGCACGGCGGTGGAGACATGGCCGCGCGCCAGCGCCTCGGCGGGTGTGCGGCCATTGGCCAGCATCTCCACCAGCGTCGAGGCGATGTAATCCACGATCTGGCCACCACCGGCGGAACCACCGACCGCCACCGGCTGGCCGGCCGCATCGAACACGATGGTGGGCGCCATGGATGTGACCGGACGCTTGCCCGGCTGCATGCGATTCGCCGCGGGCTGGCCGGCGCGGAGTGCGCCGGTGAAATTGGTGAGCGCATTGTTCAGCACGAAGCCATCGGCCATCAGGCGCGAGCCAAAGTTGAGGTTGATGGTGGTCGTCATGCTGAGCGCGTTGCCCTTGCTGTCCACCACGGCGAGCTGGCTGGTGGCGTCGGCCGACTCGGCTTCGCCTGCGGGCGGCGGTGAGACCGCGGCGCGGGCCGGGGCACGGCGCTCCACCCCGCCTGCTTCGACATCGGGTGTCATGCGCGTCGGGCTGATGCGCGCCGCCCGTTCGCGCACATAGTCCTTTGCAACGAGCGCCGCTGTCGGCACGCTCACAAAGTCGGGGTCCCCCACGTGATGCAGCCGATCCGCCTGCGCGAGGCGCCCGGCTTCGGCGTAGTAGTGGGCGAACTCGGGGTCGTCGAAGTCAAACCGGCGCGCGGGATCACCGCTGGCGGGCCGCGCGTCCAGCATCTGCAGCATCTGCAAGACCACGACACCGCCGAACGATGGCGGCGCCATCATGCAGACGGTGTAGACCAGGAATTGCGCGCAGAGCGGATCGCGCGGCTGGGCGCGATAGGCGGCAAGATCCGCCTCGGTCATGAGCGTGCCGCGCACGCCGCGCTGCGCGGAGGCGATGAACGCCGCGCCGCCTCCGTCCGCCCAGAGCCCGGCCGGACCCAGCGCCGCGATGCGCTTGAGCGTCGCGGCATAACGCGGATGGGTGACGGTGCTGCCGATGTCACGCACCTTGCCATCGGGGCCGAAGTACAGCGGCACCATGTCCGGATGATCCGCCGCGGCCGTGGGCAAGGAGAGGATCGTGTGCATGTATCGCGGCAGGGGAAAGCCGCTCTCCGCAAGGGCGATGGCCGGCCGGAAGAGATCGGCCCAGGGCAACCTGCCGTGGCGATCATGCGCCTCGCGCAGCACCGCGAGCGCACCGGGCACGCCCACCGATCGCCCGCCGCGCTGCACGTCCTCGCTCTTGAGCGTGGCGCCATCCACATCGACCGACAGCGCCGCGGTCACCCGGGCAGGCGCCGCCGCGAGACCGTCATAGCTGGTGAGCCGCCGGCTCGCCGCATCCCAATGCATGATGAGTGCGCCGCCACCGATGCCCGACGACTGCGGCTCGACCAATCCCAGCACCATTTGCGCGGCGATGGCCGCATCGATCGGCGCGCCGCCCTGCTCGAGCACTTGCAGCGCGGCCTGCGATGCGAGCGGATGCGCAGTGGTCACCGCCATGCGCGCCGGCGCGGCGGCAATCGGTCGCGCCGCTGTCGACGGTGCGGACGCCACCACGGATGGCGTATCGCCGGTGGGCGCATGGGTGGCGCACGACGCCAGCAATAACAGGAGTGCCGCCGCTGGCACCGGGCGCACTGTGGAACGAACCCATCGGAGACGCATCATTGTGAAATCCTTGGTGACATGAATCGACGCCTTCAGTGCGGGGATGGATGCACGCGTTCCGTGTTCAACCCCGCATGACAGGCACTGCGCGCGCGAACCGGTCCTCGCGCGACCATGGCGAATATTCGCATGGGCGACTTCGCGCCGCACTGCGTGATCATGCCGCGCCCCAGAGCGCATCACCCCAGAGCAACACCGCGATCACCCCCTGCAGCACAGCGGCGAGCACCAGCCAGACGACCGGTTTCTCGCGCCGCAACAGCGCGATGCAGAGCAGCACAAAGCTGAGGAATAGCAACAACAGGACCAGCGCACCCCAGACCAGGAGTGCGAGCAGGATGGCGACGAGATTGAAGTCGCGCAGCGCCGCATCCAGCGCCTGTCCGGCCGATTCACCGCCGGGCCAGGCCAACGTGAGCAGCCCGAAGACGCTGATGATCAGCGACAGTGCGGCAAAGATGGGCCGGCGCGCCGGGCGCGATGAGTCGACGCTGGCGGCGGCATCCTGCGTGAGCGATTCTCCGTGATCGGCCGGCTTCATGCCGCGCCCGCCAGCCGAACCAGCACGGTCACGCCCAAGGCGAGCATGGGCAGCAACGTCAGCAGCATGGCGCTGCCGCGCGGCACGGCCCCGCCGCCCTTGAACATCACGGCGACATGCAGCAACCGGCCGCCCAGCATCACGCCGCCCGCTGTCCAGAGCGCCCAGGCCGGTGCGCCACACAGCTCCGCGGCTGCCAGCACCAGGACGATCATCGGGACGTTCTCGATGTAATTGCCGTGGGCGCGCATGCGCCGGAGCAGCGTCTTGTCGCCCCCGTCGAGAAAGCCGATGCCCGCCGTCGCACGGCGCAGACCCACCATCAGGGTGAGCGGCACCTGGATGACGGCAAACACACCGATGAACCACAGGGTGATCTTCAGGCTTTGCATGGACAATCTCCGGTAGCGAGGTCGCCCATGCTCGCCGCATGGCAGGCGTCCGTCAACCCGCCGGATGCCTCCCGCGCCCCGCTCTGTTGTTCGCAGTTGCTACATTGCAAGACCGGCACCGCTGCCTCTGTGTCGCGCCCTGGAACTCTTGATCAAACATCCGCCTGAACCGGCGGGGCCACCTCGGACACGTGGACCTGCATGCGGTAAAGATTCCAGGCCGCAACGGCTAGCGAGCCCAGGCCGGTCCATGCGTAGAGCAGTGCGTCCGACATCTCCAGATCACGCCATGCATTGTTGAACAACAGCACGCTGGCCATCAGGATGCCCAGGCACAGAGAGATCCGAACGGACCACAGCAGCCAGCGACGTTGGCAAATCGCCGCCACCGGCATCACGATGCTCGCCAACAATGCCGCAAACGCCAGCGTGGCCAGAAACACGAAGAGGGCCATCACCGTGCCCGAACGGTCCCCACCCGCGAAGCTGAAAAGTGCTGCGCCGCTGACCACAAGCGACATGGGCAAGAGCAGCAGCACAGGACCGGCTAGCAGCAACTGAACAACGATTCGAACAAGTTGGGTCGGCATCGGAGAGTCCTTGGTCAATGCGGTGGTGACATTCGGTACGTCGGCCGGCATGCGGCATGCAGCGGAGTATAAGGAGAAAAAACTGGAGTCAAAGGGACCAGCTCACTGTTGTTGGGTGCCCTGCGCAGTCTCCGGCATTGGCCATTGCGAATATTCGCAACCGGGGCAAAAAAGGCAGGGCAAGAAAAAGGGGCCAGCAACTGTCTTGAATTTCCCGCTGGTACGCTACGCTGGGGGCTGGTCAGTAGCACGAAGCCAAAACCGCGCTGGTCATTCCATTCGACGACCTTGCCTTGAAGACGCGTTGTCATGGGTTGCGAATATTCGCTGGCTCAAAGCTGCTGCGTTGCATGACGTGGCTCGGTCGTTCCGTTACCAAGCAAAGCAGATCGTGAACTTTCCAGCACGCGCATTACCTCGCGCGTTGCCTGCCGCCGAGACCGCTGCCGCACCTGGGCTCGCACCGTCGGGGATCGCGCGAATCGGCCCCTGATCGGGGTGGCCGTCATCCAGCAGCATCTCGATTTCCATGACCTGGGCAAAAGGGATGCCTGCCGTACAGCCCACAAATCGGCCTTCCATACCGGCGATCGGCTGCTGCCCCTCCCGCATGCCGGTGATCCCGATCCGACCGCCCAGCACGTTCTTGGGAACGTAAGGATCAGAGAAGGACTCCGATTGCCAGCTGGTCGGCGCCTTGCGCTGCCCGGCTGCGGCGAGATGCGACCACAACAGAAAGCTCTCGTCCTGCGCTGACAGCGAGTCCCAATGCCCCTCGATGACGCCGTTGCCGTTGCCGTCCCTGCACACGATGGCACATTGCAACGTGCTTGAAGCCCGCTCAAAGTCGCCCGGGAGCGCCTTCTTTCGCTTGTCATTCTCAAATCCGTACACCCACATCTGAAACATGCGAATGTCGTCGATGAGCGCCTTGATTACCGGATTGATCGAGGCAGGCGCGTGCTGCGCACAGCCAGCGACCACAATGCACACGCTTGCGGTCAAGCTGGCGACGAAAGACTTGGTTTGATGATTGCGTGGCACGAGGTCATCCTTGGCAAGGTATGTTGAGCGAAGTTGAGCCGGGGTCGCTCCAGCTGGATTACTCGCGAATATTCGCAAATGCTTTGGCGCTTGGCCTTACCCTGACGTACTGATGTTCCTATTGCAGTCGCGCGAATACAGACAAGTGCCTTGCATAGATGCCGATCGGGAATGGACCCACCAATCCGCCTCCGCCACCCGACTGCACAGCACAAAGCTCGCCTTTGGAATTCAGAAACAGCCTTGCGTACAGCGATTGATAGCCGGCTGCTCCTTCGCCACTCGCCCACTTGCCATCGACTTGAATCTCGAAAGCGCCGTCCTGCGCAATCTTTAGCCCGGACTTCGCGTCATAAGTCCGGGTCGCCACTTCCCTGTCACCGCTATACCAGGTTAGCCGCAAAGAATCATCGGGCATGACCGAAACGCGCACACGGCCAGCGTTTTTTGCAGGGAACACCCTCAGCAATTCAGCCAGATTGTTCCGCCCCACAAACTCGCCGCTTGAAAAATAGCTCGCCAGATTCGAGAACTCGCCCGCCATTTTGCGAGTCGCCGCCTTGTCCACGGTCTCGCTCAACGCACGACTGTCGATGGAGACGCAGCCCAGCATGGCCATGAGGGCAGACAGCATGACCGCAAATACCATCAGTCGGGCGGGCAAAGTCAGATTTGTTGTCATGCTTTCTGAATAATCTTGGAGATGAAATCGATGTGTTGCAGAAGCTA
This sequence comes from Betaproteobacteria bacterium, assembly GCA_016791265.1. Taxonomy (GTDB): domain Bacteria; phylum Pseudomonadota; class Gammaproteobacteria; order Burkholderiales; family Usitatibacteraceae; genus JAEUMY01. The sequence continues at coordinate 128,126 of JAEUMY010000018.1, forward strand.
ACCCATTTGTTCGCCATCGGACTGGGATTGGGTGTTGGCCCCATTCATTTCTTGTTCAGGCACCTCAGTCACCTTGACGCCCTACCAAAATCGCCACGCGACGATTCGACTCTTCTTCTGGCCCTGCGCCATATCGATGGTCTCCACCCGGCGTGCCTTCACGTCGCGTAGCGCGGCATAGATTGCCGGCAGACTTTCTTCGTTCGACACCAGGGAACTGAACCACCCCACCTGCGAACGGCATGCTGCACTCTCGGCCACCATTCGACACACAAACCCAACCTCGCCACCGTCGCACCACAATTCCGCCGCCTGACCACCAAAGTTGAGCTTGGGATTGGATTTTGTTTTGCCCGCCTTGCCCAGGTTCTTCCCCAGGTTTTTCCATTTTCGCATTGCGCTGTCTTCGGCTTCGCGCGCAGAGGCGTGGAACGGCGGATTGCACATCACCAGGTCGAAACGATCATCCGGTGCGAGAATGCCCGCAAAAATATTCTGCTTTGACGACTGCTGACGCAACTCGATCACCGCCGCGAGGCCGGCATTGTCGTCAACGATCTTTTGCGCGGCGCCAAGTGCTGCGGCATCACAATCACTGCCGACAAACCGCCAGCCGTATTCATGGTGGCCAATCAACGGATAAATGCAATTCGCACCCACACCGATGTCGAGCACCCGAACTGCCGGCCCGCGCGGGATGCTGCCACGGTGGTCATTGGCGAGCAGATCCGCCGCATGATGAACATAATCTGCGCGGCCCGGAATCGGCGGGCATAAATAGCCCGGCGGGATGCGCCATGATTCCACCGCGTAAAACGCCTTGAGCAACGCCGCATTCAACGCCATCACCGACTCGGGATTGGCGAAGTCGATGGTCAATTCCTTGGCGTCAAACGGATTGGGGATCAGACATGCTTCCAGCGCCGGCAAGGCTGCGACCAATTGCGCAAAGTCGTAGCGGCCGCGATGGCGGTTGCGGGGATGAAGGCTCAGCTTTTCGAGGACGGGTTTACGAATCGCGGGGAGCATTACTTGCTTGGCGGGTTTTTCTGACCTTGGCGTTTCGCGTTCAGTACTGCGAATATTCGCAATTGCTACATTGCAAGACCTCGTATCTTGCCAAAGTCGACGAGTTTCGGTGTAGTGGCGAAGCAGAATCGGCCGGGCGGGATGATGCTGGCAAGACTTGAGGCGACCACTTCTGGAGAGCCTGTGGGTCAGTTTGGTGCTCCCGCTCGT
>JAEUMY010000005.1 GCA_016791265.1 Betaproteobacteria bacterium
CGGCCAACGAGCGCATTGCCGACCGGCACATCCAGCACGCGGCCGGTGCACTTCACCGTGTCGCCTTCGGAGATGTGCTCGTATTCACCCAGCACCACGGCACCGACGGAGTCGCGCTCGAGGTTCAGCGCCAGACCGAACGTGTTGCCCGGAAATTCCAGCATCTCGCCCTGCATCACGTCGGACAGGCCGTGCACACGGCAGATGCCGTCGGTCACGGAAATCACTGTGCCTTCGTTGCGCTTTTCGGCGGCGACCTGAAGGTTTTGAATCTTGCTCTTGATCAGTTCACTGATCTCGGAGGGGTTGATCTGCATTGCCGGAACTCCGGTTGGTTTACTTGAATTCGATTCTTAATCGGCCAGTGCTACAGCCATCTTGTCGAGCGTGTCGCGCACCGAGCCGTGGATCACTTCGTCGCCGATCTCGATGTTGACGCCACCGATCAGCGAGGCATCAACGAACACATCGGCCTCGACCTGCTTGCCGTACTTCTTGGCAAGCGCAGCCACGAGGTCGCTTTTCTCGGCATCGCTCATGGCAAAGGCACTGATGATGCGGGCGTGAAGGACGCTCTCATGCTCGTGCTTCAGCTTTTCGAACAGCTCGCTCGCCGGCTTCAGCAGCACCGTGCGGTGGTTGTCGATCAGCATGTTGACCAGGTTCTTCACCGTGTCGCCCAGCTTGCCCTCGGTCACGCCGTGGAACAGCTTGAGCTTGTCGGCGGGCGAGACCTTCGGATTGGCCAGCAAGGCCGACATCTGCACATCTGATGCGACGGCAGCGGCCAGCTTGAGCTGCGCGGAAATGCCGGCCAGATCCTTGGCGTCCAGGGCTGCGCGGAACGCAGCCTCGGCATAGGGACGGGCGACCGTGATGAGTTCAGCCATGGCGGTTCCTTAGAGCTGGGCCTTCAACTGACCGAGCATGTCGGCATGCGCCTTGGCGTCGATTTCCTTTTTCAGGATCTTCTCGGCACCGGACACCGCCAAGGCAGCCACCTGCTCGCGCAGTTGCGACTTGGCCTTGTTGATTTCCTGCTCGATCTGCTCCTGCGCGGAGGCCACGATGCGGTCGGCTTCAGTCTTGGCTGCAGCTTTGGCCTCTTCGACAATCTGGTTGGCACGACGCTCGCTGTCGGCGAGTAGCGTCTGGGCGCGGTCGCGCGCTTCCTTCATCGAGCTTTCGCCCTTGCGCTCGGCTTCGACCAGCGCCTTCTTGCCCTCTTCGGCGGCGTTCAGGCCATCGGCGATCTTCTTGTTGCGCTCATCGATGGCATTGATGAGCGGCGGCCAGATGAACTTCCAGCAAAACAGGACAAACAGGAAGAACGTAATGCCTGAAACAAATAACGTCGCGTTGATGTTCATGGCGACGAGCCTTTCTGGTCTGGATTAGGGCTTGATGACGGAGAGCAGCGGGTTGGCAAAGCCGAAGAACATGGCGATACCCACACCGATCAGGAACGCGGCGTCAATCAGGCCGGCCAGCAGGAACATGAACTTCTGGAGCTGGGGGATCAGCTCGGGTTGACGGCCAGCGGCTTCCAGGAACTTGGAACCCATGATGCCGATGCCGATACAGGCGCCGATGGCGCCCAGGCCGATGATGATGCCGATACCCAGAGCGGTGGAGGCCTGGATGGTCGCGAGGAATGCTTGCATGGTTCTTCCTTTCTTTCGATCAAATGGTAATAAACGGATAACTCAACAAAACAAATCAGTGTCCTTCATGAGCCATGGCGATGTATACCGTCGACAGCACCATGAAAATGAACGCCTGCAGGATGATGATCAGGATGTGAAACACGGCCCAGCCCCAGGTCAGCAGCCCGGATGCGGCACCCGCGATCATGCCCCCCAAGGTAAAGCTGGCGATGGTACCCAGCAGACCCAGCAGCATGAAAATCAGCTCACCCGCGTACATGTTGCCGAACAGTCGCATGCCCAGCGAAATCGGCTTGGCGAGAAGCTCAATGAGATTCAGTGCGAAGTTGGGAATCCACAGCGCCGGGTTCGCACCGAAGGGCGCGGTGAACATTTCGTGGGTAAACCCGCCGAAGCCCTTCACCTTGAAGCTGAAGTACAGAATCAGGATCAGAATGCCGAAGGACATGCCGAATGTCGTGTTCAGATCGGTGGTCGGCACAGCCTTCCAGGCTGGCGCGCCCAAGCCGTGAGTGATGGTTGCCACCCAATCGATGGGTAGCAGATCCATCAGGTTCATCAGAAACACCCAAACGAAAATCGTCAGCGCCAAGGGCGCCAGAAACTTGCGGTCACCAGGGAAGATGTCTTTGACCGTGTTGTCGACAAACTCGACCATCAACTCGATAAATGACTGGAAGCGCCCCGGTACACCCGAAGTGGCTTTGTTGGCAACCAACCAGAAAAGACCCAGGCCAATGATGCCGAGCGCCCACGACATCACGATGGTGTCCACATTTACTTGCCAGAAGGCGCCTTCGCCAATCGGCTTGGTCAGGTTGGTGAGGTGGTGAGAGATGTAGCTGGAAGGAGTGAGTGCGTCGGACGCCATGCTTGTGTTCCAGGTTCTATGTTTTGCTGAGCAGCGCGAACCACGAGCCGGTGAGCGCCACCACGAAACCTGCCACCGCTGGGCCGGCGTTCCCTGCAAGGCTAGGCGCCTTGAGCAGCCAGAACAGTCCCCCGATGGCAATCATCCACTTGACTGCCTCCGCGAAGAGCATCGTGCGCAATGCTCGCCCCGGATTTCCCTGATCCCGGGGGCTGCGCCAGTAAAACGCTGCGCCCCAAGCCAAGGTCGACGCGACCACCACCATGCCCCCTGCCAGCGCTGCGCCGGCTGCACCGCCATCCAGCAAGGCCCACGCGCCCAAGGCGCAGGAAAGCGCCAGAATCGCCTGGACCAAGGTTACTTTGCGGAGAGCGGAGAACACGTTGGCGGGGTCGGCTTTCTCGTGAACCGTCTACAGGGTCACGAAATGGCCGCCTGACGTCTCGTCGACAAACTTTGCGATTTTAGCGCGAAAGCCGTTTCCGGGTCAAAACATGTTGCAGCGCACACATTCAGGAACTGCCTGAATTTCTGTGGAAAAGTACCGCTACGCTTGGTGTCCGCCGGGTCTTTGCTTCAACCGCGCGATCAGGTCCTCAAGTTGGTCGAGGCTTCCATAGCCAATCGTCAACATGCCCTTGCCTTTGCGGCCTGCCTTGATCGTCACCGACGCCCCCAAGGTCTCAGCCAATTCGTCCTGCAACCGACGCACGTCCGCATCTGCGCGCGGGGACTTTCGCGCTGGCGCCGGAGCGTTCGTTGCCAACCGCACCATGCGTTCGGCGTCGCGCACCGAGGCACCCTTCTCCGAAATCTGATTGGCCAGTTCAATTTGCTTGGCCCTGCCGGTACCCAGCAAGGCGCGGGCGTGTCCCATCTCCAAGCGGCCTTCCATGACCATCTGCTGCACGGGCTTCGCCAATTCGAGAAGGCGCAACAGATTGCTGACTGCACTACGCGAGCGGCCGATGGCCTTGGCGGCATCCTCATGGGTGAGCTTGAACTCTTCGACCAGCCGCTGAATGCCTGCGGCCTCCTCCATGGCATTGAGGTCTTCGCGCTGAATGTTCTCGATCAAACCGATGCCCAATGCGGCTTCATCGGGCACCTCGCGGATGACCACCGGCACGTCCGCAAGCCCGGCAAGCTGCGCCGCGCGCCAACGACGCTCACCGGCCAGAATTTCGTACTTGTCCTTGGCAATGGGCCGAACAAGAATGGGCTGGATGACCCCGCGGACACGAATGGAATCGGCCAGCTCGGACAGCGCCTCCTGGCCCATGTGCGAACGCGGCTGGTATTTGCCGGGCTGCAGCTGGGTGACCTTCAACGTGCCCTGCTGGTCGTTGGAAGGTGCTTCGGCTTTGTCGCCGCCCAGCAGCGCGTCCAGTCCGCGGCCCAGCCCTTTGTGCTTGATCATGCCGCAGCTCCCTTCACGGGAACGCCCTGGCGATCCAGAAGTTCACGCGCGAATGCCAGATGGGATAGCGCACCCTTGGACTGCGGATCGTGAAGCAGAACCGGTTTGCCAAAGCTGGGAGCCTCGGCGATGCGTATGTTGCGCGGGATGACGGTGTCGAACACCTTGTCGCCGTAGTGCTTCTTGATTTCGTCGGACACCTGCTGCGTCAGCGTGGAACGCGGATCAAACATGGTGCGTACGAGCGCTTCGATTTCGATGCGGCTGTTGAGGTTGGCCTTTACCTTGCGCAGCGTCCCCACGAGATCGGAAAGACCCTCCAGCGCGTAGTACTCGCACTGCATGGGAATGATGACGGAGTCAGCCGCGGTGAAGCCGTTGACGGTCAGCATGTTCAGCGCGGGCGGCGAGTCGATGACCATGAAGTCGTAGTCGTCGCGCAATGCATCCAGTGCGTCCTTGAGACGGAACTCGCGCCGCTCGATATCGATCATCTCGATCTCGGCGCCCGCGAGGTTGCGGTTCGCCGCGATGACATCATAGTTGCCCTCCGCACGCACGCGTGCGTCCGCGGCAGTGGACTCGCCAAGCAACATTTCGTACACCGTGTTTTCAACGGCGGATTTGTCGATGCCGCTCCCCGTCGTGGCATTGCCCTGCGGATCCAGATCGACCAGCAACACGCGCTTGCCGTAGTGCGCCATGCTGGCGGACAAATTGACGGCGACGGACGTCTTGCCGACACCGCCCTTCTGGTTGGCAATCGCGAATATCTTGGACATCAGGCGGCTTTCAGAGTGACGAGGTGGCGCTTGGCATCGAGTAGCGGGACATGCAGTTCATCAACCTTGCTGACCACGTGGGTGTTGGGTAGGCGGGCGATTTCATCAAACGGATAGACACCCTTCATCGCCAGCATGACTCCGTCAGGCGCGACGAGATGGCGTGCTTGGGTGACGAAATCGGAAAGCTCGGCGAAAGCGCGTGAGGCGACGACGTCGAAAGGCCTGGCCGGCCGATAGGATTCGACGCGACCCGTCTCGATGCGAATATTCGCGAGGCAAAGTTCGGCCTTGGCCTGTGCGAGAAACGTGGTTTTCTTGTGGTTGCTGTCGAGCAGCGTCACGTCAAGTTCAGGACGCGCGATGGCCAGCGGAATTCCAGGCAATCCGGCACCGGTACCGACATCAAGCAGCGAAGTCCTGTTGTCGAGATGCGGCAGCACCGACAGGCTGTCGAGTAGATGCAGCACGACCATCTGCTCCGGCTCGCGCACCGCTGTAAGGTTGTGGACACGATTCCACTTCTCGAGCAATTTGATGTATTCGATGAGTTTGGTTTGTCCGGCGGGCGGCAAAGACAATCCGAGCGCCGAGAGCCCCTCGGCCAAGCGTGCTTCAAGCATCAGGCAACCCGTTCTTGTGAAGCCGTGTGGTCGGCGCCCACTGTCGCAACAAGCTGACGCCGCTTGAGATGAACCAGCAACAACGAGATCGCAGCAGGTGTGATTCCCTGGATGCGGGAAGCCTGGCCGATGGTCTCCGGTTTGTGCTGGTCAAGTTTGAGTTGTACTTCCTTGGACAGGCCGCGCACCGTGGCGTACTCGAAATTTGCGGGAAGCGGCAGGTTCTCCTGCTGAAGCTGACGAGCGACGTCGGCGTTCTGGCGTTCGATATAGCCAGCATACTTGGCCGAGATTTCAACTTGCTCAGCAACGTCGTCGTTCACAGTATCTTTACCAAACATGGGAAGCTTAGAAAGCGAGCTATAACTAACTTCTGGGCGCCGCAGCAGATCGAAGAGCGAATATTCGCGTTCCAGCGCCTTGCCAAAAAGAGATAGCTGCAAGGCCGCTGGGACGCGCTCCGGCTGTGCCCACACGGCCTTGAGACGCGCGGTTTCGCGTTCGACCGCATCCTGCTTGCGGCTGAAGCGCTCCCACCGGGCGTCATCCACCAAGCCCAAGCGCCGGCCTGTCTCGGTCAGCCGAGCATCTGCATTGTCCTCCCGCAACTGAAGCCGGTATTCCGCCCGACTGGTGAACATGCGATAGGGCTCACTCACCCCACGGGTGATGAGGTCGTCGACCAGTACACCCAAGTACGCTTCATCACGGCGAGGGCACCAAGCTGATTGCCCCAGGGCCAGGCGCGCCGCGTTGACACCAGCGAGCAGACCTTGTGCCGCCGCTTCCTCATAGCCTGTGGTGCCGTTGATCTGTCCGGCAAAAAAAAGGCCCGCGAGCGCCTTGGTTTCTAGGTTGCCCCTCAAGCCACGGGGATCAAAGTAGTCGTATTCGATGGCATAGCCGGGGCGTAGGATGTGGGCCGCCTCCAGCCCCGGTATGGATCGGACCAATTCCCACTGCACATCAAAGGGCAGGCTGGTTGAAATACCGTTCGGATACACCTCATGGGTGGTGAGGCCTTCCGGCTCCAGGAAGATCTGGTGACTGTCCTTGTCAGCGAAGCGATGGATCTTGTCTTCAATGGATGGGCAATACCGTGGCCCCACCCCCTCGATGACACCGGTGAACATGGGGGAGCGATCCAACCCGGCACGAATGATGTCATGGGTCCGGTTGGAGGTGTGAGTGATCCAGCAAGGCACCTGGCGCGGATGCATGCCGCGATGCCCCATGAATGAAAAGACAGGGGCCGGATTGTCGCCGGGTTGCGCCTGGCAGCGCGTGAAGTCGATCGTTCTTCCGTCAATGCGCGGTGGCGTCCCCGTCTTCAGTCGGCCGACGGGCAGCGAGAGCTCGCGCAACCGCGCGGCCAGCGACAGTGACGGCGCATCGCCCGCCCTTCCGCCGGGATAGGCATTGAGCCCGACGTGGATTTTTCCGCCAAGAAACGTTCCCGCCGTCAAGACCACGGCATCGGCGAAAAAGCGTAGGCCAATGGCGGTAAGCGCGCCGGTCACCCTGTCGCCCTCGATAATCAGATCATCGACAGCCTGCTGGAAAAGCCAGAGGTTGGGCTGGTTCTCCAAGCGCTGGCGGACAGCCGCCCGATACAACATGCGGTCGGCCTGCGCCCGGGTGGCGCGCACCGCTGGCCCCTTGGATGCATTCAGGGTTCGAAATTGAATGCCCGCCTCGTCCGTGGCGACGGCCATCACACCACCTAGCGCATCAACCTCTTTCACCAGGTGGCCCTTACCGATTCCACCGATGGAGGGATTGCAGGACATCTGACCCAAGGTCTCTATGGCATGGGTGAGAAGCAGCGTCTTGGCGCCCGTGCGCGCCGAGGCAAGGGCGGCCTCGGTCCCGGCATGGCCGCCACCTACTACTATCACTTGAAATCGCGAAGGAAATTGCATGACGCCTGGACGTATCGCCGCCAATTGAATGCGGACGCGGATTTTACGGGAATTGCCCTGAAAAGCCTACGCGAATATTCGCAGCGCCCTCACCGAGATGTTTCACGTGAAACACCGTGGCCGCTACGCCGCCTGGCTGCTGGCGCTGTTCGGACTGTTCATGTGAGGGCAAAACTGAACTGGCGGGTCTAGTCCTTCGAACCGATCATGTGTTCGGCACAGTCATCGATAGCGGTCTTCGTGCCCTGCGCATTCAATCGGCCAACCAGACTCTCGCACGGCTTGACAAGCGTCCAGTTGTCGGCGGCTCCGCATCGACAGTGGAACATCATCGCCCCAGCCGTGTTTCACGTGAAACCTCTTACTTGCCAATACAGAATCGGCTGAAGATTTCGCCCAACAGGTCGTCCGCCGTAAATTCTCCCGTGATGGTCCCCAGCGCCTGCTGAGCCAGCCTCAACTCCTCGGCCATCAGTTCGAGCTGCCGCCCGACTGTCGCTCCTCGATCCAGATGCGTGGCTGCAGAGCGCAGTGCCGTAAGATGTCGTGTGCGCGCCATGAACACACCCTCACCACCCGGCTTCCACCCGGCGACTTGCAAGAGCCACCCTTGAAGCGCCTCGACACCCTCTCCCGTTAGCGCGGAAATGCGAAAGCTGGCGTGCTGGGATTCAACACGATGACCCGCCGGCTGCCCGTGGAGATCGATTTTGTTGTACACCCACGCCATCGGCAGATTGGGGGGCAGCCTGCTCAGTATTTCCGCCTCCGTCTCGGCCACCATTTCCCCGGCCTCGGTCAGCAAAACAACTGCCCCGGCGAGCTCCAACGCTTGCCAGGTTCTGGCGATGCCGATGCGCTCTACGGGATCATCGGTCTCACGCAAACCTGCCGTGTCAACGAGATGAATCGGGACGCCTTTGATGAGGATCGAGGCGCGAACCTGATCCCGTGTTGTCCCGGCAATGGGGGTGACGATGGCAAGGTCCTGCTGGGCCAAGCGGTTCAGTAAGCTCGACTTGCCCACATTGGGTCGACCAATCAAGACCACGGTCAGGCCGTCTCTGAGTACGACACCTTGGCCAGCAGCGCCTACAAGATCTGCGAGCTGCTGCCGAAGCGCTTCGACTTTCTGTGCGATTGTCGAAAGGTCGGCGGGGTCGATGTCTTCATCGGGAAAGTCGATACAGGCTTCGACATGCATGCGCAACGTGGTCAAGCCGTCGACCACGGCATGCACCCGCGCCGAAAACTCACCCACCAGTGATCGCGCCGCAGAGAGGGCGCCTTCGCTACTCGCCGCCTCAATGAGATCGGCCACACTTTCCGCTTGCGCCAAATCCAGCTTGCCACTGAGAAATGCTCGCTTTGTGAACTCGCCGGGCTCTGCCGGTCGTGCGCCCAACTCGATGCAGCGCTGCAACACCAAGTTCAGAACCGCCGGGCCGCCGTGCCCCTGGAGTTCCAGCACCGGCTGCCCGGTGAACGAATGCGGTGCCGCAAAGTAGAGCGCCAGTCCCTGGTCCAGTGGCACGCCGTGCGCATCACGAAAGGTCGCGACTGTTGCATTGCGCGCGCGCGGCAAGCGGCCCAACACACCCTGCGCGATATCCGGCACCTTGGCGCCGGAAACCCGGACAACGCCGATGCCGCCACGACCGGGCGCGGTGGCTATCGCTGCGATAGTGTCCGCGTCCATCACTGCAATGGAAAGTTAGCGCTTCCCTGCGTTCTTTTGGTTGGTCTGCTTTTCAACAACCTTGTTGATCCACCACTGCTGGGCAATACCGATCAGGTTCTGCACAGTCCAGTACAGCACCAGACCCGCAGGGAAGAAGAAAAAGAAGATGCTGAAAATCAGCGGCATGAACAGCATGATTTTCGCCTGCACCGGGTCTGGTGGCGGGGGGTTGAGCTTCGTCTGCACAAACATCGAAACCGCCATGACCAGCGGCAGGATGTAGTAGGGGTCGGGCACCGAAAGGTCGGTGATCCAACCCGCCCAAGGGGCATGACGGAGTTCAACCGCCGCCAGCAAGACCCAGTACAGCGCGATGAACACCGGAATCTGGATCAGGATGGGCAGACACCCACCCAGCGGATTGATCTTCTCAGTGCGATACAACTCCATCATGGCCTGATTCAACTTGGCCCGATCATCTCCATAGCGCTGCTGCAATTGCTGAATGCGGGGCGCCACAGCTTTCATGTGCGCCATCGACATGCCCGCCTTCTGATTGAGCGGATAGAAAACCGCCTTGATCAGAATGGTCAGCAACACAATCGACCAGCCCCAGTTACCGACAAAACCGTGAATGAACTGAAGTACCCAGAAGAGCGGCGCGGCCAAAATGGTGAGCCAGCCGTAGTCGACGACCAGATCCAGGCCCGGTGCCAGCGCTTTCAGCGTGTCCTGATTCTGAGGACCCAGATACAAGGACATCGGAATCGTTGCGGACTGGCCCGGCGCAATGCTGCCCGCGCTCTGGATGATGCCCGCGCCATACAGATTGTCCGAGACCTTTCGCGTGAAATACTCTCGCTCGACGTTCGGCTTCGGCAGCCAGGCGGACACGAAGTAATGCTGCACCAACGCCAACCAGCCGTCGGTCGCCTTGACCGGATGATCCTGCTTGCCCTTCTCGACATCCGAGAAGGAGACTTTCACGAACTTCTTCTCATTGGTATAGACGGCGGGCCCGGTGAAGGTCGCCACTCCGGTCATGGGATTGTTCTGTGCCGCCTCGCCCTCGGGCGGATTCCCGTCACGCAGGAATTGAAAATAGGCGGACGGGGTGATCACCGCGTCGCTGGCGTTGCGAATCTCCTGCACCATTTCGACCACATAGCTGCCTGGCTTGAAGCGATACACCTTCTCGACCGCCGCGTCGGCCTGACCCGCGTGACGCAGTCTCACTTCGAGTGCGCCCTCACCCGGCCTCATTTCGAATCGCTCGGCCGTCGTCGTCCACATCGAATTGTGATTGGGCAACCCGCCCAGCAACCCGGTCTGCGTCACGAAGTAGTGTCCCGACTTGGGCTGCATCAACGTGAGCGGCTTGCTGCGGTCGGTCGCCGCGAAGTGCTTCAGCAAAGTGACGCGCTGAATGTCCCCGCCCTTGCGGCCGATCTCCACTTCCAGCGTATCCGTCCGGACGACGACTGCGCCGGCATTCGCTTCCGTGGCGACCGATGACCCCGGCACCGCTCGAGCGGCCTCGGCACCCTGCTTTGCGGGTGCTGGCGGGGTGAGCGATGTGCTGGGTGTGGGCAGCGCGCTTGCGCCAGCTTGCGTCTTGTCCGGGGCCGCCAACTGCGACTGCGCTTGAGGTGCCGTCTGCTTCGGCGCATTGTGCTTTTGCCAAGCATCCCAGAGCAAGAGCGAAGAGAAGGAAAAAACAATCAGTGCGACAAGACGCTGGGTATCCATTGATGATCCGGAGAAAATTCAGATGATGCCGAGAGGTTCTGTGTTCCGCGAGGCCCTGCTCTGTCGCTCGGTCTGGTCAAGGCACCGGGTCGAAGCCGCCCGAGTGCCAAGGATGGCACCTTGACAGCCGTCGACCGGCAAGCCATGCACCGCGCCATGCGCCGTGACGACTGATTGCCTCGACCGCATAGTGTGAACAAGTTGGTGTGAATCGGCACTGATGTCCGACAAACGGACTCAGGAAGTACTGATAGCCGCGAATCAGTAGGATGAGCGCCTTTGAAATCATGGTCTAGCCTGCTGCTCGCTGCCCAGTCCTGTCGCGGGGCGACTGGGATGACTGGGCCGCTGCTTCGGCCTGATCCAGCCCCGCTTCGATGGCGCTGCGCACGCGTCGGCGCCCTGACTTGACCTTCAGTTCCGCAGGCAACTGTCGGACTGCGTCCCGCGCTTTGGCACCCTCGCTCAGCAGAATTAGGACATCCACGCCATTCATGGCCTGACCACGAAGACGATAGGCTTCGCGGGCCATGCGCTTGACCGCGTTTCGGTCCGTCGCTTTCTTGAGGTGGCGCTTCGCGATGCTGAGTCCGATGCGCCCCACCGGTCCCGCATTGAGTAGACGAACGGTGATCGGACCTGCGACCAGCCGTCGCCCTTGGCGCAGCAACGTCTGAAACACCGCCGAATCAGTCAGCCGGCGGCGCGGCCCGAGCGGCGTGACTGACATGCGGCGTGACGCGGGGACGCTGCGTCAGACTGCGAGGCGGGCGCGGCCCTTGGCGCGACGCGCGTTGATCACCGCGCGGCCGCCGGCCGTTTTCATCCGAACCAGAAAGCCATGGGTCTTCTTGCGACGGGCAACGGAAGGTTGGTAAGTACGTTTCATGATTGTTCCAGACAGGTTGACGCAAAGCCGGACATTATCCCGAATTTTCAGTTGTTTAGTCAATCAGATCAGGGGATTCGCGCGCGCTGCCAAAGCAATCGGACAATCTCTGGGATCGGACAGCCAGACCGTCGCGACTGGCGTCGGGGCTGTGGATAAGTCGGCCCGATCGGGTTACAATTCCCACCTGTATTCACGTCTGTCCGGCTCGCCGATTCACACCTCTCCGAGCCGCACTCGAACACCCATCCCCCTCCCATGTCGATTTCTTCCATGCATGCGTCGTCGCACCCCTTTTGGACCGCTTGCCTGGCGGACTTTCAACGCGATCTGTCGCAGCATCAGTTCAATACATGGGTGAAGCCGTTGCGATTCGAGCAAGACGGCGATGGCTTCACGTTGGTGGCGCCCAATCGCTTCATGCTTCAGTGGGCCAAGGATCGGCTGCTCAATCAAATCGAACAAGCGGGTGAGCGATTTTTCGCCCGGCCTATTGTGGTGGGACTGGCCCTCGAGGAAGATGCCGATCCCACCGCCTCGACACCCGTTGGCTCCAACGATGTAGTGCCGCAGCCTGAGACGAAGCCCGAGCTCACCGGCGCGGTGCGCCCAGCCCCCGGCAATCGGCTGAATCCGTCTTTTACCTTCACCGCCTTCGTCGGCGGCAAGGCCAATCAACTTGCGCGCGCCGCCGCCTTGCAAGTGGCAGAGAATCCCGGTTCCGCTTACAACCCCTTGTTTGTCTATGGCGCGACCGGCCTGGGCAAGACACACCTGGTTCAAGCCATCGGCAACACGGTGCTGTCACATCATCCGCGTGCGCAAGTGAAGTACATTCATGCTGAGCAGTTCGTGACGGCGGTCGTACAGGCCTATCAGCACAAATCATTCGAGAGCTTCAAACGGTCCTACCACTCGCTCGACTTGCTGCTGATTGACGATATCCAGTTCTTCGGCGGCAAGTCACGGACCCAGGAAGAGTTCTTCTACGCCTTCAACGCGCTGATCGAAGCCGGCAAGCAGGTGGTCATCACCAGTGATCGTTACCCCAAGGAAATTTCCGGTATCGAAGACCGGCTCATTTCCCGCTTCGGTTGGGGACTCACGGTCTCGGTTGAACCGCCTGAATTGGAAATGCGAGTCGCTATCCTGATCAAGAAAGCCGAATCCGAAGGCGTCGCACTGGACGAGGATGTCGCGTTCTTCATCGCCAAACACATCCGCTCAAACGTGCGCGAGCTGGAGGGCGCGCTGAAACGGGTGCTTGCGTTCTCGCGATTCAACAATGTGCCCATTTCGGTACAAGCAGCGAAGGAAGCTTTGAAGGACTTGCTTGCCGTGCTCAACCGGCAGATCTCCATCGAGAATATTCAGAAGACCGTCGCTGACTACTTCAAGATCAAAGTGTCGGAGATGTATTCCAAGAAGCGCGTCCGCTCCCTCGCCCGACCGCGACAAATCGCCATGGCCCTAGCAAAAGACCTGACGCCGCTATCGCTTCCGGAAATCGGCGATGCGTTCGGCGGTCGTGACCACACCACCGTCTTGCATGCTTGCCGCAAAGTGCAAGAACTCATCGAAATCGACAGCGAGATCGCGCGCGATCATGCCGTTCTACAACAAATTCTCCGGGGCTGACCCAAACCTTTGCATAAGGCTGTGCATAAACCAGACAAGAATCTTGGACAGACGTGGATAAACTCCACCAGCCCAGCAAGCGAGTGGTGTTACGGCTGATTCATCCACAATCTGTCCGAGTGCTCCGACGAAGTTTTCCCGACGACCAGTTGGATTAAATTCTGTTTCGCGACAATGAGTTGAAAAGTTTTCCCGGTAGAAGCTTCACATTAACTATCTATTATCTAGGTTAGAAAAACATGCTAACGATCAAAGCCAAGAACAGCACCTTGCTGGGACCGCTGCAACAAGTGACCGGGATTGTTGAGCGACGCCACACCTTGCCCATCCTGTCCAACGTATTGGTGGAAGTGGAGGATGCCTCGATTCGCTTTCTCGCCACGGATCTGGAAGTACAGATTCGTGCGACAGCGAAGTTGGAAACCGCTCAGAAATCCGGCAGCTTGACTGTTGCCGCCAAAAAACTCCAAGACATCCTGCGCGCATTGCCACCAGACGCGGAAACAGTCCTTGAAACCAAGGAAAACCGCATGACCGTGAAAGCCGGCAAAAGCCGCTTCACGCTCCAAACCCTGGCTGCATCTGACTTTCCAAAAATTTCGGAGGCGCGCGATGCGGCTGCCACGCTCTCCTTGCCCCAGAACGAGTTGAAGCGGGTGCTCGGTCTGGTTCAGTTCGCCATGGCGGTGCAGGACATCCGGTACTACCTGAATGGCGTGCTGCTCTCGGCGGAGGGCAGGACATTGCGTGTCGTCGCGACGGATGGTCACCGTCTCAGCATGGCGTCCTACCAGCTTCCCGAGGAAGCACCCAAGGTCGACGCCATCCTGCCCAGAAAGACCGTCATGGAGTTGATCAAGCTCCTGAACGAGAGCGACGACCCTGTGTCGTTGACTGTCCACGGCAACCAGGTCAAGTTCTCATTCGAGGGAATCGAGATCGTGAGCAAGATCGTCGAAGGCAAGTTCCCCGACTACCAAAAAGTCATCCCGACCAATTACACCAATCATATCCAGGTCAATCGGGTCACTTTGCAGCAGGCGCTGCAGCGCGCGGCGATCTTATCGAATGACAAGATTCGCGGTGTCCGCCTGGTCTTCACCAAGGATGCCTTGTCCATCATCTGCACCAACAGCGAGCAGGAAGAGGCCGAGGAGACGGTTGTGATCGAATACGGCGCCGAGGCGCTCGATATCGGCTTCAACATTTCCTATCTGCTGGACGTTCTCAATCACCTTGGCGGAGAGACAGTGCAGCTTTCGCTGGGAGATGTTCACACCAGCGCGCTCTTCACCGTGCCCGGCGGCGAAGAGTTCAAGTACGTCGTGATGCCGATGCGAATCTGATTGGCACCTTGCGAATATTCGCAATCATCACTCCGAGAAACCGCAACTGAAAGCACGGCATGACCGACAAGCAGCAAGGCACTCCCCAAGATTACGATTCCGATAGCATCAAAATTCTCAAAGGCCTGGAAGCGGTGCGCAAGCGGCCGGGCATGTACATCGGTGACACTTCCGATGGAACCGGTCTGCATCACATGGTGTTCGAAGTGGTGGACAACGCCATCGATGAGGCGTTGGCAGGTCACTGTGACGACATCAAGGTCACCATCCACACCGACAACTCCATTTCGGTGATCGACAACGGCCGCGGCATTCCCACCGGCATCAAGGAAGACGACGAGTTCAAGCGCTCGGCCGCGGAAATCGTCATGACCGAGCTTCATGCTGGCGGCAAATTCGATGCGAATTCCTACAAGGTGTCAGGCGGCCTGCACGGCGTGGGCGTGTCCGTGGTCAACGCGCTCTCCGAATGGCTGAAGCTTCGCATTTGGCGCGATGGCAAGGCGCATCAGATGGAGTTCCGTCATGGTGAACGCGTCGCGCCGCTGGCAGTGGTCGGTTCGTCTGAAAAACGCGGTACGGAAGTGCATTTCCTCGCGGCCAGGGAAACGTTCACTCACATTGAATTCCACTACGAAATCCTCGCCAAGCGACTGCGCGAGCTTTCCTTCCTGAACAATGGGGTCAAGATCGAGTTGATCGATCAGCGCATCGGAAAGAGCGAGAACTTTGCCTACTCCGGCGGCGTGAAGGGCTTTGTCGACTACATGAATCGCTCGAAGAGCGTGCTGCACCCGCGCATCTTCCATGCGGTGGGCGACAAGGACGGCATCACGGTGGAAGTCGCCATGCAGTGGAACGATAGCTACGGCGAAAATGTCCAGTGTTTCACCAATAACATTCCTCAGCGCGACGGGGGTACCCACCTCACCGGTCTTCGCACCGCCATGACGCGTGTGTTGAACAAATACATCGAGGAAAATGATCTAGCCAAGAAGGCGAAAGTCGAGACCAGCGGCGACGACATGCGCGAAGGACTGACTTCGGTGCTGTCGGTCAAAGTGCCCGAGCCCAAGTTTTCTTCGCAGACCAAAGACAAGCTGGTTTCATCCGAGGTGCAGCCCGTCGTTCAGGAAGTGGTCGCGGCCAAGCTCGCCGAGTACCTGCTGGAAAACCCGGCTGACGCGAAGACTATTTGCGGAAAAATCGTCGAGGCCGCGCGAGCCCGCGAAGCCGCCCGCAAGGCCCGAGAGTTGACCCGGCGGAAAGGCGTCATGGACGGCATTGGCCTGCCGGGGAAACTGGCGGACTGTCAGGAGCGCGATCCCGCGCTATGCGAGCTCTACATCGTCGAGGGCGACTCGGCTGGCGGTTCCGCCAAACAGGGGCGTGATCGCAAATTCCAGGCGATTTTGCCGCTTCGCGGCAAGGTGCTGAATGTCGAAAAGGCGCGCATCGACAAAGTGATTTCTTCCGAGCAGATTGCGACCTTGATCACCGCCCTTGGCGCGGGCATCGGCAAGGACGATTTCAATCACGACAAGCTCCGTTATCACCGCATCATCATCATGACCGACGCGGATGTCGACGGCGCGCACATCCGCACGCTGCTTTTAACCTTTTTCTATCGCCAGATGCCGCAACTGGTGGAAAACGGCTATGTCTACATCGCGCAGCCCCCGCTCTACAAGATCAAGATGGGCAAGGAAGAGCGATACGTGAAGGACGAGCATGAGCTGAAGCAGGCTCAGTTGCGCAAAGCGCTGGCAGATGCCCAGCTACTGCCTTCGGCGACGGCGCAACCCTTGGCTGGCGACGCGCTCGCGGATATCGCCAACGATTACCTGTTGACGGAAGCGGTGATCGAGCGCCTGTCGCGGGTCATGGATCCGGATGTGTTGAAGGGTCTGCTTGAAACGCCGCGCCTTGATCTCTCCACCTCGGAGAGCGCCACGAAAGCGGCGGCCTGGCTCACCGATGCGCTCACAGCGAAGGTGCGCACGGCGGCCAGCATCGGCATCAACATCACGGTGGAACCGGATGAAGTGCATGACGCGTGGCGCCTCCGAGCTACAAAAATGCTGCACGGCAACGCCCGCGAAACCGTCATCGACACCAGCTTCATCGAGACCGGCGACTACGAGCAGGTCGTGAAGACGGCCCACACGCTGAACGGTCTCGTCGCCGAAGGCGCGCAAATCCGCCGCGGCGAGAAGAGCGTGGCGGTGGCGAGTTTTGGCGAGGCGCTCGACTGGCTTTTGGAGCAGGCGCGAGACGGCATGCATATCCAGCGCTACAAGGGTCTGGGTGAAATGAACCCCGAGCAGCTCTGGGAAACGACCATGGACCCGACCGTGCGCATCCTGAACCGCGTGCAAATCGAGGATGCCATCGGCGCGGACGAGATTTTCACCACCCTCATGGGCGACAACGTGGAGCCACGCCGCGCGTTCATCGAAAGCAACGCGCTTGTGGTGCAGAACCTCGACGTCTGACAACCCATCAATCGACTGGCGGTGGCGGATGCGAATATTCGCATCCGTGCGCTGCGCGAAGCGGGCTGTGGCGACACAGCTACTTGAAGCTGTAGTTGAGCGTTACCTTGTCGCGCTTGACTGAAAGACTCTCGCGCTGCAGACCGGCGATCTCGGGCATGAGTTTGCGCGCCGGTTTGTACACGACCCGACGCTGTCGATAGTCGTAGCAGAGACTGTCGCCCGCTTGCGAACAGGCGCCGGGAATACCCGCATCCCGCTCCGGCGAAAGCGGCAGCAGGACCGGCGGTTGTTCACCCAGACGACTGACCAACGAAAGGCCACGACTTTCTCGCAGCACGGGCGTCGCCGCGCGCACACTGCCGGACTCCGCGATCTTGGGCCGCATGGGCAGCGCGTTCGGCGTCGCTTGCCCATGCACAAGGCATGACCAACCCAGGAGCATGCTGCCCAGCCCGGCTTGCGTCATCCACCTGATCGGGTTCACGGCCACCTCCGCCCGCTACATCGATGCGAATATTCGCACCGCACCCAATGCTTTGAGCAAAGATCACGCCAGCAAGTTCTGCGGCGTGACAGGATCAGCCGCAAGGACGGATGTCGCGATCAGGCGACAGAGCTGCTGAGAATGGGCACGTCCACCGTCTGGCGCGCTGTCAAGCGGCTTTGCGCTTTTTGGCGGCTGTGGTTGTCTTGGCGCTCGCCGCCCTGCGGCCCTTGGCCTTGACGACCCGGGTCGTGGCCACGCCTGCCTTGGCATCCAGAAGGTCGACGGCCTCATCGAGAGTGATGGCGTCGGCCCCATCCTTGTTCGGAATCGTGGCGTTCACCTTGCCGTGTTTCACATAGGGACCGTAGCGGCCGCTGTGGACGGTCACGTCCTGCCCGTCGCCGGGATGCTTGCCGAGCACGCGCGCCGCGCTGGCGGGGGCCGCAGAGCGGCCCTTGCTCTTGGCGGGATCGCGCTCTTCAAACTCGAACCCGATCTTGCCGTCTTTCTGCTTCACCAGATAGGCCGAGAACGGCCGGCCCTTCTTGGAAATGAATTTGTCCAGCAAGTCGGTTTTGCCGGTAGCCAAGAGCTTCGCCATGTCGCTTCGCTCGATGGGCCGCTTCAGGATAACTCTGCCGGAGCGGAAGTCGCAGGTGCGCGCGTTCCCGACGGCCTTCTCGCACACATAGGCGTTGGGCGACTCGAACACGCCGTTGCCGCACTTCGGGCACTGGCCAATCGCTTCCTGACCACTGAAGTCCGGGCCTTCATCGCCCTCGTCATCACCGCCTTCGCCCCAGGAAAACTCGATGGTGAAGTCATCCTTCATGACCAGATTGGCGCTGAAGGCGCGGCCAATGCGGCTTCTGAAACCGTCGATGGGACCGATCTCGCGTTTGGCGATGAGCGCGTCCGCCTCGGCAGGCTCCAACTGACGACCCGCCAGGATTTTCCAGAAGCCGAAGTCGCACGTCTGGCACTGGAACTTCTTGTAGTTCTCATGCACCTCGCCGCCGCACTTCGGACAGGGGCTTTCCAGCCGGCCAAAGTCGCCGGGAATGGTGTCCAACTCGTAGTTCTTGGCCTGGCCGACGATGTGTTTCGTCATCTTGACGATCTCGGCCATGAATTTCTCGCGCTTCAACTTGCCTTGCTCAACCAGTGCTAGCTGATGCTCCCAGTTTGCCGTTAGTTCCGGCGAGAAGAGCTCCGGCACACCGAGGCCATGCAAAAGCGTCATGAGCGAAAACGCCTTCGCGGTCGGAATCAGCTCGCGGCCTTCGCGATGCACATACTTCTCGAAGATCAACCCCTCGATGATGGCCGCGCGCGTGGCCGGGGTGCCCAGACCCTTCTCCTTCATCGCGGCGCGGAGCTCTTCGTCCTCGATGGACTTGCCTGCGCCCTCCATGGCGGACAAGAGCGTCGCTTCGGAAAATCGTGCTGGCGGTTTGGTCTGATTGGCGATGACTTTGACGTCCTCGGTGGCGACCTTGGCATCCGGTTTCAGCGGCGGCAGGTTCGCCGCCCCTTCTTCCTCCGCCTCACGGCCGTACACGGCAAGCCAGCCCGGCTCGACCAACACCTTGCCTTCGGACTTGAACGGCTCGCCGTCGACCCGAGTGATGCGGGTGGTTTGGGTGAACTCGGCCGCCGGATGGAACACCGCGAGAAAGCGCTTCACCACGAAGTCGTACAGCTTGGCCTCGATCTCGTTCAACGACTTGGGCGGCTGAAGCGTCGGAATGATCGCGAAGTGGTCCGAGATCTTGCTGTTATCGAATATTCGCTTGTTGGGCACCACCCACTTCTTGTCCAGAATGCGCTTGGCGAACACGTTGTAGTCGCTGTCCTTCAGCACTTCCAGCGTTTCCTTGACGGTCGCGAGATAGTCCTCGGGCAGTGCGCGCGAGTCGGTACGCGGATAGGTCAGCACCTTGTGCTTTTCGTACAGCGCCTGCGCGAGCGACAACGTGGTCTTGGCCGAAAAGCCGAATCGGCTGTTGGCTTCACGCTGCAAGGAGGTGAGATCGAACAGGAGCGGCGGCGCCTGGGTGGTGGGCTTGGACTCCTCGGTGAAGGTGGCGGGCTTGCCCAGACACTTGGCGCGAATCGCGGCCGCCTTCTTTTCGTCCCATAGCCGGTCGGCGCGCAGCGCCTCGTCATCGCCCTTCTTGAATTTCTCGTCGAACCACTTGCCCGAATATTCGCCCGAGGGTGCGGAAAACACGCCCTGCACTTCCCAGAAGTCGCGCGGCACGAAGGCTTTGATCTTGGCTTCGCGTTCCACGAGGATGGCGAGCGTCGGCGTCTGCACCCGGCCCACCGTGGTGAGCTGGAAGCCGCCGCTCTTGGAGTTGAATGCGGTCATGGCCCGCGTGCCGTTGATCCCCACCAGCCAATCGGATTCCGAGCGGCACGTCGCGGCCGCGGCCAGCGGCAGCATCTCCTCATCCTCGCGCAAGGCCCTGAATCCGTCCTTGATGGCCTTCGGCGTCATCGACTGCAACCACAGGCGCTGGATCGGCTTTTTGGCGCCCGCGTATTGCACGATGTAGCGGAAAATCAACTCACCTTCGCGGCCCGCGTCACAGGCGTTGATGAGCCCGGTCACATCCTTGCGCTTGATGAGCTTCAGCAAGAGCCTCAGCCTCGCCTCGGTCTTCTCAATGGGCTTCAGCGCGAATTGGGAGGGAATCGCTGGCAAATGCGTGAATGTCCACTTGCCGCGCTTGACCTCTTCTTCTTCCGGCATGCCGATTTCGACCAGATGGCCGACCGCGGACGACAACACGTAGTCATCACTTTCGAGGTAATCGTCCTTGCGCGCGAAGCCGCCCAGCGCCTTGGCGATATCGTTGGCGACGGATGGTTTCTCCGCGATGATGAGACTTTTGGACATGCGCCTGCGCTGGTGAATTGGTGGGAGTGGGGCGGCAGAGGATAGGCGATATCGCCTTCGGCTGGCAAGCGAGGCCCATCAAGAATTCGCCCCGCTTGCGAATATTCGCTGACGGGATACTACGCGAGACGTTGGAATTTGCCGCCAGGCAGCGTCGTGACCCTGCCCTCGATCTCCAGTTCCATAAGGCTGGCGGAAAGCGCAGGGGCCTCAAGGCCGGTGCGCCGCATGAGTTCATCCAGGCTCACCGGATCATGGCCCAGGTGGGCCAGCAGCGGGTTTTCCGAGGCGCTCTGTGCGGACGGATTTGACATGGCTTCCGCTCGCCCCATGCCCAGCTCTTCAAGAATGTCTTCGGCGGCGTCCACCAGCTTGGCGCCTTGCTTGATCAACAGGTGGCAGCCCTTGGAGAGCGGCGAATGGATCGAGCCCGGAATGGCGAACACATCCCGCCCCTGTTCGCCCGCCAAGCGCGCCGTGATGAGAGAACCGCTGGCGATGGCGGCTTCGACCACGAGGCAACCTTTCGAAAGCCCGCTGATGATGCGATTGCGCCGTGGAAAGTTGGCGGCGACGCCCGGTGTCCCCAGCGCGAACTCGGATACGATCGCGCCCTTCGCCGCCAGCGCGTGCGCAAGCTCGCGATTGCGCGCCGGGTAGACGACGTCGAGCCCAGTGCCCACCACTGCGATGCTGGACCCTCGGCCTCTCAGGCCGCCGGCATGCGCTGCGGCGTCGATGCCGAGCGCCATGCCGCTTACGATGGCAAGACCGGCTGCCGACAACGCTTCGGCGAAGGCTTCCGCGTTCTTGATGCCCTGCGGTGTCGCATTGCGGCTGCCGACAATGGCGAGCCCATGCGCGCCGAGCAGCTCGCGCCGCCCCTTCACGTACAGAACAGGCGGCGGATCGGCGATTTCCAAGAGGGCGCGCGGATAGTCGTC
The DNA here is from genome assembly GCA_016791265.1 of Betaproteobacteria bacterium. Classification (GTDB taxonomy): domain Bacteria; phylum Pseudomonadota; class Gammaproteobacteria; order Burkholderiales; family Usitatibacteraceae; genus JAEUMY01. The sequence goes on from JAEUMY010000005.1 coordinate 21,423, forward strand.
ATCAGCCAGGGTGACCAGGTGATTCTCCGGCGACGCCAGCCAAGACAGCGTGGCCCTGACCCGGTCTGAGTCGCGCTCGTCCCGCAGGGCGTCAGCCTCCCTGGCCGACACGACAGACCTGAGGCCGCCCGCGGATTGCGCGAGCACCGCGTCCGGCGAGCCGAATCGGCCGAGCAGGTTGCGGACCATCGCCTGCGACACGCCGCGCGCGAGGCACAGGGTCAGCCAGGCAGCGGGTTCACTTGAGGGCGCGGGAAGGGGCATGGATTTCTGCGAACGGACGTGATGGGTGCGTGCCACCAAAAACAAACGCGGGCATCAAGCCCGCGTTGCGATGTTACTGCGTTTGTCCGTGCATTCTGCAAAGACCTGTCAGGGCGTTTGCACCACGTCGTTGATGTAGACCGGGCGACGGGTTTGCATGATCAGCCCGTAGGAGACCCGATCAAACACGCGGAAGACAAATACCAGGCCTGAGCGCTCATTCGGCAGTTTTACTTCGCGCTCAGTGCGTACCTTTGTTCTCGGATCAGCACTGGTGACGACCGCATCCGGAACGACGTAATTGGGCAGCATGCCCTTGAGTCGCGCCGCAAAGCCGTCCTCATCCGTTGGTACAACTTCGCCAAATCGGTAGGTTGCGAGCACATGGCCCACCACGAGGCCATCGCGCTTCCCACGATTCAGGGTCACCACGGAATACTGGCCTGCTTCGGCGACACCTTGACTCAACCCAATGATCTTGCCCTGAATTTTCGTCTCGGGCGCGCGCGGCGAGTAGGATGGAATCGCAGTTTCGCGGACTGGAGTGAGGCGGTCGCCGCGATTGATTTCTTGGGCGGATTTCGTGACTTCCAGTGTCGAGGGCGTACCGAAAGCGGACACCCGGGCCTCCGCGATGTATATCGCCTCGTAGCCAAGCACCTCTTTCGTATCCGGGTCGACAATGGGGTTGCCTTGGCGATACACCTGCCAACGCACGCCTTCGCTCGGGTCCAGATGGTCCACGTATACCCGATTGCCCGCGCCCACGATGACGCGGCTGTCCTCGGTTGCCACAATCTTCGGGGCGTCGGAGAGACCCTTCTCATCCTGCACCAGCGGCTGGGTCAATAGCGGTGCGATGGCAGCGCCGGGAATGGACGGAATCGCCTGCCGGAGTTTTTCAGTGCGCACCTTCGGCGAAACGCGAACCGTGCCATCGGCCTGCACGGAGCCAGCCATGCTGGTGCCGTCCAGCGACAGGCGCGGCTTACCGTCCGCAGTCATTTCCAGCTTGATGACATCACCCGGATAGATCCAGTGCGGGTCCTTGATCTGGTCCTGGTTCATGTTCCAGATTTCCGGCCAGCGCCAGGGCTCTTTCAGGAACTTGCCGGCAATGCCCCAGAGCGTATCGCCCTTGACCACGGTGTAGGAGTTCGGCGCGTTTTCCGCCAGCGCCTGCGCCCGCGCGGGCAGCGTCGCCAGGGTGGTGGCCGCGCAGAGCGACGACAGGACTACAGCTATAATCGGTTTTCTCATGGCCGCTCTCGAAAATTATTGTCGGCGATGCTGACCCCGGCCCGCCGAGATACCGCAGGGCGGGGCCTTGAGGCACAAAAACTTCACACTTGAAATGAAGCGCTAGTGCCCTGATACTTCAAGTGTTCTCGCAGATTCTGCACCTAATTTATTCAATTAGCAAGAATATTGGCCCGCCATGGCCCTTCTACCGATCCTGACCTACCCCGATCCCCGCCTGCACACCGTCGCCATGCCGGTGGCGGTGGTCGATGACCGTATTCGCCGGCTGATCGACGACATGGCCGAGACCATGTACGCAGCGCCCGGCATCGGCTTGGCCGCGACCCAGGTCAACGTCCACGAGCGGGTCATCGTGATCGACATCACCGAGGATCGCAGCCAGCTTCTGGCCTTCGTCAACCCAGAGATCGTGGCTGCGGAGGGCTTCGAGGTGACTGAAGAGGGCTGCCTCTCCGTCCCCGGTATTTATGACAAGGTCGAGCGCGCCGCCACGGTCAAGGTCCGCGCCCTGGGCCGCAACGGCGACAGCTTCACGCTGGATGCCGATGGCCTTCTCGCCGTGTGCATCCAGCACGAGATGGATCACCTGAAGGGCAAGGTCTTTGTCGAGTACCTGTCGCAGCTGAAACAAAACCGCATCAAGACCAAGTTGAAGAAACGCGAACGCGCCACGGCGTGACAGCCGCGCTCAAGATGATGACTCCGCCCGGGCTCGCGGCATGCGGCTGATTTTCGCGGGCACGCCCCACTTCGCGGCGGCGGCGTTGACTGCGCTTCACGAGGCCGGGCACGACATCCCGCTCGTTCTGACCCAGCCCGACCGGCCCGCCGGGCGCGGCATGAAGCTCACCGAAAGCGCCGTCGGGCAGACTGCGCGCGCACTCGGCCTGCGAGTGGAGAAGCCAGAGCATCTCAAGGATTCAAACACCCGCGAAATGCTCGCCGATGTCCATGCCGAGGTGATGATCGTGGCGGCGTACGGGCTCTTGCTGCCCCAGGCGGTGCTGGACATTCCCGCCCGCGGTTGCCTCAACATTCACGGCTCACTCCTGCCGCGCTGGCGCGGTGCGGCGCCCGTGCAACGCGCCATCCTCGCCGGCGACAGCGAGACGGGTGTTGGCATTATGCTGATGGAGGCGGGGTTGGATACCGGCCCGGTGCTCTTGGAAAAGCGCATCCCCATCGTACCTGACGACACCAGCGCCATCCTGTTTGAGAAGCTCACGCGGCTGGGGGCAGACGCGGTGGTCGATGCGCTCGCGCGACTGGATGCGCTGGTGCCGCGCGTTCAGTCGGCCGAAGGGGTCACGTACGCCCACAAGCTCACGCGCGCGGAAGCGCCGCTTGATTGGGCGCTTCGCGCTTTGGAACTAGATCGGCAAATCCGCGCTTTTGATCCCTTCCCGGGTGCGGAAGCCCGTCTTGGCGACGAGACGCTGAAAGTCTGGAAGGCCGTGGTGGCGCCCGCCACGGGCGAGCCGGGGCAGGTCCTTGCCATCACCCCCCTGGATATCGTTGTCGCCTGCGGCAAAGACGCGCTGCGCCTCATGACGGTGCAAAAACCCGGCGGCCGTCGCCAGTCCGCCGGCGAGTGGGCGCGCACGGTGAATCTGGCCACCGGCCAGCGCCTCGGCTGAACTCGCGCGGGGTTACCCCAGCTTCGGCAGCAGCACGTCAGCCGCTTTGCGCGCAGGCTCGGGTACCCGCTCGCTTTCGCGCAGCGGCCCTGCGGTGATGGTGACGACCGCCTGCCCTTTGGTGATGACGAGGTGCGCCTGCTTCGGATGCCAATAGGCGTCCTGCCCGCCGATGATGAACGGCCGCCCGCGCGCTTCGAGGCGCGCCTCCTTCACCGCCGCGACCGCCTCGGCGGGCGAGCGAAAGAACCGGAACTGCACGCTCAGCAGAACGGGCTTGCCGTCGGCGGTGGCGGTGTACACGCAGTTGGGCTGCACCTTGGGCGGCTTGCCCTTTGTCGCCTCCGGTTCGGCCGGCGCGCCCAGCACCGCTGTCGCGTCCTCCGCCGTGAAGAGCGCGCAGGCATTGAAGTCCCGGGCCGGTTGCCCCGTCGATGGGGTGACCGTCAACACCAAGGCCAGCGCGGGCAGTGCGCGCATCAAACGCTTGACTCGCATGTCGCATTCCTCCGTGAAGTTCAACCGCGGACCGGGCGGTTCAGTGTCGGGGTTTCAGAATTTCTTTCAGCATGTCCAGCGCGCCGTCCACGCCGCGCTCGAGAATCTGGCCGCTGGTCAGCGCCTTGGCTGCAATCCGGACTAGCAACGCCTGGGTGATGATGCCGGCGGCCTCGCCACCGGTCACGCCGGGGCCACCGGACGGATCGCCGCCAATCCGGCGAAGCGTGAGATCGGGCAGGGTGAAATCGAGGCTGCCGCCCTTCAGCAGCGGATTGCTCACCCGCACTTGCGCATTGCGAATATTCGCAGCATGGATGATGTAGCGGCGCGCCTTCCCGGGGCCTGTGTCAGCGCTGCCCGCCCCACGGTTCTTGCCGCCGCCGGCTTCGGCAAGATGGCGCTCGATGTTTTTCTGGATGACTTCGAGATTGGCCGTCCCGCCCACCAGCTCGTACTGGATGCTGGGCGCCGAGACACTGATTTCGCGAATCACCACCACGTCGGAGCCCAGGGTCGAGGCATCCAGCGCCAGCGTCACCTCGCCGACCGTGAGCGCATGCGTGCCTGAGTAGCCGGACGGGTTGCCGATCAGCACATCGCGGACGACACCGCGCCCGTTTTTCGTGGAGATCTCCACCGACCCCACCGCGACACTCACCCCCAACACCTGCGGGCCGTAGTGTTCCAGCGCGCCCTTGACGAGATGGTCGAGCGAAGAGAAGAACCACCAGGCGGCGCCGCCCGCCAGCAGCAGCAGCACTCCCAACACGAGCAGAGACTTTCGCATCATCGGCTTCAGCGTCCCTGCGCCATGGCTTCCAAGAGCGGCTTCTGCACTTCCAGTTGCGCCAGGCGCTCTGCATCTTTGTGGGTGAAGTGGGCCACCAGTTTCGCGCCGGGGCGGGTTTCAGCGTTCACCACTTCGATGCCGAGTTCGACTTCGCTTCGCTGCGCGATGTCGGGCGCGTTCCACTTGCCGGGTTGCGAGTACGGCAGGCGGATATCCTTGGTCTCGCCGGGGGCGAGGCCCGTCGGCAGCTTGTAGTTGATGTCGTCGACGAACAGCACCTTCTGCGAACCAGGGTCGATGGCGCTACCGCGCAGAAACAGCGAGGTCAGCTTCTGATCGGTGTTGTTGGCGACCTTGAACTCCAGCATCGCCAGCTTCCCCGTCGGTGTGGGCTGATAGCCGAAGCGCGGCAGCTGAATCTCGATCTTGTCCAGGATGTCCTTGCCCGCTTCGCGCTCGGCGCCCAGCTTGGCGAGCTTGGCAAGCTCTTGTTCGACCAGCGGCAGTTCGCGCCCGGCCTGCTCCTTCTTGCGCTTGGCGGCGGCGGCGATGATGGCGCGGCCGGCCTTGCCGTTCGCGGCGGCCTCGAATCGATCGCGCAATTGCGCCACCGGCTGCGCCTGCAATTTCTCCAGCGCGCCGACGATGCCGCCTTCATAGCCGATGCTGACATCGGTCACCGCCAACGCGCGCAACGCCGCTTCCAATGCCGCGACCTCTTCGGGCTTGGCGCTATTGCGAATATTCGCAAGGCTCGACGCGAACGCGGCGTCGCTCGACGCATCGATCTTCTGGTCCAGACCGCTGGAACAGGCCGCGAGGACGCTCATCAACGGCGCCACCACCAGCCATTTCAACATCGACTTCATCTTGAGCTCCCGTTGTAGCGCTATTTCCCCGGGACGGTGTCTGGAACGGCTTGTCTCAACGCGGCCTCGATCGTGTCCGCGGCCGCGCGGGCGCCATCCTCGTGTTGCAACGCATTGCGAATATTCGCAGCGGCATCAAGATACCGCACGTCAGCCAGCAGCGCATGCAAATGTCTTGCCACAGCCGCCGAACGGTACTTCGCAGGCGACAGCACGCGCGCCACACCCAGCCGGGCCGCCCGCCAGGCGTTGTCGGGCTGGTCGTTGGCATGCGGCACGATCAACGCCGGGCGACCCGAGCGCAGCCCCTGCGCCAGCGTGCCCATGCCCGCCTGATGCACGATGGCAGCCGCGCGCGGAAACACGGCGGCGTGGGCAGCGAAGTCGACGGCCAGCATCCCGGCGGGCGTTTCACGCCGCACCCGTTCCAGGTGGTCCGGCCCGGTGAGCAAGAGCGCGCGCATGCCGAGCCGTTCGGCGGCAGCGATGCTCACCTCGTAAAAATCGCCCGCCACGAACACCGCCGACGTGCCCAGCGTGAAGACCAAAGGCGCGGGGCCGGCCTCAAGAAAGGCCTCGACCTCCGGCGAGAGCGGCTCGCCACCGTTGTAGTTGACGAAGCCTGTGGGCACGGCGCGCGGCGGCCAGTCCGGTTGCGGCGCGCCGATGAGCGGTGAGAAGAGCGCCAACGTGCCCCACGGCGAGAACTGGCCGTCGAACAAGGCGTGACCCACCGGACGCAGACCCAGCTCGCGACGCAGCGCATGCACCGGCTCGAACCAGGGTGCGGTCATGCGATGCGCCAACCAGCGAAACGCCTGACCCCAGCCCAACCCTCGTTTGAGCAGGTGACGCAACGAGGGCGCGGCCGGCGGCACCGACGGATCGTGCGCCGACAAAAAAGAAATCGGCGCCAACACCGAACTCAGCCAGATGAGCCCCTTCTCTTCGGCCACGAGCGGTGCGGCGAAGGTCACCGGATGCGACACGATCAGGTCCGCACCCTCGGCCGCGGCGCGCATGTCCGTGAGCGAAGTGCGCAACGCCGGCAAGATGCTTTCCTTGAAAATCGCCTCGGCGCCGCGCCACGGGTCCATCACGCGCGCCGCGAACGCCTTGTCATTCGGGTCGATGTCCGGCGCGAGCGGCGCGAACTTAACGCCGCGCGCTATCACCATGTCACGGTAGTAGCCGCATGTCGCCACGACCGCGTCGTGCCCGCGCGCCTGCAACGCCAGCGCGATACCCAGCGCCGGAAACACATCACCAAACGTGCCCCAGGCGGTGAGGATGATCCGGGCCATGCGAGCGTTCTGCGGCTAGCGATAGTCCTTCAACAACTCAAACACCGCGCGCAACCCCATCGCCTCGCCTCCCGCCGGCCGGCCAGGACGGGAGATGTCGTTCCATGCGTAGGTGTCGAAGTGGATCCACGGCATGTTCTCCGGCACGAAGAAATCCAGAAACAGCGCCGCCACGATGGCCCCGGCAAATCCACTGCGGCCCGAGTTGTTGAAGTCCGCCACGTCGGAATCAAACAGGCGCCGGTAGTTTCGCCACAGCGGCATGCGCCACAGCGGATCGTGCGCGATGTTGGCGGCGGTTTCCAGCTTTGCCGCCAGCACATCGCGATTGGTGAACATCGCGGGCAGCTCGGGGCCGAGTGCCACGCGCGCCGCGCCGGTGAGGGTCGCGTAGTCGATGACGAGGCCAGGCTTCTGCTCGACCGCATAGGCCAGCGCATCGCACAGGATCACGCGGCCTTCAGCATCGGTGTTGCCGATTTCGATAGTGTGGCCCTGGCGCGTTCGAAAAATGTCGCCCGGTCGAAACGCGTTGCCGCTGATGGCGTTCTCGATCGCGGGAATCAGCAGCTGCATGCGCAGCGGCAGCTTCTGCTGCATCACCAGCCGCGCCAGCGCCAGCGCGTGCGCCGCGCCGCCCATGTCTTTTTTCATCAACCGCATGCCGTCGGCGGTCTTGATGTCGAGGCCGCCGGAGTCGAAGCAGACACCCTTGCCGACAATGGCGATCTTCGGATGCTTGGGATTGCCCCAGGTGATTTCGATCAACCGCGGCGCGCGCTGTGCCGCGCGGCCCACGGCGTGAATGGCCGGGAAATTCTCCGCCAGCAACTCATCGCCCACGATTTCAGTGAACGTGCCGCCGAACAATTCCGCCTGCTCGCGCGCCAAGTCGGCGATGTCCTGCGGCCCCATGTCTTCGGCAGGGGTGTTGACCATGTCGCGCACCATCGCGACCGCCTCCGCCTCGGCGATGGCTGCCTTCACCTTTTGCGAATATTCGCATTGCAGGTCGGCGGGCTTGCGCTTGGGTTTTTTGTACCGCGTGAATTGATAGCCGCCCAGCGCCCAGCCGAACGCGGCCTTGTCGGGCGCGACTTTCACCGTGCCCGCCGCCTGGCCCAGTTCATAGCGGCCGCGTGGCAACTTGAGCGGCAGGGCTGCCAGCGCCCAAGGGTCGCTGCCGTCCTTCACGCCGGCCACGACAAAGTCGGGGGCGCCTGTTTTGCCGGGGACCAGCATGCAACTGTTGGGCGCCGCATCAAAGCCGCCGGCCTCCAGCCATTTGCGCGCGAATGGGGTGAGACCCGCGAGAAAGTCGGGCAGACGTTTTGCGTCCGTAGCGAATATTCGCGTGGCGGCGGTGAAGGCTTTCTTGTCGGTGATGACGCTCATGGCGGGTCCGGGCGCTGAATCGATAGGGCGAAAGTGTACCCCTGTCGGCGCTTGGGCCCCGGCGCGCCAATCAGGGGTTTCCCCAATTTCAGGCCAGGACAACGGCGGCGACACAAAAAAAGTCCAGGAAATCGCGCAAAACCTACAAGGGTTGATGGGGTTTTTTGTGTTCGACTCGGGCAGACTTCATCTCGAAGTCCCCGGGGGCGACGAGCCCCTGTTCTCCAGCAGCAGCTTGGGGCCCGCGCAAGCGGGCCCCTTTTCTTTGTGCGGCGGTCAGTCGTCGTTCCGATGCAAGAGCTCCTGCGACACCAGCCTGCCGATGAGAACGGCGGGGTACAGCGTTCCGACGAGTGATGACAGCAAGGTCATCGACTTCGCCATCGGATGCACCGGCGTGATGTCGCCAAAGCCCAGCGTGGTGAGCGCCACGAAACTGAAATACGTGAAGTGCGACGCGATCTGCTCATAGCTCGCCGGCTGGCCCAGCATGAGGAAAGCGTTGGGCGCGCCGAGAGCGATCAGCCGGTAGATGTTGGCGAACAGGAGACCCACCAGCAAATACACCGCCACCGCCCCCAGCACGCGATGCAGGTTGATCTTGCCCGCGCGAAAGACCCGGCGCAGCACCAGCCAGATCAAGACGCCGAAATTGAAGATGGCGAATCCCGCGTCCCAGGCGCGCACATCCGCCTCGGGCAACCAGATGTTCGCGACGCGCAAGCCAATGCTGATGATGCCGGTCGCGACAAAGATGTTGGTGATCCAGAGGTCGCCCCAGATCACCAGCCCGCCCATGACCAGCACGGCGGTGAACACGAGATCCGCCAGCAAATAGTTCTTGCCGAACATTTCCACCAACGGCGCGAGGAAGAAAACATCCACGACCAGCAACGCCACCAGAATGGTGAGCGCGCGGTCGGCGAGTGGCGTGGACAAGCCGGGTCTGGACATGGGGCCGAGCATAGCAGCGCAGCCCCGCCCGTGCCGCGCCGGCCGTGAATCAGCGCACAATGCCGTGCATGGAGGACGAGACATGACCGCGAAGTTTCGCGAGCTCTTCGACGCGCAGCCAGCGCTGATCCAGGCGCCCATGGCGGGGGTGCAGGATGCGGCACTTGCCATCGCGGTGGATGCCGCAGGCGCCGTGGGTTCGCTTCCGGCGGCGATGTTCTCGCCGGAGCAGCTCGATACCGAACTGCGGAAGCTGAAAGCCGCGATGGGCAACCGATTCAACGTCAATTTCTTCGCCCACAGCGAGCCCGCGCCGGATGCGGACGCGGATGCGCGGTGGCGTGAAGCCCTGGCGCCTTACTACGCCGAGTTCGGCATTGACGTTGCGAATATTCGCCCTGGCCCCGGTCGTGCGCCGTTCAGCCACGCTGTCGCCGACATCGTGGAACCATACCGGCCAGCCCTCGTGAGTTTTCATTTCGGCCTGCCGCCCGACGATTTGCTGGCGCGGGTCAAAGCTTGGGGTTCGCGCATTCTCTCTTCCGCCACCACCGTGGAAGAGGCGCGCTGGCTGGAAGCGAAAGGGGTGGACGCGGTGATCGCGCAAGGGCTGGAAGCCGGTGGCCATCGCGGCCACTTCCTGTCGCACGATCTCACGTGCCAGCAAGGCACGTTCGCGCTCCTGCCGCAAATCGTGCGTGCGGTGAAGGTGCCGGTCATCGCCACAGGCGGCATCGCGACCGCGGAAGGGGTGGCGGCGGCCATGGCGCTGGGTGCTTCGGCCGTGCAAGCCGGCACGGCCTTCATGCTGTGCAATGAAGCGAAGACCTCCGCCTTGCACCGGGCGGCGCTGCGACAAGCGTCCGCGCGGCACACGGCACTCACCAATCTTTTCACCGGCCGTCCCGCGCGGGGCATCGTGAATCGGCTCATGCGCGAACTGGGGCCGATGGGCGCGGCGGCACCGGCATTTCCGCTGGCGACAGCCGCGCTGGCGCCCATCCGCGCAGCGGCGGAAGCGAAAGGTTCTGGCGACTTCTCGCCATTGTGGAGCGGTCAAAACATTGACGGCTGCCGCGCCGTGCCGGCCGCGGAGCAGGTGCGCGAGTTGACGCGGCTGCTCTAGCCCGCTAACGCCTCACACCGGGTGCCGCGATCGGCAATCCCTCGGCGCGCTTGGCCAGATACAGCTCCAGCGCAACCAGATCGTCCGAGCCGAACGCCGGCTGCTCGGCGCGCACGCCGAAAAAACATGCGCGCAGCCGTCGCTGCAGCGACCCCAGCGTCTGCCACTCCAGCCGATACGCAGGCCATCCATCGGGCTGACCCTGGCTCACCGGCTCCGCGAGCAGCGTCTTGCCCCAGTTCTGATCGTGGCAGTGCGTGCAGGCGAGGTTCATCTGGCCAATGCGCTGGAAGTACAGCGCCTTGCCGCGCGCGTAGGCCGCCGCCGCGGAGCCGGTGATGTCGACCTTGATTGGCAGGCCCTTGGACTGGTGGCTGATGAACGCCGACAGCGACAGCAACTCGCGTGACTCCCACGCGAACGCTCGCGCCGCCTGCCGGGACTCGACGCAGGCATTGATGCGCTGGTCCAGGCTGAGCACCCGGCGACCCGGCGGAATCCCATTCGCATCAGCCTTGGGATACGAAGCCGCCACCCCGCGCATGCTCTGCTTCGCGTCGCCGTGACAGTCGGCGCAGCTTTTCCCCGCGGCACCGCGCGCTTCGCGCCACAGTTTCGCACCCTGCTCCACCCACAGCATCCCGGGGTTGGCGAATTCATCCGCCTCCAGCGCGCGCGTTTCCTTGCCCTGGAAGTCGCGGCCGGATTGCGGCGGGTTGGCTTGGGCGAAAACCGGCAAGGCCAGGCAGACAAGTGCAAACAGCGAATACTCGCAGTGGTGTTTCATGCGACGTTGAGCACCGCGCTGACACCACCGCGCACCCCTGCGCTGTCCACCCATTCGATGCGAATCTCACCGGTCTTCAGCGCGCGCACCGGGAAGGCCAGATAGGGATTGGCCGAAACGCCCGAGCCCAGCTCAGCGCGGAACACCTCGCTCTCGCCGTAGCGCGCGCGAACCTCGGTGATGACGTTCATGGGCACGGCGCGGCCTTGCATGTCGCGGCGAAAGCCGGTCTCCATGTCGTGTTGGATCAACAGACGCACTTCGACAATGTCGCCCGGTCTGGCGGTGTCGGGAACGCGCAGCCGTGCGGTCATCCCAGCGCCTCGTCCAGACACGCGGCGGCGGTGACGACGATTGGGGTTTCGCCCGACCAGAAACTGCCATCCGCCATTGCGGCGATGGCGATCACCTTCTGCGTGCCAGCCAGGCGCACGCGCGTGGAAACCTCCGCTCTCGGCGCATGCGGCCCGAAGTGAAACGCGGCCACCAGCGGGCGCGGATTGCGCGGCGCGAAAACATGCACGCTTTTGACATGATCGGCGGCGGTCATCGGGCTCGCCACGCGCAAGATGAACGGAATGGAATTGCCATTCTCGGCGATGGCCGGCATGTCCATCGTCACCTTGCCGGTCTTCACGACCGCGCCGCCGGTCAGCTTGTCGATGAAGGGGCGCAGGTCTTGCGGCGGGAGAAAGTTCTGCGCCGTGGCATTGCGAATATTCGCAAGGGCGGGGATTACGGCCATCGCACGCAACACCGAACGCCGCCTCACGCCAGCACCCTCCACACCAGCCATGCTGAGACCGCCCAGATGAAAAGAACGATGCCCAAGCCGATCCAACTCGTCGGCTTGCCCTCCCGCGCGGCGATGCTTGCCGCTGCCGCCGCCCTGCACTCCGTCAGTACGGCCTCCGGCACCAGCTTCACGGTGGCCGCCACCATGAGCGGCACCAGGATCACATCATCCAGCAAGCCCAGCACGGGAATGAAATCGGGAATCAGGTCGATGGGCGAGAGCGCATAAGCCGCTGTGAACGCCGCCAAGAGCTTGGGCGCCAGCGGTGTCGCCGGATGACGCATCGCAAACCACAGCGTCAGCACGTCGCGCTTGATGAGCTTGGCGCGCCCGCGAAGTGTTGCGGCGATCGTCATTTGAGGGATGACAGCCACGCGACCAGATCCTCCACCTGCTGGGCCGGGAGAATGGGCTGGCCCTTGCGTTCAGGCGCCACGCGGTTCAATTCAGTGGTGCGGTGAAAGGCGGGCATGACGGCGCCGGGGTTGACGCGCGTGATGTCCACGATGCGCAGACGAATCTGGGCGGACGAAAGGCGCGCGCCCACGCCATGCAGCGCGGGGCCGATGTTGCCCGCTTGCGTGATGCCGGGCGCGGCGTGGCAAAGCACGCAGTGGCCGCCGTCGCGCTCCGCGAATATTCGCTGGCCGCGTCCGGCGTCACCGGGGGTTGCGACGAGCGGTGTGTCGATGCGGTCCGGTGCGTTCTCATTTGAATGCGTGACGCCATGGCAGCACAGGCTCAACGCGGCGGCTGCCGCGAATCGCCGTGCCGGCCCGCTCTCACCCCTCTCCCGCGCTTGGGGGAGGGGCTTCCTGACAGGCCAGCGCGGTGAACGGACGCCCATTGCCGCTCACCCCATCCTAATCGCGTTTTTCACGCCTTCTTCAAATCCTCCACCTTCAACGGCAGCGTGCGGATGCGTTTGCCCGTTGCGGCGAAGATGGCGTTGCAGATGGCGGGCGTCAGCGCGAGGATGCCCGGCTCGCCGTGGCCGCCCCAGAACCCGCCTGAAGGCACGAGCACGGTTTCCACTTTCGGCATGTCAGTGAGCTTCGGCAAGGGGAAGTCGTGGAAATTGGATTCCTGGATGCGGCCATCCTTCACCTTGTGCGCCTGATACAGCAGGGCGCCCAAGCCGTAGACGACGTTGCTCTCGGCCTGCGCGGCGCAGGTGTCCGGATTGACGACGTGGCCCGAATCGATGGCGAACACGATGCGATGAATCTTCAATTCACCGGCGGCGCTCACCGACACCTCGGCCACCATGGCGCTGAAACTGCCGAAGCCATCGGCCTGGGCGATGCCACGGAACACGCCGGCGGGCAGCGGTGAACCCCAATTGGCCGCCTTGGCCGCCGCTTCCAGCACGCGGCGGTTCTTGTCGTCCGGCTTCATCATCGTCAGACGGAACGCCAGCGGCTCCTTGCCCGCCGCATGCGCCAGCTCATCGATGAAACACTCGCGGTAGTGCGCGTTCTGCAATCCCGGGGCGCGCCAAAACCCGACCGGCACATGGGGATTCTTCATCGCGTAATCCACCTGCTGGTTGGGGATGGTGTAGGTCATGTCGTTGAACGAGCGCACGGCGGAGAAGTCGATGCCTTTCTGAATGCCTTCGGGCCGCACCAGCGCAAGGATGGAGGGGCACGCGATCTTGGTGTGCAGCGCGACCACGTTGCCGTCCTTGTCCAAGCCCGCTTTCATTTGCACGAGACTCGCCGGGCGATAGAACCCATGCTGCATGTCTTCTTCGCGATTCCACATCATTTTCACGGGCGTGCCCGGCATCTGCTTGGCAATCGCGACACCTTGGCGCACGAAGTCCTGCGGCGCGCCGCGACGGCCGAAGCCGCCGCCCAGCATGGGCTTGTGGACCTCGATTTTTTCCTGCGGAATCCCGGCCACCTCGGAGGCGGCGGCCATGGAGGCTTCCGCGTTCTGGGTGGACGTCCACACTTCCAGCGTGCCGTCGGGCTTGAACCAGGCGGTGCAGGTCTGCGGCTCCATCGTGGCGTGATTGAGATAGGGCGATGAGTACTCGGCCTCGATCACCTTGGCGGCGCTCGCGAGTGCTGTGGCGGTGTCGCCCATCTTGCGCGCATCCGGCAGGTTGGTTGCCGCCAGCCCTTCGCGGAACAGCTTGTCGATGCTCTCGTCTGACACGTTGCCGTTGGCGCCCGCGTCCCACTCGATCTTCACCTGCTTCAGCGCCTGATCGGCCCGCCACCAGTTGTCAGCCACGACGGCGACGAAGTTTTCCTCGCGCACAATCTTCTTCACGCCGCGCATTTTCTCGGCAGCGGCGCTGTCGACGCTCTTCACCTTGCCGCCGAACACCGGGCACTGCGCGATGGATGCATGCAACATGCCCGGCACTTTCGCATCCACGCCGAACACCGGCTTGCCCAGCACCTTGTCCGGGATGTCCAGCCGCTTCACCGGCTTGCCGGCGATCTTCCAGTCCTTCGGGTCCTTCAGTGTGATGTCCTTCGGCGGTGCATAGGTCGCGGCCTTGGCCGCCACTTTGCCGTAGGTCGTGGAGCGCCTGGTCTCCGGGTGCGTGATGACGCCCTTCTCCACCTTGCACTCGTAAGTGGGCACGCCCCACTCGACCGCGGCCGCGGTCACCAGCATGTGGCGCGCGGCGGCACCGCCCTTCCTCACATAGTCCTGCGACGCGCGCACGCCCGCGCTGCCGCCGGTGGACATCGAGCCCCAGATGCGCTTGCGGCGCACATGCTCATTGGGGGAGGCGAATTCGGCCTTCACCTTGCCCCAGTCGCATTCCAATTCCTCGGCAACCAGTTGCGCCAACGCGGTCATGGTGCCCTGACCCATTTCGGAGCGCGCGATGCGGATGGCGACCGTTTCGTCAGGATGAATCACCACCCAGGCCGTGACTTCGGTGGCCTGGGCCGCGCCGGGTTTGGCGAGCAGGGGGAAGGAAAACTGCAAAGACAGGCCGCCGCCGGCGGCGGCGGAGGCCTTCAGGAATTCACGGCGGTTCATTCCCCCTTCCGTTCGTCCCCGGTTCAAGCCCGTGGCAGGTTCTGAGGGATCGAAGGACGAGCGCTGATCACTATTCCGCATCGCCAATGAGGAAGTCTTTTTCATGATCGTTCTCCTCAGGCTTTTTTGACCGCTGGTGCGGCCTTGTTGAGTTGTCCAGCGGCGGCGTGAATGGCCTTGCGCACGCGGGCATACGTGCCGCAGCGGCAGAGATTGGTCATGGCCTCGTCAATGTCCTTGTCCGTCGGCTTGGGCTTCTTCGCGAGCAAGGCGGTGGCCGCCATGATCATGCCGGTCTGACAGTAGCCGCACTGCGGCACCTCATGCTCGACCCAGGCTTTCTGCACCGCATTCATGCCCTTGGCCGAGATGCCTTCGATAGTGGTGATCTTCTTTCCCACCACGGCCGACACCGGCATCACGCAGGACCGAACAGGTTCGCCCTCCACATGCACCGTGCAGGCGCCGCACTGGGCGATGCCGCAGCCGTACTTGGTGCCCAGCATGCCCGCCTCGTCACGCAACGCCCAGAGCAGCGGCATGTCGGGTTCCACGTTGAGGTCGAGGGTTTTGCCGTTGACTTGCAGAGTGATCATGGGAGGCTCCTGGCGGATGGCTGGGGCGATCTTGCGGCGGATATTAAGGAATCGGAGGGCAGCGGATTGAGACTTGGTCGGCGGATTCTGCGCTTGGTTCCGGTGCCGGGCAATAAGCTTTTGGCTTACCCGTCATTGCCGGAAAGTATCAACTGCTTGCGGTCGATCTGTCGCCCCTGCCGCCCAAGCCGCGAAGCTGATGGGGGGCTGGTGTTGCGAGTAAGGTGGAGTTACCTTACCATTGAGCCGAACAAACAAGGAGCCAAACCATGACCACGCTCACCGTCACCGCCAAAGGACAAGTCACCCTTAAACAAGACCTGCTGCGCCACCTGGGCGTGGCACCCGGCCAGAAAGTCAGCATCGATACGCTGCCCGATGGACGCGCGGTGCTGCGCGCCGCTCACCAGGGTGCGGCCATCGACGATGCTTTCGGCATCCTCAAAGCGAGCAACAAACGCAAACGCGCACTTTCCATTGAAGAGATGAATGCGATCGTCAGCCACGCCTGGGCCGGCAAGCTGTGAAGATCGCGGCAGACAGCAATGTGGTGCTGCGCTTCCTGCTGGCCGACGACGAGAAGCAGGCAGCCAGCGCGCGCCGCGCCTTGCAAGGGGCTGACCGGGTCATCCTCACGCTGCCCGTGCTTTGCGAAGTGGTGTGGACGCTCTCGCGTGGCTACAAGCTCGATGCCGCGAGCATCGCGGAGGCGCTCGCGGTGTTGCTTCGTTCCGATAAGGTCGCGGTCAATCGCGGGGCTGTTGACGCCGGATTGGCAATGCTCATAGCTGGCGGGGATTTCGCCGATGGCGCAATCGCCCACGAAGGTATGACCCTGGGCGCGCAGGAGTTTGTTACTTTCGATCGACAGGCGGCGACACTGCTCAAGAAAAAGGGCGCGGCGAAAGTTCGCCTGTTGGCTTGAAGGCGAAGTGTGCCAGCCAAGGGACTACGAACCCACAATCTCGATCACCTCTTCGTGAGTGAAAACGGTCGGGTCCGGGCCAACCAGTCCATGCGACCAGAACGCATTGAACGCTGGATACAGCCGGGAAGATCAGAGACAACTTCCCGTGGCTGAGTTCTTTGCCAAGGCGTGCAATACAAGCTGCGCCCCCTTTTCCGCGATCATGTAAGTCGGCGCGTTGGTGTTGCCCGAGGTGATGCGCGGCATGATGCTGGCGTCGATCACGCGGAGGTTGCCCACGCCATGGACGCGCAGCGCGTCGTCGACCACGGCGAGCGGATCGTGACCCATCTTGCAGGTGCCGACCGGGTGGAAGATGGTCGTGCCGAGATCGCCAGCGGCTTTCACGAGCGCCTCATCCGTCTCGATGGCGGGGCCAGGCTTCCACTCCTCCGGCGAATACTCGCGAAGCGCCTCGGCCGCCATGATGCGGCGGGTGAAACGCATGCCGTCGGCTGCGACCTGCCGGTCTTCGGGCGTGGCGAGATAGTTCACGAAAATGTCCGGATGCGCCGCCGGATCGGCCGACTGGAGCTGCACATGGCCGCGCGACGTGGGGCGCAGGTTGCATACGGAAGGCGTCACGGCATTGAACGTGTGCAAAGGCTCGCCAAACTTGTCGAGCGACAGTGGCTGCACATGCCACTCGATGTTGGCTGAAGGTTGATTCGGATCGCTCTTGGCGAAAGCGCCTAGCTGCGACGGAGGCATGGTCATGGGGCCGGTCTTGAAGAGGAGATACTCAAGACCCATCGCCGCCTTGCCCCACAAGCTGTTGGCGCGCTGGTTCAACGTGACGGTGTTCGCCACCTTGTAGACCATGCGGATCTGCAGATGGTCATGCAGGTTGGCGCCGACACCGGGCGAGTCATGCACGACCGGAATCTGGTGCCGAGTCAGCAAGGATGCAGGGCCGATGCCGGAGAGCTGCAATAGCTGCGGCGAGCCGATGGCGCCGGCGGCCAGAATAGTTTCACGCCGGGCCTCGACAAAACACTCGCCGAGCGTGGGATGAACGAACTCGATGCCCCTTGCGAATATTCGCCCTTCGCGGGATTCGGTCCTGACGCGTTTCACCATCGCGCCGGCGATGACGGTGAGATTGGGCCGTGACAGGGCCGGTCGCAGGAATGCACGTGTCGCGCTCCAGCGTTTGCCGCGCTTCTGGTTCATGTGGAAATACGCGCAGCCGGCGTTGTCGCCGCGATTGAATTCGGGAATGGTGGCGATGCCGCACTGCGCTGCCGCGTCTCGCCACGCATCGAGAATCTTCCATTGCACGCGCGGTGGCTCGACGCGAAGCTCGCCGCCCGAACCATGAAAATCATCCGCGCCAGCGAAGTAATCCTCCATGCCTTTGTAAAGCGGCAGCACGTCATCCCAGGCCCAGCCGCGATTGCCCAGCGCCGCCCAGTGATCGAAGTCGCTCTGCTGCCCGCGCATGTAGATCATGGCGTTGATGGAGGAGCAGCCGCCCAGCACGCGGCCACGGGCGTAACCCAGCTGGCGACCGTTCAGGCCCGGCTCGTTCGCGGTCTTGAAGCACCAATCGGTGCGCGGATTGCCGATGGTGTAGAGATAGCCCACGGGAATGTCGATCCAGAACCAGTCGTCCTGTCCGCCCGCTTCGAGCAGCAGCACGCGAATATTCGCATCGCGCGTGAGCCGGTTGGCCAGCACGCAGCCCGCGCTGCCGGCGCCGACGATGACGTAGTCGTAGGGTTCCAGGTTGTGCATCCGCGTCCTCCCGTGGGGAGTTTAGCGCCGACGCGTAAAATCGCGGGATGCTCGCCACCCAGCTCACCGCCTCGCGCGTCCTCACCCAGGTGCTCAACGGACGCAATCTCAATGAGGCGCTGGATGCCGCACTGGCGGCCGACCCGGGCCTGACGCCCCAGCAGCGCGGCGCCATCCGCGAAGCCTGCTTCGACACCTTGCGGCACTACGGCCTCATCGAAGCCGAGCTGCGGGCGCTGGTGAAGATGCCACCCCGCGAGGAGATCGACAGCTTGCTCAAGATCGCGCTGGCGCAGCTGCAGTTCGGCCGGGCCAAACCCTATGCCATCGTCGACCATGCCGTGAAGGCCACCCACGCGCTGGGCCAGCCGCAGGCGCGCGGGCTGGTCAATGCCGTGCTGCGCAACTTCCAGAGGAAGCAGGACAACCTGCCGGACGAAGTGCGTGCCATCAATCGCAGCGCGCAGCACAACCTGCCACTGTGGTGGATTCATCGCATCCAGCAGGAATATCCCGAACATTGGGAAGGCCTGGCTGCCAGTGCGATGCTGCATCCGCCTTTGACGCTGCGGGCGAATATTCGCAAGACCACGATGGCCAGCGCAACGGCGAAACTGGAAGCCGCCGGCTTCACCGTGACGGCGCTCGGCCGGGAAGCGTTGCGCATCGACCCGCCGCGTCCGGTGAACGACATCCCGGGATTCGCCGAAGGTGAGGTGTCGGTGCAGGACGCGGGCGCCCAGTACGCCGCGCACTTTCTCGACGCCGCGGACGGCATGCGCGTGCTGGATGCCTGTGCCGCACCCGGCGGCAAGACCGGCCATCTGCTGGAGCAGAACAGCCTTGAGCTCACCGCGCTGGACAACGACGCGAAACGCGTGAGCCGCATCGAATCCAATCTCGCCCGGCTGGGGCTCGCTGCGAATATTCGCACTGCGGATGCCGCCCAACCGGACACCTGGTGGGACGGCCGTCCCTTCGACCGAATTCTGCTCGACGCGCCGTGTTCCGGCTCCGGGGTGATTCGCCGCCACCCCGATATCAAGTGGCTGCGCCGCGAGAGCGACCTGAGCGGATTTGCAACACAGCAGTCGGCGCTCTTGTCTTCACTCTGGAAATGCCTCGCTCGCGGTGGTAGATTGCTTTACGTCACCTGCACGGTGTTTCGGCAGGAGAACGAGGGCGTCGTCGAGGCTTTCATGAATGCCCAAGCCGAATCGGGCAATGGGAACAAGAGCGAAGGGGTGGCGCGATTGCCCCTGCCGCACATCGAGACAACCGCATTCACGCCGCACTTTCAAGACGGCCAACTCCTGCCCGATGCCCACCACGACGGCTTTTTTTTCGCGCTCCTCGCCAAGCCTTGACCGCCGCTGGGCGCGGTGGGTGCTGGGCTGGGTGCTCGCGGCTTGGCTTGCGTTGTTCGGCGGCCTGGCTCGCGGCGCCGATCAGGGCATTTCAGTCAAGGAGGCGCGGCTGGAGTTGGCCGATGATGGCTGGCAGCTCTCCGCGGACTTCGACATTCAGTTCACGCCCACCTTGCAGGAAGCGGTCATTCGTGGCGTGCCGCTCTACTTCGTCATCGAGTTCGAGGCCAAGAGCCCGCGCTGGTATTGGTTCGACAAAAGGACTGTCGCGGCCGAGCGCGAACGGCGCATCGCCTATCTGCCGCTCACCGAGCAATACCGCATGTCGGTCGGCAACTTCTCGGAATCGATCAAGACCTTCGATGAGCTGAAGCGGCGGCTTTCACGCATTCGCGGCTGGGCGGTGACCGGGCGGGACAGTTTCCGGGTGGGCGAGAAATACGACGTGCAGGTGCGCATGCGACTGGACACCGCCCAGCTGCCCAAGCCGTTCCAGATCACCGCGTTCGCGTCCAAGGATTGGACGCTGGCGTCGGACTGGTATCGCTGGACGCTCGCACCGACGCCGGAGGCCAAGCCATGATGCGCGGCATCCGGGTCGTCACCTTCGTTCTCGTCGCGGCGGGGTTCGCGCTCATCGTGCTGCTTTCGCGGGCCAGCGCCAACACCTCGCAGTTCGCGCAGAACCTGCCCTGGCTCATCGGCTCGGGGCTGGTGGTGGCGCTGGGGCTCCTCGGTCTCATCGGCTACCAGATCGTGGTGCTCTGGCGGAAGCTGAAGGAGCGCGTCTTCGGCGCCAAGCTGGCGCTCCGCCTCATGTTCGTGTTCGCACTCATGGCGACTGTGCCGGGCGGGCTGCTCTACGCCGTGTCGCTGCAATTTTTCGAGCGCTCCATCGAGTCCTGGTTCAACGTGCCGGTGGATCAGGCGCTGGAGTCGGGGCTGAAGCTCGGCAAGGCGGCGCTCGATCCATTGTTGAACGAGCTCGCGCAGAAAACGGCGCTGGCCGCGCAGCGCCTCACCGATGTTCGTGACGGCGAGCAGGCGGTGCTCGATGCGTTGCGTGCCGAACTGGGCTTTGGCGAAGCGACTCTTTTTTCCAACGCGGGCAAGGTCATCGCCCACAGCGGTGGCACGGCGAGCACGCTGCCGGAATTGCCCTCCGCGGATGTGCTGAAGAGCTCGCGACCCGTGCTGAAGCGCACCGAAGCGGTTGCCGAGCGCGGGCTGCTGCTGCGCGCCATCGCGCCGGTCGCCATCTACGCGGGCGACGACGAAACGCGCTGGCTGCAGGGGTTGAAGGCGCCCCCGCCCGACTTGGCGGCGGAGGCGCAGCGCGTCGAATCAGGCCTGCAGGACTATCAGGCGCTCGCGTTGGCGCGGAGCTCGCTTCGCTGGATTTTTCGGCTGACCCTGACGCTTGCGCTCTTGCTGACGCTCTTCTCGGCGGTGGTGCTCGCGTTCTTGCTCGCCGAGCGGCTGTCGGCGCCGTTGTCGGCGCTGGCCGAAAGCACGCGCGCCATCGCGAAGGGGGATTACACCAAGCTGAACCCGGTGAAAAGCCGCGACGAGTTCGGCGTGCTCACCCAATCGTTCAACACCATGACCCGGCAACTCGCCGAGGCGTCGGAGGCGATGAGCCGCAACCAGCAGCAACTGGAAAACGCCAAGACCTATCTCGAAACCATCCTTGGCAATCTCACCTCGGGCGTGATCACGCTGGATGAGCGGCATCATCTCAACACGTTCAACGCGGCGGCGGCGGAGATGCTGGCGGTCAAGCCGGAGTCGCTGCATGGCTTGCGCGCGACCGAGTGGCCGCAGCAGGTGCCGGCGCTGCAGCCGCTCATTGACGACGCGCTCGGCCAATTCAGCGCGAGCCGTGATCGGGCGTGGGAGCGGCAAATCGAATATGTCCGCCCGGACGGGCCGCGCACGCTGCTTCTGCGCGGCACGCGGCTGCCGGTGTCCATCGGGGCCGGCTATGTGCTGGTGTTCGACGACATCACTCACCTCATCGCCGCTCAGCGCGATGCCGCGTGGGGCGAAGTCGCGCGGCGGCTCGCGCATGAGATCAAGAATCCGCTGACCCCGATCCAGCTTTCGGCCGAGCGCCTGCAGCACAAGCTCGAAGCGAAGCTGCCGGAAGCGGAGGCGGACATTCTCAAGCGGTCTACGCAAACCATCGTGGCTCAGGTGGGCGCCCTCAAAGGCATGGTCGATGACTTCAGCATCTACTCACGGAGTTCGCGACTCATCGAAGCCGATGTCGATCTGAACGAACTGGTGCGCGAGGTGCTGGTGCTGTACGAGTCCATGCCGGTCACGCTCAATGTGTCGCTGGATGACAGCGTTCCCGTGCTGCGCGGCGACGCCGCGCTGCTGCGGCAGGTCTTGCACAATCTGATGCAAAACGCCGTCGACGCCCTGGCCGGCGTGCCGTCACCGAAAGTGAACGTGGCCACCCATCGCGCGGCGGGCGGCATCGTGCTCGCCGTGGCCGACAATGGCACGGGCATCGCCGAGGGCATGCTCACGCGAATATTCGAGCCCTACGTGACCACCAAACCCAAGGGCACGGGACTTGGACTCGCCATCGTGAAGAAGATCATTGACGAGCATCACGGCCGCGTTTCCATCGAGAACCTGCGTCCGCAGGGGGCGTGCGTTTCCATTACACTTCCCCTCCCGGTTGGCACGCCTGCGCCGGGAATGGAATCATCTTGAGGTATTGTTAAGTCACCATGGGTTCCAATCAGATACTGGTGGTGGATGACGAGATCGGCATCCGCGAACTCTTGTCCGAGATTCTGAAGGACGAGGGGTTCACCGTGCGCGCTGCCGAGAATGCCGCCACCGCGCGCGCCATCAGGAAAGAGGTGCGGCCGGATCTCGTGCTGCTCGACATCTGGATGCCAGACACCGACGGCATCAGTCTGCTGAAGGAATGGGCGGTCTCCGGCCAGCTCACCATGCCGGTGGTGATGATGTCTGGCCACGGCACGATTGAATCCGCGATGGAGGCGACCCGGATCGGCGCGGTGGACTTTCTCGAAAAGCCGATCAGCATGCCCAAGCTCCTAGCCACCGTCGGCAAGGCGCTGTCCGGTGGCAGCGTGCTGCCGCGACCCGGCCTCACCTTTGCCCACCTGGGGCGCGCCCGCGTGATGGTGGAATTGCAGCAGCGGCTGGAGCAGGCGTCACGCCTCAAGACGCCGGTTTTGCTGACTGGTGAACCCGGCTGCGGCTTCGATCTCTGCGCGCGCCAACTGCATCAGCGCAATAGTCCGTGGCAGGCGCCGGCGGACCTCTCGTGGCTCGCGACCAATCCCTTCGAGCCCTTGAACGAGGTGAAGGACGGCGTGCTCTATCTCGCCGAAATCCATACGTTGCAGCGACCCGAGCAGAAAGGGTTGTTGCAGCTCACCGCGAAGCTGGAGAAATTCAACGTGCGCCTGGTCTGCTCGGCCAGTCAGCCGCTGGTGCCGCTGGTGGAGCAGGATCGCTTCGATCCGCAGCTTTTTTCACAGATTTCCGCGCTGACACTGCGTGTGCCGAGCTTGAAGGAACATGCGGAAGACATTCCCGACATCGCAAGCACCCTGCTGTCGCAGATGGTGGATGCGGGCGAGGTGCCGCCACGCAGTCTCAGTGTGGCGGCGCTGAATGTGCTCCGCAATCTCTCCTGGCCTGGCAATCTGCCGGTCCTGCGGAATGTCATCAAGACGCTGGCACTCACGGCGGGTCAAACCGATATTGGCGCGGAAGACGTTCACCGCGTGATCCACGACTTCGGGCTGGACACGCAAGAGGCGACGCCCGCGTTCGCCGGCGTGCCGCTCGACATGCCGTTGCGTGAGGCGCGCGAGCGGTTCGAGTACCAGTATTTTCTGCATCACATCCGCCGCGAAGACAGCAACATGTCGCGCGTCGCCGACCGCGTGGGGCTGGAGCGCACCCACCTTTATCGCAAGCTGAAGCAACTGGGCATCAAGCCCTCGGGCAAGACCGAGGAATCGGCGAGCTGAAGCGCCGCTGGGCCGCTCCCTTGGCAGGGTGGGCAACGCCGCGATCGCCCGGCATGAGGGCAACGAGGGGCATGAAATGAGTGTGAACAGGCCCTACACAAACCGACCGATGCGCACCACTGTGAGACCCGGCTTCACGTGAGTCATCGTCGGCATGATGAGCACGCAGTCATCATAGGGTGCGGTCACCGGCTGATCCCCATCGGTGCCGATGAGATCGCCCTTCGTCTTCACCACGCTCAAGCCCGTCAATCCCTCGGCGAAACGGAAGTCGGTGGTGTTGGCGATGATGGCGTCGGAAACCTTCACCACTTTCTGCGGCGGCGCTGACGCGTCGACAATTTCGCGGTCGCAGATCGTCGCATCCATGACGCCGCTCACCTTCAAGAATCGCCACGTGGACTGCCACGACACCTCGGCGGCGGCGGCTTCCCAGTGCTGGCCGCATTCCACCAAGAGCGCGTTCTTCGGACTCTCAGGATCGCCAAAGCCCGCGAAGTCGCGAAGCCGCGTGCCGTTGGCATGCCCCTTGTCACTCACGATGTATTCGGGAATGCTCACGGCGCGCGCAAGATCAATGCCTTTCTTCAGCGGGCCGCAGATCATCACCGGGCCATGCGGGTTGTGCATGGAGTGGATGTCGAACAGCAGATCCACCGCTTCGACTGCCGGGCGCATCGCGCGGGCGCGCGTCAGCTCGACACTTTGACGCGGACCGTCCAGCGCTTCCGCCGTCCACACGCGATTGAAGTCTTCATCGACGAAACGATTGGCGTGCGGGGTGTCTGGATTCCAATTTTCGTAGGCGCGAATATTCGCAAACGACAACGTGAGTTTCCCGCGCGCGGGCCGCAGGCCGGCGCGGGTCATGTCGAGCAGCCTGTCCACGGTGATGGCCCCGCACAGTTCGTTGCCGTGGGTGATGGCGTTGACCATCACGTGCGGGCCAGGTGCGCGGCCTTCGAAGGTGTGGACGTACTCGATGCCGGTGTTGCCGTCTTGCCAGCGGCGAATGTCCGGCGGCGTCAACTCAATGCGAATGCTTGTGTCCGTGGTCATGCGTGTGATCGTGGTCGTGGTGGCCGTGATCGTGGTGGTGGGCGTGGCCGTGATCATGATCGCAATGAGCGTGATGATGGCCTGGCGCGTGGGCCACGGCGTAGGCGCAAAGTCGCGCCACCAGTTGATCGATGTGCGCCTTCAGCGCCGGGTAGTGGGCATTCATTTCGCGCGTCTTCTCGTCCATGTACAGGCGCCGGTTGATCTCGATCTGCAAGCTGTGCCGGTGATGGGCCGGGTCGGAATAGGCGCGCACCAGCTCCACGCCCTTGTAAGGATCATTGACTTTCACCTCGTAGCCAAAGCCTTCGAGGATGCGGGCGACATGCTCGGTGAACTCGGGCGATGCGCTGGTCCCGTCGCGGTCGCCGAGCACGAAGTCCGCGCGCGGCTTGCCCGGACCTTCCTCGGCCACCGCGCCGCCCACCGCCGGCATGGAGTGGCAGTTGAGGTGCCACACCGCGCCATAGTGGGCCACGGCGGCGTTGAGCGCATCGCGTACCGCCGTGTGATAGGGCGCATGGCATGACTTGATGCGCGTCATGACCTCGGCAACGGTGAGCTTGCGGTCGTAGATGTCGTCACCGGTGTCCAGCTTGCGCCAGACGAGGCCAATGCCCTTCGCCGTCTTGTTCGACGGGTTGACCGGGCCGGGCCAGGGCGAATCGAGCAGCGCGTTGTCGATGTCGAGCAGCGCCCGATTGGCGTCGATGTAACTCCGCGGGAAATTGGCCGCGATCAGGGTCGCGCCGTGGCGAGGTGCGGCATCGAAGAGCTTTTCGACGTGCGTGTCCTCGGCCATGCGCAGAAGCGCGAAATCCACCTTGTGGCGGAAATCATCGGGATACCAGGTGCCGCTGTGCGGAGAGTCGAAGACCACCGGCACGGCATGCACACTGGGGGAGGTGATGGAAATGGGCGATGTGCTCATGATGCGTTCTGCGCTGCGGAATGAAGGTGACAGGCTACCACGCGGCCCGGGCCCGCTTCGATGAGTGGCGGCGCCTCGGCGCGGCAGCGCTCTGTGGCGTGCGGGCAGCGCGGATGAAAGTGACAGCCGGAGGGTGGATGGATGGGCGAGGGAATCTCGCCCTTGATGGCGACGAAGTCCTTGCGGCGCTGATCGAGTCGCGGCACTTCGGCCAGGAGCGCTTGCGTGTAGGGATGCAGCGGTGCGCGAAACACCTCTTCGGTCGGTGCGGACTCCACCACGCGACCGAGGTACATGATGACCACGCGATCGGAAATGTGCTGCACCACGCCCAGATCGTGGCTGATGAAGAGATAGGTGAGCCCCAGCTTCTCCCGCAGGGCGATGAACAGGTTCAAGACCTGCGCCTGGATGGAGACATCCAGCGCGGCCACCGCTTCATCACAGACCAGAAATTCAGGCTTCACCGCGAGCGCGCGGGCGATGCCGATGCGCGCGCGCTGCCCGCCGGAGAACTGATGCGGAAAGCGGCGCATGAGCGTTGCATCCAGACCGACCTGCTGCATGAGGTCGGCGACATAGGCTTCCTGGTCAGCGGGCGCGATGAGCTTGTGCGCCACCGGCGCTTCGCCAATGATGTCCGCGATGCGCAGCCGAGGATTGAGCGAGGCGTAGGGATCCTGGAAAATCATCTGGATGGCAAGCCGGGTCGGCAGGTCATCCGGCGCGATCACATTTCCTTTCCAGCGACGATCGCCCGAAGACGGCGCATGCAGTCCGACCGCCACGCGTCCCAGCGTCGACTTGCCGCAACCCGATTCGCCGACGAGCCCGACCACCTCGCCCTGCATCACGCGCAGGTTAACGCGGTCCAGCGCATGCACGACGACCGGCGGCGTCCCCGCGCCGAGCTTCAGGGCGATGCGCGCGGCCAGATCGGGCGACTTGGCAAAACGCTTGCTGATGCCCATGAGTTCCAGGAGTGGTGTGCTCACGTCGGCGCCCCAAGCGGGTGATGACAGCGTACGGCATGGGCGTCTTGGCCAATCGCAGGCATGGTGTCGCATTGGGCTGTTGCGCGAGCGCAGCGTTCGCGAAACGCGCATTCGGCGCCCAGGGACAAGAGGGAGGGGGTCATGCCGGGAATCTGCTTCAGCGGCTGCCCGCGTGGATTGCAGGCCGGCACGGAGCACATCAAGCCGCGCGTGTAGGGATGGCGCGAACAATCCAGCACTTCGTCCACCGTCCCGGTCTCCACAATACGGCCGGCGTACATCACGGCAACCTTGTCAGCGAGACCGGCGATGACCGAGAGGTCATGCGTGATCCAGATGAGCGCGGTGCCTGACTCGCGACAGAGCTTCTGCATTTCGAACAGGATCTGACCCTGGATGGTCACGTCGAGCGCGGTGGTGGGTTCATCGGCAATGATCACGTCCGGCTTGTTGAGCAGCGCGATGGCAATGGCGACACGCTGGCGCATGCCGCCGGAAAATTGATGCGGATATGCCAGCAGGCGTTCATCCGGCGAGGGAATGCCAACCTTCACCATCGCTTCGCGCGAACGTCGCAGCGCCTCCTCACGCGGCACGTCATGGTGGGCCAAGACCGCCTCGAGCATCTGGGTGTCGATGCGCAGCACCGGGTTCAAGGTCATCATCGGGTCCTGGAAGATCATCGCGATGCGGTTGCCGCGGATCTTCTGCCAGCGCGCCTCGTCATACCCGATGAGCTCTTCGCCTTTGAGGCGGATGCTGCCTGCCACCACTTTTCCGGGCGGATCAATGAGTCCCATGATGGAGTAACCGGTCATGGACTTGCCTGATCCCGACTCGCCGACCAAGCCGAGGATCTCGCCCGCGTTCAGCGCAAAGCTGACGTCCTCCACCGCCTTCACCACGCCGGCGCGGGTGAAGAAGTGAGTGGAGAGACCGCTGACTTCGAGGACGGGGCGCATGCGAATATTCGCAACCTACTTCTGCAGGCGCGGGTTCAGCACGTCGCGCAACTGATCAGCCACCAGATTGATGGCGACGATGGTGAGAAGCAAGGCCAGGCCCGGATAGAAGCTGATCCAGTACTTGCCGCTCATGAGGTACTGGAACCCATTGGAGATCAAAAGGCCCAGCGACGGCTCGGTGATGGGCAGACCCAGGCCGAGGAAGGACAGCGTGGCCTCCAGCGCGATGGCGTGCGCGACCTGCACGGTGGCCACCACGATGAGCGGCGGCAGCACGTTGGGAAGGAGATGGCGAAAGAGGATGCGCGAAGAAGACAAACCCAGTCCGCGCGCGGCTTCCACATACTCCTTGCCGCGCTCAACCAATGCCGCGCCGCGCACCGTGCGCGCATAGTAGGCCCATTGCACGGTGATGAGCGCGATGATGATCTTGTCCACGCCCTGCCCCAGCATCGCAAGCAGAATGAGCGCGATGAGGATCGCGGGAAACGAGAGCTGGATGTCGCAAATGCGCATGATGAGCGCATCGATGCGCCCGCCAAACCACGCCGCCGTCAGCCCGAACAGGATGCCCAGGGACAGAGCCAGAATCGTCGAGAGCACGCCCACACCCAGGCTGATGCGTAGGCCATAGAAAATGCCGGACAGCATGTCGCGGCCTTGGTCGTCGGTGCCGAGCCAGTAGGTCTGGCCGGCCATGGATTTCTCGCCAGGCCCGAGCTTGCTGTCCATCACGTCGATCTGCGTGAGGTCATAGGGATTCTGCGGCGACACCACCGGGGCGAACAGCGCGATGCCGATCACCACGACCAGCATCGCGAAACCCAACAAGGCGAGTTTGCTCGCGGCGAAGTCGCTGGCGATCCGCTGAAAAGGCGTCTGCACGGCGGCCGTCATCAGTGCGCCCCCTGCCCCGCGCCCTGGCCGAGACGCACGCGCGGGTCGAGCACGGAATACAGAATGTCGACCACGAGATTGATGACGATGAAGAGCGTCACGATGATCATGAGGTAGGCCACGATCACCGGGCGATCCAGGCTGGTGATGGAGTCAATCAGAAGCTTACCCGTGCCCGGCCACGCGAAGATGGACTCGGTGACGATGGCGAACGCGATGACCGAGCCGAATTCCAATCCGATCACTGTGACGATGGGGATCATGATGTTCTTCAGCACATGCACGCCAACCACGCGCGAGGCCCTCAAGCCTTTGGCGCGCGCGAATTTCACATAGTCCTGGAGCAGCGCCTCGCGCGTGCCAGCGCGGGTCAGGCGAATGATGAGCGAGAGCTTGAAGAGCGCCAGATTCAGCGCCGGCATGAAGAGATGCGACAGACCATCCGCGGTGAGGAAGCTCACTTCGAAGCCGAGGACGTTGACCGTGTCGCCGCGCCCGTTGGAGGGCAGCCAGCCGAGTTGCACCGAGAACAGCATGATGAGCAAGAGGCCCACCCAGAACGTCGGCAGGCTGAAGCCCAGAATGGACCCCGCCATGATCGTTTTGCCCGCGATGGAGTCCGGCTTCAGTCCCGCCCACAGCCCAAGCGGAATGCCGAAGAGGATGGCGATGACCATGGCGCACAAGGCGAGCTCGATGGTCGCGGGGAGTTTTTGCAGGATCAGGCCCACCGCTGGCACATTGAAAACGAATGACTTGCCGAGATCGCCGGTGAGGGCGCCTTTGAAGAAGGTGAGGTACTGCTCCCACAGCGGCTTGTCTAGACCGAGGTTCGCGATGACGCGAGCGCGTTCGGCGTCGTCAGCCATGGGATTCACCAAGAGCTCGATCGGATTGCCGATGGCGTACACGCCGGCGAACACGAGCACCGACATCGCGACCAGCACGAGACTGCTTTGCAGCAGGCGGCGGATGATGTACTCGGTCATGATGTTGCGAATATTCGCATGGGATCAAACACGAAGCCCGCCGTGCGGCGGGCTTGCGTCAGGCGTGGGTTCCGGCTATTTCGACGGCTTCAGGCTGGTGGCCACCGTGTACTGATCGGTGCGAGCGGTGTACTTGAATCCCTTGGCGGCGGCCCAGGTGCTGACTTCGTAGTGCAGCGGGATCAAGCCGACCTCTCCCATGACCATTTCCGCCGCCTGCTGGATGAGGCCCTCTCGCTTTTTGTCATCCATGGTCACGAGCGCTTGCTCGAGCAGCTTGTCGAAGGCGGGATTGGTGTAACGGCCACGGTTGTTGACCCCCATGCCCTTGGCGGGATCGCGGGTCGCCAGCAGGGAGCGCATGGCCGACGCCTGCTCGCCCGACTCCGTGCCCCAGCCCAGCAGCATGTAGCCAAACTCGAGGTTGGTCGCGCGATTGAAGTAAACGCTCGCCGGGAAGGTCTCGACCTTGGTGTCGATACCGATGCGTGAGTAGAACTGCGCGAGCGCCTGGATCACCTTGTCGTCGTTGATGTAGCGGCCTGCCGGCCCATGGAGCGTCATGCTGAAGCCGTTGGGATAGCCAGCCTCGGCGAGAAGCTTTCTGGCGCCCTCCGGATCAAACCTGGTGGGCTTTAGCTTCTTGCTCGTGCCGTAGAAAATGTCAGGCAGCAACTGCGCGGCCGGCACGGCCTTTTTTTCCATCACCCGATCCACGATGGCATCTCGATTGACCGCCATCGATAACGCCTTGCGGACACGCACATCGCGAAACGGGTTCTTGTCCATGGGTTTGCCGCTCTTGTCGAAGACGAAGGGCGGGGACTTCTCCGTGCTCTGGTTCAGATGCACGTAGATCACGCGATTCGACACCTTGGACACCACGGACAGGTTCTTGTCCTTTTCCATTTTGGCGATGTCGGAGGTGGGGACGTTCTCGATCATCTGCACGTCGCCGGAGAGAAGCGCCGCCACGCGTGCCGCAGCGTTGGTCAGAATCTTGAACGTGAGCTTGTCCCAAGGCTCCTCGCCGCCCCAGTAGCCGTAGTTGGCTTTCAGCACCACGCGCTGGTTGGGAATGAACTCGACGTACTTGTATGGACCCGTGCCGATGCAGGCCTTGCCGGCGTTGTAGTCTTCGGTGGTGGCCTTCTCGCCGTGCAGCTTGGAGACGATCATCACCGACGCGAGATCGGAGGGCAACAAGACGTGCGGCGTCGCGGTCTTGAAGACGAGGGTGTGGGGGTCCACGATTTTCACGTCCACGATCGGCTTGGTGAACGTGGCGAACGAGGACGGGCTGTTGGGGACGTTGGGCACGCGCTTCAAGGTGAAGGCGACGTCGTCCGCGGTGAGCGGTGAGCCATCGTGAAAGCGCACGTTCTTGCGCAACTTGAATTCCCAGGTGAGATCGTCGATGGCTTTCCAGGATGTGGCCAGGCCGGGCACAAGCTTCTGGTTTTCATCGCGCTTGATCAAGCCTTCGAACACGTGCAGCATCATGCTGTTGTTGGGCGACAGGTTGTGATAGTGCGGATCCATCGAGGTGATGGCGGCCTGCAGGCCGATGCTGATGTCGCGGGCGGCATGGGCGGCAGTGGTTGCCAGCGCAACCGTGGAGGCCAGCAGCACAATGGCCAGCCGGCGGATGAATCGCGGAATCATGTAGCGCACTCCCTGTCGGTTTTGCAGGGCGTCACTATCGCACACAATCACGCATGAGAGAACGGGGCGCCGCCCGAGCGGCATGAGGAATGCATGGCACTGATCGAGAATTTCGAGCGCATGATCCGGGAAGGCAAGGACTCGGCGCTGCTGCGCTTCGGTCTCGGGCAGGAGTACTTGCGTCAGGGCGCGCATGAGGCCGCAGCCGAGCACTTCAACGCCGCAGTGACGCTTGATCCAGCCTATTCCGCAGCCTGGAAGCTGCTCGGCAAGGCCCGGGAGGCCGGCGGAGATGATGCGGGCGCCAGGGCGGCCTGGTCGGCAGGGCTCTCGGCCGCCCAGGCGCGCGGCGACAAGCAGGCCGTGCGCGAGATGCAGGTTTTTTTGAAGCGACTGGAGAAGCGCGTCGGCGATTCGGACCAAACTTCAGGCGGGTGAGGCGAGTGATGCGAGCGATGGCGGCGCGCCCGCCAGAAAGCTGCGCAGGTGATCCCGGCTCACGGCATCCTCGATGTACGCCGCACCCGGCGCGCGCAGCAGAATCAGGCGAAAGCGCCCACCCTCATTCTTCTTGTCGACGGCCATGTAGGGCAACAGGTTGTCGACCGGAATGTCAGGCAGCTTCATGGGTAGCCCGGCCGCTCGCAATAGCCGGGCGATGCGCGAGACATCACTGCTCGCAAGATGCCCGAGCTCTTGCGACAACAAAGCAGCCATCAGCATACCGACGCCGACAGCTTCGCCATGCAGCCAGGTTCCAAATCCCAACGCCCCCTCGATGGCGTGGCCAAAGGAGTGGCCGAGATTCAGCAGCGCACGCTCGCCCGTCTCGAATTCGTCCCGGGCCACCACTTCGGACTTGTTGCGGCAGCTCTCGCGGATGGCATGGGTCAGCGCGCCGGCATCACGACTCCGTAAGGCGGCCATGTTGTCCTCCAGCCAGCGCAGGAAGTCCGGGTCACGAATCAGCGCGTACTTGATGACTTCTGCCAGGCCGGCGGTGAATTCCCGGTCTGGCAGCGTCTTCAAGGTGTCCGTGTCGGCGAAGACGGCGCGGGGCTGGTGGAATGCGCCGATCATGTTCTTTCCTTTGGGGTGATTCACCGCCGTCTTGCCGCCCACTGAAGAGTCCACCTGCGCCAGCAGCGTTGTCGGAATTTGAATGAATGGGATCCCTCGCTGGTAGGTGGCCGCAGCAAAGCCCACCATGTCTCCGATCACGCCGCCACCGAGTGCGATGAGGCAGCTCCTGCGATCGAGTGAGGCTGTCAGCAAGGCGTCGTAGATGAGGTTCAGCGTGTCCAGCGTCTTGTGTGCTTCACCGTCCGGCAGCGCCACGGTTTCGACGGTGAGGCCGGCCTCCTCAAGCGAGCGGACGAGCGGTGTGCCGTAGGGTCCGAGCAACGTCGTGTTGGTGATCAATGCGACCTTGCGACTCCCGGCGCCCTCAGGGATCAACGAACTTGAAAGAAGCCCGGGTCCGATATGGATCGGATAACTGCGCGAACCTAGGGAAACGACGAGAGGCGAGCTCATGATGCGGTCATTTTGCCGGATCCCCGGTTCTTGTCTCGATCGTCCTGGCGATGGCACCCGCGAGTTTCGCTGGGCTCTGCCGGCCGGTGTCGAAAGTCAGATGGGCGGTTTCCTCGTACAGGGGTTCGCGTATTGCCAGCATCGCAGTCAGCTTTTCCTTGAGATTGCCATTTGCCAACAGCGGGCGCGAGCTGTCCCTTTGCGTCCTCTCAATGAGTGCAGTCAAAGTGGCACGAAGGTAGACCACGATCGCCGATTCGCGCATCAGTTGTCGTGTCACCGGACTCAAGATTGCGCCGCCGCCAGTTGCCATCACCAAGCCCTTGCGCTCGAGGAGATCGGCAATCAGAGCGGCCTCTCGCCGACGAAAGCCCGCCTCTCCTTCGATCTCAAAGATTGTTGCGATTGGCACGCCTGTGCGGGCGATCAGCTCGCGGTCCGCATCGATGAAGGGTAGGGATAGCGCGAGGGCGAGCGACTTGCCGATCGTGGTCTTGCCAGCGCCTGGCATGCCGATGAGTACGATTCGCGGCATCTCCGGATTCTCAATGGGGAAGGCGGGACGCAAAACAAAAACGGCACCCGAACTGGGCGCCGTCGAGGATGAACCGAGCGCTTGTTCAGCGAATGGTGATGTTGTCCTTGATGATCTTTGGTGTAATGAAGATGAGCAGCTCGGTTTTTTCCTCTTGCTTCTGCGTTCGCCGGAAGGCCGCGCCGATGATTGGGATGTCCCCAAGCACCGGAACTTTCACCACATCAGTTCTACTGTTCTGCTCGAATATGCCACCCAGCACGACGGTGTCGCCATTTTCCACAAGCACCTGCGTCTGGACACGCCGGGTGTCGATGGAAGGCACGCCGGCGAATACCTGTCCGACGGTGTCTTTCTTGACTTCGAGATCCATGATGATCTTGTCGTCAGGTGTGATCTGCGGCGTAACCGCGAGTTCAAGGACCGCCGGTTTGAACTGAACTGTCGTGGCGCCACTCGCGGAAGCGGTCAAGAAGGGAATTTCGGTGCCCTGCCCAATGACTGCCTTGCGTTTGTCGGCAGTTATAACGCGTGGATTGGAAACCACCTTTCCCCGATTGTCGGCCTCAAGCGCGGAAAGCTCTATGTTGACGATATTCCCGCTCCCTAGATTCAGGAATGTCAGCGCCAGCTGGCCCGCCGCGCCCACTACGGGCAAATTGACATTCAATTGCTCTGGTTGTGCGCCGCTTCCCGCAGGAAAGCTGTTGGTCACAACGCCCGCGGAACCCGCAGAGACGGCATTGTTCGTGAGTGGCGTTGTCGAGTTCCAGAGCGTCCCGGAAGAGCCGATGTTGACATTGTTGCGGTTGAAGGCGCTTTGTTGGCCAAATCGCGCACCCAACTGGCGTCCAAACTTGTCGTCCGCAATTACAATCCTCGCCTCGATTTGCACCTGGCGAACGGGCACGTCCAGTTGGTTGATAAGGCGCCGGGCTTCTTCAAGTCTGGCGGGCACGTCTTGGACAAACAGCGTGTTTGTCCGCTGGTCGACCGTTGCTGAGCCGCGCTTTGACAAGATCTTCTGATCACGATCTGAGAGCAGTGCCCGCACATCGGAAGCCTTCGCGTAGGACATTACAAAACTCTCGGTACGCACAGGTTCCAACTCGGAGATTTGCTGACTTGCCTCCAGAGCAAGTTTCTCCTTTGTGGCGATCTCGTCCAATGGGGCGATAACCACTACGTTACCGTTCTTGCGTTTGCCCAGTCCCTTGCTTTGGAGAATGATGTCCAGCGCTTGGTCCCATGGCACGTCCTTTAGTCTCAGTGTCAGGCTTCCGCCGACTGTATCGCTGGTAACGATATTCAACCCGGTGAAGTCGGCGATGACCTGAAGCACCGCACGCACTTCGACATTTTGGAAGTTCAGAGACAGTTTCTCTCCGGCATACCCCGGCGTTGTTCCCTGCACCAGTTTGTTGGGATCCTCCTTGACCGGCTTCACCTCCAAGATGAACTGCGTGTCGGTCTGGTAGGCTGAGTACTCCCAGAGGCCTCGTGGCTCGACGGTCATGCGCGTGTTCGCGCCTTGATCCAAGGTGTCGACAATTCGTACCGGAGTTCCGAAATCCGCCACGTCCAAGCGGCGCACAAGATTCTTGGGTACCGAAGTATTGATGAAGTCCACGAGAATCGACTTGCCTTGCAAGCGGATGTCGATGCCAGTGCTGGCGCTTGATAGGTCGACAATGACCCGGCCTTCCCCGCCATTTCCGCGTCGGAAGTCAATGTCCCTCAGGCTCTGACGGGCGTCCCCGGGCGTCGCTTCCGCAAACTGCGTCACCTGCCCAGACGGTTTGGTTGAGGAGACAGCCGGGCCATCTATGGCAATGAGCAGTGAATTCGCTTCAAGCGTGGGTGTGTAGTTCAGGCTGCGAGCCAGATTAAGGACAACCCTTGTTCGATTGTTGACCTCTACGATGTTCGCGCTGCGGACCTCGCCCTCGGCGACGTCTATGGTCGACTTGCCGGTCCCGTTGGATACGTTTGGCAAGTCGAGCGCAATGCGAGGCGGGTTGGTAACCGAAAAGCCCGGAGGCACCGCGGAAAGCGGCTGCTTGAAATTCATCCGCACAACAACCTTACCGCCCTGCATGCTGGTAGCGGATACCGACTCGAGCACGTTCTTGCTCTGTGAGAAAGCCGCACCTGGAAGCAGTAGCAAGTAGGTTGCCGATGCGATCAATATCGCACGTATGCACCTGAGAACTGACGATACTCTGCTGGTCACTTTCTGCCTCCCTTGTCGGCCTCTTCCAGCAATGGCAAGGAGCTGATTCGCTCAGCCCAGTCACCAGTGCCATCCTGGACAATTTCCTTCAGTTTGACTTCAGCTTCGGTGATTTCAGTAATCAGCCCGAAGTTCTGGCCCATGTAGTTGCCTTTCTTCACCCTGTACAAGGTCTTGTCAGCCTTGACCAGTGCGTACACTTCGCTGCCCTGTTGCAGGGTTCCCACCATCTTGAGCTGCTCCAGAGGGAAAGCCTCAAGGGGCTCCTTCCGCCGATTCAAATCAGGCTGAAGACCGCCACCATCGTTCTGTTTCACGGCGAGCTTGCGCGGCTTGAACGGATCAGGGAGGTCAAAGCCCTCGTAGCCAAACGGCTCAAATGGCTTGACGTCTGGAAGTGGATCGATACGCCTCGGCAAAGACTTTTCCTGCTCGGTTACAAACCGCTTCAAGTCAGAGGGCTCGTCCGAACAACCCGACAGGATGGCTCCAACGATTAGAAAGGAGAGCGGACGCATCACTTTCCACCTCCTTTGGCGGGCGCTGCGCCCTTGGCTTTGTCCTTGGTCACCTTCCGCTGCTTGGCAAGCTCTTCAGCGTCGAGGTAGCGATAAGTCTTGGCCACTGCCTCCATTGTCAGCGGAGCGCCGTCACGCGGATTCGATACATTCAGGTCATTCAGCAAGACGATACGCGGAAGCTTTGCGACATCGCTCGCGAAAGCGCCCAAGTCGTGGTAGTTCCCCGTGACCTTGAGATTCACCGGCAGCTCGGCGTAAAACTCAGTGAAGTTCTCATTGGGGGAGGGTTTGAATAACTCGAACTGCAGGCCCCGGCCCAGGCCGGCTTGGTTGATGTCGATCAGCAACGCATCCATTTCCGACTTGGTCGGGAGTTGCTTCAGCAGGGCGCCGAACGACTGCTCTATCTCGGCGCGCTGAGCCTTGTAGGCGTCGAGATTTACCGCAAGCTTCTTCTTTTCGACGAAAGTGTTTTTGAGTGTTTCTTCCTGGCGTTCTTCCTTGGCCTTTTCTTCAAGCTGGCCTTGATACAGGAACATGTAGGCGGCAATCATGATCGCGGCAAAGACGAGCAAGAAAGAAATGATCTTGGCGATCCACGGCCATTGCCCTGGATTTTTAGGGTCTAGATTCTTGAGGTCATCAAGCTTCATGCTTTCTTGCCTCCGGCCGCCGCGGGCGCGCCCTTGCCAGGCTTGGTGTCGGGCTGAGTGCGCTTGATGAAGAAATCAAGACTGAATTCATTGGCGCGCTGCCGGTTGACCTCTTGCGCCTTGATCTCAACCAGGTTTGGGTTTTCGAGATAAGGGGAAGCCTGGATATTGCGCATGAACGCCGACACGCGCGCATTCGATTGCGCGTAGCCGGTCACATTGATCTTGGTTCCAGTCTGCTTGATGGACTTGAGATAGAGCCCCTCGGGCAACTGGCGAAGCATCTGGTCGAGTAGCTGCACGGGCTCGGATCGATTCGACTGCAAGCCCTCGACAACCTGTTTCTTCGACAGAAGCGCCTGTGTCTCTTCGCGAATTTTCTTGATCTCGTCAATCTGCTTGTCCAGCTTGGCGATCTCGTCGTTAAGGTATTTGTTGCGGGCCTTTTGAATTTCGATTGCCTGGTTGAAGCCCACCCAAATCAGTGCGGCCAGTGCCAACGCGAGGACCGCAGTCAAGCCGGCAAGAACGGCGAACTGCTTCTGGCGGAGACGGCGCTTCTCCTCGCGATGCGGAAGTAGGTTGATGCGAATCATGACGGATCAAACCTCCTCAGCGCGAGCCCACACGCCACCATCAGCGATGGTGCGTCCTGAGTGAGTTGGCGGGGTTTCACCTTGGAAGACAGCGCCATGTTCGAGAAGGGGTTTGCGACCAAAGTGTGGACTTGGGTGCGGTTCGCGACCATTTCCTCGAGGCCGTCCAGCATGGCCGAGCCACCTGAAAGGACGATGTGATCGACCTTGTTGAATTGCGTGGAAGTGAAGAAAAATTGCAGCGCGCGCTGAATTTCCATCACCACTTTCTCATTGAAGGGTTGCAAAACGTCGGGGCCGTAATTCTCAGGCAGGCCACCGGTCCGTTTGGCGATTTCCGCCTCTTCCAGCGGCATGTCGAACTGGCGCGCGATGTCCTGGGTCAGCTGGGCGCCGCCGATTTGCTGCTCGCGTGTGTACACCGACTGATCCTGATGCATGACCGTGACACGGGTGATTTGCGCGCCGATGTCCACGATGGCTGTGACATCCTCATCCTGAATGCCGCTTGTGGCGCCTTTGATCATGTCGAACGCGGCGAGTGCCGCAAAAGACTCGACGTCTATGACTTGGGTCTTGAGGCCGGCGGCTTGCGCGACTGCGACCCGGTCTTCAATTTTTTCCTTGCGCGAGGCGGCGATCAGGACTTCAACTTCTTCCTCGTTTGTTGGATTTGGGCCAATGACATGAAAGTCCAGATTCACTTCATCCAGACTGAAGGGAATGTACTGGTTGGCCTCCGCCTGAACCTGAAACTCCATGTCTTCTTCGCGCTGGTTGGCGGCGAGCGTGACTTTCTTGGTGATGACGGCTGCTGACGGGAGGGCCATGGCGACATGCTTGATCCGCGTGCCCATATTCTTCCAAGCGCGCTTGACGGCCTCAGAGGCCGCTTCAATGTTGGCGATGTTGCCGTCGGTCACCGTGTCTTTCGGCAGGGGTTCGATGACATAGCGCTCGATCCGATACAGCCCTTTGCCGGCGTCCGCCAGCTCGACCATCTTGACCGAGGACGAGCTGATGTCCACCCCGATTACCGGAGGGGCTTTCGCCTGCAGGAAGTCAAACTGGGAGGCCAGCGATTCTTTAAGCATGGTGTTGGGTTACGCCCCATAACGCATAAATTACATTAAATGCTAGCAACAACCCCTCACTGTGTAAAGCCTTTTGTTTTTCAGGGAAATTCAGGTACGAAGGGCGCGCGCAGCCCGAATTTCGCCAGAGTTGCGTCCGATTGCGCGATCGTCGGGCGGCTATAATTCCTTGTCTCCATTCGAAAGCAAACTCAGTGGCTGCTCGCTGGTGGTTCTACCCTTTGATTTTGCTGATTTCTCTGGGCTTCGTTGCGCTTGGTGTAGTAGCGCTCACTATCATTTTGTTGTATCCCAGTCTTCCGTCTGTTGAGGTGCTAACGGACTATCGACCTAAAATCCCCTTGCGCGTCTATACCGCAGACGGTGATCTGATTGGCGAGTTTGGAGAGGAAAAGCGGGCCGTTGTGGCCATCAAGGACGTTCCCGAGCTACTGAAGCAGGCCATTCTGGCGGCCGAGGATGAACGGTTCTACACCCACAGTGGTGTCGACTATTGGGGCGTCGGGCGCGCAGCCCTCTCCAACTTATCGTCTGGCGCCAAGACCGAAGGTGCTTCGACAATCACCATGCAGGTTGCCCAGAACTTTTTCCTGACCAAGGAAAAGACTTTTACGCGGAAGATCTCCCAGGCATTGCTGGCGTTCAAGATTGAACAAAGTCTCAGCAAGGACCAGATACTGGAGATTTATTTCAACCATATCTTCCTAGGCCAACGGGCCTACGGATTCTCCTCGGCGGCCCAGGTGTATTACAGCAAGGACCTGAAGGACCTCCAACCGGCGGAGGTCGCCATGCTCGCGGGCCTCCCCAAGGCGCCGTCTCGCTTCAATCCGGTGGTGAATCCCAAGCGCGCCATACAGCGACAACACTATGTCTTGCGCCGCATGCGCGACCTCGGGTACCTGAAGGAAGATCAATATAGGCAAGCGATCGCCGCACCACTCAAGCTGAACCCGACGCAAAATCAGTTCGCGGTGTCCGCCGACCATGTGGCCGAGATGGCGCGCAAGGAGGTCTTCGACCTTTATGGCGATACGGTTTATGTGAGTGGCATGAAGGTTTACACGACCATCCGATCCGCCGATCAGGCGGCGGCGGTCGAGAGCCTCCGTCGAGGCGTGATGGACTATGACCGCCGTCACGGTTACAGAGGCCCGGAAGGACGCATCACGCTTCCGCAAGACGCCGCGAAACGTGATGAGGCTGTCGAGGAGGCGCTGACCGAGCGGGAAGTCGTCGCCGATCTGGTGCCGGCGGTGGTGCTTGAAGCAAACACCAAGCAGGTTGTCGCCGTGAACAAGCGCGGAGAAACGATCACGATCACCGGCGAGGGCCTCCGGCAAGTCGCGCGGCTCTTGGGGGACAAGGCCTCCCAATTGAAGCCGGTGCCCGGTGCCATCATCCGATTGCAGCGGGAGGAAAAGGGCGCGTGGGCAGTAGCGCAGCTACCGCGTGTGGAAGCCGCGTTTGTCTCCGTCTCACCGCAGGACGGCGCCATCCGAGCGCTCGTCGGCGGCGTGGACTTTGGCTCCAACAAGTTTAATCGCGTGACCCAGGCCTGGCGCCAACCGGGTTCCAGCTTCAAACCCTTCATTTACTCGGCCGCCCTGGAAAAGGGCTTCTCGCCAGCGACAGTCGTCAACGACGCGCCTGTCGTGGTGGATCCGGGGCGAACCGGCGGCCAGATATGGGAGCCCAAGAACTATGACGGCAAGTACGAGGGTCCGATGCGGCTTCGCACCGCGCTCGCCAAGTCCAAGAACATGGTTTCCATTCGCGTCCTGCAATCCATCGGGCCCGAGTACGCGCAGGAATACGTCACGCGCTTCGGCTTTCAGGCGGAGAACCACCCGGCCTACTTGACCATGGCGTTGGGTGCGGGCTCGGTGACGCCCATGCAGATGGCAGGCGCCTATGCGACATTCGCCAACGGTGGATATCGCATCAAACCCTATCTCATCGCCGCCATTCGTGATGACAAGGGCGCGGCGCTGTTCACGGCAGCCCCACAGCACGCCGGTGAAGAAGCCGAGCGTGTGCTGGATGCTCGCAACGCCTTCGTAATGACATCGCTCATGCGCGAGGTGGTTCGATCCGGTACCGCCGCTCGCGCAATGTCACTGGGCCGGCAGGACTTGGCCGGCAAAACCGGCACCACCAACGATCACAACGATGCATGGTTCGCTGGCTTCAACGACAACCTGGTGGGCGTGGCGTGGATCGGTTTTGACAATCCTGCAGACTTGGGCGCGAACGAAACAGGCGGTCAGGCCGCACTGCCCATCTGGATGGGCTACATGACCAAGGCGCTCAAGGGGGTCAAGGAGAACGCGCTGGACGTTCCGGAGGGCGTGTTAGCCATCGCTATCGACCCCGTGACCGGGCAGCGCGACGCGGGCGCCAAAGAGGCCTTCAAGGAATTTTTCTATGCCGAAATGGCCCCGGGTGCCGCCGAGTCGCCAACGACGGCCAAGGACCGGCCGCGCCCCACAGAGGAAGTCAAGAATCAGATTTTCTGATTCAGCGTCAAGTCATGGACCGCCGCACACGCTTGGAGTTGTCGAATCTAACCGCGCGGCTCATGATGGAAAGCGGCGTCAGTTGGCTGGACGCCAGAGCCAAGGCCGCTCGCCGCCTCGGCATCCCGCCAGGCCTTGCGAGCCAGGTGGATGAAGTCGATGTGCGGGACGCATTGCGCGCGCATCAAAGCCTCTTCCTGCCCAACGAGCCAGCGCAGCTTCACCACTTGCGCGCGGCCGCGCTTCACGTCATGAAACTGCTCGCCGACTTCGGCCCGGTCTTGGTCGGTGCAATCGCAGAGGGCGTGGTCACCGCACACACGCCCATCGAGCTCGTCATCATCGCGGACAGCGAAAAGGACGTGGAGCATCGTCTGCTTTCCGCCGGCGTGGGCTACGAAATCGTGTCGTCTCGAGGCGCGCAAGCGGTCCAGTTTCGCTGCGCCGAGTCCGAGCCGGTCGTGCTAATCACTGCGAATATTCGCGCCAGACGCGTCACTTCATCGAGGAGACGTGAACAAGCGCAGCGCCTGAATATTCAGCAGCTCGAGCACCTGCTGGGGCGCACCGCCGAATAGCGCGCGCCTACTTTGCCGCGCGCAGCCAGGCTGCGGCCTCCAGCGCGAAATAGGTCAGGATGCCATCGGCACCCGCCCGACGAAACCCGGTCAGCGCTTCCAGGACGCAGGCGCGCTCGTCGATCCATCCCGCCGCGCCGGCGGCCTTCAACATCGCGTACTCGCCGCTCACCTGATAGGCGAACATGGGCGCCCCGAAGCGCGCCTTCGCGCGGGTGACGATGTCGAGATACGGCATGCCAGGCTTCACCATGACCATGTCCGCCCCCTCGGCGAGATCCAAGCCAATCTCATGCAAGGCCTCTTCAGCGTTTCTAGGATCCATTTGGTACTGCTTCTTGTCCGCCTTGCCCAGATTGCTGGCCGACCCCACCGCGTCGCGAAATGGGCCATAGAAGGCGGATGCGTACTTGGCCGCATAGGCCATGATGGCGGTCCGAACACGCCCCGCGCCATCCAGCGCCCCGCGAATGCGGCCGATACGGCCATCCATCATGTCACTCGGCGCCACGATATCCGCGCCAGCGGCGGCCAGGGCCACGGCCTGCTTGCACAGGGCCTCAATGGTCTCGTCGTTCAACACATAGCCGTCATCGTCGATCAGACCGTCCTGTCCGTGACTCGTGTACGGGTCCAGCGCCACATCCGCGACCACCGCGAGTCCTGGGTACTCCGCCTTGATGCGCTTGATCACGCTGCATGCGAGCCCGGACTCGTTCCAGGCCTCGGCCGCATCGAGCGACTTTTTGTCAGGGGGCACGACGGGAAAAAGCGCGACAGCCGGGATGCCGAGCTCGACAGCGCGCCCAAGGACCGGTAAGAGCTGATCGATCGACATGCGCTCAACCCCGGGCATCGACGCCACCGCCTCGCGACGCTGCGTGCCTTCCAGCGCGAAGACCGGGTAGATGAGATCGGCGGCGGACAACCGCGCCTCGGCCACCATCTCACGCAAGGCAGGCGTTCTTCTCAAGCGGCGCATCCGCCTCGCGGGAAACGCACCAATGTCCACAGTCATACCAACCTCCCAAAAATTTCCTCAGCCCATTGAACTTTGCAGCCCAGCCTGCATCTTATCCGCTGAAGGGTCCGCCCTTCCCCGCTTCTCCTCCCTGAGCGGGTGCCTTAATCCTGTTAAGGCTGTTCCAGGCCCGGGGCATCCCCTTTCCCCGGGCCTTTTTCTTTGCCGTCTGGCAGGGCGAATATTCGCGCTATGCTGGCCTCAGCCTCGTCGACACCTTGCTTGGACAGGCTGGAAAAAAGCTGTGCCGTCGCATTCGAGCCCATTGTGACGAGTTCACGTTTGACCTTGGCCAAGGTCTGCAGCGCATCGTTGCGTGACAGTTTGTCGGCCTTGGTGAGGAGTGCGTGAACGGGCTTGCCCGTGGGGGCGAACCAGCCCAGCATCTGTCGATCCAGCGGCTTCAAGGGGTGGCGCGCATCCATGATCAGCACGAGCCCCGCCAGCGACTGGCGTTGACCCACATAGGACGAGAGTAGCTGTTCCCAGTGCCGCTTCACCGCGAGCGGCACACCGGCAAAACCGTAACCGGGCAGATCGACCAGAAATCGACCTGGATCGAGCGAGAAAAAATTGATGAGTTGGGTGCGGCCGGGCGTCTTGGACACAAACGCCAGGCGATTGCGATGGGCGAGCGTGTTGATCGCGCTGGACTTCCCCGCGTTGGAGCGTCCCACGAAGGCCACCTCGATGGCGCCTTCGGGTGGCAACTTGTCCAGGTCATGCACGGACATTGAATACTGGATTCGGTCGAACAGACCCACTCGGGGCTCCCTTGCAAACCGGCGGCTGCGAGCCACCGCTGGCATGCGCCATGCGGCATACGATAGAATTCGCGCTTTGCTAACGATCAGGCAAGGCAGGAACATGAACTTGACAAGACTGGCAGGCGACATCCATCGATTTGGCATCACCTGCCGACGCGTCGCGGTGGCAGTCACCGTGATTTCCGTCTCCCTGCACGCAGGCGCCGAAGCCCCCGACCGTGACGGCACGCAAATCGCGACCACCGTGTGCGCCGCATGTCATGGCATGGACGGCAACAGCATGATTGCCGCGAATCCACATCTTGCCCAGCAAAGTGAGCAGTATATCGCGGCCCAATTGGCCGCCTACAAGTCCGGTGCCCGGGTCAATCCGATCATGCAAGGCATGGCGGCCGGCCTCACACCTGGCGAAATGAAGGCCGTCGGCGCCTACTTCGCCAAGCAGCGCCTCGCCAAGCCCGCCATCGCCAAGGACAAGAAGCTTGCCCTTGAAGGTCAGCAAATCTGGCGCGCCGGCATCAAGAAACTCGACGTGCCGGCTTGCGCGGGTTGCCATGGCCCGGCAGGCGCAGGCATTCCAGCCCAGTATCCGCGGGTGGCCGGACAATGGGGCGATTACACGCTTGACGCATTGAAGCAATATGCCGCCGGCACGCGCAAGAACGTGATGATGCAGCCCATCGCCCAACGTCTTTCCGAAGGACAGATGAAGGCGCTGTCGGAATACATGGCTGGGTTGCGCTAGGTCGCCGGAGAGTCGACTGAACCAAAAAAGGCCCGCATCGCGGGCCTTTTTTGGTTTGCGAATATTCGCATCGGCGCTAGTGGCGAATCTCGGCAAACGCGGCTTGGGCGGCCGCCAATGTGTGCTCGATTTCCGGCGCGCCATGCGCAGCCGACACGAATCCCGCCTCGAATGCGGAGGGTGCCAGGTAAACACCTCGCCGCAACATGGCATGAAAGAATTGGTTGAAGCGGTCCTTGTCAGATTGCATGACTTCCTTGAAGTCCGTAGGCGCTTTGTCTGAGAAAAATAGGCCAAACATGCCGCCCAAACTCTGGGTCGCAAACGGTAGCCCGGCTGCGGCGGCCTCACGTTTCAATCCGCGCAGCATTTCCGAGGTCGTTGCCGCCAGTTTGTCAAAGAAGCCCGGCGCGCTAACCGCGCGCAGGGTGGCAAGCCCGGCGGCGACGGCGACTGGATTGCCGGACAGCGTGCCGGCCTGATACACCGCGCCCAGCGGCGCCAACGCGGCCATGATGTCGCGGCGACCGCCGAATGCCGCTGCCGGCAATCCGCCACCCATCACCTTGCCCAGCGTCGTCAGGTCCGGCTGAATGCCAAACACCGCCTGAGCACCGCCCAAACCGACGCGAAAGCCCGTCATCACCTCATCAAAGATCAGCACGGTGCCGTGCTTGGAGCAAAGCTCGCGCAGTCGGCGCAGGTACTCCAGCGAGGGCATCACGAAGTTCATGTTGCCGGCAACGGGTTCGATGATCACGGCGGCCAGCTCGTCGCCCAGTTGTGCGAACGTCGTTTCGATCTGCGCCATGCTGTTGTAGTCCAGCACCAGCGTGTCCGCCGCCACCTGGGGCGGCACCCCAGCGGAGCTGGGATTGCCGAAGGTGAGCGCCCCCGACCCCGCCTTCACCAAC
The DNA here is from genome assembly GCA_016791265.1 of Betaproteobacteria bacterium. Classification (GTDB taxonomy): domain Bacteria; phylum Pseudomonadota; class Gammaproteobacteria; order Burkholderiales; family Usitatibacteraceae; genus JAEUMY01. The sequence continues at coordinate 66,029 of JAEUMY010000005.1, forward strand.
AAGGCGTCGCCATGGCCGTGGTAGCAGCCTTCGAACTTGATGATCTTGTTGCGGCCGGTGAAGCCGCGGGCGAGGCGAATCGCGCTCATGGTCGCCTCGGTGCCAGAACTCACCAGCCGCACCTGCTCCATGGACGGCACAAGACGAGTCAACAATGCCGCCAACTCCAGCTCAAGACCGGTCGGCGCGCCAAAACTCAGCGACCGTGCGGCGGTTTCCTGAACAGCGGCGATCACCTCCGGGTGAGCATGACCGAGAATCATCGGGCCCCACGAACCCACGTAGTCGACGTAGCGATTGCCGTCGACATCGGTGAGCCAAGCGCCCTTGCCCTCGCGAAAGAAAATGGGCGTCCCGCCGACGGCGCGGAACGCGCGCACGGGCGAGTTCACCCCACCTGGAATCAACGCCTGCGATTCCTTGAACAGTTTTTCACTTTGACTGAACATTCTGTTGTTCCCATAGAGCTGAAAAATTCGTGGCGGTGTCGCGCACCGAATCCGAGTCGAACAGCGCGCCGATCACGGCGATCATGTCCGCACCCGCTGCCTTGACGTCGGGTGCATTCGAAAGAGTGACGCCACCGATACCGACCAGCGGGATCCGTGTTTCGCGCCTAGCTGCGGCAAGGGTGCTCAGACTCGTGCCCGCTGCCGTCGGCTTGGTGCTGGATGCGAACAGACTGCCGATAGCGGCATAGTCGGCGCCCTCCGCTTCCGCGGCACGGACTCGCGCCACGTCGCCATAGCATGACACGCCCACCAGCAAGCCCGCGCCCAGCAATTCTCTCGCGGCGGTGACGGCGCCGTCATCGCGGCCCAAATGCACGCCGTCCGCCGCGCAGGCGGCGGCCAGCCGTGGATCATCATTCACGATGAAAGGCACGCCGTGCTGTCGACACAGTGCGCGAATCTCGTGCGCTTCGGTGAGCAGGGCTTGGGCGGGCTTGGCTTTGCGGCGTAGCTGCACCATGGCCACGCCTCCTGCCAGCGCGTCGGCCACAGCCTCGATGAGTCGCGCGCTGTCGGGCCAATCGGGCGTCAAGGCGTATAGACCGCGAAGCCGCACTATGCTGAATCCTCTCCGCCAGCGTCCGCCTCATCAGCCGCATCGCGTGCCCAGAACAAGCGGTCGGGGAGGCGCTGGCCCATGCCGATTCGATAGCCCGACTTCAAGGTCTGCCATGTGTACTCCTGCGCCTCGCGCACGGCGTCGCCGATGTCGAGGCCGCGCGCCAGCATGGCCGCGACGGCGGACGCCAGGGTGCATCCCGATCCATGGTACGACCCCGGCAGCCGCGGCCATGCGTCGCGTCTGAATTCGCCCTCCGAGTGATAGAGGACGTTGATCACGTCGGCGCTCGCCGCGTGGGTGCCGGTCACCAACACGTACTCGCAGCCCATCCCAATGAGGTGACTCGCCATCGCGGCCTGATCGACCGGCGCGTCTTCGTCCAGTTCGAACCCGTCATCTTCGATCAGGCGGCGCAACTCCATCGTGTTGGGGGTGAGAATGGTGGTTTGCGGGATCAGCATCTCCCGCAAGGCCTCGATCAAGTCTTCGCCCGCCAATTCATCTCCGCGTCCCGACGCGAGCACCGGGTCGAGGATGAGCGGGACATCGGGATAGTCGGCGATGACCTCCGCCACCGCGCTGGCGACATCCACACTGCCCAACACGCCCACCTTGAAGGCGGCGACCGGCACGTCCTCGAGGATGCAGCGAGCCTGATCCGCGACCCAGTCCGCATCAAGTGGCAACAATTCCTCCACACCGGAAGTGTTCTGAACCGTGATCGCCGTCAGGACCGAAAGCGGGTGGCAGCCCATGCTTGCCAGTGTGAGCAAATCGGCCTGGATGCCGGCACCGCCGCTCGGGTCCGAAGCGGCTATCGCCAGCACGGCTGGGGGCGCCTGCGGAACTTGTGAATACATGGCAATGTGTCGGTCGTTTGGCGATGGGTCGTCTGTGCGCGATCCGCGCCCACCGAACCAGAGCGACAATGGAAATGGGAAAGGATTGTAGCCGATGAGTGCAGCGCAAAATGGCGGGCGCGCCTTCCGTAGCTGGATGTGTCTGGTCTGCGGATTCATCTACGACGAGGAAGCGGGCCTGCCGGACGAGGGCATTCCGCCCGGCACCCGTTGGGAAGACATTTCCATCGCCTGGGCCTGTCCCGATTGCGGGGCGCGCAAGGACGACTTCGAGATGGTCGAGATTTAACGCGTAGCTGATGGCGCCGCCAGCCGATGGAGAGTTAGGCCAGAACATTAGCTACTGCAGGTTAATGCTTGTTTCGAAATGGCAAACAGGCTAATCTGAAGCCCTGCTTGCGTGCGTCGTGCGAGGTTGCCGCTATTCGTGATAGTTTTCGCTGGAAAGCGAGGGCGCGCGAATCGCGGTGGTTGACGAGATGGCTCACGCGTCTGCGGAAACCACAGTTCCCGGCTTGCGGGAGCGAAGAACGGATGAGATGGGGGCGGCACATAGCCCGAACTCATCCACAAGGACAACAGGCTGGAGGGAGCGGGGGTCGCGTGGCGGATGCCAAGACACTGTCGAGCGCAAGAGTGATGGTGATTGATGACAGCAACACCATCCGGCGCAGCGCGGAGATATTCCTGACGCAGGCGGGATGCCAAGTCATCCTCGCCGAGAACGGCTTCGACGCCTTGGTCAAGATCGCCGATCATCAGCCCGACCTGATTTTCGTCGATATCATGATGCCAAGACTCGACGGCTACCAAACCTGCCAGCTGATCAAGAAGAACGGCAAATACAAGGAGACCCCGGTGATCATGCTGTCTTCCAAGGACAGCTTGTTTGATCGGGCTCGGGGCCGGATGGTGGGGTCCGACGAATATCTCACCAAACCCTTCACCAAAGAGAGCCTGCTCAAAGCGGTGGAGGCGCACCTCGCCAATCGCAAGGCCGCCTGACCGCGGCACAAGATTCAACCCAGACCGCATCCGGAGACACCCATGCCTGTCAAGAAAATTCTCATCGTTGACGATTCCCCGACTGAGCGCGCTTTCATGGAATCAACCCTCACCAAGGCGGGTTATCAATGCGTCACCGCCAACAGTGGCGAAGAGGGTATTGAGAGGGCGAAGGCCGAAATCCCCGATCTGATCCTGATGGATGTCGTCATGCCCGGTCTCAACGGATTTCAGGCCACGCGCGCCATCACCCGTGAAGAAACGACCAAGCACATTCCGATCTTCATTTGCACGACCAAGGATCAGGAAACGGACAAGATCTGGGGCATGCGCCAGGGCGCCAAGGACTATCTGGTGAAGCCGCTCACACCGGCTGATCTTCTGGCGAAGATCAAGGCGCTGGGCTGATCCCAGGGCGGCGAACAGAACATGGCCCGTAGAACCAGTCTTCGAGAATTCCAGCTTTCGGTGGCCAACCGGTTGCGCGATCTCGCGTCGCGCAAGACCGTGTCCTCCAAGCTGGGCTTCCAAGTCGGCGGGGAGAACTGGATTGTCAATCTGATCGACGTGAGTGAGGTCATTCCCGTCCCGCAGATCATGCAGGTGCCCCTGACCCGCGGCTGGTTTCGCGGCGTGGCCAACGTGCGCGGGAACCTGTACAGCATCGCCGACTTCGCCGCGTTTCAGGGCGCCGAAGCGACGGCGCAAGGCGCGGAGCGCCGGGTGATTCTTCTGTCGGAACGTCGCATCGTCGGCTCGGGAATTCTGATCGGACGCATGCTGGGCTTGCGCAATCCGGAGCAGCTGGTGCGCGAGCCCGACCCCGCCGACAAACCGGCTTGGGTGCGAGGCGTTTTCCGCGACCCGGCCGGCACATTGTGGAAAGAACTGGATGTCGAGGCGCTCACCGAAGATGCGCGCTTCCTCGAAGTGGGCGTTGCCCATACAGCTTGATTTGGCCAACCAAGAACAGCACACACTGCTAGTGGAGATTACGACATGGCGAAACTGAACCTGCCGGGTGGGAGCGACAAGGGCAAGGGGCCGGATACCACTTCACCGGCGCCCAAAAAAGGGGGCTTCAGTCTGGCCGGATTGTTCGGAAAGAAGAAGCCGGCGAAGCCCGTGGAAAAGGCGTCGCAGACCACGACGCACACCAATCTCAGCGCGGTCGGGCCGGTCTCGGCGAGCCCCGTGGGCAGCAAGACCATCATGACGCCAGCGCTCGGTTCGAAACCCGGTGCGGGCAAGCCAGGCGCGAAGAAAGATCGAGTCTTCAAGTTGCCCGTTATCGGGGACAAACCCGTCGAAGCCCAGCTTCAGGTGCTCGGCATCATCGCGCTCGCGAGCCTCTTCTTCGCCGCCGCCGCCGTTGGTCTGGACACCTACCAGCGCGGCAACAACTCGACCTTCATCAACATCACGTCCCTGCTGCAATACCACACCCAGCGTCTGGCGAAGTCCGCCGGTCTCGCGGCGCGGGGCGATGCCAACAGTTTTGCCCAGCTCCAGGACAGCCGTGACGAATTCGGCAATTACGTCAATGTGCTCAACAACGGCGGCCCGATTTTCAGCACGTCCGTGCCGCCGGCCGGCACCAGCGAGGAATTGCGTTCGCGGCTGGTCGAGCTGACCAAGCGCAACGAGGAAGTCTCATCCTACGCCTCGGCCATTCTCGCCGCCCGGAACGACCTCACGGCGCTCTCCCGCAACATCGCGCAAGTGCGCGCGGGCTCTGAGGAGCTGGCCGCGCTGTCACAAGAGATCACCGGCCTCATGCAGCAATCCGGCGCCGCGCCGGGCCAGGTTCTGCGCGCCAATCGGTTGACCTTCTTCGCTGAGCGGCTCGGTCGTGGCGCGGCCGAAATTCTGGGCTCCGACACCATCGACCCGGAGGTGCCCTTCCTGATGGGTAAGGACACCAATGACTTTCGCGAACTCTTGAAGGCGCTGGATGTGGGCAGCGAGGCCATCGGCGTCACGGCGGTTCGCGATTCCGACGCGAAGGCCCGAATCGCCGCGCTGAAAGAGCAGTTCACCAACTTCGAGCAGAACGTCTCCCCCATTCTCGCCAACGTTCAGAAGCTCGTGTCCGCGCGGCAATCGGCGCGCGCGCTGACCGCCGGCTCGGAGCAGTTGGCCAATAACGTCGAGCTGTTGCAAGGTGCGTTGCAAGCCGAGCGCAGCAATCTGATGGTGTACATCGCGGTCGCGCTCGCGATCCTGGGCGTCGTGGTGCTGGGCTTGATGGCCTTGGTGTTTGGTGCCGACGCCCGTCGCCGTGCCGCCGAGTCTGAAGCGGAAAACAAGCGGAACCAGGAAGCCATTTTGCGGCTGCTGAACGAAATGGGCGACTTGGCTGACGGTGACCTCACCATCCGCGCGAAGGTGACCGAAGACATCACGGGCGCCATCGCCGACTCCATGAACTACACGATTGACGAACTCCGGTCGCTGGTGACAGGGGTCAACAACGCCTCCACGCAGGTGTCGGTGAAGTCCCAGCAAGCCCAGGCGGTGGCTGTGCAGCTCCTCGATGCGGCGGAAAAGCAGTCGCGCGAAATTCAGGAGACGACGCAACAGGTGCTGGGTGTGGCGGAAACGTTGACCCAAGTGTCTCGTGGCGCGGAAGAGTCCGCCCAGGTTGCGATGCGATCCCTGGCCGCCTCCGACAAGGGCCGACTCGCCGTGCAGAATTCCATCTCCGGCATGAACGACATCCGCGAGCAGATCCAGGAAACCTCTAAGCGGATCAAGCGACTGGGCGAGAGCTCGCAGGAGATCGGTGAAATCGTGGAACTGATCACCGACATTACCGAACAGACGAACGTGCTGGCACTGAACGCCGCCATCCAGGCGGCGTCCGCGGGCGACGCGGGCCGAGGTTTCTCGGTGGTTGCGGAAGAAGTGCAGCGGCTGGCTGAACGTTCCGCCGAAGCGACGAAACAGATCGGCGCCATCGTGAAGACCATTCAGGCGGATACGCAGGATGCTGTGGCCGCCATGGAAAAGTCGACGCAGGGCGTGGTGGAAGGGGCCAAACTGTCCGACGCCGCAGGTCAGGCGCTGACCGAGATCGACTCGGTGACCAAGAACCTCGCAACGCTGATTCAGAAAATCTCTTCGGACACCCAGACGCAGGCGGCTTCCGCCAACAAGGTCGCGAAGAACATGCAAGACATTCTCGAAATCACGCGTCAAACGACGGTCGGTACGCAGCAAACGGCGAGTTCGATTCAGGAACTCGCTTCCGTGGCCAACGACCTCAAGGCCTCGGTGTCCGGCTTCAAGCTCTGATCCTCCAAAAATAACGACTCCAATTCATGGCCGCCGCTGTCGCAACCCCGTTTGATGTCGGTCCCCTTTCCTGGGTTAAGACCGAGATCGATCATTCGCTGTCCGAAGCGCGGCAGCATCTCGACAAAGTCGTCGCCGATCCGGCGGACACCAAGTCACTCAAGTTCGTCCAGACCCATCTGCATCAGGTGACGGGCGCCCTGTCCATGGTGGGACTGGGCACTGCATCCCGATTCAATGAGGAAATTGAAAAGACGGTCGCCCTCCTCGGCGAAACTGGCGCATCGGCGGGTGCCGTCATCGTCACCGTCAAGAAAGGCATCGGCGCTCTCTCCGGCTATCTGGACAACCTGCTCGCAGGCGCGCCCAATCGCCCAATGGTCCTGGCGTCGGCGTATGTCGAACTCGCCAAATTGCGCGGGGCCGCCGATGTGGCGGAGAGTGATCTGTTCTTCCCGGACCTCACGGCAAGCCTTGCCTCTCCGGAAGACACCGTCGTTGTTCCAACCCGCGAGATGCTGGAGCAATCGCTCAAACAGAAGCGCGGGACATTCCAGGCGGGGTTGCTGAAGCTCCTGCGCGACCGCGACTTCGACAACGGTGTGCGTCTCATGAAGGAGGCGGTGCTCGGCGTCGAGTCGCTGCAGTTGCACTCGCCGTCCCGGACGTTCTGGTTCACGGCAAGCGGATTCCTCGATGCGATTGCGTTGGGCGGCAACGATCAGCGTTCGGTCGCCGTCGCGCTGTTTGGCAAGATTGACCAGCAGATCAAGCTTCTTCAAGAAGGCACGCAAAAAGTGCCCGAACGGTTGTTCCGCGATCTGCTGCTCGTGGTGGGACGGAGCTCGGCCACGTCGGATCGAATTCGGCAGATTCGCGCCCTGTTCGCGCTGGATGATCTCCTGGCCAAGGAAGACCAGCGCGGCGACGCCGTCAGTGAAGCGCTCAAGGCGGTTCTGAAGCAGTTGCGCGATTTGACGGCGCTGCAGAAAGACACCTGGCTCAAGTTCACGTCGGGGAACCGTGCCTTCGTCGACAACTTCGTCAAGCAGGCCGAGACGCTGGTCCAAAGCGCCGCGAAACTCGGCAACAACGACGTCACTCTGGTGTTCCGTGCGCTGGGCAGCGTCGGGGCGAACTTGCGCGCGGCGAATCTGCCCGCATCCGAGACGGTTGCGCTGGAAGTCGCGACGGGGCTCCTCTTCGTGGAAAACGCGCTCGAAAATTACTTCCGTCTCGGCCCCGAGTTCTCGGCGCAGGCGCGAGGTGTCGCCGGTCGGGTCAGCTCGGCGTTGAGCGGCGCATCGCTGCCCGTGCTCGATCCGGCCGCAGCGGGGCTTATGGATGACATGAGCCGCCGCGCCCAGGAACGCCTGCTCATCTTCCAGGTCGGTCAGGAAGTCCAGGTCAATTTGCAACAAATCGAGCAGGTGCTCGACGGTTACTTCCGCGACCCGCTGAAGGCCGGCGAACTGAAGCCACTGGCATCGCTCTTCAACCAGGTGCAGGGCGCCTTGGCGATTCTCGATCTCAACGAGGCCGCAGCGCTGAACCAGCTCATCGCAAGGCGTGTGGCCGAATACGCGAGCGGCGCCCGCAAGGGTGAAGGTGAAGATGCCGAGGGTGTCGCCGAGGGGGTCTCCGCGCTGGGGCTTTACATCGGCGCGTTGCAGCAGGGCACGGCGCATCCCATCGAAGCCCTCATGCCCGCGCTCATCCGCTTCGGCCTGGCCGAGAAGCCGGCCGCCCCGAAGGTCGCGGCACGCGCGGCTGTGTCGGCCACCGACATCGAGGAGCAGAAGCAAAAGGCCCAGGAGCTCTACCAGGAATGGAAGAGCCAGCCGCAGGCCACGGAAACACGCGACCAGTTGAAGCAGGCGGTTGAGGACATCAAGCGCGATGCCGAGATTGTCGCTGACAAGGCCACCGTGGAACAGTCCACGCAGGCGCTTTCATTGCTTGAAACCGCCGCCGATCCAACCAAGACCGGCCTGCACGAGGCCCTGAGCATCATCGCGCCGGCAACCCCCGCCGCGACCCCCGAGCCGTCACCGCAAGCGGTGCAGTTGCTTGACAAGGAAAGCGCTGAAGTCGACGCCGAGCTGCTCGAAATCTTCCTGGAGGAGGCCGGTGAGGTGGTCGCCACCATTCACGAGAATCTCGCCATCGTTCGTGACTCGCCCGGCGACAAGGAGGCATTGACGACGATCCGCCGCAGCTTCCACACGCTGAAGGGCAGCGGCCGCATGGTCGGCCTCACCGACCTCGGCGAAGTGGCTTGGCAGGCCGAGCAGGTGATGAACAAGTGGCTGAAAGAGGAGAAGCCCGCCTCGCCCGCGCTCATCAAGTTCGTCGATCTCTCCGCCCAGTCTTTCGAAGGCTGGGTGGGTGAGCTGAAGGCGGCGGGCCACGCCAGTATCGACGGCACGGTGATCGCGGGTATCGCCGATGCGATCAAGAATGATCGCGAACCGCAGTTCCCCGGCGATGTCGCTGACATGGCCGCATCCCCCGCATCCGTCGACATGCTTGAGTCGGAAGCGATCGTGCTGCCCGAGGCTGCTGTCGAGGTCGGGGTCACGCCGGCGGCGCCGGCCGTGCCCGACGATCACATCGCAATTGGCGAAATCATCGTGTTCGCGCCGCTCTTCGACATCTACATCGAGGAAGCGCAAGATCACGTCGCGACCCTTCTGCGCGAGTGCGACACGCTCAGGGCCACGCCCGGGGCGCCGGTGTCGCATGAATTCATGCGCGCCGCGCACACGCTCACCGGCTCGTCCAACACCACTGGGCTGGAAACCGTCTCCCACCTTGCGCATGCATTGGAAAGCTGGGCCAAGGCGGCCATCGAGTTTTCGTCTCCGCATGACGAGGCGGGCCTGACGCTCATCGAACAGGCCGTCAACGGCCTGCGGAACATGGTGGAGTCGCTCAAGCGCCGCGAAGCGCCGCTGGCCCGTCCGGACCTTGCGTCAGAGCTGGATCAGTTCTGCGACCGTCTCTTGGCTGCGCAACGGCCGGGCGAGGACACGCTGATTCGCACAGGCCGTTTTTATGGCCTGCAACCAGATCAACCTGCAGTGCTGACGACGGATATCGAGCCACCCGCGGTCGAGCCGGCCGCCAGTGAACCCATCGCTGTCGAGCCGCTCGCTTCCGAGCCGACCATGGCCCCGGCGGTGGAGCCCGCAGAACCTGCGCAGCTCGATGTCGCCGCGTTCGATTTCCTGAAGACCGCAGTGCCGGAGGTCGAGGCGTCGCGTGTCGAAGACGCGGCATCCGCCGCACCGCTGGCCGATCTGCCATTCGAGCTGCCAGCCATCGACACGACACAACCGGACTTGGTCGCTGCCGCACCGCCTTTGGCGGAGCTGTCGTTCGAGCCGCCGTCATTGGACCTTGCGTCGCCGGCGCCCAGCGAGCCGCCGCCGCCGCCCGCCTCCGAGGCCGCACCGGACTTCGGTTTCCTGGATGCGCCGACCGTGCCGCCCAGCGCGCAGCCGCCGGTCGAGTCGCTCGTCGAGTCGGCGTCGGATGAAGCGGCGTTCTTTGCCGAGCCTGAGCCCGTAACCGAAGAGGCCGCGAAGTCGCCTTCCGCGCTCGCTGATGTCGAGTCCGCGTTTTTCGCTGACGCGCCGCCAGCGGTGGAAGCGATACCCACGTCTGAGCGCAGCGATGAGCCCCCGGTCCCGAGTGAGGCGGCGCCCGCTGAAGTCATCGAGTTCGCTGAACCGACCGAGCAGGCGCCGCCCAGCGAAGAACCGGCAGCGTCCGACACATCCACGTTTGCCGCCGCCGCAGTGCTCGCGACAGCCGGCGCCGCCGCGATGGCATCGATCACCGCCGAAGAAACGCCCCCGCCGATTCCGCCCGCGCCCGTCGAGCCTGAGCCTGTCGCCGCGTTCGCGCCGCCGCCCGCGCCCCATGTCGCGGAGCAGCCGGCCCAACCGATCGTCTCTGCCTCCGGCGAAGCCGTGCCTGCCGTCTTCGAAGCCGGCAAGGAAAAGCGCCGCATCCAGGACGATATCGACACCGATCTCCTGCCGATCTTCCTCGAAGAAGCCAAGGAGATCGTGCCCAGCGTCGGCGACAGCCTGCGCGCGTGGAAAGGCACGCCCACCGATCATGCACCCGTCGTCGAACTCGCGCGCCACCTGCACACGCTGAAGGGCAGTGCGCGCATGGCGGGCCTCATGCGCTTGGGTGAACTCGCCCACATCATCGAGACCCATGTCATCGAGATGGACAAGGACAGCGCCCCGGCCACGCAGCGCTTCGAGCGCTTCGAGGAATACTGGGACCGCTTCACCACGTCCATCGACAAACTGGAATCCGGCGAGGATCTGCCGCCCGCGATCGAAGTGCCGATCGCCGACGTGTTCGAACACCAGAAGGACAAGCCGGGCGCCATTGCCGTCATGGCCGCCGCCGCCGCCGCGGTGCGCGAGGAAGTGCAGATCGAAGGCCGCGAGCGTCAGGCGCTTTTGCGCGTGAACGCCGACCTGATCGACCGCTTCGTGAATGAGGCCGGCGAACTGGCCATCACCCGTTCGCGTGTGGACGGCGAGATGATGACCTTCAAGCGCAGCATGGCGGAACTTGCGGAAAACGTGACCCGCATGCGCACGCAGCTGCGCGAGATCGAGATCGAAGCCGAAATGGCCATGGCCTCGCGCATCAAGGAGCGCGACGAGCATTCCGAGACGTTCGATCCGCTCGAGTTCGACCGCTTCTCGCGCATGCAAGAAGTGACCCGATTCCTCGCCGAGTCGCTGTATGACGTGGTCACCCTGCAGCAATCGCTGCAGAAGAACCTGGACGAAGTCGAAGCCGCGTTGACCCACCAGGGGCGACTCAACCGCGACCTGCAGCAGGGCTTGATGGGTGTGCGCCTCGTGCCGTTGGGCAACCTGCAGGATCGTCTCTACCGCATCGTGCGGCAGACGGCCAAGGAGCTGAACAAGAAGGCCAACCTGGAATTCCGCGGTGCGCGCGTGGAACTCGACCGCTCGGTGCTGGAAAAGATCACCGCGCCCTTCGAGCACCTCCTGCGCAACGCCATTGCGCACGGTCTGGAAACACCGGACCGACGCCTCGATGCCGGCAAGGTGGAAATCGGCGAAATCAGCATCGACGCGAATCAGGTCGGCAACGAAGTGGTGCTGACCGTGCGAGACGATGGCGCTGGTTTGAATTTCCCCGGTATCCGCGCCCGCGCTGTCGAGGCGGGGCTCATGCAGGCCGACGACGATGTTCCGGAAGATCAACTCGCGCAGTTCATTTTCATGCCGGGCTTCTCCACCGCCAGCGAAGTGACCGCCATTTCCGGCCGCGGCGTGGGCATGGACGTGGTCAAAAACGAGATCGTATCGTTGGGCGGCCGGATTGAGATGTCCTCCGTCACCGGCAAGGGCACCACGTTTGTCATCACCTTGCCGCTCACTCTGGCGGTGACACAGGCGGTCATGGTGCGCGTGGGCGACTCCACGTATGCCATCCCGTCTGTGATGGTCGAGCAGGTGCAGGAGTACAAGGGCAAGAAGTACGACGCGATGCTGTCGATGACCGACATCGACTGGAAGGGCAATCGCTATTCCTACCGTTCGCTCGAAGCCTTGCTGGGCGGCATGCCGCAGCAATCGGTGCTGAAGCGCGCATACGCGATTCTGGCCAAGAGCGGTCAACAGCGGGCGGCGGTGCAGGTCGATGAAATCATCGGCAACCGCGAAGTCGTGGTGAAACAGATCGGGCCGCAGTTGGCGCGCCTGCCCGGCGTGTCGGGCGCCACGGTGCTTGGCAACGGTCAAGTCGTGTTGATTCTGAACCCTGTGCAGCTAGTGTTCCGCGAGGCGATTGGCGCTGCCGTGGCGGTCGAGAGTGCGGCCGATGCGGCGCCTTCCGCGCCGGAAGCCGCGCCGACGGTGCTCGCCCCCAGCGCGTTGCTCAGCGAAGCGACCAGCCCGGATGCGCCCATGCCGGCGGGCATTCCCGCCGCACCCACCGTGCCGCTGGTCATGGTGGTCGACGACTCGCTCACCGTGCGCAAGATCACTAGCCGCATGCTCACTCGCGAGGGTTACGAGGTCGCGACCGCGAAGGACGGGGTCGATGGTCTCAAGCAATTGCAGGACATCCAGCCCGACATCATCCTGCTCGACATCGAAATGCCGCGCATGGACGGCTTCGAGTTCGCGCGCAATGTTCGCGCCGATGCCAAGGCCGGCAAGGTCCCGATCATCATGATCACCTCGCGCACAGCCGACAAACACCGCAATCACGCCATGGAAATTGGCGTGAACGAGTACATGGGCAAACCCTATCAGGAAGACCAGCTGCTGAGTCTCATTCGCCAGTACGTCGGCGCAGCGCGCACTCAGTCGCACTGAGATCGCCAGCGCGGTAAGGCGTGGGCGGGAAACGCGACCTACCTACCATGAGCCTGACTGCGTCGTCCCAGTCTTCCCCCTCCCCCTCCCCGTTCGCGGCTGGCGAGCAAGCGGGCGGCCTCTTCTCCACGCCTGCCGATGCCGAGGGTCGGGTTCCCTTGCAGTCACCCGCCCGCCGACGCATGTTGCGGCTTGCGGCCCTGACGCTGGCGGCGCCGGCATGGGCCGCTGCACAGTCCGGCAACGCGCCGACGGTGAGTGAGGTGCATGAGCTTCGCGGCACAGTGCGGGTCAATGGCGAGCCGGTCACGCGGAAGACGCGGTTCAAGCCCGGCGATCAAATCGTCACCGGCAATGACGGCTACCTCGTCTTCACACATGGCGATGACGCCTTCATGCTGCGCAGCCGCAGCGAACTTGTCATCGGCCCACGCGACGACGACGCTCAGCGCATGGGATTGTTCAACCTGGCCACCGGCGCATTGGGTGCCGTCTTTCGCAGAAAGAGCGGCTTTCGCAGGGTCAAGACGCACTTCGCCACCATTGGCATCCGCGGCACCGGTGTCTACGTCGAGACGCGCGGCGACGGCACGTACTTTTGCACGTGCTGGGGCGCCACCGACATTCAGGCCAATGACAACCCGCGGGATCGGGAGCAGATTGAATCGCGCAATCACACGCCGCGACTCATCAGCGCGCAGGCGGTCGACGGCACGCGCTTCAAGCCCGCGCCGTTCGAGACGCACACCGATCAGGAAATGGACATCCTGGAAAAGTGCGTGGGCCGGCGCTCACCCATTCTGGCGCCGGACTGGTTTGAGCGCTGAGTCGGGCGCTGAACACGACCGCTGCGCGACTTGATTCCGCCTTGCGAATATTCGCAACCCCGCGCAAACACCCGGCTCAAGCCGGCCAATGGAAGTAGCCCAGCACCGCGACGCCCAGCACGATGCGATACCACGCGAATATTCGGAAATCGTGGGTCGCGACATAGCGCACCAGCGCGCGAATGGCGATGAGCGCTGCGATGAATGACACCACGAAACCCACCGCGAACGGACCCAAGTCGGACGGCGTGAAGAGCGCCCAGTACTTCACCACCTGATAGCCCGTTGCCGCGACCATGATGGGCACGGCGAGGAAGAATGAGAACTCCGTCGCCGCCTGACGCGACAGCCCGAACAACATGCCGCCGATGATGGTGGCGCCGGAACGTGATGTACCGGGAAAAAGCGAAAAGCACTGCGCCAATCCCACTTTCAGCGCGTCCTTCCACGACATTTCGTCCACGCTGTGAATGCGAATATTCGCATTGCGCCGGCCTTCGACCCAAAAGATCACCAGCGCCCCCGCGATCAGCGCGATGGCCACTGCGGTCGGGTTGAAGAGAAACGTCTTGATGTGCGACGAAAACGCCAGCCCGAGAACGGCCGCTGGCAGAAAAGCGACGAAGAGATTGAAGACGAACCGTTGTTGCTTCGGATCGGTCGTGACGCCGGTGAGCGCGGCGGTGAAGCGAGTGCGGTATTCCCAAACCACAGCGAGAATCGCGCCGAGTTGAATGACGATGTCGAAGATCTTGCCCTTCTCGTCGTTCACGCCCATCAAGTCGGAGACGATGATGAGGTGGCCGGTGGACGAAACGGGAATGAACTCGGTCAATCCCTCGACAATGCCGAGGATGAACGCCTTGAGTAGAAGAATCGGATCCATGCGTGGGCCGGATTATACGGGCCGCATGGGGCCGCCAGCGGTCAGCGGCCCGGCGAAATCCGGGCGCTAACGCTTGAGCGTCAGCACCATCGCGCCATCGCGTACGGCGAGCGCCAGCGGTTCGTAGCCCACGCCGAACTTGCGAAAGTCCTCCTCGCGGAAGGTGTGAAAGGGCCTCTCTTCGAACTGGCTCTTCACCAGCTGCGAGGCCACGCGCGCCAGCGCCGCATTCAGCGCCTCCGGCACACGGGCGAGCTCGATCCTGTCCACCTTGGCGTCCTTCAGAAAGAGGCCGCGCGTGGCCGGCTCGTAGTGCGGAATCCCGGACAGCGTCAGCAAGCCTTCCGTCGTCGCGTCCGAGAGCGGCAGCCTGCCCTTGACCTCGATCCTCACGGACATGCGCGGCGCCGCGAGCGTCACCACCGGCTTGGAGAACGTGAGATCGACCAATCCGCCCGCGCTCCGCTCCACCGGAAAACGCTTTTCCAGACGCGTGGTGAGCTCCACGGCGGACATCGTGAGTTCCTTGGGCAGGAACGGGTTGCTGGCGCAAGCGGCCAGGAGAAGCGCGAGTACGAGCGCGAATATTCGCAAGACGCCCTGCGGGTTACGGGGGGCACGCGAGTTCGCGCCGGCCGAACAGTCCAATGATTGAGCCATGGCGCCGAGTGTAACCTGCCGTAGCAGACAGCGTTCCGGCGCGAGCACTCAGCCATCATCATTCATTACAATTCCCGTCTCTTTCGTGCCGGAGCTGCTATGCGTCGCGTCACCGACTTCCGTGTTTTCCGTATTGCCGCTGCCTTTGTGGGCCTGGTCTGCTGGTGTGGCGTACAGGCCCAGCTCATCGCCCAACCGCCCACACCCACCTTCCGCCTGGGCGACATTGCCAAGCCGGTGAAATACGAAGCGCGGCTCGCCATCGACCCGAGACAGACCGAGTTCGAAGGCGAGCTCCGCCTCACGTTCGAGGTGAAGCATGCGGCACCCACCCTCTGGCTGAACGCCACCAACCTCACCGTCTCCAGCATTGAGGTGAAGCAGGGTGCGCGCACTTACCAGGCACGCGTGCGCAAGGTGAATGACGACATCATCGCGCTGGATGCCTGGGCTGAAGTGCCGCCGCCTGAGCCGCCCGTGGTGCGCGCGCCGGCCGCCGCATCCGGCGAAGTGCCACCGAGCTTCGACAAGACACCTGCCAAGCCTGGCGTGCCCGCGACCACGCCGCCGCCCGAGCCGCCGCAGCCAGTCTGGCAAGCCTCGCAGTTCGACGCCGGCGTTGCCGTTGCGAATATTCGCTATCGCGGGCTGCTGGAGCCGCTCTCCACGCGCGGTCTCTTTCGCCAGCAGGAGGCGGGCGAGTGGTACGTGCTTTCGCAATTCGAGGCGCTGCATGCGCGCCGCGCGTTCCCCTCGTTCGACGAGCCGGGCTGGAAGACGCCGTGGCAGCTCACGCTCGATACGCCGAAGGGGCTCGTCGCCGTCAGCAACACGCCCGAGGTCGCGTCCTATGACGTGCCGGACAAGCCCGGCTGGACGCGTCGCGCGTTTGCCTGGACCAAGCCGCTACCTTCGTATCTGATTGCGCTCGCTGTCGGCCCCTTCGACATCGTCGATGGAGGCCGCGCCGGCAAGAAGCAGACGCCTCTTCGCTATCTCGCGCCCAAGGGCCGCGGCAATGATCTCGCGTGGGTGAAGGAATCGACACCGAAGATTCTCGAACTCATGGAGAACTACTTCGGCTCGCCGTATCCGTTCGAGAAGCTCGACTCGATCACCATCCCGCAGACCATCAACTTCGGCGCGATGGAAAACGTCGGCCTCATCACCTACAACGCCAACCTCATGCTGGCCAAGCCGCATGAGGAGACCACCGCGTTCAAGCGCCGCTATGCCAGCATCGCCGGTCACGAGATCGCGCACCAGTGGTTCGGCAATCTGGTCACGCCTTCATGGTGGGATGACATCTGGCTCAACGAAGCCTTCGCCACCTGGATGGCGGAGAAAATCCTGTATCAGTTCCGCCCCGAGTGGAACGACGGCTGGGCCCGCGCCTTCGCCCGCGCGCAGGCCATCAATTCCGACAAGCTCGCCTCCACTCGAAAGGTGAAGAACCCGGTCGTGCAGAAGGGCGATGTCGGCGCCGCGTTCGACCGCATCACCTATCAGAAGGGCGGCCAGGTGCTGTCGATGTTTGAAGCGTGGCTGACGCCCGAGCAGTTCCAGCAAGGTGTGCGCAACTACATGCAGCGTCACGCCTATGGCAACGCCACGTCGCAGGATTTCTTCCGCGCCATCGGTGAAGCGGCCGGCAAGAAGGACGATGCGCTGAAAGCCTTCACCGCGTTCATCGAGCAGCCCGGCGTGCCGCTGGTCGATGTCTCGCTGCAGTGCGCGGGCAAGAACATCGCGTTGAAGGTATCGCAGCAACGCCTGCGCCCGGCGGGCTCGCAGGCAGCGGACATGGAGTGGACCACACCCGCGTGCTTCAAGTTCGGGCAGGGGGCCAAGGTCGAGACGCAGTGCATGGAAATTTCCAACGCGCCCAAGGTCGTGCCGCTGCCGACTGCGAAGACTTGTCCCGAGTGGGTGCTGGGCAATGCCAACGGCGCGGGCTATTACGTCACGCGCTATGACGCTGCGCTCGACAAGAAGAACTCGGCCAACGTGCAGCGCCTGCCGGAGCAGGAAGCGGTGGCGCTTCTCTCCGATGCGTCGCTCCGCGCCGAGTCGGGCCTCATGCCGATCGATACCGCGCTCGAATGGGCGGCTGCGAATATTCGCCATCCGTCGGCGGTCGTGAAGCGCCAGGCCGCCACGCTGCTCAACGCGCAACGTGAAGCCTGGCTGAACCCCAAGCAACAGCGCCGCAAGCTGGATATCGTGAAGCGCGACATGCTCCCCATCGCGCAGAAACTCGGCTGGCAGGAAAAGCCGAACGAAGACGACCGCACGCGCTACTTGCGTGCAACCTTGCTGCCCATCGTCGCGGAGCTGGCGCCGCGCGAAGGCGAAACGCTGCGCCTGGAGGCGCGCGCCCTGGCCATGAAGTGGCTGGACGACCGCACCGCCGTGTCGCCGTCCACGGTAGAGCCCGTGCTGCAGACGGCGGCGCGCTTTGCCGATCGCGCGACGCACGAGCGGCTGGTCACCGCGTTCGTGGCCAACGGTGATCGTCGCGAACAGCGCTACCTCGGCAACGCGCTGGCCCTCACCCGCGATGCGCAGCTCCGCCGTGCGACGCACGACCTCATGGTCGCGAAGACCGGTGAACAAGACAAGGTGAACGGTCGCGACGTGCTGCTCTTCCTTAACGACGCGCTGGAAGACGAGTACAACCGCGCTGCCACGTTCAGCTTCGTGCGCGGGCATTTCGACGCCATCGCCGCCAAAGTGCCGCAGGACACCGCCGGCCAGACCATGACCCCGCTCGCGCGGCTGTGCACCAAGGATGATCGCGCCTTGTTCGTCAATTTCTTCAAGGACCGCGCACCGAAGTTCCTCGGCGGCCCGCGGCGCTATGAGCAGGCGCTGGAGCGCATCGACCTCTGCATCGCCGCGCGCGACATGGCGCGGCCCGTGGCGAGTGTGGTGACGACGCGGTAGAGACGCGGCGCGAATGTTCGCGGTACCCGTCGCCCCGGCGCAGGCCGGGGCCCAAGTGGGGTTGCGGTGATCGAAGAAACTTAGGCCCCGGCGGGGTTACGTAAACTCGCCGGGGCGACGGTATGTGTGGGAGGTATTGCGAATATTCGCAATACCCTACGCAACTTCCCCCGCCGCCACTGCCGAGCTCCACGCCCACTGGAAGTTGTAGCCGCCCAGCCACCCGGTCACATCCACCACTTCGCCGATGAAGAAGAGGCCCGGCACAGACTTGGCCTCCATCGTCTGCTGCGACAGCGCATCCGTGTCCACGCCACCCAGCGTGACCTCGGCCTTGTCATAGCCCAGCGTGCCGGAGGGCTGGATGCGCCAGGCGCCGAGCGTTGCGGCCATCTCGGCCACGACTGCGTTGGAGCACTCCGCCAGCGGCTGCGTCCAGCCGTGGGCCACGGCAAAGTTCTCCGCCACGCGCTTCGGCAACACCGCCGCGAGCAGCTGGCCCAGCGTGCTGCGCGTCTGTCGATGCGGCGCGATCCACGCCGCCACATCCACGCCGGGCAGCAGATTCAGCGCGATCGCCCCGCGCCCGCCCTGCTGCTGCCAATACGAGCTCACCTGCAGAATGGCCGGACCGGAAAGACCGCGATGGGTGATGAGCGCGGACTCGCGAAAGTCCGGCAGGCGCAGCTTCTTCGGCGCATCCGTGACACTCGCAATCGTGTCGAAGGAAGAGCCCGACAACTCGCCGAATTGCTGCAGCCACTCCGGCGGCAACGCCAGCGGCACCAGCGCGGGCTTGGGCGGCACGATGGGCAGGCCGAACTGCTCCGCCACCTTGTAGCCGAATGGTGTCGCGCCGATCTTGGGGATGGAGAGACCGCCGCTGGCGATCACCAGCGACGTGCAGCGGAACTCGCCTTTCGACGTAGCAATTTCATATCGGGCCTTCGGTTCATCACCGATAGCACGAATATTCGCAACCTCCGCCGGCACTGCCCACTGCACCTGCCCGCGATCGCACTCCATCTTCAGCATCTGGATGATCTGCTTGGCACTCTCGTCGCAGAAGAGCTGCCCCAGCGTCTTCTCGTGCCAGCCGATGCCATGCCGCTCCACCAGCTTGATGAAGTCATGCTGCGTGTAGCGGGACAGTGCCGAGCGCGCGAAATGCGGGTTCTTCGACAGGAACGCCTCGGGCCGGCAATGCAGATTGGTGAAATTGCACCGCCCGCCGCCGGAGATGCGGATTTTCTCCGCGAGCTTCGTCGCGTGATCAACCAGCAACACCCGCCGCCCGCGCTGGCCGGCCGTGGCCGCACACATCATGCCGGCGGCGCCGGCGCCGATGATGATGACGTCGAAGGAGGTCACGGTACTGGGGTGCGGCGTGGCGAATGTTCAATGCCGGCTTCTGCCGCCATCACAGACTCGCCAGAATTTTCTGGAAGGCTTCAGGCGTGACAATACCGAGCGGCGCATTGGGGACAACGAACAGCAAGTCCTTGTCCCCGGACACCAGGTAGCGCACCTTCGCTGTCACGGCAAGCTGCAGGAACATCACGTCATCCGCATCACGGCATGGCGGTACGCCCTTTAAGACCTTTGACACTTTCCACGATTCGCAGTACGGCAGAAAGTCGGCGAGCAATTCCTCTTGCTCGGGCAGTGTCAACTTGAACTTTGGGTAGGCTAGAACCCGGATCAGTTCTTCGGCTGTCGCGCTTGAGACGATAGGGAGAAATGCCTTGCGCTGCCATGCGTTGCGCAAAGGAGCCAGGCGACCGTTGGCGAATAGCAACGCGGAGACGACAGTATTTGTGTCCAGGACGACTCGAGTTCGAGCGTTCACCGAGAAGCTTTCCTGCCTTTGCGCGCCCATCTGACGGCATCTGCGATGTCAGACTCATTCAAGTTCAGCTCGGCCAACTTGGCACGAACCGCATCTGCCCGCTGGATACGAACCGGAGTCAGAATGATCTGACCATCCTTGGTTTGCACGTCGAAATATTCAGTCGGCCCGACCTCGTTGGTGACGCTCTTGGGAAGCGTCAACTGATTCTTTGTGGTCATCTTCGCAAGCATGATGTTTCTCTGGCAAGTAAGGATTCCTTACTTTACCAAATTTTCCGCCAAGTGTTCCTGAGGATTTCGCGCGTTCCATCCTCGATTTGCTTGTCCACATACACCGCGCCGGGCTCTTGCGCCTCCTGCCGCATGGCATGGGTCACGCCGCGAACACGCTCCGCGGCCAGCGCGGGCGCGCGTTTCCACCATCTGATCCATGCGCGCGGCGAGCTGGCGGGCGGACATGCCCAGCGCCTCGCGAGTCGCACGCACCCAACCTCCCGTCGGGGCCTTGGGGCGAGGCTCGGCAAGAGCTTGATCCAGCCGGGAAAGTCGAAGATGCTTGGGGTTCATGCGCTACCTTGGTAAAGCATCAGCTTAGAAAATGCTCTACTTGACTAGCGCGAATGCCAAGAAGTTGCACTACTTCAATAGCGAATATTCGCAGTAAACCTCAATCCGCAAACTGCTCCAGCGACCCCTTGAACCGCGCATAGTCCGCGCGGTATTTCGCCAGCGCCGCGTCGTCCTTGTACTTCATCCCGATCACCCAGTGGATGGGCTCTTCCTTCGCCTTGAAGCTTTGGTAGGCGCGGGTGTAGCTCTTGTCCTTGGCCGCGATCGTGGTCCACGTGAACGTGCCCTGCACGCCAGAGCTCATGCCGCGGTCGGTCTTCTTCGCGGTTTCGGTTTCCTTCGCCGCGTCCAGTTCGATCCCGGGCGGCTCGCCGTCCCACTGCGGCGAAAAGATATAGAGCTGCATCGCGCCATCGGGCGACGTGAATGTCGCCGCGTTCGACTCCTTCGCCGTCTTCGCCTCCAGTGGCTGCGCCTTCCAGCCCACGGGATAGCTCACCTGAAACGACTTGCCGCGATAGGCCGGCCACTTCGCCTGCTTGTCAGCGGTCTTCGGTGCCGCTTCGCTCGACTTGCTCGCATCAGCCTTCTGCGCCGACTTCGCGTTGTCGGCCGATGCCGATGCCGTGAACGCGACGCAGAGGGCCGCGATGGTTGCTGTGGTTTTTTTCATTACAGTTTCCCCAAACTAGATTTGTTGTCGCCCCGGCGGAGGCCGGGGCCCAATTTCGATTCGATTGAGCGTACGCAACTTAGACCCCGGCCTGCGCCGGGGCGACGAATCTCATCGCTCATCCAAACGGCCGCACTCCGATCCACGCCCCGTGCGCCCACATGGCAAACCCGGCCCACGCAGCCACACCGATCACCAACACCAGAATCGTACGCACCAGCTCGCCCGCCGGATAGGTCGCGCCCGCCGAACGGTCGCGCTTCCGCGACGACACGAAGCCCACCACCGACCAGGCCAGAAACCCGCCGAAGAGCAACACATCCGCCAGCGACCCATTGGCCAGCAAGTGCGAGAACGCCCACAGCTTCACCCCGGCATACATCGGGTGGCCGATTTTCGCCTTCAAGTGATTGCGCGGAATGTACGCCGCCACCACCAGTGGGAACGCCAGCAGCGTCAACAGCGCTGCGATGTGCTTCATCGCCGTGGGCGGTGTCCACAAAATCATCGGCGCCGTCCGCGCCTCGCCATAGCCCCACACGATCAAACCGAAGCCCACCAGCGAGAGCAGCGTGTACAGCCCCTTCCACCCACCCGCGCCAAAGCGGGCGATCTGCCGGTCGCGCCAGGTGGGTGCGAATATTCGCGTGGAGTGAATGCCGAGGAAGAGGGTGAGGCCGAGGATGAGAAAGATCATGGTGTGTCCAATGAAGAGAATTTGAAGTGCGACTCGTAGGTTCAACCACGCAACGCAGACAACTTTACCCAGTCGCCAGCGGCGTCCTTGATGTACCAGAAGTCCCAGCCGTTGATTGCCCGATGCTGGCCCACCACTGCTCTGGCCGCGCCTGATGGCGATGTGTAGTCTTTTCCTTTGTACGTAATGAATCCATCAGGCGATAAGACCGCATGAATTTCTTTGCCCTTGTACGTCCTGAACAGCTTGGTCTTCCTCGATACCAGACCTTTAAGGTGCTCAGGGTGACTGGTTGATCGCAGCGTACGCGCCTGTCGAATCCTATTGGCAAAGAGACCATCGAGCTCTTCCTTCTGACGCCGCTTGATGGACTCCTTTAATACCCGCACCAACGGACCCACTGATTTGCCGCGAGGGATGACCCGGTTTCCTTTGGGGTTGGCGATCCGAACCAGCAAAGACTCCATCTCGCCAATGTACTCGGCGTCGCGGACCAGATAAAGACTGAAATGCGTCCAAGCTGCGTAGTGTCTGTCCTTCAGGTGTTGCTTGACTCGCGTCCTCAGTTCGATGGACTTGCCGACGTAGTAGAGAACGTCATCGTCATACAGGGCGTATACGCCAGGAGAGCTCCCGATCAGATCAGTGATCTGTGAGAAGTACTTCTTGAATACATCCTTCGAAACCATCTCCAGCCGATTTACAACCAGGCTCTTGGCTGCCTTCTTGCGCTGTTGAGTCTTCGTCATTGTTGTACTCCGCGAATATTCGCTACGTCTTAGCCTGCTCACCCCAATCCGCCGCAATCATCCTGAACTGCTCAAGCGCGGCCTCCAGGTCTTCCACAATCTCCTGCGCGATCACATCCGGAGGCGGCAGATTGTCCGAGTCCGCCAGCGAGTCATCCTTCAGCCAGAAGATGTCCAGGCTGGCCTTGTCGCGCGCTGACAGTTCCGCATAGTCGTAGGCGCGCCAGCGGCCTTCCGGATTGTCCTCGGTCCATGTTGCCTTGCGGTCGTGGCGATTCCCCGGGTTGTAGAGCTGCACAAACTCATCGAGGTCCTCGCGCTTCATCGGGTTGGTCTTCAGCGTGAAGTGCTTGTTGGTGCGCAGATCATAGATCCACAGCTTCTTCGTCCATGCGGTCTCGCTGGCCGGCTTCTTGTCGAAGAACAGCACATTCGCCTTCACGCCCTGTGCGTAGAAGAGACCGGTCGGCAGGCGCAGCAGCGTGTGCAGGTCGCATGCGTGCATCAACTTCCGGCGAATGGTCTCACCCGCGCCGCCTTCAAACAGCACGTTGTCCGGCAGCACCACAGCGGCGCGGCCGTTCTGCTTCAGCAGCGTCTTGATGTGCTGCACGAAATTGAGCTGCTTGTTGCTGGTGGTGGCCCAGAAGTCATCGCGCTCGATGATGTCCTTCTCGGTCGAGGTCCTGCCATCCTCGCCCACGATCATCGTGCTGCTCTTCTTCCCGAATGGCGGATTGGCCAGCACGATGTCGTAGCGCTCGCCCGGGTCAGCCGAGAGCGCATCGGCCACGCGCACCGGCACGCTCTTCTCCGAGCCGATCCCGTGCAGCAGCAGGTTCATCGCACATACACGAGCGGTGTTATGCACCAGCTCACAGCCGTGGAAGGTGCTTTCCTTCAGTTGCTTCTTCTGGTCTTTGGTGAGATTCGCGTTGTGCTGCACCAGATAGTTGTGCGCTGTAAACAGAAAGCCGCCCGTGCCGCAGGCCGGGTCGCAGATGCTCTCGCCCGGCTTGGGCGAAATGCAATCCACCATCGCCTGAATCAGCGCCCGCGGCGTGAAGTACTGCCCCGCGCCGGTTTTGGTGTCCTGGGCATTCTTCTCCAGCAGCCCTTCGTAAGCATCGCCCTTCACGTCTGCGGAAAGCGTGGACCAGTTCTCGGAGTCGATCAGGTCCACCACCAGCCTGCGCAGCTTGGCAGGGTCTTGAAACTTGTTCTGCGATTTGCCGAAGATCAGGCCCAACGTTCCCTTCTGCTGGCCCAGCGCCTCCAGCGCGTGGCGGTAGTGATCAAACAGCTCGTCACCATCTTTCGAAACCAGCGCTGGCCAGGAGTAAGCGCCCGGAATGATGCTGGCCTGTTTGTACGGTGGCTGCGCCCTTTCATCCGCCATTTTCAGGAACAGCAGATAGGTGAGCTGTTCCACATAGTCGCCATACGACATGCCGTCGTCGCGCAGCACGTTGCAGTAGTTCCACAGCTTCTGGACGAGGGTGCTGGTGTTCATGGGTGTTCGAGTCCGTTCAAACCATTTCGGAAAGTGCGTAGCAGGTGAATAGCTTTATCCAGATTCATTTCACCACTCATCTGTGTGGGCAGCAGGTTCTCCCCTTGCGCAGCCGTTTCGTGATCAATCAATGTGTTCAAGGTGTCAACAATCTCATCCGCCCGGCTGCTGTGGCTGCGTAGCACTTGGTTTGCATCCCGCCCAGCCATCCACGCGCCGATTGCCTCGTATTCAAAGTCCGCTTGCAGCAGGTGAGCGAAATCCGCGTAGAGACGTTCCTGATTGCCTGCATCGATGTATGTCGTCAGGGCCAGCCACACATCCTTTGCATCCTTGCCGGGCGCAATGCGGTGGCGGTTCCGCCAGGCCAAGAGCTTCAAGCAGATGAACATCGGCAGCGCCACCACTTTCACCATCTGCCCCTGCGGTAGCGCGACCTGCAGCGCGGACGCATCCGCCTCCCGGTAGCCCATCACGTTCATCACTTCTTCGCCACTCGGCGGCCAGGCAATGTTGCCGCTGCCGGTCTCCACGGCACCAAACGGAATCACATCAACCATCAAGCCGCCGCGATACCGCAGCCGGTGGGCGATGCGCGGCACCGCCTCAAACGCCCCGCCTGCAACCAATGCAGCGCGCAACGCCTCGAATGCGTCCCAAGTGGCGGTCGCCAGCGCAAAGTCCGCGTCCTCTGTCGCGCGGTCGATCCGAATGCCGTGCGCATGGTGCAGCATCAGATCTCGCGCCAGCGCCCCCACCACCAGCAGCGGCGCGTCCGGCGCAGCACGGCGCATGTCCGCAATCAGCGTGCTCAGCCAAGCGAGCGCTTGCCTGTCACTCAGGTCAACGTGCATGGCCGAAGTAATCGTCAAACACCATCTTCGCTGTTTCCATGCAGCGCCCGTCGCCAGTGGCCATCAGGTCCGCATACACCAGCGGCGCCGGTGCCAGCCCGGGATTCTTGTCCGGGAAGGTCCAGAACTTGCGGAGGATTTCCACGTCCCCTCTCGGGTCGCGCCCCATGCGCAGATCCACCAGCAGATGCGGGTCGATCTTCTCCGTGTAGAACGTCGCCGTCCCTGGCCTGAGATAGTTCGTCATCCGCCCGCCGGCCGGCTCGCCGCCCAGCACGGCGCCGTACTTGGCTGCATCAATCGTCTTCCACCATTCCAGATTGGTCGGGCGGAATCGGCCCAGCTCCAGTCGCGGCCGCAGCGTGCGCGGGTAGAACGCCGCCCATTGCTGCAGCAACAGCTCGCGTTGCACCAGCTTGCGCGTGTTGTTCACCGTCGCCAGAAAGCCCAACCCCGGCAGCTCCGCCATCACCCAGCCGATGGTCCCGTGCGCCACGCCCACGCGCGCCGCCAGCTCGCGGTAGGGCAGGTTCACCCACTCCGGGTTGCAGATCAGCGCGAACAACACCTGCATCCCCGTGGCCTGGAACGCCCGCCCGCCGCGTGCTTCCGCCTTGCGAAGTTTCGCGGGGCGCTTGCCAGTGGTCCAGATCAGCATGGGCGGCTGGTCCAGCCAGGCGTTGCAGGCGGTGTCGACAAACGCGATGCGCCGTTCCCGCAGCGTCTCCGCCATCGGCGGCGTGATGTGGTCCGCGATCAGCAGCGCTTTCTCGCCCAGCCGCTCCAGTTGATGGATCACCGCGCCCAGCCCGGCCGGGCGCAGGTTGCGCTTGGCCTCGGCGGCATAGAGCGTGGTCTGGTCGCCGTAGCCGATGCGCACCATGGCGTCCACCTCTGGCCGGTGGGGCGCCGCCTCTCGGAGCGCCGTCAGCCCGAGCTGGCGCAGGCCGTCCAGGGCGGCATCGATCAGCGCGTCGTCGGTATGAAGGTGGCGTTCGTCCATGATTGCTGCATTGTCCACGTGTCGTGGACAAGTGTCAAATGGTGGACAATATTTGGGAGTGGGGACGAATTTCTACAATAAATCAATAGTGTCCACAAATAAAACGTTGTCCACGTAGCGTGGACAAAATGATGATCATGTACGAATTTGTAGGCTGAAAGCTAGATACCACGCCGTGGCGGCGGTTTGAACAAGCGCAAAGTTGTCCAGTCTGGCTGGACAAATCAGGTGGAAATCAAACCAGCGAATGTTCGCGATTGGAAAAATGAACAAACCAATCAAGGAAATCGGTGCAAGGAGGCTGGGCCTACAAGTCAAACTCGATCCATGGGAGTTGGTTGAACTGCGCGTAGAAATCCGCGCCATGCTTCTTATCAACTGATGCAACGTAACCAATCAGCCCGAGAAGATGATTCTTGAAGCCAAATATCGAACGAAACCCTCGCGCTTTGCAGTGCATTGGAATTCCATTCTTCTTTGCATAATGCAAATGCATACGTACCAAATCACGAACTTCACGCGGTACTGTGGGGACATTTGCATTAACAAGCAGGCCGGTAAGCACCATTCTTGCGCCTGGTGGAACTACTCTAGTTTTTTTAGGATTCTCAGAGAATCCATGCTTCCAAAGCACCTTTGACACGTCGCGCTTTAATGCAAAAGCAGCTTCACGTGACCCGGAGGTTAAAGAGAAACAAAGATCATCAGCGTATCGGCTGAAGGTCGCCGATTTGGAAACAGCGAGTTCCGTTAAATCACGATCCAAATCCATGCAAACCAAGTTTGACAGTGCTGGGCTCGTAGGAGCGCCCTGAGGCAGGCTACCAACAAACCGACAGTCATACTCAGGGATGGAGTGATCGTCATTAGAATTAGTCCACTTGGCCCCCTTACGCCTTGGAGTAACACGAGTGCAGAGACGTGCCATCTCGAACGAAAGTAACTTCGGATATCCAAGCCGCAGAAAAACTTGGAAGGCCTGCCTTTCGGAAATGTTGCTAAAAAAGTCCTTGATGTCCACCTTTACAAGCCACGTTGCGCCGCAATGGCGCTGCGCATGGTCAAGCAAACGGCGTCTTGGGACAAATGCATATGCTGCTGCGTGGGGCTCCACGCGATTGAGAACGTTCTGACATATCCACTGCTGGACAGCCATGAGAGGCGGCGCAGGAATGGAGATCCACCGTACACCACCACTGCGCTTGGCGATGGGAAAACTTCTGTAGGGAAAGTCTTTACGCTGAATATCTGATCGACTAACAAACCCATGCAAATCAGAATAAAGAGTCCGAGAAAGGCTCGCCAAGTGTGCTAAAGAAAAGACGACAGGCATCTGGTTTGAAACCAGACTCTCTCCCTGAGCGATCAGTGCGCCTAGATACTCGGGGTTAAATCCCTTGGCCAGACCATCCTTGCGGAAAAGATTGGGGTTCCAGCGCGTCACTTACTTTACCTCACGCTAGTGAGGTCCTGAACTGCGCATTTGCGCAGAGGCTTCGCCGCCCGGAGGAGCAGAGAACGCGCGCAAAGGCGCAGTTCAGAACCCACTCTAGCGACGGCACCTACAACGAGCGACGGAATCCGTGCTCTACGAAAGCCAGATAGACCGTCTACGCGAATCAACCAGCCTCCGACGGAAGTCGATGCGACAAGCGCGCATCCACTACGGCTAAGCTTCACGCTGAAACCCCAAGAAACTCGACGGATAAAAATTCGTCTCGCCGACAATTACAACACTTCTCCTTTTAGGTTTGGTTGCCCGAACAATTAGGTCATGTCCAAATCGCGTGACCTTATGGCCTTCATCAATGAGACCCCCATCACGCAACTCGTTTAGCAACAAATTAAATTCGTCAGTTGCAAGCACCATCGTGTTCCGAACCTTCTCAACTCGGTGCCCCTTGGCGAGGAGACTAAGGGTCAATAAGAACTGATGACTGTCCTCGTAGTGCGCAATTCTTTCAAGTACATTCAACGCCAACTGGAAGTGCCCAGCCATCCAAAGCTCTTCGGGCACGGCCTGCTTCCCAAAATCTTCCGAGAAAAGCGGGTAGAGCTCAGCTGGTACATGGCGATCAGGAAAAAGTGGACGCCACTTCCCACCCTTCCTTCTGGGCGGCTGCGCCCAAAGAATCAATGGCACATTATTTGGGCATCCGTGCTGAAAAATGACCGGACAAGCCAGCCCACCATAACCCATTACTTGTCGAGAGTTGCCGAACGGTGCGCGGTATCTAGTCAACACGGCCATCAGCGCGGCGTTCTCTTCAAAGAATGACTTTTCGATTAGCACTCTCACACGAATCTGCTGTAACGACAATGTCCGCACATTCCGACCAATTCGTTTCAGGCCTGATGCATGACCTGCAAATGTGAGAAACCAGACCTTGCACCAACCTCTTGAGCACCATGACTTGATCGAAGCTGGCACCATCGTTCGCCAAGATTTAATAAACCGATCCCCAGTACCCACAAAGTCATCGACAAATATGATGTGCCTAACCTTTTGGGCTCGCATCGATTCGACGCGAGGGGTCAACTCAACGTAACTCGGTAGGCTGCGCTCAAGATTCTTTAACGAATGCGCCAGACGGCCTGCGCTGTCATTGGCCGACTTAAAGGCCTTGTCTTCGTTGTGCACGTTGATAAACGGCTTGGTAACGGGAAAGATTGCAACAGCAACTCGCCCGTCCATTTCGAGGATATCTTTCAACAGCGTGCTTACAGATTCCTGTAGCCACTCCTCAAACTCTTCAAATCCGACATAGCGAATACGGCGAAGCATATGCTCGGCAAGATAGACATCAGGCAAGTCGAACTGACTAAGCCAGTCGGAAACTCTCGGAAGGTCGCGCAATTCCACGGCTTAGCACCCAGATGCAAACGCTCTGGCAAGAATGGTCTGTCGAAGTGTGTGCGCGCGTCTTAGATTGACATCAACCTCAGCCTCGACGCCTTGAACAATGGAGAGGCGGCGGTCGATCTCGTCAACAATGTTTCGCTGTTCCTCAACCGGTGGCATGGGTAGCACAAGCTTGCGACAAGTCGACACCTGAACATTGAATTGGCCCGCTGTTGCCTTTGACGTCCTTTCAATACGCTCCCCAACTTCAGGTGACATCAACCAGAAAGCAAGCAGCCGGTTGAGTACGCGCGGACCAGCGCGAAACGTCACGATGGCCTGATTGATGTTCCACTCGGGGAAGTCGCCGGGAACAAAGGAAATCTTGCCCAAAGGCGGCCCGACAATATTCATCAGCACATCACCGGGAAAACAGCGGGACCGATTTAACGGCCCCTCGTGAATTGCCCTGCGCACAAAGGTAGGCTTGACCGTGAAGTCCAGTGAGCCATCAAAGCCAAGGTTGTAGACCTTTAGGAACGGGACTTCGCCGCTTCCGCTCACCATTTCATCCGCCTTGGGAGTGGAGCCGCTAGCAACGACATCGCAAACTTCCGCGGTCGACGCCCAAGACCAACCACTGGGCAAATCGATCTCGGGCGCAAACTCAGGGCGCGCACTATTGGCCTGGGTTGGGTGGGTGGCCCAAAGTTGGCCGCGCAGAGCAGAGGAGAGAACGGCAGCTTTGTAGCGCTTGAGGTTGGCCTTGACGCGCTTGAGGTTGGCGACGGCTTCGTCGAGGCGGGAGAACTGCTTTTCGAGTTCGGCGACGATCTCAAGCTGCTCGTCGCCGGTTGCTTCCGGAATCAACGCGGATTCCAAGAACCCTGCGGGGACGCGCTTCTGCCCCACTGCTCCAGTCATCTCATGTGCTGCGGATGCGCGAAAACTTGAACTCGAAATGAAGTGGTAGACGTAATGCGGATTGATCCCAGGTTTGGGGCGGAGGACGTGAAACTCCGTTGAGCCGAAGCCAATGCCGTTCTTCAAACCATGCACAACAGCAATCTTTCCGTTCTCCATGCACGGCGTGATCTTCGCAAAGAGGATGTCGCCTTCGCGGAAGTACGTGTAGCCCTTCTTGACCTCGGCGTACTTGCGAATATTCGCAACATCGACTTGCCCTGAGCCAGCTTCAACGCTCGCCATTGGCACAAAGGAAACCTCCAAGTTGTCGAACATTTCACTTCGATTGGGCTTGGGATTCAGGTCAACCAGATCAGTCAAGGGAACGAGTCTTCGACCAGGCCGAACAGAGTTGGAGTTTGGCACCAGATAGCGTGCGGATGGCTCCCTTACCTCTGTGACGGTTGCGGACTTGCTCACGCCACCAACTCCCGATTCATCTCCTCAATCACCTTCGGCAATTCCTTTCCGAACAACTGATGCACTTTCCCCAACCCGCCTTCCTGGCTGAACGGTGCGTACTCAAAATCTTCCATGCTGATGCCGAGGTTGGCGGCGATGTGGTCGCGGATCATTTCCAGCCAGTGGAGTTGGTCGGGGGTGAAGGGGTGGGTGCGAATATTCGCAATTGAATGTAGGCCACCCTCACCCCGGCCCTCTCCCGCCTGCGGGAGAGGGGGAACACCGGTTTGTTGTTGCGCAATCCACGCCTTGAAGTTGGCGGCCACGCGCTCGGGATAGGGTACGAGTTCATTTTCCTGATGCATTGCAAAGCGCACCAGTGACACCAGGTCGGTGAGGATGCGTTTGCCGCTGGCGCCTTTCACCTTGCTCTTGTCCAGCGCGGCATAGGCGTACCACAGGGTGGATTCATCCATCAGGTGCGGCGGGGCGTGCAGGGCATCGGCCAGGGCCTTGATGTCCTCAAACTGCAGCGGCGCCTTGGTGGGGCGGTTGTAGAGAATCTGCAGCGCGGTGATCTCATCCTTGTGTTGTTGGATGAAGGCTTCAAAGGTCTGCACGATGCCTTGGGCGCGTTCACGGGCGGCTTCGCTGAAGCCGGCCTCCAACACTTTGTCTTGCGTGACGATGTCGATGACGAGTTCCTTCTGCTGCTTCAGTTGCAGCAGCAGTTTGCGCAGGCCGGGGTCGGCCAGCGGCTTCACGGATTGACGGAGCGCGTCGTCTGCTTCCTGCGGCGTGCGGTCGTGCTTGGGGTTGAGCGCGCTGACAATGCCGCCGGAGATGGCCTTGAGGTCCAGCCCGCCTGCGGCGACCAGCACCTTGGCGCGCTCGGCGTCGGTGAGCTGGGCATCCAGCCGGGATAGACGCACGGCCACACTGCTCAAGACTTCCTGCTCCACATTGCCCAGGCTGACAGCCTGCAGCAGCGCGTCGAATGGCACGGACTTCTTCTGGTCCATGGGGCGGGAGTCGGTCTTGTCCCGCTCGCATACGCCCACGCAGTCGACGATGACGAAGTGGTCCTTGCGAATATTCGCACCGGGGTTCACGCCGCGCAGATCGTCGTCCTTGATCACGCGAACGCCACGGCCTTTCATCTGCTCGAAGAAGCTGCGCGATTTCACGCTGCGCATGAAGACGACGATCTCCACCGGCTTGATGTCCGTGCCCGTGGCGATCATGTCCACGGTCACGGCGATGCGCGGGTAGTAGCTGGTGCGGAAAGCCTTGATGAGGTCTTCGGGCTTGGCGCCCGTGGTGCGATAGGTGATCTTCTGCGCGAATTCGTTACCCCGCCCAAACTCCTCGCGCAGGATTTGCACGATGGCTTCGGCGTGGTTGTCGTCCTTGGCGAAGACAAGGGTCTTGGGCAGCTCTTCGCGTTGAGGGAAAAGATCAGCCTTCCATTTGTCCCGAAGCGTGCGGGCGATGGTGCGGATCTGGTCCGGCGTCTGCACGCTGCGGTCCAGCTCAGTCGGTTCGTACTCGAAGTCGTCGTCAAGCTGCCAGTCGCGCTTGGCGCGCGTTTCCTTGTCGCGCACTTCCAGCCAGTAGCCGGCCTCCACCTTGGAGCCGGCCTCGGTCACTTCCGTCTTGATGCGGTAGACGTCGTAGTTGACGTTCACGCCATCGGCCACAGCCTGCTCGTGGCCGTACTCCATCACCAGGTTCTGGTTGAAAAAACCGAAGGTCTGCTTGTTCGGTGTCGCGGTGAGGCCGATGAGGTAGGCGTCGAAATACTCCAGCACCTGCCGCCAGAGGTTGTAGATGGAACGGTGCGCCTCGTCGGTGACGACGATGTCGAACGTCTCGATGGGAATGGCCGGGTTGTAGTCGATGGGCTCGGGCGCCGCGAAAAGGCCTTCCGTTCGCTCGGTGCTGTGCTCGTCATCCTCCTCCGCCAGATCGCGCCCCTTCAGCATGGAGAACATGCGCTGAATGGTGCAGATGGTGACGCGGGCGGACTTGTCCAGGCTGTTGCTGGTGAGGTGCTGAACGATGTATTCCTCACCGAACTTGTAGTTGTTGTGCGGGGAGAGGTAAGCGTCGAACTCCTTCTTGGCCTGGCGTCCGAGATTGCCGCGATCCACCAGGAACAACACGCGGCGCGCGCCGGCAAACTTGATGAGCCGGTAGATGAAGCTGATGGCGGTGAAGGTCTTGCCGCTACCTGTCGCCATCTGGATGAGGGCGCGCGGCTTGTTGGCGGCGAGGGACTTCTCAAGATTCTGGATGGCCGTGATCTGCGCGGGCCAGAGCTTGCGGACTTCTTCACCCGTGCCCCATTCGGTGACGAGATGGGGCATGTGCTGCAGGCGCGCGAGGAAGGTGGGCGGTGGTGCCTGCACGCTGGCGCTACCCTGTGTTGGAAGGTAGTGCAACCACTCGGCCAACAGCTCGGCACGGTGAAAGGCGAACACGCTTCGCGCGCGAGGGTTAGGGTCCAGCCCATTGGTGAAATGGGTTTCGATGCCAGTGGACTCGTACAGGAAAGGCAGCGGTCGCCGCCACGCCGGCAGTGCCTCAGGGAGACCTTGCGCGTACTTGGCGGACTGCGCCTCGACGCCCGTGAGCGTGGCACCCTGCTTCTTGGCTTCAATGACGCCGCAGGCTTTGCCGTCCACGTAGAGCAGGTAATCCGCGAAGCCATGACTCGAATTCAGCGGAAACTCCCGCAGGGCCACCCCACGCGCCGCATGCAGATTGGCCGCGGCCACGTCCTGCACCGACCAGCCTGCCAGAGCGAGCAGCTCGTCGATGGTCTGACGCGCAAGTTGTTCGGGTTGGGCGGGGATCAAGGGGATGCGAATATTCGCAAGGTGGGAACCCCCGAATGTTAGTAGATGCCTGCCCCCTTGGCACTATCAACCTTGATAGGGTTTCTGGCGAACCACGCGAATATTCGCGGGCGACTTTCAGCCCTTCGGCCGTAGTGACTTGATTATTCTCCATTGCCCTTCCCCGGGCAGGCGGCATTCCCAGAACAGCCAGCCGTTCACTGGCGTTCCGCCTGTGATGCGCATGGCAGCGGCCGAAGGGGAATCGAACCGCTCGCCGTTCACAACCAGCGCCCGCTGATGCACGCGACCCAGATGGGTCTGCCCTTTGTAGTTCGCGCGGAACTCGGTGCCCTCGGGAAAGTTGACGCCTTTTGTGACCCAGTCTGCGGGTGGCGGTGGCATGGGTACCGGAATTCTTGGTCCAATGATTCTTTCTCCCTGCAGTCCTGGGGGTATTGAAACGACAGTACCGACTGCAGGCAGCTTCAACAGCGAGCGCAGCACATCGTTTTCCGTGACGGACTCTTGCGGCCGCAGAGCGGTCAAGGCCTTGAATACCTCGAAGTCGACTTGGATATTCGGCATGTGAGACGTCCTGATAGGGATGCCACACTCTATTTAACTTACTATAGTTCTGTCAATAGAGACTTGAGCCTCTAGGCTTAGGCCGTAGCCTAGCCACCTTCTCTCGCATCGCTCTGCTATTTACAATTGCACTTCAGCAAGCTAAATTGTTAGATATGTCTAACATTGTAGATTATGGCGATCTCCGTGTTCTGGGTAAGCGGGTGCGCGAGGCACGGCGCAAGCTCGGCTGGACGCAGGCTGTGCTGGCGTCCTGCGCAGGCATCGCGCGGCCGACAGTGAGCCTGCTGGAGAACGGACTGGCCACCGAGCTGGGATTCAGCAAGGTCGCCAGCCTGTTGAAGGTGCTGGGTCTAGGCATTCAGATTGTGCCGCTTGAGCAGACGCCGGCGGCAGACATGTTGCGTGTTGCGGCGACAGCTGCAAGTGTCAGCTTCAAGGAGCCCCTGGAAGAGGATGAGCTGTTCCACGCGCTCATGACGGGCAAGGCGCCGACGGGAAAGCGCCCGCACGTGAGGGCGTTGCTCCAAGCTGCGGACGCAGCATTGATCGAGGCGCTGATGCGGGAACTGCGCCAGCGGACGCCACCCGGTCGAATCGAGCGTGGCATCTCGCGCCTTGTTGAGTCCTTGAACATCAAGAGAGACCTGACGCCATGGCTGAAGACCGACTGAAAGTCTGGGAAGGACTCTTCCGGAAAGCGCTGATCCTGATCGACTCGATCCGCGGGGGCATCGCGCCGACACAGTGGAGCTTCGGCGGCGGCACGGTGCTCATGCTGAAATATCAGCACCGGTTCAGCAAGGATGTGGACATCTTCGTGCCGGACCCGCAGTACTTGAACTACCTCACGCCGCGATTGAATGACACAGCAGAAGGCCTGACCGGCGACTATGTCGAGAGCGCGCGCTTCCTGAAACTGCGATTCACGGAAGGCGAAATCGATTTCGTGGCTTCAGCACATCTCACTCACGATGCGGTTCGCATCGAAAGGCTCTTGGATCGGGATGTGCAAGTGGAAACCGCGTCTGAGATCGTCGCGAAAAAGGTGTGGCATCGCGGCGACCACTTCACTGCGCGGGACATTTTCGATCTCGCCATGGTCTGCGAGCAAGAGCCTGAAGCGCTGTATTCAATTCAGCCGATTCTCAGGGATCGTCGGGCCGTGGTGCTGGCCAGGATTGAAAGCGATGACCCCGCGCTCCGCGAAGCCTTTGCCGCGCTGGAGGTGATGAACTACCGCAGGACGTATGAGGAGTGTGTGGAGCGGGTGATGGAAGCAATGTCGAAATAGCGCTGCCGGATGCGAATATTCGCAGCAGTACCAGCTCCGCTAATAAAGGATGCTTTATTAAGCCCACCCGTTAGTAAAGAATCCTTTATTAACGCCCCCTTGAAACGCCGCCCCGCCCGCCCGGTCGATACGCCATGCCCCCCAACCCGTCCCGCCGCCGGTTCCTCGCCACCTCCGCCGCCTTGGCCGCCGGCCTGAGCCTGCCCGCGCCGTTCACCCACGCCACCTCCCCACCCCCCTTGACGCTCAGCCGTATCGGCAAGCTGGACGAGTTCCTCCCCGCCATCGGCATGGGCACGTGGCAGACCTTTCATGTGCCGGAGGATCGGCTGTCGCTCACGCAACTGCCCGCCGTGCTCACCACGTTCTTCGAGATGGGCGGGCGGCTCATCGATTCCTCGCCGATGTATGACAACGCGGAGGCGGTGCTGGGCCGGCTGCTGCCGGGCACGAAGAAGCCGCAGACGCTCTATGCGGCGACCAAGGTGTGGACGTATGGCGAGAGTGCGGGCATCGGGCAGATGGAACAGTCGCGCACGCTGTGGGGCGTGCCGCGGTTCGATCTCATGCAGGTGCATAACCTCATGGATTGGCGGGTGCATCTGAAGACGCTCACGCGCATGAAGGCGGAAGGCCGGGTGCGGCATATCGGCGTCACCACGTCGCACGGCCGGCGGCATGACGAGCTGGAGGAGATCATCCGAAAGCAGCCGGTGGACTTCGTGCAGTTCACCTACAACCTCGCGGACCGGGATGCGGAGGCGCGGCTGCTGGCTGCTGCGATGGATCACGGCAAAGCGGTGATCATCAACCGGCCGTTCGATGGCGGCGCGCTGTTCGGTGCGGTGCGCGGCAAGCCGCTGCCCGCGTTCGCGAAGGAAGTCGGCTGTGCCAACTGGGCGCAGTTTTTCCTGAAGTGGATCGTGGGTCATCCGGCGGTGACCTGCGCCATCCCCGCCACATCGCAGGTGGCGCACATGCGGGAGAACATGGGGGCGCTCTTGGGGCCGATGCCGGATCAGGCCACGCGCAAGCGCATGCAGGAACTATTCGCGAATATTGTTCGATGACCGTTCAGACGGCTATCGAATCCCTTCGGGACCGGCTGCGTCGTCCAAGCTGAGCCCCCGGGACTCACCTTAGTCGCAAGCGCATGGCGGAAGTGTTTGCGAAGGTTTGAAGCGACGCGCGGCGCTTACGGCTGGACCCCGGCTTGCGCCTGGGGTGACGGCTCCGCTCAGGGCTTCACACCCAGTTCCGTGCAGAGCTTCGCGACCGTTGCCTTGAGGTGATCAACTTCGGCAGTCAACGTGTCGACATTGGCTTTCAGGGCGGCGATTTCGGACACGCTCACTGCATCGCCACCGCCTGACGCCGCCGCGATCACGTCCGCTGCGGGTTCGCCGGACACAAGATGCGCCCAACGATTCTCCCGCGCGCCGGGCTGGCGCGGCAGTTCCTTCACCAGCGCGCCGGCCGGGCGGGTGGCGAGGTCTTCGAGAAAACCGGTCATCGATGCGATGTCGGAAAACTTGTGCAGCCGCTCGCTGTTGATGCGCAGCTCCCCCGGCGTCTGCGGCCCGCGCAAAAACAGCACGGTGAGCAAGGCAACGGACTGGCTGTTGATCTGCAACACCCGCCCGACATTGTGCTCATAGCGCATGACGCGTCCCCCCGACGACTCGAACACCAGTGACAGCGATTTAAGGTGATCGACGGCGGCCTGCACTTCGCTTTCGCTCGCGTTGATGACGGGGTCTCGGCTGGTCTTCTGGTTGCACCCCGAGGTGATGGCGTTCAGCGTCAGCGGATAGCTGTCGGGCACGGTGTGCTGCTTTTCCGCCAGCACGCCGAGGACGCGGGTTTCGAGGAGCGAAAGAGTGGGTAGCGGATGGGACATGGGGGCGATGCGAATATTCGCGAAGAGGCGGTGTGGACAGTGTAGCTGGGAAGGGCGGTGCGAATATTCGCTCCGGAGCGGGTCGTGAGCCGCCGCATGCTGAACAAGGGCGGTGCAAGGAACAAAGGCGTCGGAAAGAACAAGGGCGGCGCAGAAAGAACAAGGGCGGCGGCGCAGAAAGAACAAGGGCGGCGGCGCAGAAAGAACAAGGGCGGCGCAGAAAGAACAAGGGCGGCCTTAAGCCGCCCTTGCCCTCCCCTTCAGCGCCTTGCGCTTTTTTTGTACCACCCTTTACTTCACTTCAATGCTGCCCTTCATGTTCGGATGCAACCCGCAGATGTAGCCGTAGGTGCCGGGCTTGTCGAAGGTGAGCGTCTCGCTCTGGCCCTTCAGCATGACGCCAGTGCGTTGGCCCTGCTTGCCGTCTGCGGCCACGAGCGTGACCTGATGCGGCGAATCGTCGACATTGGTCCAGGTGATTTTCTGTCCGACCTTGGCCTCGTGCTTTTCCGGACCGAACAGAAAATCGGCGATGGCGATGACGCCCGGCGCGGGCTTGGCCGCGGCACCGGCATTGCCACCCAGCCGCGCCAGCGTGATGACAAAGTCCTGCTTCTCGTGCGGCTTGTGGCAGGTGAAGCAGCTCTTGAGATTGGCTTTCTCGTTCACCTTCTTGTCGGCGGTGAAGACCTGGTACTCCCATTCGCCGTTGCGCACATCGTCCGAATATTCGCCGCCCCACCCTTTGCCCTTTTGCATCACGGTGTAGGCGACGAGATCGCCCTTCTTGAAGCGGCCTTTCTCATCCTTGACCGGCACGCCCTTGTCGTCGACGACCGCCTTGTACTGCACCAGGGTCAGCACGGTGTCGTGCGGGATGGGCTTGCCGGCTTTCACGGCCGCGACCGCCGCCGGCGTGGACCAGAGCTCGCGGTACTGCTTGATGTCGTGGCGATCCACCGTGCCGTACATCACGCCTTTGTCCCAGCCTTCCGGGAAGGCCACCTTCTCGCCGCCTGCTCCGACTGCGAAAGAGGTGGTCAGCGCGAGGGCTGCCAATGCCGCAGTGGCAACATGAGATCGACGAAAGGTGCGGCGGACGGGGTTGATGCGGACGAAAGGGAACTGCGTGCGGGGGCTTGTCATGGCTTGGCATCCTTTCCGGAGTGGCCTGGCTGTGGGCGCTCGTTGGCGTTCAAGGTGCGAACCTTAGGCCGATTTCCGGCAAAGCTCAATAGGGGATCGTGCCCCCGGTCAGCGCCGCGCGACGGTGCGATTGCGGCCCTCGTTCTTGGCCGCGTAGAGCGCCTCGTCGGCCAGCTTGAACAACTGGTCGAATTGACTGTTGGCGTCGCCCAGACTGCCGGTGGAGTCGGGTCCCGGGCGCGGCAGCACGGCGCAACCGAAGCTCATGGTGACCGGCACCGGCCGGCCGTCCCAGCGGAGCGGTGCTGTCTCCACCGCCTGGCGCAAGCGCTCGGCCGCCGCCTCGGCCGCTTCCAGATCGGACTCGGGCAGCAACAGCGCGAACTCTTCGCCGCCCATGCGGCCGACGGTGTCGATGGTGCGCTTCAACGACGCGAGCAGGAGAGCCACGGCCGTCAACACCATGTCGCCCGCCGGGTGACCCAGCGAGTCGTTGATGCGCTTGAAGTGATCGAGATCGCCCAGGATCAGCGCGGGCGACTTGCCGGTGCGGCGGCTGCGCTTCAGTTCGGCCTCGGCGGATGCGACAAAGCTTCGCCGGTTGGGAATGCCCGTGAGCGAGTCGGTGGCCGCCAGCGCGCGAAGCTCCGCCTCCGCGCGGCGCAATTGCGCGTTGGCGGCGTCGAGCTCGCGATACGCGGCCGCGTTGGCCAGCGCCACGGCCGCGTAGGCGGCGAGCGTGCGGAACACGAGCAGCTCGCGCTCGCCGTACGCGCGCACGCTGCGCGATTGGATGGTGAGCACGCCCAGCAACTTCTCCTGCACGATGAGCGGGCCGAACCAGGCCGTGTGCGTGGTGAGCACGCCGGCGGTGAGCGTGTCGGGCTTCTCGCCGATCTCGAGCTCCTGCAAGATTTCGCGCCGCTCCCGCGCGCAGCGCGCCGCGTTGGAATCGAGTGCGGTGATGTCGATGCGGCGAAGCGGAATCGGTTTGCCCTCGTCCAGCGCGGAGCGGATGAGCGTCTTGCCATCCTTTTCCAGGAGCGACACGGCCATGTAATGCACTTCGGTCAGGTTGCCGATCTGCTGGTTCAGCACATCGAGAATGCCCGCCACATCGTGGCGCGCGGTGATTTCCTGGCCGATGTGACCGAGATGGGCGAGCGTCTCCAGCGATGTCTCCAGCGCGCGCGCGCGGCTCGCTTCGGCGGTGAGGAGGCTGCGCTGGTGCTCGGCGTCGAGCCGCTGCTTCTCGGTGTCGTAGCGCACCTGGGCAAGCAGGACCATGTTGTTGGCGCGGCGGTGGGCCTCGGTCTTCTCCGCTTCGCGCGCCTTGCGCTCGGCCTTCAGCGCGGCGGCGAGATCGCCGACCGCCTCGTAGGCGCGTGACAGCTCGCCGTGCAACTGGCCGCTCTCATGATGCCCGCCGATGTGGTCCACCACCTGCAGCGCGGCCTCCAGAAACTCCACGGGCTTGACTTTGGCGTGGCTCACCGCATGGCTCATGTGGACTTCCGCAAGCGAGCGCAACGCCTCGACTTCCCACATGCGCGCGCCGGTCTCGCGGGCGAGTTCGAGGGCGGCCTGCGCCTTCTCCAGCGCCTCCTTGGGACGACCCAGGCGCGACAGCGCCTGGGCGGACACGGCGCGTATGCACGCCACTTCGGGCAATGCCCCAAGATCTCGCATCAGATTTTCCGCATGGGCGAGCTCGGTCGCGGCAACCTGCACCCGGCCGGCGGCAAGCAGTGCATCGCCGAGGTAGTACGTCGCCACCGCGTATCCGCGCGAGCGCGGCTGATCGGCGATCAGCTCGCGCGCCTCCTCCAGCATCAGGATGGCCCGCTCGGGCGCGCCACCGTCCGCAAGCTGCCGACCAAGGTTGGAGAGCGCGTGCGAGATGAGCCGCGGCCAGCCGAGCTGCCGCGTGCGCGCGAGCAGGCCTTCGCACAAGGCGCCGCACGACTCGCGGTCGCCCAGGTTGGAGTAGGCGGAGGCGAGCCCCAGTCCCGCGCGGAGTCCTTGCTCGATCAGGCCGAGGCTATCGGCTTCGGCGTAGACGCGGGTGAGATGCGGCACCGCGTCCAGAAAGCGGCCGAGCTGAAACGCGCTGAAGGCTTCCACCAGCGCCACGTGCGTCGCGAGCGCGGGCGGGAGGGGCGAATATTCGCGTCTCAACGCGGCGCACTCGGCGGCGGTCGCATCTTGCGTCGGCTCGCCACCTGCGATCAGGTATGCCGCGCGCGCATGGCCGAGCCGCTCGAAGTCCTGGGCCGCGCGATAGTGGTCGATGGCGATCTGGCGCTGTTCCAGTTCGAGGTGACGTTCGCCGCGCCCTTCCAAGACCCGCGCCAGCAGATGAGCCACGTCGCCGCGCGCCGCGGGCTCCTTCGCGGCGGCCAACGCATGCCGGGCGAATTGCTCCGCGCCGCCGAGCGCCGCGCGATGCAGCGCGCATTCACCGCGCGTGAGAAAGAGCCGCGCCGCCAGCGGCCCCGCCGCGTCACCATCAATGCCCTGCAGCAATTGCTCGGCGCGCTCGACATCGCGCTGCCGCAAATGCCAGGCGAGCAGAATCGTTCCCTGCCGCCGCTGCAATCCATCCAGCGACGGCAACCGCGCTTCCTGGCGGCGGACCTCTTCGTCGGTGACATAGAACTGCATGGCAGGCGGCGCGGTCGGTGGCGATCAGGACTTGTGATAAATCTCGGCACCCTTCTTCACGAACTCCACCGCCTTCACTTCCATGCCCTTCTTGAGGGCTTCTTCTTCGGCAATGCCCTGGGCCTTGGCGAAATCGCGCACGTCCTGGGTGATTTTCATGGAGCAGAAGTGGGGCCCGCACATGCTGCAGAAGTGGGCGAGCTTGGCCCCTTCCTGCGGCAGGGTTTCGTCGTGGAATTCGCGCGCCTTGTCCGGGTCCAGGCCGAGGTTGAACTGATCGTCCCAGCGGAACTCGAAGCGCGCTTTCGACAACGCGTTGTCACGCATCTGCGCACCCGGATGGCCCTTGGCGAGGTCGGCCGCGTGGGCGGCCACCTTGTAGGCCATGATGCCGTCCTTCACGTCGGTCTTGTTGGGCAGGCCCAGGTGCTCTTTCGGCGTGACGTAGCAGAGCATGGCCGTGCCGTACCAGCCGATCATGGCCGCACCGATGGCCGAGGTAATGTGGTCGTAGCCGGGCGCGATGTCGGTGGTGAGCGGGCCCAGGGTGTAGAAGGGTGCTTCGTGGCAGTACTTCAGCTGCAGGTCCATGTTCTCCTTGATGAGATGCATGGGCACATGGCCGGGGCCTTCGATCATCACCTGCACGTCATGCTTCCACGCCACCTGGGTGAGTTCGCCCAGCGTTTTCAATTCGCCCAATTGCGCCTCGTCATTGGCGTCGTAGCCGGAACCGGGACGCAGGCCATCGCCGAGCGAGAAGGCCACGTCATAGGCCTTCATG
Source organism: Betaproteobacteria bacterium (assembly GCA_016791265.1). GTDB lineage: Bacteria > Pseudomonadota > Gammaproteobacteria > Burkholderiales > Usitatibacteraceae > JAEUMY01. The sequence continues at coordinate 107,309 of JAEUMY010000005.1, forward strand.
ATTTCGCAGATCTCTTCGAAGTGGGTGTAGAGGAACGACTCCTTGTGATGCGCGAGGCACCACTTGGCCATGATGGAGCCGCCGCGCGAGACGATGCCCGTCATGCGCTTGGCGGTCATGGGGATGTAGCGCAGCAGCACGCCCGCGTGGATGGTGAAGTAGTCCACGCCCTGCTCGGCCTGCTCGATGAGCGTGTCCTTGAATATTTCCCAGGTGAGTTCCTCGGCCTTGCCGTCCACCTTCTCCAGCGCCTGGTAGATCGGAACGGTGCCGATGGGTACCGGCGAGTTGCGGATGATCCACTCGCGTGTTTCGTGGATGTGCTTGCCGGTGGAGAGATCCATGACCGTGTCGCCACCCCAGCGGATGGCCCAGGTCATCTTCTCGACTTCCTCGGCGATGCCGGAGGAGACAGCGGAGTTGCCGATGTTGGCGTTGATCTTCACCAGGAAATTGCGCCCGATGATCATGGGCTCGCTTTCCGGGTGGTTGATGTTGTTGGGGATGATGGCGCGGCCGCAGGCGACTTCATCGCGCACGAATTCCGGCGTGATGAAAGACTGAATATTCGCACCGAAGCTCTGGCCCGCATGCTGGCGGGTGATGATCTCCGGATGGTTCTTCAGCATCCATTCGCGGTTCTGGTTTTCGCGGATGGCGATGTATTCCATCTCCGGCGTGATGATGCCGCGCTTGGCGTAGTGCATCTGGGTCACGTTCATGCCGGCTTTTGCACGGCGCGGCTGACGCTTCAGGTTGAAGCGGAGCTCAGCCAGCTTGGCGTCGTTCAGGCGCTCGATGCCGTAGGCGGACGTGGGGCCGGTCAGCAGCTCGGTGTCGTTGCGCTCTTCAATCCACTTTTCACGCAGCGGGGCGAGGCCGGAGCGGATGTCGATGCGAATATTCGCATCGGTGTACGGGCCGGACGTGTCGTAGACGAACACGGGTGGATTCTTGTCACCGCCAAATGCGGTGGGGGTGTCCGATTGCGAGATCTCGCGCATCGGCACCTGAATGTCGGGACGCGAACCTTCGAGGTAGACCTTGCGCGAGTTGGGCAGAGGTTGGACGGCGGCCTCGTCAACGGTGGCTTCGGCGGCAAGAAACTTGGGATTGGCGTTCATCGTGTTGCTCCAGCTTTCGCAAAAAAAGAGATGGGAGCCGATGAACCGCTGCCGATTCAACGCTCCCTACGCCGGCATGACCCGGATCAGGTTCGGAGGGTATCTCTCATCCCTTGCGAATATTCGCATTCCGACAGGCGCACGAATACTCAAAGGGAACCCCTGCGTGAATCGGTGAGCCTACACCAATCGATCTGGCTCGGCCAACGGGCGCGAGCAAATGCTAGTTCGTCCCCGGCCAGCCCATTTCCTTGGAACGGCAAAGTGAACGCGCCGCGCACGTGCTATTCAGCAAGGCCATCATTGGCCAGGTTCGTTCTTTTTCGCAGCAATTTTCGCAAGGGGATCTGCTGGCACGAAATCGTCCGCGAGCTTTGGCCATGCCTTTCTCCGACCGACATGACCAACGCGAGCTTGACGCTCAGGGTGCCGGCGAGTATCTTTACTGACTCGCTGGTCAGTTACTGAATATGGACATTCCGGTCAAATCCGCAGAGACGCCCCGCTGGGAGCGCCGCAAGGAAGCGCGTCCGTCCGAGCTCATGGACGCGGCCCTGGAGCTTTTCGTCGAGAAAGGCTTCGCGGCCACGCGTCTGGACGACGTTGCCAAGCGTGCCGGCGTGAGCAAGGGCACGCTTTACCTCTATTTCGATAGCAAGGAAGACTTGCTGAAGGCCGTGGTGCGGGAAGGCTACGTCGCCCGCATCGCCGATGCCGAAGCCTACGCCCGCGCCTTCACCGGCACCAGTGCGGAGCTGCTCCGCGACATCATGGGCATGTGGTGGACTCAGGTGGGTGCCACCCCCATGGCCGGCATCACCAAGCTCATGATCGCCGAGGCGGGCAATTTCCCGGAGCTGGCGCGTTTCTATCACGATGAAGTCATGCACCGCGGCATGGGGCTGTTCACCTATGCCCTGCAGCGCGGGATCGCCTCGGGCGAATTCCGCCCGGTCAATCTGGAGCACGCGACCCGGCTTTGCTGCGCGCCGGTGGTGATGACCATGATCTGGAAACACTCGCTGGGCCTTTGCACCCATGACGAGCTGGTGCCCGAGGCCTATTTCGAAACCCATCTCGACATGTTGCTGCGCGGCTTGCGCAGCGCCTGACCGCCAAGCCGCGCCGACTCAATTTGCTATTCTGCGAAACCTCTTGCGACCGCATGACCCGAAAGACCGAAACATGAACACCGATCAAGCCCGTTTCAACATGGTTGAACAACAGATCCGCCCCTGGGATGTGCTGGACCCCGAGGTGCTCTCGCTGCTGTTCGAAGTGAAGCGCGAGGACTTTGTGCCGGCCGCGTATCAGTCGCTCGCCTTCGCCGACATCGAAATCCCGCTGGCGCACGGTCAGCGCATGATGACGCCGAAAATGGAAGCCCGGATTGTTCAGGAGGTCACACCGCAGTCGGCCGACCGCGTGCTGGATGTGGGCACGGGCAGCGGCTACCTCGCGGCGCTGCTCGCCCGCAAAAGCCGCCATGTGACGACCGTCGAGCTACATGCCGACTTGGCCGACGCCGCGCGCGCGCGTCTCGCCCGCGCCGGCATGACCAATGTGACCGTCACTCAGGGCGATGCGGCCTGCGCGCAAGCGGCCGCGGTCGGCAGCGACGCCTATGACGTGATCGTGCTGGGCGGCTCGACGCCGATGCTGCCGCCGCGCTTTTTGGAGCTCCTGGCGCCCGGCGGCCGGCTCTTCGCCGTGGTGGGTGACGCGCCGGTGATGGTGGGCTGTCTGTATGAAAAGGACCGCGATGGCTCACTCGTCCGCGCCGAGATCTTCGACACCGTGCTGGCACCGCTGGTGAATTGCCTTGAGCCTCAGCGCTTTGCGTTCTGATGTCAGCCTTGATTCAACAAGTCGCGCCAACGGAACTCAAGGCGTGGCTGGACGATGCGGCCCGCTCCGCCCCGGTCTTGCTCGACGTGCGCGAGCCCTGGGAAGTCGCCATTTGCCGCATCGACGGCTCGCGCTCGCTGCCCATTGGCGAGTTGATCAGCCGATGGCCCGATCTGAACCCGGAAGCGCCCACGGTGGTGATTTGCCATCACGGGGTGCGCAGCTTGCAAGTCGCGCACTTTTTGGCCAGGTCCGGATTCGCCCAGCCGCTCAATCTGCGCGGCGGGGTGGCGGCCTGGGCCGATGAAGTCGACCCGTCAATGGCGCGCTACTAGCTGTCCTTGAAGCATCCGAAACTGCATTCCGTCGCGTCCTAATCGACTCTTGTCATTCGAACCGCCACACTGCGCCTCGCTCAATCCAACGCCTCCTCGCCCAAGAAGAACGCCATGACACTGCCCCGATTGAAAGTTTCCGCCCTGGCCCTTGCCGGTCTGCTGGCCGTAGAGCCGCTTTTCGCAGCCGACCTTCTGTCCGTCTACAAGGACGCGCTGTCCAACGATCCGGCCTATGCCGCCGCCCGCGCCGAATTCCGCGCGACGCAAGAACGCACGCCACAGGCCCGCGCCGGCTATCTGCCCAGCGCCACGCTGACCGGACGCGCGGATCGCACGCGCTCCGAGTTCGAAACCGGCCCCTCGTCGAACACGGATACTTCGAGCTATACGCTGTCCCTCTCGCAGCCCCTTTACCGCCCGCAATCCTGGATCGCGATCGATCAGGCCAACCTTCAGGTCGTGTCCGCCGACGCCAAGGTGCGCGATGCTTTGCAGGACCTGATCGTGCGCACGGCCCAGGCCTATTTCGATGTGCTGCTGGCCCAGGACAACGTGATGCTCTCCGAGGCGCAAAAGCGGGCCATTGGCGAGCAGCTCGCCCAGGCCAAACGCAATTTCGAAGTTGGCACGGCGACCATCGTCGACACCTACGAAGCCCAGGCCAAGTACGACCTCGCCGTGGCCAAGGAGATCGCCGACCGCAATGATCTGGACATCAAGCAGCGCGCGCTGCAACAACTCATCGGCAAGGTCGCGCCCGGCCTCTCGCCGTTGAAGGACCAGGTGTCCCTGCCGCTTCCCACGCCGGCGGACATGGAGCAATGGGTGGCGGCGGCGGAAAAGGACAGCCTCACCATCGCCCAACTGCGCGCCTCATTCGAGATCGCCAACAAGGAAATCGCCCGCACCCGCGCCGGCCACCTGCCGACGCTGGATTTGACCGGCTCTTATTTCAACGCGCCCAACACGGCATCGTCGCTGTCGATCAAGGAGCAGACCGCCGTGGGCCTGGTGCTCACGATTCCGCTGTATTCGGGCGGCGCCACCCAATCGCGAGTGCGCGAGGCCTTGTCCAACAAGGACCGCGCCGAGCAGGACCTTGAGCGCACGCGCAGGTCGGTCGCGCAGCAGGTGCGGCAATCGTTCCTCGGTGTGACCAATGGGGCCGCACAGGTGAAGGCGTTCGAGGCGGCGTTGGTGTCCAACCAATCGTCCCTGGACTCCACCATTCTGGGTCGCGAGGTCGGCGTGCGCACGGGCGTGGATGTGCTGAACGCGCAGCAGCAGCTCTTCCAGGCCCGGCGCGATCTGCAGCAGGCGCGCTACGCCACCATCCTCTCGCAATTGCGGCTGAAGTCCGCCGCTGGCCGGCTCGCCGAGGAGGATTTGGCCGAGGTCAATCGCCTGCTGACGAAGTAAGTCGTCAGAGATACCCCCTACAGGCGCTCGGCCAACATCGGACTGAGCGCCGCCAATGTGCGACCGGTGGCGCCCCGATGCGCCGCCGTGAACTGAAGGGCCGCTTCCGCGGCCCTTCGCATGTCGGCGGGGTTTTGCAGCCAGTCCAGCGCGCATGCGACCGTCTCGGCGCCCTGGGCGACCTGACGCGCCGCGCCTTCGCGGACGGCGAGGCTGGCCGCTTCCTGAAAATTGAAAATACTCGGACCCAGCACCACGGGCCGGCCCTGCGCGCAGGGCTCGATGAGGTTTTGTGAACCGCTGTCGATGAGGCTGCCACCCATGATGACGAGATCCGCCAGCGCGTAGCAGGCCGCCATTTCGCCCATGCTGTCGCCCAGCCAGACATCGGACTCCGGGGCGTCATCCCGGCTTCGCCGCGACAGTGCGAGCCCGCGATCGGTGACGAGTTTCGCCACTTCGTCGAATCGCTGCGGATGACGCGGCACGATGGCGAGCAGGCGGTCTTTGCGAATATTCGCATCGAGCTTCAACCATGCGTCCAGCACCAGGGCCTCTTCACCTTCGCGCGAGCTGGCGAGCATGAGCACGGCCGTCCCCGGCGGAAGCCGCCGCCGCCACTGGCGACCCTGCTCGCGGAGCCGCTCATCCGGCGTCAGATCGAACTTCAGATTGCCGGTCACCTGCACGCTGCGCGCGCCCAGCGTCGTCAGACGTTCTGCATCGGCGGCGGACTGGGCCGTGACCAACGCCAGTGAGCGCAACGCATCGCCAATCAGGGACCGGAAGCGCAGATAGCCACGCGCCGACTTCTCCGACAGCCGTGCATTGACCAGCGCGACTGGCAGCTTGCGCGCCGCGCACTCGGCCAGCAAGTTGGGCCACAGTTCCGTCTCCATGATGAGACCGACGCGGGGCCGGAAGTGGTCGAGGAAGCGACCAACTGTCGCGCTGTAGTCATAGGGCAGGTAGGCCACCTTGACGCGCACGTCCACGCTGGCGATCGCCTCTGCCGTGTCGCGGCCTGTCGGCGTCATGACGGTGATGAGGAAATGGGCGCCGGGGTGCGCCGTGCCGAGCGCCGCGAGCAGCGGTTGCGCCGCGCGCACTTCGCCCACCGAGACGGCGTGAATCCAGATGAGCGGCGAGACGGTGGGCGCGCTGTACCAGCCGAAGCGCTCCGCGACATGGCGCAAGTAGGCCGGCTGGCGCAGCCCGCGCCAGAGGAGCCGGAACGGAATGAGCGGCAGCGCGAGCAGCAACAGAAGCTGATAGAGCGCCCTTTGCATCAGCCAAGCCCGCCTGCACGCGCCAAGGCGGCGAGTACCGCATCGACCTCGGGCGGCGCGTCAATGCCGCCCAGATTGACGGCGCGTTCGCCGCCATGAAGCCCGGTGAGGCCGGGGTCGGTCGCGCAGTACAGTCCCACGGTCGGTCGGTCCAGCGCGACCGCGAGATGCGCAAGGCCGGTATCCACGCCCACCACGAGCTGACTGAAGGCCAGCACATCCGCCACCGAGGCGAGTCCCATCGGCGGCGGGACCCAGGCCCGCGAATTCGATGATTCATGCAGGGCATGGGCGATGCGCTCGCTCTCGACGAGCTCGTGCGCGGCCCCCCAGGGCAGCACGATGCCGAGTCCGCGTGACAGCAGCGCCTGGCCAAGCGCGATCCAGTTCCGCGTCGCCCACTGCTTGTCGGCGCGGCTCGTGGCATGGAGAAAGACGGCATACGGTCGGGCGAGATCGGGCCAAGCCCGGAAGCGCGCGGCCCCGAGGCCGTAGTCCGCCGGGCCGTTGGGGACGTAGCCGAGCGCCGCCCCCGCCAGAGTTCGGTTGCGGACGACGGCATGCAGGTCGCGGCTCACCGCATGGTGAAACTGATAGTGGCGGGCGGCCAGCGGCTCGCGCGCACTCGCAGCGTCGTAGCCGGCGCGCGGACCCTTGGCCATGCCGGCGATCCAAGCACTCTTTGCGAGGCCCTGGGTGTCGAGGACAAGGTCATAGGTCTGCGCGGCCAGCGCCGCGCGCCGCGCCCGAAACTCGCGCCAGGCGGCCAGCGAGTACCAGCGTTTTTTCAATGGGCGAAGCGGCAGCGGGAGGACCTGGTTGACGGCGGGGTGCAGCGCGACCAGCGGCGCGTAGGGCGGTTCGCACACCCAGTCGATGGTGGCATTTGGAAGCGCGCGGCGAATGTCGGTCGCCACGGGAAGGTTGTGGATGACGTCGCCCAGCGAGGAGGTCTTCACTAGCAGGATGCGCGAGGGGGGAGCCATGGCGCGCATTGTAGGGGTTGGCCGCCGGTGCGTCTGCGCATGGCGACAGCCTCGCGCGGCACTTCCCTCTAAAATGGCGCCTTTCCGTTCCCGGCCGCGCCGCCGGACTCCTGAGCCACCATGGCGGAACACGCCCAAAAACTTCCTCTATCCGTCGTCATCATCGCGCTCAACGCCGCGAAACAGATCGAGCCCTGTCTCGCCAGCGCGCGCTTCGCTGACGAGGTGCTGGTGGTTGACTCCGGCAGCGCCGACGAGACGCGGGCGATCGCCGATGTCGCGGGTGCCAGAGTGGTCGAGAAGGAGTGGCTGGGCTTCGGCCGCCAGAAGCAGTTCGCGGTGCAGCAGGCGAAACACGACTGGGTGCTGTGCCTTGACGTGGATGAGCGGGTGACGCCGGAACTGGAAGCGAATATTCGCACCGCGCTGGCGCGGGATGATCACTTCGCCTGGCGCATGCCGCGGCGCAATCGTTTTCTGGGACGCTGGCTGCAGCATGGCGAGGGCTACCCGGACTGGAGCTTGAGGCTGTTCCATCGCGCCCATGCGAGCTGGAGCAACGACGATGTGCATGAGACGGTGATGACGACGGTGGATGTGGGCACGCTGAAGGGAGACCTGCTGCATGACTCCGCCGAGGACGTGACGACCTATCTGGCCAAGCAGAACCGCTATTCCTCGCTGCATGCCGAAGCGCTGTACAGCCAGGGCGTGCGCGCAGGGTATGGCCGCCTCTTGTTGTCGCCGCTCGCGCGGTTCATCAAGTTTTACTTCCTGCGACTGGGCTTTCTCGACGGCGGTCCGGGCTTCGCCCATGTCGCCATCGGCTGCTTCGCCGCATTTTCCAAGTACGCCAAGCTGATCGAATTGTCGGTCGGCGAAAAGAAGGTTTCGACATGACGATTCTTGTGACGGGGGGCGCCGGCTTCATCGGCGCCAACTTCATCCACGATTGGCTGGCCGACTCGAATGAGCGCATCGTCAATCTCGACAAACTCACCTACGCGGGCAACTTGCAGTCGCTGGCCTCCGTGGCGGAGGACTCGCGCTATCGCTTCGTGAAAGGCGACATCGGCGACCGCGCGCTGGCGACGCGAATATTCGCGGAGGAGAAGCCACGCGCAGTGATCAACTTCGCGGCTGAAAGCCACGTGGATCGCTCGATCCACGGCCCCGGCGAATTCGTGCAGACCAACGTCGTGGGCACGTTCAGCCTGCTGGAGGCGGCGCGCGGCTATTGGCTGGAGTTGCCTGAAGCGGAAAGGTCGGCATTTCGTTTTCTGCACGTATCCACCGACGAAGTGTATGGTTCGCTTGCCGCCGCCGATCCCGCCTTCACCGAAACCAAGGCATTCGAACCCAACAGCCCCTACTCGGCCAGCAAGGCGGCATCGGATCATTTTGTGCGCGCGTGGCATCACACGTTTGGGTTGCCGGTGCTGACCACGAATTGTTCGAACAACTACGGGCCGTACCAGTTTCCCGAAAAGCTCATTCCGCTGATGATCCATAACGCCGTGACGGGGAAGCCCTTGCCCATCTATGGCGATGGCAAGAACGTGCGTGACTGGCTTTACGTGCGCGATCACTGCGCGGCCATCCGCGCCGTGCTGGCCAAGGGTGTGGTGGGCGAGACCTACAACGTGGGCGGCAAGAACGAGATGACCAATCTCGAGGTGGTGCATGCGATTTGCGCGATTCTTGATGAGCTGAAACCGGCATCACACGGCTATTCGCAATTGATCACCTACGTGAAGGATCGCCCTGGCCACGACCGGCGCTACGCCATCGACCCCGCCAAGATCGAGCGTGACATCGACTGGCGACCCGCCGAGACCTTCGCGTCCGGCATTCGCAAAACCGTCGAGTGGTATCTCGCCAACGAAGACTGGGTCTGCGGCGTCACCAGTGGCGAATATTCGCGGTGGTTGGACAAGAACTACAAGGAAAGAGTCTCGGCATGAGCGATAGAAAAGGCATCATCCTCGCGGGCGGTTCGGGCACGCGACTGCACCCGGTGACGCAGGTCGTCTCAAAGCAGCTCCTGCCGATCTACGACAAGCCGATGATCTACTACCCGCTCTGCACGCTGATGCTGGCGGGCATTCGCGACATCCTCATCATCTCCACACCTCAGGACACGCCCCGCTTCGAACAGTTGCTGGGCGACGGCGCGCGTTGGGGCTTGAGCCTCTCCTATGCCGTGCAGCCATCGCCGGATGGCCTCGCGCAGGCGTTCATCATTGGCGAGAAGTTTGTCGGTGACTCGCCCTCCGCCCTGGTGCTGGGCGACAACATTTTTTACGGCAACGAACTGGCGCCGCAACTCGCGCGTGCCGCCAGCCGGGGTGCCGGGGCCACCGTGTTCGCCTACCCGGTGCATGACCCGGAGCGCTATGGCGTGGCGGAATTCGACTCGACCGGCAAGGTCATCAGCATCGAGGAAAAGCCGAAGCAACCGAAGTCGCGCTATGCGGTGACCGGCATCTACTTTTACGACAACCAGGTCGTGGCGCGCGCCAAGGCGCTGAAACCCTCCGCTCGGGGCGAACTGGAAATCACTGACCTGAATCGCGTGTATCTGGAGCAAGGCGAGCTCAGCGTCGAGCTGATGGGCCGCGGCATGGCCTGGCTGGACACGGGCACCCATGAATCGCTGCTGGAGGCGTCAAGCTTCATCGCCACGCTGGAAAAGCGGCAGGGACTCAAGATCGCCTGCCCGGAGGAGATCGCGTTCCATCGAGGCTACATCGACGCGAAGGCGCTGGAAGCGCTGGCGCGGCCGCTCGCGAAGAGCGGCTATGGCCAGTACCTCATGGGCCTCCTCACCGACAAGGTGTACTGATGCAGATCACGCCGACTTCATTGCCAGAGGTGTTGCTGATCGAGCCCCGCGTCTTCGGCGACTCGCGCGGGTTTTTCTTCGAGAGCTTCAATCGCAACGCGTTTCGAGAAAAGACCGGCCTGGATGTGGATTTCGTTCAGGACAATCATTCGAAGTCGGCGCGCGGCGTCTTGCGTGGATTGCACTATCAAATCCAGCACCCGCAAGGCAAGCTCGTGCGGTGCACGGCGGGCGAGGTGTTTGACGTGGTCGTCGACATTCGCCGAAGCTCGCCCCGTTTCGGGCAGCACATGACGGCGACGCTTTCGGCCGAGAACAAGCGGATGCTATGGGTGCCACCCGGCTTTGCGCATGGCTTTCTCGTGACCAGCGACTCGGCGGAATTTCTCTACAAGGTCACCGACTACTGGTATCCGGAGCACGAGCGCTCACTGCTCTGGAACGACCCCGCACTCGCCATCGACTGGCCGCTCGCGGGCGAGCCGGTGCTTTCGAAGAAGGACCTCGACGGCGCACCGCTCGCGAACGCGGACTGCTTCGCGTGAAGATTCTGCTGTTCGGCGCGCGTGGCCAGTTGGGCCTGGCCTTGCAGCGCACGCTGCCCCGGCTGGGCGAGGTCGTCGCGCTTTCGCGTGTCGAGGTGAACCTGCTTTCTCCGGATGCCATCATTGCGAATATTCGCACTCGCGTGCCGGACGTGGTCGTCAATGCCGCCGCGTACACGGCGGTCGACAAGGCCGAGTCGGACGCGGACACGGCCCGTGCCGTGAACGCCATGGCCCCGGGTGCGATGGCGGCGGCGTGCCGCGACGTGGGCGCGCTCCTCGTTCACTATTCCACCGACTATGTGTACGACGGCGAAGCGTCGGGCGCCTATGTCGAGACCGATGCGACGCGCCCGCTTTCCGTCTACGGCGCGACCAAGCTGGAGGGCGAGGAGGCCGTGCGCGCTGTGCTGGATCGTCATCTTGTCTTTCGCACAAGCTGGGTCTACAGCCACGACGGCGCGAACTTCATGAAGACCATGTTGAGACTGGCGACGGAGCGCGACCGCTTGCGCATCGTGAACGACCAGATCGGCGCGCCCACGACGACGGATGCCATCGCCCGCGCGACTTGCGAGGTCTTGCGGCAGATGAAGACGCAGGGCGAGCGCGACCGCTCTGGGCTCTATCACATGACATGCGGCGGATCGACGTCGTGGTTTGGATTCGCCAACGCGATATTCGACACCTTTCTTGATCCCGAACGACGGATACAACTGGTTACGGAACCAATCCCGGCGTCAGCCTATCCTACAGCGGCAAAAAGGCCCGGCAATTCGTTGCTCAGCAACGCCAAGCTCAAGGCCGCCTTCTCTCTCGCACTCCCGGATTGGCAGTCAGCGCTCGCGGCCCTCAAGTAGGGCTCGAGACGCGGTGGATTTTTGCCGCGATTTTTGTCGTCATTTCCCGACAGAATTTTGTCGGGCGGCCAGGCAAATCCTGTAAAATTCAACGCCTTAAATTTAGGAGTCGAGAAGTTGTCGCAGCTTTTGGGTGAGATTCTGTTGGCGCGCGCCAAGGTTGATCCGGCCACGCTGGAGCGCGCGCTGCAAGCGCAAGCCATGCTGAAGGATGAGGGTGGCAGTGAGAAGCTGGGCGCCATTCTGCTTCGGTTGGGCATGGTGTCGGGTCGCGATCTCGCCGAGGCGCTCGCCTACCAGCAGGGCTGGCTCATCGCGGCGCCCACCGAGTTTCCCGAGTTGCCGATTCTGGAAGAACAGATTTCGCCACGCTTCATCCGGGAATATCAGGTTATCCCGCTCGCTGAAAGCGAAGCGGAAGTGGCCGTCGCCATGGCCGATCCCGGCGACCGCTATACCACCCAGGCGCTGGCGCTCGCGACCGGCCGCCAGATCATGGCGAAACTGCTTTCGCCGGCCGACTTCGAGACCCAATACGAAAAGCTTTACGGCGCCGGCAAGTCGTCCATGGGTCAGATCGTGGACAACATCGCCGCGCGTGAGGAGCAGGACGATTTCGGCGACGTCGAGCAGCTGAAGGACCTCGCATCCGAGGCGCCGGTCATCCGTCTTGTGAACCTCATCATCAGCCACGCGCTGGAACGACGCGCGTCGGACATTCACATCGAGCCATTCGAGAATCGGCTCATCGTCCGCTATCGCATCGATGGAGTGCTGCACGAAACCGAATCGCCGCCGCGTCGACTTTCCGCGGCGGTGATCTCGCGCATCAAGATCATGGCGAATCTCGACATCGCCGAGCGCCGCTTGCCGCAGGACGGTCGCATCAAGCTGCGCATTCAGGGCAAGGAAATCGATCTGCGTGTCTCCACCGTGCCGACCATGCATGGCGAGTCGGTGGTGATGCGTATTCTCGACAAGGGTGGCGTCGCGTTGGACTTCGCCAAACTCGGTTTTGACGAGGACAACCTCAAGACCTTCATCGAGGTGTTGGAGCAGCCGCACGGCATCCTGCTGGTGACCGGGCCCACCGGTTCGGGCAAGACGACCACGCTCTACACCGCGCTCGACCGCCTCAACAAACCCGACGTGAAGATTCTCACCGTCGAAGACCCGGTCGAGTACCAGATGCCGGGCATCAATCAGATCCAGGTGAAGGCGCAGATCAACCTCACCTTCGCCAACGCGCTCCGTTCCATCGTGCGTCAGGATCCGGACGTGATCATGATCGGCGAAATCCGCGATCTCGAAACGGCGCAGATCGCGGTGCAGTCCGCGCTGACCGGGCACATGGTGCTGTCCACGCTTCACACCAACGATGCCGCCTCCAGCGTGAACCGCCTCCTGGACATGGGCGTGGAGGACTATCTCCTCACCTCCACCATCACCGGCATCCTGGCCCAGCGCTTGGTCCGGACACTTTGCACCCATTGCCGCAAACCCTACAAAGCACTCCCGGAAGTCGTGGAGCAAATGGGCCTCAGGAAATACGCGAAGAGTGGCGATGTCACCCTGTACCACTCTGTGGGCTGCGAACACTGCGGCGGCACCGGATATCGCGGACGGGTGAGCATCATCGAGATGTTGCCCATGACGGATGCGCTGAGGAGCCTCGTCATGCGCCATGCCACGTCAGGCGAAATGCGCGACCAGGCCGTCAAGGACGGCATGGAAACGATGTACGAGAATGGCATCAAGAAGTCCGTCGCCGGCGTCACCACCATCGAGGAAGTCCTGCGCGTCACGCGCGAGGACTGATCGCGCCCATGCCGCTCTTCCAGTACAAGGCCGTCTCGGCCACCGGCGAGGTTCAGGAAGGCGTGCTGGATGGCCCCAGCCAGTCGGCGATCATTGAGCGCTTGCAGTCTTCCGGCCTCATCCCCATCCGCGCGGACGAAACCTCGCAGACGACCTCAAAAGGGTCCTCAGGCGGTGCTGGAAAGTCCTTCCTTGCGAGACTCATCGAGCCAAAGAAGGTCACCCAAAACAATCTCACGGTGTTCACCCGCGAGATCGCCACGCTGCTCAAGGCGGGCCTGCCGCTGGATCGCAGCATGGAAATCCTCTTGAACCTGGCCGAGAACGACCGGGTGCGCGATCTCATTGCGAATATTCGCAATGAGGTGCGGGGCGGCGCGGCATTGTCCAAGGCGCTGGATCAGAATCGCGATGTGTTCACGCGGTTCTACGTCAACATGGTGCGAGCAGGCGAGGCCGGCGGCGCGCTGCCAGATGTGTTGAAGCGGTTGGCCGAGCACATGGAGCGGGCCAAGGAGCTGAAGGACAGCGTGACGTCAGCGTTGTTCTACCCTGTGCTGCTGATGCTGGTGGCGGGCGTTTCGGTGGGCGTGCTGGTGGTATTCGTGGTGCCCACGTTCAAGCAGATTTTCGATCAAAGCGGCAAGGCGTTGCCGTTCGTGACTCAGGTGGTGATGTGGGTCAGCGCGTTTCTGCGCGGCTATTGGCCGCTATTGCTTGCCGGCCTGATTGTCGGCGCCTACTGGCTCTCGAATTCACTTTCCAACCCGGTGAGCCGGAAGCGATGGGATCAGCGCTTTCTGGAAAACGCCGTGTTTGGCGACCTGGTCGCCAAGGTCGAGATGGCACGCTTCTCGCGCACACTGTCCACGCTTGTCTCGAATGGTGTGCCGCTGCTGACGGCGCTGTCCATCGTGAAGGAAACGATGGGCAACATGATGATGAGCGAGGCCGTCGGCGCGGCGGCGGCGGAGCTGAAGGAAGGCCGTGGCCTCGCCAAGCCGATGCTCGAAACCAACCGCTTTCCCAAGCTCGCCGTGCAGATGATCGCCGTGGGCGAGGAGACCGGGCGGCTGGACGAGATGCTGATGCAGGTGGCCGACACCTACGACATGGAGGTGCGTTTCGCCCTCAAGCGACTCCTCACCCTGGTTGAGCCGGTGATGATTCTCGGCATGGCCGTGGTCGTCGGCGTCATCATCATGTCGCTGCTGGTCGCCATGCTGGATTTGTTCACGCTGCCACTTTGACGACACCCACTTCAATGACTCTTTCGACCTGCGAATATTCGCAGGGAACTTTCTGACAGGACACCCGCAATGAAAAGACACGCCTCCGGTTTCACGCTCGTCGAGATGATCGCGGTGATCATCATCATCGGCCTGGTCGCGGCATTCGTGGGGCCGCGCATTTTCGGACAGGGCGACGAGGCCCGCTCACGTCTGGCGAAAGCGCAGATTTCCGACATCGCCGGAAAGATGGAGTTGTTCAAGCTGGATGTTGGGCGCTACCCCTCCTCCGCTGAAGGCCTGCGCGCGCTGGTCGCTAATCCCGGCGGCGTCAACAACTGGAATGGCCCTTATGCGAAGGAAGAGCAGATCAAGGATCCGTGGGGCAACGATTTCAAGTACTCGGTGCCCGGCAAGGCTGGGCCCTTTGACATCACCAGTCTGGGGGCGGACGGGAAAGAAGGCGGCGAAGGGCCGAACCGCGACGTGTCGCTCTGAATGGCTCTTTGATAGATCTGTCCAATGTCCGCAATGCCGCCAGGAATCAGCAACCACATCAGCGCGCAGCGGGGCTTCACCCTGATGGAGCTGGTGGTGGTCGTGCTTTTGATTGGTGTGAGTTTTCTACTGGTGCCGCGCTATCTGTTCACCGGCGTTTCCGGCGCCGACCTCAAGGCGAGCTCCCGAGACATCGCGGCGGGCCTGCGCATGGCCCGGGCCGAAGCGGTCAACAGTCGGCGGGACACGTCGCTGCTGATTGATCTGGAGAAGCGGCGCTTCTCGTTATCCGGCAAGGACGCTGTTCGCCAATTGCCGGAGGCGCTGGAGTTGAAGCTCTTCACCGCGCAGTCGGAGGTGGTCAATGACAAGCAGGGGGCCATACGCTTTTTCCCGGATGGAAGCTCAAGCGGAGGCCGCGTTACGGTCGCATCTGGGGACAGGAAGTATCAGGTCGATGTTGATTGGCTGACCGGAAAGGTGACCATTGCGCAATGATTGGCGTTGCCGGCAGGCCGGCTTCTCGCTGCTCGAAATCATGGTCGCGTTCACGTTGATGGCGCTCCTTCTTTCGGTGCTCATGAGGGTGTTTTCAGGCGGGCTGCAAGGCGTCGGCCTTGCCGGTGACTATGCTCAAGCGACTTCCATTGCCCAGTCCGTGATGGCGCGGGTGGGTGCGGACATTGATCTCAAGGAAGGCGGCTCATCCGGTGAGGTTCAGGATCGATATGTGTGGACGGTTGCGATCCGCCCGCACGAGGTCGTCCGGGAAGCGCTGCCCGGACAATCGGGCGCGCCGGTGACGGACAACCTACCAGTTCGCCTCTATGAGGTCGATGTGTCGGTTCGGTGGACCGAGTATGGCGTCGACCGTGGATTGAAGTTCTCGACGCTGAGGATTGGAGCTGCGCAATGATGCGGGGTGGTTGGCGCAATTCGACGCTCGGATTCACGCTGCTGGAAATGCTCCTTGGCCTCGGTTTGCTGGGCCTTATCACGCTCGCGCTCTTCACCGCCCTGCGATTCGGAACGCACAGCTGGGAGCGTGCCGAAGCGAAGTCTTTCCAGGTGGTTGATCTTGCTTTGGTGGAGTCCCTGCTTCGCCGCGAGATCGGCAAGGCCTTCCCACTTCGCGTCGGGCTGGCGAGCGAAAACAAAGTCGCATTTGAGGGGGATCAACGCGGCCTCAAGTTCTTCGCACCTCTCCCAGCGCACTTCTCGACCGGAGGGCTCTCGTTGATTGAGATTCGGCATGAGCCAGCCGATGCTGCGAATGGGGGACGGCGGGGTGTCTTGGTGCTCCGGCACACATTGCAAAACGGGCAGGAGACTGACCTGCCGCAGAATGAAGCGACGATGACATCCCGATTGCTTGATGACATTGATAGCGTGAGCATTGACTACTTCGGACGCGACTCTGATCAGGCGCAACCGACCTGGAAGGATAGCTGGGATCAGTCCGGGCGATTGCCGCAGTTGATTCGTCTCCGGCTCGCCTTTTCAAGTGGTGAGCGCGAATTTGTCATCCCCACTCAGCTAGGCGAAGAGGCAGGCTGCTCGCAGGCGTCTTATCAGCGTGTATGTGGATCAAGAAGATGAAGAACAAGCGGAATCAGCGTGGCATCGCGATTGTTCTTGTCTTGTGGGTGTCCGTATTGCTTACGGTCATCGCCGGCAGTTTTGCGTATGCCACTCGCACCGACATGTCTTTGGTCGCAAATCATATGCAGCGGGCACGCGCAGAAGCCGCTGCGGATGCGGGGGTGCATCGAGCTGTCCTGGAGGCCTTTCGCCCAATTTCCGACCCAGCACGCTGGAAGCACGACGGTCGCGAGCACCAACTAAGGCTTGGTGAAGCAGAGATATCGGTCAGTGTATTGGATGAGTCTGCTAAAATTGACATTAATGACGGATCGCCGGTTCTATTGCGAGGTTTGCTCCTGTCTTTGGGATTGACGGAGCAGGAGTCAACCAGGATTTCCGACGCGATCCAGGACTGGCGGGATGCCGACAGTCTCTCTCGACCCGCAGGCGCGGAAGAAGAGGCCTACAGAAGTGCCGGACTGAAGCAGAAGCCGGCCAACGCCCCGTTTCAGACGGTTGAGGAACTGCGTCTTGTCATGGGCATGACGTCCGACTTGTATCAGCGTATCGAACCCATGATCACCATTTACTCCCGGCAACCGGGTGTCAACCTAACTATTGCGCCTCGCGAGGTGCTGCTTGCAATTCCAGGCGTGACGCCAGAGCAGGTTGACGCGTTTGTCTCCGCGCGCGACGCGGCGGTATTGGCAAATCAGCCGGCGCCCACGTTTCCCCAAGCGGCGACGTTTGGGGCGGTCCCCAACATGATTGGTCTGCAAGTGAAGTCGCGAGCACGCATCGGCGAGATTGAATTCGAGCGTCTTGCCGTGTTGAAGGTCATCCCCGATCCAAGGCGACCATTCGCGGTCCTGAGCTGGCGAGAGGGACGAAGCGCGGTCGACATGAATGCAGGCACCTAAAGACTATGCAGCCTGATCCTGCGATCGTCAGCGCGTCCCCCCAGAGTGCCAAGAGTGCGCCACCCGCGTTCTCGCGTGTTCGAGCGTTCTTGGCTTGGTGGACGGCGGAATTGGTCTCCATGCTGCCCGCTGCCTGGCGCGAACGGATCGCAAGTGGTCGCCACGGACTGCCGGTCATGATCACCGCGGACGAGATCGTGGTTTTCAGGGTGGAGTCGGGAATTCTTTCGGAGAAGTCGAGGCTACCTCTGGCCGGGCTCGATGACTCGGCACGCATCGGCGCAGTTGGACGCCTGCTGGCAAGCGAGGATCGGCAATCGGATGGCATTTCACTGTTGTTGCCGGATTCTGCATTTGTTCGTCGCGAAATCGAGTTGCCAATCGCAGCAGAAGAAGCGCTCAGCCAGGTCATTTCGTTTGAGCTTGACCGACATACTCCGTTTCGAGCGGCTCACGCTGTCTTTTCCGCGCGACCATTGGGTCGTACTCGGGAAGGCGCGAGTATTCGCGTCGATCTTGTTGTGACGCCCAGATCAGTGATTGAAGAGGGGCTGGCTGTGGCCGCTCGCCTGGGCGTGAAGGTTTCCGCGATCGCTCCCATGATGGATGGCACAGCCTGGCGCGAACATGACTTGAGAATCTTTGATGAAGCAGCCGCCTCCGGCGTGTCGCCCAACACGCGCTTGAATCTCGCCCTTGGAACTCTCTTTGTCGTCCTGTTCGCGGCGGCACTGCTGGTGCCTATTTTGCAAAAGCGCGATGCCGCCATTCGTCTCTTGCCTCGATTGGAGGCTGCCAAGGCGGAATCTGAAAAGGTTCAGGCGGTGCGAAATGAGCTGGAGAGGCTTGCAGGCGACGCCAACTTCATTTTGGCGAAAAAGCACTCGACAGTCCCGGCAACGCAGATCGTCGAAGATTTGGCGAGGGCATTTCCTGACACGACGTGGGTTTCGTCTTTCGAGTTGCGCCCGGGCAAGCAGCGTGAACTCGTGCTGACAGGAGAAACCGCGTCGGCAACTCGAGTAATTGAACTTCTTGAGCAAGTGGGCTACCTGAAGAATCCGAACTTTCGCTCTCCGCTCAGCAAGCCGCCCGGACAGACCGCAGAGCGGTTCGTGATCTCCGCTGAACTCAAGTCACGGACTTTGCCGGCGATGATTGAAGCGTCAGAGTTCGGCGGACCACCCGTGACAAATGCGAGCGGTAATCCATTGACCCCTGCGCCGCCCCAGGGTTTTCCTTCCGCCGCTTCCCCGGCCAACCCCGGCCAGCCTGCGTCTGCGAATTCTGCTGCGGATGGAAAGGCCAAGTCGTGATTGCCGGACTGAGTGACGCAAGGCGTAAGTCGCTGGCGGTCGGCATGGCGTTGCTGGTCTTGCTCGCGCTGGGTGCCGCAGTGGTAGTGCCGACATGGTGGCTTCATCAGCGATACGACAAGGCACTGGCAGATTTCGGCGATCAGCTTGCAAGGCATCAGCGCATCGCGGCCACACGGGACGTAGTCAACACCCGACTGGAGAAATTGAAGGCCACGCAGACTCAGCGTCGTTTCTTGAAGAGCGCGACCTCGCCAGTGGCCGCGTCGGAACTGCAAGACATTGTCAGAGCGGCAATGGACTTGGCGGGTGTTCGCTTCATTTCCATTCAGTTTCAACCACACAAGGATGAAGGTAGATATAGGCAGATCACGGTGAGTGTTTCGATGTCGGCGACAGGCCCAGCGCTAAGGCGCATGTTGCATACACTCGAATCAGGTCAGCCATTTGTATTCATCGATGGGATCACAATTCGCCAGTCTGTGGGTCCAGGATTCCGCCCGGCGCCAGGCACCGAGCCAGAGATGTTTGTGCAGGCCGACCTAGTCGCGTACACGATTGGGGGTACGCCATGATTCGAGTGTTCGAGTGGCCCGGAGTTATCACGACAGTCATCGCGGCAGGTTGTGTTGCTTGTGCCATAGCTCTCGGGATTGAAACTGATTGGGCGAGAGCATTCAGGAAGGACGTTCCAATCCCGGCAGTTGGCGCGGCAAAGGCGGGTGAGCCCAATTTGCTGCCGCAGTTTGGGCTGCCGCCGTTGGAGGCAGGCTTTCCAGACGGCGCTCAGCGCCCACTTTTCATGCCGTCTCGGCGCTCCGCTCCGGCGGCGACACCCGCTCCCACGATGAAGCAAGGACAGTTCATCCTGGTGGGCACCAGTCGCACCAAGGACTTTGGAGATAGCGCGCTGCTGAAGGAGATTGCGAGCAACAAGACTTTCATCGTGAAACTAGGGGGCACGATTAATGACATGACGCTCAATTCGATAGAGCCGCACAAAGTGGTGCTGAAGCTTGGTGATGAGACTGAGGAGTTGACTATGAAGGCGCGGCCTCAGAAGAGTCCGGCGAGTCCACCGCCCGCGGCTGTGGCCGGCCGACCGGGCGCTTCTGCTTCCGCCCCTGAGGCATCGAGGCAGCCGGGCTTGGTTCAGCAAACGCCTGTGGCGCCCGGGTCGGCGATCTTTGGTGGAGCGCCCGCTGCGACCTCTGTTCAGGGCGGCGCCACCCCGGCGCAACCTGGCGCACTCATAGTTCCTGGTGCCCCCGGAACGCCGACGGTGTTTCCAAGTGCGCCCGGGGCGGGTGCCGCGCCGGTCGGATCCATGCCGAGCGGCGCCCAGCCGCGCGCCCCCACGCCTGAAGAAATTCTTGAGCGCAGACGACGCGCACGAGCCCAGCAAGCACCATAGTGCAAGCGGAGAAAGTAGAGCATGAAAAAAATCAGACACCCAGTCACTCCAGCTCGCATCTGCACTGCAGCTATGGCCATGCTGCTGGCGAGTTGTGCGGTAATTGATGCCCCAAGTCCCGAACGGAGCGGACGTGATCAGGTCTTCTTCGGCCCGCGTCCAATTAAGTCCGAAGTGTTGCTAGGCGCCGAGACCACGTTGCCCGAACCGAGGTCTCAGACAGGCAGCGCCCATGCGCGAACCAAAGCAGATGCTCCTGGCATCGCTGGTGCGACCTCAGCCAACCTTCCACCTGCCTCTCAGGACCTGCCGAAAGTGTTCATGGGGACGGGTAATCTCATCAAAACTCAACCTACTCCGAAGCCAGACACTAAGGAAGCCGAAGAGGTCTCACTCAATTTCGAAGGCGTAGACATCCGCGCTGTCATTGAGCAGATTTTCACGCAGTACCTGCGCGAACCCTACTTGGTGAGCCCGTCTCTGACGGGGACGATTACCTTGCGAACTACTCGGGGCATTCCGCGCAAAGAGTTGATTCCAACGCTTGAAATGCTTCTGCGCCAGAACGGACACGCTTTGGTAAAGGAAGACGGACTCTTCAAGATCGTTCCGTTCAACCAAGTCCGCGGATCTCTTTCGCCGCAGCTAGGCGGAGTTACCACGCCTTTGCCCCAGGGATTCTCTGTGGTGGTTGTGCCACTGAAGTACATCGGGGCCAAGCCGATGCAACAGTTACTTGAACCATTTACCACCGATGCGAGCGCAGTTCGTGCCGATGAATTGCGTAATCTCGTCATTCTTGGGGGTGGTCAGCGCGAGTTGCGTCACCTGCTCGACACCATTGATCTATTTGACGTGGACTTTCTTGCCGGAATGTCTGTGGGACTGTTCCCGATCAAGAGCGCGAATGTGAAGGAATTGGTGGCCGATGTCGACAAGGTTTTCGGAAGCAGCACCAGCCCGTTGACGGGGATTGTTCGCGTCGTGCCGATTGAAAGACTCAATGCGCTCTTGATCGTCACGACCCAGCCGCGATACCTCGAGGAAGCAAAGAAGTGGATCGAGCGGCTCGATCAGGCATCCCCGCGCGGCGGCGGGCTTCATGTCTATCAGGTCAAGAATGGGAAGGCAGAGAATCTGGCGGCGCTCCTGTCAGAGATCTTTGGCGGAAACAGGGGTGCTTCCGCGAGCTCGGCGCCTCAACTAGCCCCTGGCGCACGACCAGTCGAGATTCGCTCGCCTCAAGCGGCTGCATCGTCATCTTCTGCCGCACCGGGAGCCGCCACGCCCGCTTCAGCGTTCCAAGGTGATGGTGTGCTGGTCTCAAAGGATGTGCGTGTCGTTGCGGACAAGGACAACAATGCGCTGCTCATTATTGCCTCTCAGGCCGACTACGAAAAGATTGAGCTCGCGCTGAAACAGTTAGACGTGGTTCGGCGTCAGGTTCTGGTTGAGGTGCTCATCGCGGAGGTGCGCCTGAGCGATGAGCTCCGATTTGGTATCGAATGGTTTGTCAATGCACGTAACAACACGGTCGGCGCGCTGCGATTCCCGGGTAGTTCGAGTCTGACTTCGGTGCTGCCGCGAACGCCAGGCGTCGGAACCAACGCAAACAATCTGCCGAATGATCCACGCGCAACTGTGTCGACCACTGCAGGCCTTCAGCTTATCAACATGGTAGGTGGAGACATCAGAGGCATATTGCAGGCGCTTGGTTCGGATGGTCGCGCCCAATTACTTTCAACGCCTCAAATCATGGCGTTGGACAACGAGAAGGCCCAAATTAAGGTTGGGGAGCGCATTTCCGTCCAGACAGGTACCCAGACAACAGGCACCACGACCGGCACGATCACGACGGAGCAGTATCTGGACACGGGAGTACTCTTGACTGTGACGCCCCGAATCAATGCGAGCGGGCAGGTGACCATGGAAATCAATCAGGAGGTGAGCGAAATCGGCGAGAGCCGACAGGGTTCCAACAATCCCAACATCATCAATCGTAACTTTCAGACATCGGCTACCGTGGCGTCAGGGGACACCATGGTTCTTGCGGGTCTCATGCGCAAAAATCGGCGCATTAGCGCCGCTGGCTTGCCACTTCTTTCAAAAATTCCGATTGTTGGCGCCGCCTTCGGACTCCAAAACTATGCCGAGGATAGAACGGAGCTTGTAATCTTGATCACCCCGAGAGTTGTCTCAACCCAGGCACAAGCGCGAGAAGTGACAAACGAGCTCCGACAAAAGATGCCGATGCTTGAGAAAGCGTTTCCGAGCCCGCCGAGTACCAGTGACACCCAGCGGGGCAAGTGATGCCGCAGATCACTAAGGGACATTTTCTCTCTGGTGACGGCGGGGTAATGGCAGGCCTGAGCGCGTGTCGGGATTGGCAGGGCTTAGGAGCGGCTTGGGGCTAAACCTTTGTTATTATTGAGCATCATTGCGTTGCAAAAAAACAACAATCGATTCTCGACGCCTGCGATTCTGTTTGACGTAGTCCCCAATTTTCAATAGCCTTAAGAAGGAGTGTCGAGCACCTGCGGTGGCTCGCAATTCAGTATGAAATTTTTCTGGTATGTTTTTGCATTATTGAGTTTGGCAGGTACGCTCCCGGGGTGCGCTGGCGGCGGCGTAAGTGTTGTCACGGACCCGGCTGAGTTGGCGGCAAAACAAGCGGGCGACAGAGCTGTGGCGCGCTGGAATGCGATGATCAGGAAGGATTTTGATACCGCGTACCAATTCCTGAGCCCCGGCAGCAAAGTGGCTAACCCCATCTCAATGTTTAAGGCAAAGATTCGGCCCTTGGAATGGAGGGCGATTCGGGTGGTTGAGGCGGCGTGCGAAAGGGATGTCTGCAAAGTTAAGCTTTCGCTAGCCCTTGTGGACAAGCGACTCGGCGGAGAGGTGGAAACCGTTTTTGAGGAAAGCTGGCTTCAAGAATCCGGCCAGTGGTGGTTGGTGTTTAATCAGTAGTAGGGGGTCCGTTTTCTCTGCGGACGGCATTTTCGTTTGTAAAATCAAAATTGATGTTATAGAATTTTGTTGTTGTAGCTTCTAAAGTGATCACTTTAATTTCAAGAAGGAGTAACTAAAACCATGAAAGCGTTCAAAACTAAGTCTCTGTGCGCAGCGGTTCTGGCAGGTATCGGCGCAGCCGGTTCCATGCAGGCTGGCGCAGTGAACATCAGCGCTGACAATACCGGTCAGGTGCTGCTTTACCCGTACTACACCGTGCGCAACGGTTTTGTCACCAGCCTTACGGTGGTGAATACCGACCAAGACCATACCAAGGCTGTAAAGGTTCGTTTCCTGGAAGGTCGGAATTCCGCTGAAGTCCTTGACTTCAACTTGTTCCTCTCCCCGCGCGACGTTTGGACTGCGTCTGTTGTTGACAACGGTACGGGCGCGGCTGTTTTCTCGGTCGATCGTTCATGTACAGCTCCGGCGCTCGGAAATACTGCGGCAACCGCACAGCCATTCGTTAACTTCTACTACACCGGCCAGGTCGCGGGTACGTTTAACGACAACGGTGGCGCGTCGCTGGACCGTACGCGTGAGGGCTATGTCGAAGTCATCGAAATGGGTGTCGTTGGAAACAACGCAGACACAGCCGCAGCTCCTTCAACTGCGCAGGGCAATGCCGTCGCAACGGCTGTCAAGCACGCAGCGACAGGCACTCCTGCCAACTGCGCTGTTGTTCGTGTGAACGGCCTTTTCCCCGGCGCAAACGATCTCCATCAGCCGGCTGGTGGCCTTATCGGTTCGGGCATCATCATCAACACGACCACGGGCGTTGAGTTTGCCTACAATCCGGTGGCGTTGGCCAACTTCTTCTTCGACGGCTTGGTCACTAGCAACGATCTCTACTCGGATCCGGGCAACCTGAACCCCGATCTGCGCAACGTCTCCCCTGCGCGCAGCGACGTGTTCATTGAAGACGGCGCCGGTGGCGCAGCTGTTCGCACAGTCACGGACTGGACCGCAGCCCCGACCTCTGGCCAGGCAATCGACGCAGTTTCCGCAGTCTTCATGCGCAGCGCCATCAACAACGAGTACGATGTGTCGACCGGTTTCCGTACGGACTGGGTAATCACTGCTCCGACGAAGCGCTTCTATGTGCAAGCCGCCAGCGCTGCTGCTGCCGCTGCTGCGCCGACCGCGCTGACCGTTGGTCCGTTCAATCAGACCTTCGCTTCGGCAACGGCTGGTGCCGCTCAATCCTGCGACACGGTTTTCCCGCAAGCTTATGATCGGGAAGAGGCACCGTACGCTTCTGTTGCTGGCATCCAGTTCTCGCCGATCCCGGTGGGCGCACCTGCGGGCACGGGACAGCTTTGCTTTGAAAGCACCGTCCTGACCGTGGTGCCCAACGGCGGCACGGCGGCTGGTTCAAGCGTGTTTGCCTCGACGAGCCCGGCTTCTCTGACGCTTCCCGCCAACGGTGCCGCTGGTGCAGCACCGCAGTACACCGCTGGCTGGATCTCGCTGTACCCGACTCGTGGTGCAGCCGCTTCCAACAACGGTCCTGGACAGGGTGTGGCAGCTGGCACCAACGCGGTCACCGGTATTCCGATCGCTGTTGTGACGACTGACGCCCTGGGCGGTCTGCGCAACGTGGCAGCCAACCACTCTGACGCTGTACTCCGTCGCTATCGCGGCCTTCCTGTGATTGGCTTTGCTGCCATCCAGGCAATCGCTGGCGGCCAAGGTTACGGCGGCTTGTTCCCGCACAAGTTCGCACGGAACATCCAGTAATTGCTGCAACTATGCATCAGGAAAGGGGGCGCGAAAGCGCCCCCTTTTTTTTGAAACATGAGTCGTCCAACTTGCAAAAAACAGTGGATGTGCTGCGATTGGCCTCCGATAAATGGCTCATATCGGGTGCTGAACTGTGAACTAGTACATGGATGATCAAGTCAAACTACGATATACTTGAAAATAAAAGAAGCTTTGTTCTTCATAAAGGTAGAGCAAATAGCTAAGAGTTTACGGGAGTAATGGCGCCTAAGGGCCTCATTTTAAAGGCTTAACTATCAACTTAGGAGCGGGAAATGAACAGCCTCGCAAGACTTAAAGTCGCAGCACTAGGAATTGTCAGCCTTTCGCTGTGCTACTCCGTAGTCGGAAGTGCACAAACGCTCAGCATTAATGGCGGCACGCCCTGCAGCTACACGCAGTACGTCAAGACTGTTGGCACTAACGGCGTACCAAACTTTGCATTCACCGCTGCCGGGTGTTCCAGTGGCGGAAGCACGCCGACGGCAGGAACCATGCAGTTCACTGCTGCGTCCTATGGCTCAATGAGCACTGGCGGAACCACGCAAGTACTCGTCACAAACGTGGGTAGGGTCACAGGCGGTGGCAACGCGCTGACCGGCACTGTTACATCATTGACAACCGGCGTCTGCACAGTACCCCCAAGCTCCACAGTGAACTTCTCTGACTCTGACCTGAACAATAAAGCCGTCACCGTCACTGCGGTTACGGCAGGAACGTGCAACCTCTCACTAACCGGCGCTGGAACGGGAGCGCCGAACCAAACAACAATCACCGTTGTTGATCCGACCACTCCGGGCACAATCGCCTTCACAACGGCCAGCCAGTCAGCGGTCGCCGGTCAAGCGTCGGTCACCTTCACGGTGGCGCAAACTGGCGCCGGCGCGAGCGCCCCTGCATCGAGCGTTGCTTATAACTGCATTTCAACAGGCGTGCCCAGTGGTTCCTACGCGCCCACCTTTGCTCCCGCGAGCAGCGGTACATTGAACTGGGCGATTGGAGAAAACGCATCCAAGACCTTCTCTTCAACCGTTCCGACACTTCCCGGCGGCGCAACCAGCGCAACCATCACCTGCCAGATCACCTCACCCACTGGCGGCGCAAGCCTTGGTGGTCAGCAGACTCATCAGGTCACGGTTTCGAACCAACCGGCACCCGTCTGTACACCATCGGCCATACCCGCGACACTGACGGCCGGAACCGGCGGCACGGTGACGCTGAATGCGAACTGCACAAACTCGCCGTCCAGCTTTACCTGGGCGCCCGTCGGCGGGGCGCCGGCACTGAGTGCAACCAATGTTGCAAGCCCGACAGCAACGTTTGGCACCACCGTCACTGCGGGAACGTATAGCTACTCCCTCACGGCAAGCAACGGCACAAGCAGCACTCCAGCCAATGCAACCGTCACCGTCAATGCACCGGCGGCCGCGGGCTGTGTCATTCGCGACAAGGTCACCCAGTATCCCGATTGGGTGGCAGGCAATGCGCCGAATACGGCGAGCTCACCCGCGATCAGCCAAAATGCGAATGACACCATAGCCTTCCGCATGCCGCTAACCGAGCTAAGCAATCAGGGAATGTTCCAACTCTACGAGTCGATGATTGGAGTCATGCATACCCTGTCCATCACCATCAATCCGTGCGACTTCACCGATACCGTTACAGGACGTCAGTGTCAGGTCAGCAACAGCTCAGGCTCATTCTCCTTGCGCTTTGTCCACAATGGACACCCTGCTTCGGACAGTGTTCTGCAAGCCAATAACTACTGCCGCTTGCCGGCTCCGGGTGCGCAGAGCTTCCTCTACGTCAATGTCCGCTTCGCGGCGCCACCGAACATCATCGCTCCGCCGGCGAGCACATGCACCATAGGCGCATGCACCTACTTCCCGCTCTACGCGCGGTTCTAGTTCTCGCGACCAAGTCCTAGAAACGACAGGTTCACATCCTTGCCGGCGCAGCTCTGCTGCGCCGGCACATTTTTTAGCGACACTCTCATTCACATGAATACCTCAATCCAGACTCTCATTGCCGGAGCCTTGCTCGTCGTCCCTCTCTCACTTACTTGGCAAGCCCAAGCGCGCACAACTGCTGAAGACCCGGTCCTTGCCCGAGGCAAAAACACGGAAATTCGCAAGTCTCACTTTGAAGCCGAGAAGCGCAACGCGCCGCCCGAAGCAAGGCTTCAATACTCAACAAGCATGGAACGAATCCAGCGCACCATCGAAAAACTGATTCTCAATCACGCACTTCTGAAGGAAGCCCGCGATACAGGCTACGTAGATCAACCGGACGTCAAGGCGGAACTGGACTATTTCGTACAACAGAAGCTGCTTTCCATGTACTCGGCCGAGCTCACGCGCCGCATCAAGGTACCCGATCTCGACAGCGCTGCACGCGAGAGATACCGCCTCAACCAAGCAAAGTACCAGCAGGCCGAACGGGTACGGGCGTCACACATTCTGATCACCGCAAAAAGCCGCGGCAAAGAAGAGGCTCTGGCGCGCGCAGAGGAGGCTCGAACCAAAGCCCTTGCCGGACAAAACTTCAAACTGCTGGTCAAGGAGTACAGCGAAGACCCCACAGCCAGACGCAATGACGGAGACTTGGGTTTCTTCCCCTACGTCCAGATGGTAGAACCGTTCGCCAAAGCGGCATTCGCGATGACCAAGGCTGGCGAAATCAGCCCGGTAGTCGAAAGCCCATTTGGCTTCCATGTCATTCGCTATGAAGATAGGCGTCCGGCAGGAACGACACCATTCGAAGATGTCCGGAGCGCCATAGTGGAAGAGTTGGAGCATGAATATAGAACGGCAAAGCTGCGAGAGCTGCTTAACGCAGTCATTGATCGGGAGCGCCCGGAAGCAAACATGGCCGAAGTTGAAAAACTCCTCGACAAAGATCAGCTCAAGTCCTATCAGGACTTGCAGGAGCGCATCCGTAAGGACATCCAAGAACAACCTGCAAAAAAGTGACTCCAAACTCTAGCCTGCAGCAGCAACTACTCCAAGTTCAATCCCTGCTCGTCGCAAAACAGCCCGCCCAGGCGCTGGCCGCTCTCAATGACCTCGAAAAGAGCGAGCCCGGTGCCGCGCTAGTCTGGTTCTACAAGGCGAATGCTCTCCGCGCACTTGGAAGAGGACAGGAATCCAGACAGTCAGTTGAACAAGCACTGTTGCTTGAACCCTTTCAACCCGCCTTTCACACCCTGAAGGCAGAACTGCAACTCGATGCGGGACAGAAATCCGCTGCAGAGGCGAGCCTGAACGCCGCACTGGCCGCGCAACCCAACTTCCTTCCGGCCCTCAGTCTGCTAGGCGTCACTCGGCTCGAACAAGGAAGCAACACCGAGGCCTACCAACTGCTGGCGCGAGCAGCTGAACAGAAACCCTCCGCCCCAAACCAGAACAATCTGGGCGTTTGCCTAATTAATCTGAACCGGTCCGCTGAAGCCGAGAAGGCATTCGTGCGTGCGCTGGCTGCCGACTCCACCCACTTCATGGCGCGCTACAACCTGGTTCGTTGCCTGATCGCTCGCGGCAGGGATGCGGAAGCGGCGCAGCATCTGCAACAGCTGCTACAGCAGCAACCAGACCACCAAGAATGCCTGTTCATGGTGGGCAACATCTGCCACCGAAATGGTGACTTTGCAACAGCAGCAGAGTACCTGCGTCGCGCTGCCGAGAAGCAGCCGGTAAATCCGCCTATCGTCAACGCGTTCGCTGAGTACTGCTGGGAACAGGGCGATACAACTACTGCAGTCTCACTTTACCGCGTCAGCGCGGAGACGGACCCCGCGAATATTCGCGCCGCATTGGGGCGATACCTCAGCCTCCCCATGGTCTACGACTCCGCCGCACACATGGCGCAAGCCAGGGACCAGTACCTTCAAGGGCTGACTGCGCTTGGAACTGCGCTGCCAACCCTGGCTCAACGACCGACGCCACAGCTACTGCGAGAAGTCCAGTGGACCAACTTTCTTCTCGCCTACCAAGGGCAGGACGACCTGACCCCACAGAAAGAGTATGCGAGCATCGCGCGTTCTCTTGTCCGTCGCGCCTTGCCTGGGCACACGGAATCCAAGCCACGCCGCAAGACGGGACCGCCGCGCATCGGCTTCATCAGCGATCACTTCTATGCCTGCACAGCCGGCCGCTATTTTGAGAGCTGGGTCACAGGACTGACTGCCGGCAAATATGACGTCCACGTCTATAACGGCGGCAACGTCCATGACGCGCTTACCAAGCGCATTCAAGCAGCCGCACAGACAATGCGCGACATCTACGCCATGGACCTGGAGCGCTTGGCCGACCTCATCGCAGAGGATGATCTCGACGTCTTGGTGTACCCCGAAATGGGGATGCACCCACAACTGTTTCCGTTGGGTGCGTTACGCCTTGCCCGTGTTCAGGTGTCGGGCTGGGGCCATCCGATCACAACCGGCTTTCCAGACATAGACTACTTCCTGTCTTCTGAAGAAATGGAGCCTGTCAACGGCGCAGACCACTACGCCGAAAAGCTGCATCTCCTGCCGGGCCTGGGAACGTGCTATGCGTCACCAACTTCGGAAGGCAGGGTAGCCGACCGCGCCGAGTACAATCTGCCGCCAGCCGGTGCTCTGTATCTGGTTCCGCAATCGTTGTACAAGATTCACCCAGACAACGACTCTGTCCTTGTGGAGCTGCTCAAACAGGACCCTGGCGGAACGCTGGTCATGTTCGCACCTGAACGCCACAGGGTTGCGACCAACAAGTTCATCAATCGCCTTCAGCATGCCATGCGCCTTGCCGGGCTGACGCCCGAAGGTCGGGTGCGCATGCTGCCATCGGTGGCCCACGATCAGTACCTCGCAATCAACCGAATGTGTACCGTCATGCTGGATACATTGCACTGGTCGGGTGGCAACACAACGCTGGATGCCTTGGCTGTCGGTTTGCCGGTCGTAACCACCGAAGGTCAATTCATGCGGGGACGCCAATCTGCCGCGATGCTGCGTATGATCGGTCTGCCGGACCTCATCATTGAATCGCCAGCCGCCTTGGCAGCGGCAGCCGTGAACTTGGCCCACGATTCAAAGCGGCTCTCGGATATCCGGGCTCGCATCGCGCAGGGCCGCGGCAGACTGTTCGGCCAAACGGCGCCACTGGCAGCACTTGATGCATTCTTGACATCAGTGTGCTTCTGAGCATTGCGCGAATCAGTGTTCGAGGCGTCGTCGTCTGACTTCCGCTTCGATGGCCGACTGCAACGCAGCAGGTGCGCCCGGTTGATCAAATAGCTGCTCGGCGCCCGCCAAGATTCGCGCGCTCCACGCATCGCGACTACTCGCGTCTCCAAGCAGACTGGCTGCGAAGTCGACATAGCGGGTTGGAGAATCGACAGCAAGGCCTTCACAATGGAGTACGTTTAGCATGCCGAGGCTCTGCCGCCCGCGCATGAAGGCGCCAGGCAGCGTCACTACAGGCAACCCCATCGCCAGCGCATCAAGGCTGGTATTGCCACCTGACCAATGCAACGTATCCAGCATCACATCCGCCAACTGGTTGATGCCGAGGAATCTTGCGTGCGACATGCGAGGCAGAAAGGTGTAGTCGCGCGAGCGTACCATCCCCTGCGCCGACAGGCGAGAGGAAAACAGCTCGGTATTGCGATCAAAGCTGTCTTCGAAAAACAGGAAGTGCGCGCCCGGCGCTGCTTCACGCACACGGCGATACAGCGCGTCATTGTCCGGGTGAAGCTTGAACAGCGATTGCGAAATCAGCGCCAGAGGCGCTTTCTCCGGAATATTGAACTGCGCGCGAGTCACTGGCTCGGGATTCACGGGCCGCGGATAACGCGTCCCGAGGCCGGGCAATCGGACAAGCCTCTCAGAATAATGCGCCGCCGCGTTCGGCGGCTCGATCAGATCGCTGGAAAAGTACAAATCAACGTTTCCATGACCGGAGGTCACGGGGTGACCCCAGCCGGCACACTGAACGGGTGCCAGGCGCATGCATGCGAGCGTAAAGGTGGTTGGACAAAGGCCCAACTCGGGAAACACCAGCACATCCAGTTCGTCCGCCAAAATCGTCTGCGCAAGACGGAACAATGGCAGGTGGTGCAGTTGCTTGAAGGCGCCGTTCGCAGCCAGACTCTCGCTCAATGTGTCGCGTACCGGTCCAATTGAATAAATATGAGCGTGGAAGCGAGTGGGATCGAGGTCCTTGATCCATGAGGAGAAGTACCAACCCACTGTGCATTGGTAAAAGAAGCTGCTGACAAAACCAATCCGGATTGGCGCATCGGCGGCAACAGCGCGGCGCGATTTCATCGTTGGCCCAGCACCCTCCAACAGCGCACTCTGAAAGTCTGAAAACCTGCGTTGCAGGTCTAGATCATCCTGTCCATGATAGGCGAGAAGATAGTTCGACCACCGGATGTCCATCTCGATTTCGGTGACTGGAAGACGGCGGAAGATCTCAACCCGCTCGTGCAGGTTTTCAAGACCAGCTGCATAGTGATCGCGCGCTTCGGTCAAGGACTTCGTATCGCCATGAATGCCAGGCAAGGTGAGATTGAGCGCCAGGTGACTGCGCAATCTGTCGGGCTCGCGGGAGAGCACCTCGCGATGCTGTGAGAAGCCCTGATCCAGCTCCCCAATGCTGCAAAGCATGTCTGCGTAGTTACCTCGATATAGGAAGCTCGTCGGCTCCTTCGCGATGGCGCGCTGATAGTAAGGTTTGGCATCCGCAAAGGCCTTGCGCTCCTGCAAGACACCGGCAAGCTGGAACAGTGCGTGAGCTGGCAGATCGGGCAAGATGGACTCTGCCTGGCGAAGGCACCGTTCCGCGCCGGAAGCGTCTCCCAACACCAGTCTTGCTCGCGCTAGGAGCAACCACGCGCCAGCATGACTCGCATCGTACTGATGCGCCTGCTTCAACTCGCCGAGCGCTTCGGACGTGCGACCCAGACTCAGGAGCAAGCTGGCCAAGTTGACTCTCGCGTCGACATGCCCTGGCAAAAGGCCCAGGCATCGACGAAGTGCCGACTCCGCCTCCGCTAACTCGCCACTCTGCAGCGCCACCGCACCCAGAGCACTCCAGATATCCGCGCTGCCTGGTGTGCTCGAAGAGGCTTCGCGCAGAATCGACAGCGCATCCGTGATGCGACCCGCAGCCAATGCGGCGCCGACTTGCGTTCGCCAGGCACCTGAGGAAATTGAGGATATGCTCATGACAAAAAAATGTACCGCGCCAACCGGCCCTGATGGCGTGTGAGAAAATCACTCCCATGGTTCAACTTCAAGACTTGGGCGTGGCGCCGAGTGTACAAGGAATGAAGGGTCCGCTCGTCGTCAGCGACTCGGCATGCCGAGGCCATGTGCATAGCGCCTCCTCTGTTGCCAAGCCATGACCGAAAACGCTTCGCCCGCACCGACCGCTTCGCCGTCAAGCTGGCTGCTGTTGTCCATGCTTCGTCGCGAGCTTCGAGATCGCTACGCCGGCACATCTGCCGGACTTGGATGGGCTCTGCTGCAGCCGGTACTCATGCTGGCACTCTATGCCTTGGTTTTCGCCTTCATCTTTCGCGTCCGCCTTACCGGATACGACACACCTCTCGCGTACATTACGTTTGTAGCGATCACGCTGTGGCCCTGGTTTCTGCTGCAGGAGGGGCTGCTGCGCGCTATGACTGCCCTGCGGGCGCAGGCCGCGCTTGTGCGCAAGACAACACTGCGTCGCGACTTGCCTGTGACAGTATGCATACTGGCCAGTGCAATGATCCACCTTGCAGGCTATGTTGCAGTATTGGCTTGCCTCACCCTTGCGGGCGCGGAGCTGCGCTTTGACGGACTGCCCCTCGCGGTGCTGAGCGTCGCGACCCTTCTCACGGTCGTCATGGGTCTGGGGTTCCTGCTTGCCTCCATTCAGCTCGTCTGGCGCGATCTTGAGCATGCTGTGCAACCGCTGTTCCTGATCCTGTTCTATGCGACTCCGATTCTCTACCCCATCACCCTTGTCCCAGAGGAAGTACGTCCGTTCATCACAGCCAATCCCATGGCCTGGTGGGTAGAACGGCAGCGCGATGCGCTCCTGAACGGCGCGCTGCCTGGTGCATACGACATCGCGGGCTTGGTGGCGACGGCAGTGGGGTGCTGGATTTGCCGACGCCTGTATCTCAAGGTCGCCGCCTTCGCAGAGGATCTGTTGTGAGTGGCGTGGAAATGACAAACGTGTCGGCACCGCTGGCACCGGTGGATTCGAGTGCGGAAAGACGCCTGCTTATCCGAGTGCGCGATGCGGCTAAGGTCTACCCAGCCGTCGCCACGACTGCGCAGCGCTGGAAGCTGGTCCGGCGCCTGCTCACTGGCAGCGGTGCGGTCGAGGGCTATGCCGCGCTGCAGAACGTTAGCTTTGATGTGCGTGCTGGCCAGTCTGTCGCGCTGATTGGCGAGAACGGCGCCGGCAAGTCGACCTTGCTCAAGCTCATCGCTGGCGTTTCTCAGCCCACAGGCGGCGTCGTCGAAGTCAATGCGCGCGTCGGCGCCCTGCTCGAACTGGGCGCCGGATTCAATCCCGAGTACTCCGGTCGCGAAAACATAGCACTTGCATGCGCACTCCATGGCCTGAACCGGGACGAAACGCAGGCGCGCGAGGCCGGGATCATCGACTTCGCCGACATTGGGATGCATATCGACCAGCCGGTGAAACACTACTCGTCCGGGATGGTCGTTCGTCTGGGCTTCGCGGTTGCCACGGCGCTGAAGCCGGATGTGATGATCGCCGATGAGGTGCTGGCTGTCGGCGACGAAGCCTTCCAGCGCAAGTGCTCGCGCTGGGTGGAGTCCTATCTTGCCGACGGTGGCACACTGCTTCTGTGTTCGCATGTCATGTACCACGTGCAAAAGCTATGCACGCAGGCCATCTGGCTGGAGAGGGGGCGCGTGCGCATGACGGGGCCCGCAGCGAGTGTTGTGCAAGCCTACCTCGCCTGGCAGGATGCGCGGGAAGCGCCGCGCGCAGAGACGCCTTCCGCTGTAGCTGAGGCATCCGCAGCAAGCTATCGTTTCACGCGATTTCACGCGCAGACCAGTGGCGACCAGCCCATTACTGTGGAGCATGGCGCCGCATTGCACGTGCATGGTGAAGCTTATTCGCCGGATGGCCGGGTGCCGACCGTCGCGATCGCGCTGGTCAAGCGTGATGGGTCGGGTGTATTCGCGACCTCCACCGAGGTCGATCATCATGCGCTGGTGCGAAGCGGCGACGATCATTTCGGATTCTCTCTGCGCTTTGATCCGGTCACGCTGCTGCCAGGCGAATATTCGCTTCGAGGTCACGTGCTGGATCCTGAGGCGCTTCGCGTCACGGATACGGCGGAAATTCCGCTTGCCGTGAAGGGCGGGCAGCGCTATCTCGGCGTGGTCAAGGTTCCGTACGAATGGGATTGATCGCGCTCGCCCGCTCGGGGCGCCCGGCTTTCATCAGCTCTTCCAGCGCCACCCGTGCTGGCGAAAGAAACGCCCGGCCGATCTGCTGAACCACAGGATATGGCGAAATCCCTTGCCCGCCGCGCCACCTCCACCATGAACAATGCACACAGCGGGGCAGTAAAGGACATCACCCGCGCGCGTCAGCCTGGCTGACAGGTCGAAATCCTCGAAGTACATGAAGTAGCCTTCGTCAAAGCCACCCGCGCGCTGCAATGCATGCGTGCGACAGAACATGAAACAACCGCCTGCGAGAAAGCGACCGGTTGTCGGTGCGTTTACCAGCATGTCGCGCAGTTCGTATTGTCGATTGCCGAGCAGATCCTTGAGCCGCGGCGAGAGAGGCAGCGCGCGAGCCAGCAAAGTGATGGCGCCTGGCTTGTCTTTTGCGACATGCTGGACGGCCCCGGACCGATCGACTGCTCTGGGCGTCAGCAACACACAGGCGGGATGGGCGTGCATGGCTGCCAACGCCGCGCTGATCGCACCTTCATCGAGCACCACGTCAGGATTCAGGATCAAGTGAAAATCGGATGCCGCATGCAGAATCGAGAGATTGTTCGCTGCGCCATAGCCGCGATTGTCCGGAGCTTGAATGAGGTGTGGCGAGAGCCCGGCAAGTTCCGGCATCTCCAGCAGTTGCTGCAGGGCGGTTGCCTCGGAGACCGATTGGCTGTTGTCAATCAAGGCAAGCTTCACTGAGGCGAGCTGTCCGGCCGTGAGAGCCAGTGAAACGGCTGTGGTCAGCGACTCCAGCGTGCGTTGCAGCGCGTCACGCGGGCTGAAGTGACTCACGATGGAAATGGAAAGCGTGTCCAATACTTGCTAGCAGAGAAGCGTGCGTGACCTTAAACAAAAAGCCCGAGCCGGCGGAAGCCGGACCGGGCCGTCTGACGAATCCGCTGTCCGGGCCTAGAAGGTCAGTCTGACAAGGTTCTTCGTGCCCCTCAATCCGCCAGACATCGTGTAGCTCATGGTGAGCGTGGTCGGAGACGTGAAGGTGAAGGTCGCCGAGCCCACCACTTGGCTGCTGGCGATGGCTGGATTGTAAGGCTCGGTGTAGCCGGTGCGTGACAGCTGAATCCACGAACCATTGAACGTGTTGATGCCGGTCCAGTTGCCGGAGAAGAAGAACCAGATGGGTTTTCTCTCGGGTGCCGCCGTGTACTGGTACCAGATGATGCCCAGCGTCCCGCTCGACTCGCCCTGGATGATCGAGATGCCGGTGCCGTCCTCGGTCGGGTCGCTCCAGGATCCCGAGTAATCCACCGCCAGATACTTGCGAATATTCGGAAAAACCTGATCGAAGCGGGAATACCAGTCGCGATTGTTGGTGTTGTCCACATTGCCCGCGTTGCTGCATGCGGCGAAACCACCGTAGAGGGATCCGCGCACGAAGTACTCGTTGTCGGCGAAAGTGAAAATGGCCGAGCCGCTTGATCCGCCTTCGGTGGTTCCACTGGTCCAGGCAGCCGTCGTGAACTGCTGATTGGCGAATTCAGACAGCGGGGTGAAGCCGACGAACCGCCCCTTCGAGACCTTCTTCGCGTCGCCGCGCGGATGGTGAATGGCGGTGAAGGTTGTGCCTTCGGTGATGGTGTTGGCGTCCCAGCCGGCGAAAAACGCGCCTGACGGAGGCGAACCGCGCAACTTCAAAAGCAGCGCGTCACGGTTGGTCTCCTTGTAGAGCAGATCGGCGCCTCCGGCCACGATGTTGCTGGTCGATGCGGAACCGCCGCCGCAGGCACTCCGCTCGTAGCTCCAAATCGTGTTCAAGGTGCTGGCCTCGGTTTGCGTGCCGATGCAGTGATTGGCCGAGTAGAAGTAGGGAATCTGCGTGGATGTGTCGCCATCATTGAGCAGCGTGCCGGTGCAGATGCAGGAGGCCAACGCGCCGCCGGTGCCGCAGGTGGCCTGAAACTGCATCCACGCGACGGCATTCTTGGCGTTCACGAAAGCCGTGGTTTGCGGCTCGCATCGCACATCCACGTTGCAAGTGCCGGAATCGCCCAGCGCCTTGGCCGTCTTGAAGCCGTCGTTCGGGGAGGCGAATAGGTGCGAGGCGCTGTCCACGTTGATGCGCACACCGGCCGCGCTTTGCCCCGGCGGAACATAGACTTCGATGATCTGCTCGGCGCCCACGGTGAGCGGTGTCCAGTAAGTCGTGCTTTCACGGCGGGCTTCGCGGATGTCGGCGGCTGTGGCGGCGTAGGTCACCTCGCCCGCCGCGTTGGCGAAGCGAAGCTCAGCGCCATCAGGCAGCCCCGTGACATCCAGTCCGACTCGCAGCGCTTTGGCGTCCTGAGAACTTACGACCAAGCGCGAAATGCCGCCACCGTCGTTGTGCGCGACCCAACGAAGCGTCGGGCTCACCAGAAACTCATCCTTCAACTTGCGCACGATGCCAACCTGCATCGACTTCTGCTGCAACGTGGCGTTGCGTTCCTGAATCGCATTGATCTCGCTGGCGTTGGCGGGTCCCATCCGCACCACGGCCGCCTCCAACTCGGACAGATTCGGCTGCCGCAAACTCAGCGCCGCCTGACTCTTGGTGGCTTTGACCGGCTCGCCACTCATCTTCAGTTGCGCGTGGGCCGCAAGCGGGCTGATCGCAACGGTGACGGCGGCGAGACCTGCTGCCCACACACAAAGGCGTGGCAGCGAGCGGAGAGAGACCTTCATGACCATTTCCTGTTCTGCCGACGAGTGGGTGCCGGCTTGCACCGGGTTGCGGAGAGCATTGCTCAGACCGGCAACCGGGGCGGGGGTTTCAACTGAATGCATCCAAGCAAAATTCGCGCAAGCACGGTACGGCGAGCAAGCGCAATGCATCGCAGTTTTGAGAAATTTAGCCGCGCAAACAGGGCGTTGCAAGCGCTTTTTTGTCGGGAAATGACGACAGTTGGGAGTCTCGCGAAAGTGCGCCGTCAGGTCAGACTTTTCTTCATGATTTCAATGGCTTGACGCAGCACAAACGCGGGGCCGCTGCCGTACCTCACGTCCGCCTGGTTCAAAGTCGTGGCCGACGCCTCCGGCAGCCAGGCAAACGGGCGGCGAAAGAGCGTGGTCTGTGGACGCGGGGGCAGCTCATCCAGCACGGCCGCGCGAAACGGCATGCTGGCCCAAAAGCGCCCGCGTGCATAGATCGCCGTGGGTCCGCGTCCGAAAAGTGCGACCGTGGGTGTGCCCGTGACTTTGCCCAAGTGCGCGACGCCCGTGTCCGGCGCGATCAGCACCGCTGCATCGCGAACCAGCGCGAACAACTGGGCCAGATCAAGCCGGCCCGCGAAAGATACGAAATTGCCCGCAGGGTCAACTGCGCGGGTGAGCGCCTCCTCACCGCGTCCAGCAGACAGCACAACGGTCAATCCCGCCGCCTGCAACTCTCCCGCCAGTTTCTGCCAATGTGTCGCGGGCCAGAATTTTCTGGGATTGCTGGCGCCGATATGCAGGACGGCATAGGGCGCATCCGGCTGGGTGAACGGTGCGCAGGTCGGCGCGGGCCAATCCGTCCGCGAATACTCGCAAGCCGGACCCTCGATCAGGTCCGCCCACATGTCGCCCAGCGCGTCAGGCGCCGCGGGCCACGGCAGGGGCTCGTCCACCCACCAGTTCTTGTGTGCCGGACGGTCATCGCGCCACCCGCTGATCCAGCGCGCATTCATCGCCTGAGCGAGCCAACTGAAGCGATTGTCGCCCGGCAAAAGCGCCCAATCCCAACCGGGCTCTCCGGTCGCCAGCGCAGCCTGCACGCTGGCCGGGTCGCGCGGCGAGAACGCAATCGCCTCCACACCGTAAGGCCGCCCCGAAAAAAGCGGAGCAAACGCCGGCGGCATCGCCATCGCGAGCGTCGCAGGCTGGCATCGTGCGCGCAGCCGGGCGGCCAGCGCTACTGTCATCAACGTGTCGCCAAGGAGAAGCTGATGCGCGATGAGGATGCGTTGCGGCGACTCGGGCCGGACGCGCGGACCGGCAAGTCGTCTGGCGAGCGCGCGGGCGACAATCGTGGCGCGCGTTCGGAACCGCGTCATATCCGGGTTCAGTCGCCGGACGCGCCGGCCCCGTCCAGCCGAGTCGCGCCCGCCGCCGCCAGTGCGAATATTCGCTCCATGCGCGCAACCATCAGATCCGCGCTGAACCGTTCCCGCGCGCGGGCCAATGCCGCCGCGCCGAGGGCGCTGCGGAGCGGCGCATCGGACTTGAGCTTCTCGATGGCTGCGCGGAGCGTGATCACATCCTGGGGCGCCACCATCAACCCGGTTTCGCCATCGGTGACGATCTCGTCGATGCTGCCCACCGGTGTGCTGACGACCGGCAGCCCGCAGGCCATGGCCTGCATCAACGCCTGCGGCACGCCTTCGTTGGCGTAGGACGGCAGCACGAAAATGTCGAACGATTGCAGCCAGGGCGGCACGTTCTTCTGATTGCCGACGAAGCGCACGCGCGACTTCATGCCGAGCGATTCCACCTGCGCTTCCAGCGCGGCGCGCTGCGGACCGTCGCCCGCGACGACGAGGTGGATGTCTGTGAGCGGCTGCAGCGCCTCCAGCAGATAGCGATGGCCCTTCCAGCTGCGCAGCGTCGCCACGATACCGACGATGAAGGCGTCGGCGGGCAAGCCGAGTTCAGCACGCTTCACCGCGCGATCATCGGGATGGAAACGCGTGAGGTCGATACCGGTCGGCACCGATTCAACGCGCCCGGCCGCGACATGCACTTCCCGCATCATTTGTTCGCGCAGTTTCTCGCCGGTGGTCGCGATGAAACGGGTGGCGGCGTTGTACAGCCAGCGCGAGGAAAAGTTGTCCGGCACGGGCGCCGAGATGTGGCGCGTGCGCACCAGCGGTGGCGGATCGCTCAGCGTCGCGCAGGCGAGCGCTGCGAGCCAGGTGTCCGTGGAGCTGTGGGTGTTGATGACATCGCACGGGTGGGTCTTCAACCATTTGCGCAGCTCAAACAGGCCGCCGAGACGCTTCTTGCCGATCGGCAACGCCAGCGTGGGGATGCCGCGCGCCTCGCCTTCCCTGCGAATATTCGCGTCCGGCGGCGCGATCAGCGTGACGTGATGTCCGCGCGCGATCATGCCCTCGGCCTCGGTGAGGATGCGGATTTCCTGTCCGCCCCAGCCCAGCGACGCCTCGGTGTGCAGGATGTGCAGCGGCTTCATGCTTCGACTGCAGCCGCGGCGGCACCACCGTACTGCAGGCGATGCAGGTTGGCGTAGAAACCGCTTTTCGCCAACAGCGCCTGATGCGAGCCGATCTCCACGATGCGGCCGTGATCCAGCACGACGATGCGGTCGGCCTTCTCGATGGTGGACAGTCGATGCGCCACGATGAGCGTCGTGCGGCCTTGCATCAACTGTTCCAGAGCCAGTTGCACTTGCCGTTCCGATTCCGTGTCCAACGCGCTCGTGGCTTCATCCAACAACAGAATGGGCGCGTTCTTGAGCAGCGCACGCGCAATCGCGATGCGCTGGCGTTGTCCGCCGGACAACTGCGCGCCGTTTTCGCCAATGGGTGTGTTCAAACCCTGCGGCAGACGCTCGATGAATTCCCAGGCGTGTGCTGCAATCGCTGCGGACTTGATCGCGTCCTCGCTCGCACCCGCCATCGGGCCGTAGGCGATGTTGGCCGCGACCGTGTCGTTGAAGAGGCGAATGTCCTGACTCACCAGCGAAATGCCGGCGCGCAGACTGGAGAGCGTCACGTCGCGCACATCGTGTCCATCGATCAGCACAGCGCCGGACGAGGGCGCGTAGAAGCGCGGGATGAGGTGGATCAGCGTGCTCTTGCCCGATCCGGTCGCGCCGACCAGCGCGATGGTTTCGCCGGCGCGGATGTCGAGCGACACACCGTCCAGCGCCGGCGCTGAATCGTCCCGGTAGACCAGCTTCACACTGTCGAAGCGGATGTCGCCGCGCGCGTTGGCGAGCGTCACCGAGCCCGTGTCCGGCTCTGGTTTCGCGTCGATCAGGCCGAACACGCTTTCGCACGCGGCGAGGCCACGCTGAATGTGCTCGTTCAGGCTGGTGAGGCGCTTGATGGGTTCGATGAGCGCGATGGTCGCGGTGATGAAAGCCACGAACTCGCCCACCGTGGTCTGGCTTGCACCGACGGACTGCGTGGCCGCGAAGTACAGCAAGAAGGCGATGCCGACAGACACGACAATCTGTATGACGGGTACCCCTGCGGCGGCGGCGGCGGCCTGCTTCATGTTGAACTGCCGCACCTTGTTGGCCGCCTTGCCAAAACGCTTCTCCTCCGTGGCCTGGCCACCGAAAATCTTCACCACGCGCTGCGCGGAAATGCTTTCGTCCAGCGCTTCGAGAATCGTCGCGTTGGCCTTTTGCGACTCGCGGCTGATCTGGCGCAGACGCTTGCTGAACGCGTTCACGATGAACGCGATCGGCGGCACGACGGCGAAAGTCACCAGCGACAGTTTCCAGTTGATGGCGAACATCACCGCGAGCAGGCCGACCAGCGTCACACTGTCCCGCACCAGCGATGTGAGCGCGGTGGTGGAGGCGGCCGCGACACCTTGCACATCATTGGCGATTTTCGACATCAAGCTACCCGACGTGTGCTGGTCGTAGTGATTCACCGGCAGGCGGACTAGCTGCGCGAACATCTCCACGCGCAAGTCGTACATGACTCGATTCGCCACCCATTGCGCACCGTAGCCGGAAAGAAAACTCGCGATGCCGCTCACCACGAAAATCACCACGATGCCGGCGGGGATCAACACCATCATCGCGGCGTCGCGCTCGACGAAAAGCTTGTCGATCACCTCTTTCAAGTACCACGCGAGCGCGCCGTTGGCCGCACCCGTGATGGCCATCGCCACGACCGCGCCGTAGAAGGCGAGGCGGTAAGGCTTCACATGATCAAGCAGGCGCTTGTAAAGTTGGCCGGAAGAAGGCGTGCTCATGGGGGCGAATTGTACGGGCTTAGCCTGGCGCAAGACCGAGCAGCTCCCGATACAGCGCCACATACTCCGCCGCCATGCGCTGCGGCGTGAACGGCAGCACGCGTTCCCTCGCTGCGGCACCCATGACTTCGCGGTTGTCGTACGCGCGCTGCATGGCGTCCGCGTAGGCCGGCCCGTCGATGGCATCGCGCACGAAGCCTTCCTTGCCTTCCTCGATCAGCTCCGCCGCGCCGCAGGTGGGTGAGGTGATGGCGGGCAGCCCGCAGGCCATGGCCTCAAGCACCGCGTTGGGCAGCGGGTCGTAGAGTGTTGGGAGCACGAACACGTCCGCCGCCGCGTACCAGGGCAGCACGTCCTCCACGCCGCCGGTGAAGTACACGCGGTCCGTGAGACCCAGTTGGTCGGCATACGCCTGAAACGCGACGAGGCGCTTGTCCGCGCCCACCACGATGCCGCGTGCGTTATCCGGCAGATCGGCCAGCGCGATGAGAAAGGCCACCAGCCCCTTCCGCTCGAAGCCCGAACCGACGAAGAGATACGTGGGCGCCGCCTTGCGAATATTCGCAGTCTTGCGCGCGTCTTTTCGAAACGCTTCCTTCAGTCCAGGGTGGAATTTGTCGGCATCCACTGCATTGCGGATCACACGCAGTTTCTCCGGCGCGGTGCCGAAGTGGCGTTCGATTTCGCCTTTCACCATCTCGGAATTGCAGATCACGGCCTTCAATCGCGGCGAGGTGAACAACTCGCGCTCGGCACTGAGCAGGAAGCGATGGTGCGGATTCAGCTTCACCGACAACTGCTTGCCGAGGCTGGTCACGCGCTTCCGCTGCGCGAGCCATTCGGCATGCACGCCATCGCCTGCACGGTAGACGTCACAGCAGGCGATGCGCTCGT
The DNA here is from genome assembly GCA_016791265.1 of Betaproteobacteria bacterium. Classification (GTDB taxonomy): domain Bacteria; phylum Pseudomonadota; class Gammaproteobacteria; order Burkholderiales; family Usitatibacteraceae; genus JAEUMY01. The sequence goes on from JAEUMY010000005.1 coordinate 149,405, forward strand.
GAGACTGCACGAGGTCGAACTTCTCTTCGGCGAGCGCCGCACATACAGCCTTGGCAAACCCGGCATCGCGCCACCAGCTGCCGAGGTAGAACGGGTCAACAATCCGATTGCGAATATTCGCGTTGGCATTGGTGGGCCACTTGCGCGTGATGACCGTCAGTTCGACATCGGCCTCGGTCAGCGCGCCCAGCGCATTCTCGATGAACCGTTCCGCGCCGCCGAACGGGTTGTAGCGGCTGCGGATGAGCACGACCTTCATCGAGCACTACAAAGCGAGAGCCGGTCCCGAGTAATCACTTGCCAGCGCTCGCTATAGCTTGTTGAAGCAACTGAGTCGCTTTGGCCAAAATAGGACCGCCCATGGGATCTTTGTCCATCGCGTTGAGCGGCCCTTCACCAAAATAAAGTCCGTCAGAAGCCAAGAAGGTGAGTCGAACGTACCCGCGTCGAGGGGGAGGTAGCCGTTCTTTCTCCCACGCGCCTAGCTTATTAACGACGGGCTGAGCCACGACGATCAACTCTTTCGCCAATAGCTCTACGGGATGTCCTGGGGCTTCGTATATAAGTACCTTTCCAGATTGGTTCAAGTACCGGACCCCGCCATCTGAAAAAGCGGCAAGTACGTCCAACCCCTTGTCCTGCGGGACTTCGACAATCAAACCAAGCAACTGCTTTGAAGGAACTTGCTTGCCTGCGGCCCGGAGGCGACTAAAGGCAATTGCACGAGTACGCCCTTCTTCATTCTCGTTGCGTGCGATCTTCTCCAATTTGTCTAGATCCGGCTGTTCGGCCAGAAGCGATTTCCAAAGATCGCTCTCCCCGTCGGTACTCGTCGACCTGAAAAGTGCAACGTTGTCACAAAAAAGCAGGTTGTAAAGGAAGTTGATGTGCTCTTCTGCGTAAGGCCTATGGAACGTCGAGCCAGAAGCATGGGTGCTGGTCGAGAGTCCGATGCCGAGCATCAGTAGAAATTTTCTAAGCATCGCAGCGCTTTGAATGATTTGATTAGCCCGCAGCCAGCAGTTCGTTGGCCGCCGCCAGCACCCGCTCCACCGGCAGCGTGGTGAGGCATTCGCTCACCTTGCTGCCGCCGCAGCCGTCGTTGCCGCAGGGGCGGCAGGGATGGTCGGACGTGACCAGGCGATGCGGCACGCCCCACGGTCCCCACTGGTGTTCACCCGACGGGCCGAAGAGCGCGACCGTCGGTGTGCCCACGGCCGCGGCCATGTGCATCGGCGCCGAGTCGACGCCGATGAAGAGCCGTGCCCGCGACGTGAGTGCCGCCAGCTCCTTCAGCGACAGCATGCCGGTGAAATCCACCACCGGCGCTTTCAGTCGCTCCTTGATGGCGGTGATCATGGCGCGTTCGTTCTGCGCGGGCGCTGCGGAGAGCACGACGCGATGGCCTGCCTTGCCCAATTCCAGGATGAGATCCGCCACGCGTTCGGCTGGCCAGGTCTTGAAAAACCAGCGCGACGTTGGGTGGATGTGGATGAACTTCCCGCGCTGCACGTTGGCTTGGCGCAGCATGTCGTCGATCTTGTCGTCGGCCGCCTTGCCGGGCACCAACACCAGCTTCTTCTCGGCCTCGGTCGGGATGATGCCAAGACGGCGCAGCGCATCGAGATTCGATTCAACCGTGTGGCGGGGCGTGTGGCGGGGGATCGGATACACGTGGCTGAAGCAGCGCTTCCACAACGCGCGGTCGTGTTGGGGCGCGACACTCCATCTTGGCCGCAGGATCTGCGAGAGCCACGCGCCGCGCGGATGTTCGGTGAGATGCACGATGAGGTCGTAGTGGCGCTTGTCCATGGCGCGGAGCAGTTGCCACTCCTTCGCACCCTGCACGGCGACACCGCGTTTCTTCCACTCACGGTCGATCATGTGGACCTGGCTCACCGCTGGATGCAGGCTGATCATGTCCGCCGTCTCGGCGTAGATCAGCGCATCGATCTCCAGGTGCGGCGCGCGCGCCTTCAGCAGGCTGAACACCGGGCTCACGAGCAGCACGTCGCCGTGGTGGCGGAGCTTGGTGACCAGCACCCGCTTGGCGCGGGAAAGATCGAGCGGGGCGGCGCGGTCATCGGACATACCGGAATTCTGCCACGCTTTGCTACGTGCGCCGCTCTTGCCAGTCGCTACAATCGTGCGCTTTGGCACATAAAAACTCGCAGGGAGGATGCATGACCACACGTTCCTGGCGCGCGGTTCGCCGCGCGCTTTCCGCCGCCTGTCTCACCTTGGCAGCCGCCGCCGCACCGGCAGGCGCCACCTATTTCCGCATGCCGGCGATGGCCGGCGACACCGTGGTGTTCGTCTCCGAAGGCGACATCTGGCGGGCACCTGCGGGCGGCGGCCAGGCGGTGCGCCTCACCACGCATCCCGAATTGGAGAGCACTCCCTACCTCTCCCCAGACCGCCAGTGGCTGGCCTTCGTCGGCCGCTATGAAGGCCCGGCCGAGGTGTACGTCATGCCGCTCACCGGCGGCACGCCCAAGCGCCTCACCCATGACGGCGGCAACTCGGCGCGGGTGCAAGGCTGGACGCCGGACGGCAAAATTCTCTACTCATCGTCCCGCTACAGCGGCAAGCCCGGCACGCGTCTTTACACGCTGGACCCGAAGACGGGTGAGCGCGGATCGCTCCCGCTCGCGGAGGCGGCTGAAGGCTGCTACCTGGGCGGCGACCTCATCTTCACCCGCCGCAGCGTGCTCTCCGACAACGTCAAGGCCTACACGGGCGGCCGCGCGCAGAACCTGTGGAAATTCGACGGCAAAGGCGAGGCGACTGCCCTCACCGCCGACTACGCCGGCACCAGCCGCCAACCGATGTGCTGGCAGGGCCGCGTCTACTTCCTCTCCGACCGGGATGGCAGCATGAACCTCTGGTCCATGAACCCGACGGGCAAGGACCTGAAGCAGCACACCCGCCACGCCGGCTGGGACATCAAGAGTGCCGCGCTCGACAACGGCAACGTCGTCTATCAGCTGGGCGCCGACTTGCGAATATTCGCAGTGCAGAACAATCAGGATCGCGCTCTCAACGTCGTCTTGAACGGCGACTTCGACCAGGCGCGCGCGCGCTGGGTGAAGAATCCTTGGGACTACGTCACCAACCTCGCACTCTCGCCCACGGGCGACCGCGTGGCTTTGACCGCGCGCGGCCAAGTGTTCGTGGCCCCGGTCGGTGCGGGCCGCCGCGTGGAAGTCACGCGCTCATCGACCACTCGTGCCCGCGAAGCGCGCTTCATGCCCGATGGCAAGAGCGTGGTCGCGTTCTCGGATGCGAGCGGCGAGTTCGAGTTGACCCGCTATCCCGCCAACGGCGTCGGTGAGAGCAAGCAACTCACGAGCGGCGCCACGGTGCTGCGCCAGGGCTTCTCCGTGTCGCCCGATGGCAAGTGGATTGTGCATGCCGACAAGGACCAGAACCTGTATCTGCTCAATGTCGCCTCCGGCGAAAACAAGAAACTCGACCAGAGCACGCAGTTCGGCTACTCCGATTTCGAGTGGTCGCCGGACAGCAAGTGGCTCACCTACTCGACCGCTGCTGAAAACCAGTTTGAGCAAATCTGGCTGGTCGACATCACGACAGCCAAGAAAACCGTGCTGACCAGCGACCGCTATCACGCCCGCTCGGCCGCGTTTTCGCCGGACGGCAAGTGGCTGTGGTTCCTCTCCGCGCGCACGCTGACACCGCTGGTCGGCAGCCCCTGGGGCCAGCGCAACATGGGCACGGTGTTCGACCGCCAGACCAAAATTTATGCGCTGGCGTTGGCCAAGGACGCGCAGTGGCCGTTCCAGCCGAAGGACGAGCTGCAGAAGGCCGAGCCGGAGAAGAAGCCGGACGCACCTGCATCCGTCGCCCCGGCCGATGCTGGCAAACCCGCCGGGGCCCAAGTTTCCACCAAAGCCGATGCACCGAAAGCTGACGCAAAGGATGCTCCCAAGGCCGACGCCGCCAAGCCTGCCGCCGCGGCCACACCGCCGGCGCCGAAACCCATCGTTATCGATCTCCCCGGCCTCACCACACGCTTGTACGAGGTGCCCGTGCCTGCCGGCAACTACAACGAGCTCGCCACCGACGGCAAGCGCCTCTACTTCGTGACCAGCGAGCCCAACCCAGGTGCGCCGCAGCCGCGTCGCGCGTTGCGCACTGTGGCCATCGAGCCCGTCGGCCTCACCCCGCCCACGGTCGAACTCTTCTTCGATGATCTGCGCGGCTACGAGCTGTCTCGCGACCGCAAGAAAGTGCTGCTGCGCAAGGCCAACGACCTCTGGGTGGTTGATGCCGGCGCCAAGGCGCCGCCGGACTTGGGCAAGTTCGTCGTCAACCTGCGTGATTTCACCTTCGATCTCGATCCGCGCGAGGAATGGCGGCAGATGTTCATCGACGCCTGGCGCATGCATCGCGACTATTTCTACGACAAAGCCATGCATGGCGTGGACTGGAAAGCCATGCGCGCCAAGTACGAACCACTGGCCCGCCGCGTGAATGATCGCGCCGAGCTGAACGATGTGCTGGCCCAGATGATTTCCGAGCTCTCGCTGCTGCATAGCCAAGTGGGCGGCGCGGAGCTGCGCAAGGGCCCGGACGAGATTGACGTCGCTGCACTCGCCGCCGATCTCAGCAAAGTGGCCGATGGCTGGCGCGTGGACCGCCTGTACAGCGGCGACCCCGAGTTGCCCGAGGAGAACGGCCCGCTCGCCCAGCCCGCCAACCCGGTGAAGCCCGGCGAGGTCATCACCCACATCAATGGTGTCGCAATCGCCAAGACCGTGCCCGGTGATCTGCTGCGCAATCAGGCCGGAAAGCAGGTGCTGTTGGCGGTGAAGGATGCGGCCGGCAAATCCCGCGACGTCATCGTCACCCCCATCTCCACCCAGCGCGACGCGCAACTGCGCTATCTCACCTGGGAATGGGAGCGCAAGGCGCGCGTGGAAGAGAAATCGAAGGGCCGCTTCGGCTACCTGCACCTGCAGGCCATGACCCCGCCCGATCTCGGCCGTTGGGCGCGCGAGTTCTATCCCGTGTTCCAGCGCGAGGGCCTCATCATCGATCTGCGCAACAACAACGGCGGCTCCATCGACAGCATGCTCATCGAGAAGCTGCTCCGCCGCGCCTGGGCCTGGTGGAAGCCGCGTTCATCGCCGCGCACCTTTTACAACCAGCAACTCGCGTTCCGCGGCCACGTCGTTGCCATCATCAACGAGGACACGTATTCCGATGGCGAAACCATGGCCGAAGGCTTGAAGCGTCTCGGCATCGCCACACTCGTCGGCACGCGCACCTCAGGCGCTGGTGTGTGGCTGTCGGATCAGAATCGCCTCGTCGACAACGGCATCGCCCGCTCCGCCGAGACCGGCCAGTTCGTGCCCGGCGAAGGTTGGATCGTGGAAGGCAAAGGTGTTGCGCCCGACATCGTCGTTGATAACCTGCCGTTTGCCACCAACAAAGGCGAGGACGCGCAGCTGGAGGCGGCGATCAAGGTGCTGGAGGAGAAGCTCGCGAAGCAGCCGCTGCCGAAGGTGGAGGTGCCGGCTTATCCGAGGGTGAAGCGGTAGAGCTTTGCTTTCTGCTGGAACCAAGGGGAGGGCGCGATACGAGTCGCGCCCTTTTTTCTTGCGGGTCGACCAGGGTGGTGTCATTCTTCAGGGGGCTTCGCAGTGCGAATATTCGCAGATGCTATATTGCAAGACCTGACCCCATTGTCCATGCTATATTGCAAGACCTCGTATCTTGCCAAAGTCGACGAGTTTCGGTGTAGTGGCGAAGCAGAATCGGCCGGGCGGGATGATGCTGGCAAGACTTGAGGCGACCACTTCTGGAGAGCCTGTGGGTCAGTTTGGTGCTCCCGCTCGT
>JAEUMY010000011.1 GCA_016791265.1 Betaproteobacteria bacterium
ATCCCGAACAGGACCGTGAAACGAGGTAACGCCGATGATAGTGTGGATTGCCCATGCGAAAGTAGGAAATCGTCGAGACCTTATTCAAACAAAACGCCCAACCAGACAACCGGTTGGGCGTTTTGCATTCCAGACCACACATACCAAATCACCACCGGGCCGGATCAAGGCAGCCTTCCCACTTCTATGAGTCTATTAAATACAGTATAGAGCGATAACCAACTCACGACATCATCAAACTCGCCTGCACCAGCTTCACGATCCCTGAAGATGAAGACTTGATTGCCGTCGATGTTTTTGGATTCGTGGATGCTTGTTCCGCCTGTGGTTGACGCGTTTGGTCCGAGGGAAAAAACCACTGCCGGAGCTTGAGTAGTCAATGTGTTCGGAACATTGTTACAGTCAAAGCCTGTAACGGCAGCCCCATCTTTGCAAACGGACAATAGGTCTCGTGGGGATGCTCCCACTCCGATAATGTTGGCCATTGTTGCGGCCTTCATGTCATTTGCAGCATCTGTTGTTGTCAAGACTCGCGAGTACGTCGTAGTGCCGACCGTGAAGGTGAGTTCCCTAACCGCATAACGAACGCGGTTGTTGATGCTTCCCCAAGCGTCACGCCAAAAACCGGAACCATCCAGAGGCGTCAAACCGAGTGTGGAAGAGGGTAGAAAGCCATCATAGAAATTTGAACAACGCCCATGGGTCTGAATGTTTGTTGTCGGTGTGCATGCGCCAGTGGCGCTCGTGCAGAAACTTTCCAATCCGTTGCTTGTATTGCTCGCTGGGCAGGGAAATCGTCCGTAGGCAGAAACGAACCCAAGAATCGCCAAGTTCGCTTGTTCTAGTTGCTTACGGGTGTCGTCCAGTCGTCTTGACTCAACCTGGGCGGTGAGCGGAACACTAATGCCGAAGAGCAATACGGTAAGAATCGTCAGTACCACCGCCACTTCAATGAGGGAAAAACCGTTGTAGCGCTGGCTAGACCAACCTCGGGATAGTGTAAGCACGTTCATTACCTTGGAAAATAGATAACAACGTCGTTGAAGTCAGCAGAAGCCTTGTTGACTGTGATCTTGTTGCAGAGCGAAAGCGGAGAACAAGGCGGGGGATGCGGTGCCATGTCTGCACACTCGGATATAGGGCCGAGGTTATTCAGAAGCTCCAAATCCTTATTCGTCAGTTCTAGATAGTTGCGGGCCAGGCGAGCATCAGATGAGGGAAGTGAAGAGCGAGACTGGCTCGGAGAAACTCCAGACAAGGCAGCCGAGCTAACAAGGATGGCAAGCCTCTTATTTTGAGCAACTAAATTGCCCGAACGATCTACGACTTGAAGGCAGCTCGTGGCAGTACATGCCGGCGGAGGCGAACTCCCTGGTTTGTAATTTTCCGCAATCGCGACAAACACATGCGACTTCCATCCATCCCACCACTCATCCACAGTTGCGCTGCTTCCAAGAGTGCAGCCCAAAGCTGTAGAAGAATTCCATGTGTCATCCATCGTGTCCATGCTATCCGGTCTTGTCGTGTCGAAAGGCGGATCTGGCACTCTGCCAAACAGAATTTGGTCGCGATCAGACCATTGGTTTGAAACCATCGCGCCACTTCTGCAAATCGGGGCAGGATAGGGGTAGCGACCCCAGTTATTACTCTTTGCAGCGTAACTCTCCATGCAGTTTGCCACTTCAAGTGCAACCTTATTCATTATCACAAGCATGATCTCTGAGTATGTGATGACAACTAACTCATCGTTGAGGTAGATTGTTCCATCTGGTGCAGAGATCGGGCCCGATATGAAGCCGTTCCCGTTGCCGCCCCGCGAATCGTTGCGGTCTATGAAGTCTGCATTGTCTTCATCCCCACCTAGTCCCCAAGCCTTCTCAAGATAGTTAACTGGATTGCATGCAGCTACCGAGGTAGCTGGCGGTTTACAGGAGCCGTCCGCGTCGCAACCAGGACCCGTGCAGCCCCGATCTTGAAACACGCGCACGCTTCCAGAAGCGTCTTGCCAACGCTGAATTGGCGGGCCAGGCGCAATAATTACCGCCGCAACGCCCCCCATTTCTGCGTTGTAGAGATCAGTATTTGTCCCATCGTGTCTTAACATGCCGGAAGCATCACGTACTGAGATGGTACCCAGCCCAGTGTCTGGATTGAATCCGAGCATCGGCTCATTGGTTTTGTATGCACTAGACACGGCATACCAGAGCCGCTCGCCGGAGCCATCGCGCAGGTCTGGCAGTCCGAGCGTACGCCAGGGCAACCGTCCGATGCGGCTAGCTTGCCCCCCGCTTCCGCTAGCTGTGCCACAAGAACCGGTATCAGCACCACCGTTGTTGTCACGGTCAGGGCATGGGAGCCGACCGGGACCTCGTAGTTGACCAAGAGTGTCTGGAGTAGATCCAAAATTCTCCTTCTTTGGCCACGCGACGGCATATGCAAGCAGCCCGGACTTGGCCTGCTCCAACGCGTTGAGAGTAACTTGCCGCCGCGTGAGCTTGGCCTCGCTTGGGCTGAGATCAGCCAAAAGGAGCGCGCCAAATCCGATCACAAGACCGATCACTAAAACAATCATCGCAATCCCGCTTTGCGCTCGAGGACTTTTGCGTCTGCAGGTTGAAGTGGGCATCAAGCGAGCCATTTGTGCCGAAGCTACTTCCTTTTGGAACGCAAGGAGTCGGCCTGCGGTGATGAGCGGGCGAGATCTGATGAACGACCTCTCTGGACCGAAACGACTTTCACTCGGGAGTCCGGTGGCAAGGACGCCGCGCGCGATACTTGGCGATCAGTTGCATCATAGGCTTTGCCATTGATCCAAATGGTGCCCTTGCCGTCGCTGCGCCGAATAATGCCATCCACAGTCGGTGCGACATAGTCAGCACCATAGCCGCGGTTCATACGATTTCGCAGTTCGTCCAAACGATCCCGCTCCGCCGGGAGAAAGAAGAGGCGCTCAAGCTGATCGGCTGCATCGGCGCGCACGGCGCAGCACAAAAACAGAATTGCGAATATTCGCATCAGGGATTCCTTTTGACCGCGACAGTTTTGGGTGCGACGCTCGGAGGCATCGGAGCTGCAGGCCGCTTATCCACCAGCGTGACCCAGGTGAAGCTGCATTGTGCGTCAATCCGGGGCGTCAGTGGTGCGCCCGTAACTTCCGGCTTCAGTTTCATGATGCACCTGTCCATCGGAAATGCGCCTGGTGCGAGTGTGGGCAGCTCGCGGATGAAACCGATCAGGTCGCCATCATGCAGCGCTTGCATGTTCATCTGCACCGGGCTGCCGTGAATCTCGATGGAGGGGAATGCATCGCCAGCTGCGAGTGACGCGGTCTGGCGGGCGCTCAGCTCGTAGTCCAGCGCGACTAGTTGATGCTTCGACTTCAATGCGGCCACGCTCTCGATCCACACAAGGCGGCTCGGCTCGGAAAAGAGGCCGCGCTCAAGCATGCGATTGTAGATGTCGACAGATGCAAGTAGGTCCTGAATTTCCTTGTTGGCATTGCCAATGCGCGCCTGCGCCTCCCGCAGGTTCCGCTGCGACATCTTCTCCGCATTCTGTTCGTGACGAAGATAGGCAAAGCTTCCGCCGACGAACAAGGCGGACGCTACGAGACCCAGTGCCAATGCGAGCACGGGCCACTTGAGCAGGCTCAGTGCCAAAGGCCCGGAATCGCTGGACGCCGTCACGTTCCCGCCCTGGACTGCATGAGCCGAACAAGCCGAATGGTGAACTGTCCGCTCAGACCTTCCTCCAAGGGCCTTGCGAGGCTTCCGCGAATATTCGCAGCGGGCTTCGTGTCGAGCGGAGACTTCACCAGTGTCGCGCTGCAGCCCGGCAGCTTGCCCAGCATTACGACGAGACGCTCTATGTCTTGCAGCATGGTGCGATAGTCGCCGCGAAATGGGCCGATGGTTGCATCGAGAAGAACCACCTGATGGCGCGCTCCTGAAAGGATGTTCTTGTTGGCCGTCGTGTTGGCAGGCGGGGCCGGAATAGTGATGCTCCCAGGCGTCGCCGGAGTGTCCGACTTCAATGGCAAAGCTGTCGACGACAGGTTGATCACAGGCAGCTCGACTCTGACTTTCTCGTCGTTGCTGGCCTGCCAGGCAAGCTGCTGCAAACGCACATCGGGAAACTGACTGAGCACTCGCGATATGTCTTGAAGCAACAGCACCGGCGCCGGCTCGGGTTCAAGGTACTTTGAGTTGAAGGCGGCCGCGTCCCGTGAGGTGTCTGACGACACCTGCGCGATTTGGATTTGGCCTAGAAGCTTTTGATGCTGTGCCGCAAGAGACTTGGCTTGGGCGTCGCTGCGTTCGCTGCTGCTGCTGATGCGGTTTGCCTGGCCCAGCAACACGCCTGCTGTGGCGAGTGACGCAGCCAGCACAGCGCCATTCACGACATGGATCGCAGTTCCCGCCCTGCGCAGTCGCGCGACGCGCGTCTGATCCTCATGTGCAAAGTGATTCTCCAGCCGACTCTTGGCGAAGAGCTGAACCATCAGCCCTTCCGCCTCGGAGCTCAGTGGTGGCGGCTTCATTTTCAGCGCGGCCGCAATGTCCTCGATGTTGAGCACGCGATGCTGCAGCAACGGATAGTCGCGGATGGCGTCGGTGACTTCGCGCTGGTCGGCGGGATGCAGCAGCAGACAGACTTCCAGCGCGTCCTCGCCGCTGAAGAAGCGCAAGCTGTCCAGGTATTGCCAAGTGCGGCTCACCTCATCGGCGATCTGTTGGCCACGCTTGCGCTCTTCGTTGCGTTCAAGAAAGGTCAGGCGGCTGAACTTGACCTGCTTCTCTTTGAAATACGTCTGACGCAAACCGCCGCCTGACACGAGAGATACGAGCAAGGTGTGCGGAAAGAAAACATCGAGTTTGCGGAGTAACTCTCCAGACAGAATCGGCGCGGAATAGATACCCTCGATGGGTATGCCAACCCGCTCCATCGCCGTGAGCCACACCCGTGGCAAATCCGGATTGGTGATGCCGTGATACAGCACACGATCATCGCGTCGGCCCTCGCTGTCGCGGCCCTGGATGATCGCGTGACGGAAGTTGCTCTGCCGGTAAATCTGCGAGAGCTTGCGGTTCAACACAGCCTGCTGGTCGCTGCCGCGCAGGTGCGGAATTGTCTCGAGGCGGAAGTCCTCTTCGGTCAAGTCGAGCACAAAATACACCGGCTCCCGCCTATGCTTGAACAGATAGCGTTCAAACTCCTTTGGCGCCACCTCTTGCACGGAAAAGCTCTCTGACGAAACTATTCCGCCCCGCTGCCAGAGCAGGCAGGTCAGGCGCTCGTTGGTGAGGTAAAGAAAGTGCTTGGCCATGCCGGATGGTCAGAACTTCACTTTGCTGATGACATCGTATAGCGGGTTGAAGATCGTGGTGATGATGGCCACGAATATGCCGCCGAGCAGAAGGGTGAGCACAGGCTGGATCATCTCCTGCAATTTGCCGATGGCCTCTTTCACGTCGCGATTGTAGAAGTAGCTCACGTTCAGCAACGCGTCGTCCAGCGCGCCGGTGGATTCCCCGACTCTAAGCATGCGCAAGACCAGTGGTGGGAAGAGGCGCGCGTTCTGGAACGCCTGGGTGATGCCGGTGCCCTCGGTGATTTCCCTGCCGATGCGCTTCAGTCCATTCTCAATGACTGGGCTGCCAACGATTTTCTCCGATATCTGGATGCAATCGAGCACGCCGATGCCCGACTGATACATCATCGCGAAAAATGTCGTGAAGCGGGCCATGACGATCTTCGTGCGAATCGGACCCATGATGGGAAACCGCAACGACAGGGCATCCAGCTTCTGCTGGAATTCCCGGCTCGTACGCGCCAGCACAAATACTGTCACGATGGCGGCAACGGGCACACCAAGGATCAAGTACCAGAATCGCCGGAAAATGTCAGAGATGGCGATCAGCACCTTGGTTTCCGTAGGCAGATTGCCGCCCGATAGTGTCTTAAGCGTCGTCGCCAGTTGCGGCACTAGGAATACCATGAGCGCGAACACGAGCAAGCCCACCACGATGCCTACAAAGATCGGGTAAAGCATCGCCTTCTTGGTCTGCGACGCCAGCTCATCCTGCCACTTCAGATTCTCGCCCAGCTTGGCCAGCACTTCCGGCAACTGACCAGCTTCCTCGCCCGCGCGGATGAGCGAAGTGAACACCTGATCGAACGTGGCTGGATGCTGCTGCATCGCCTCGGACAACTTCTTGCCGCCCTCGATGTCCTCCAGCAAGCTCGCAACTGTTTCACGGAAGCCGCCTTCCACCGTATCGCGGAGATCGATCAGCGCCTCAATGATTGGCACACCGGCGCGAATGAGCTGCTCCAGGTGGAAGCAAAAAGTGATGAGGTCACGCCGGCTAATGCGTCGGCGCATCAGAGTGCCCTGCTTCAACTGCTCGAAGGTGACGAGGTCCAGCCCCATCCGCTTCAGGCGCAGCTCCAAGTCGATGGCGTTGATCGCATCGAGCTTTCCGTTCGCGAACTGACCGTCTTCGTCAATGGCCCGGTAGGAGAAGAGCGCCATGGATGCCGCCTCAGATCACACGGTCGGTCAGATCGACGACGCGCGAGATATCTTCCAGGCTGGTGAGGCCCGAGAGGACGCGCGAGATCGCATCCTCAGCCAATGACCGAAAGCCGGTGCGTCGCGCGGCCATTTTCAATTCGCGGCCAGTCGCTCGCCGAGCGATCAACTCGTCGATCTCCTGATCGATCTTGAACAGCTCCATGATCGCGACGCGGCCCTTGTAACCTTGGAAGTTGCAGTGCTCACAACCCACGGATCGATAAATCTGTCCGGTCCAAGACTCCGGCACGCCGAGAATCTTGCGCGTGGCGGAATCGGGCGAAAAGGCTTCTTTGCAATGGGCGCACAGCTTTCGCACGAGGCGCTGGGCGACCACGCCGATGACATTGCCCGCCATGATGTCGGGCAGCACGCCCAGATCCTGCAATCGCGGAATGGCGCCGATGGCTGAGTTGGTGTGCAGCGTCGAATAGACCTGGTGGCCCGTCATGGCCGCGCGAAACGCCATCTCGGCGGTTTCCTTGTCGCGGATTTCGCCAACCAGGATCACGTCGGGATCCTGCCGCATCATGGAGCGGATGCCGCTCGCAAAATCCAGTTTGACCACTTCGTTGACGGAAGTCTGGCGAATCATTGCCATCGGATATTCCACCGGGTCTTCCAGCGTCATGATGTTGACGCCTTCGGTGTTGACCGTGTTCAGGATGGAATAGAGCGTCGTCGTCTTGCCGCTGCCGGTGGGGCCGGTCACAAGGATGATGCCCTCGGGGCGGGCCATCATCAGTTGCAGCATTTTCAGTTCTTCGTCGCGCAGCCCCAAGTCCTCCAGTGGCACGATGCCTTTCTGGCGGTCCAGGATGCGCAGCACGATGTTCTCGCCATGCGTTGTCGGCTGTGAGGACACGCGAAAGTCAATGTTGCGGCCGGACAGATTGAGCGAGATGCGACCGTCCTGCGGCGCGCGCGTTTCCGCGATGTTCATGCCGCTGATGACCTTCAGCCGCACCACCATCGCCGACCAGTAATTCTTGTGCAGCGAGCGAATCTGGCGCAGCACGCCGTCGATGCGGTAGCGGATGCGCAGAAACCCGCTCTCAGGCTCAAAGTGGATGTCGGAGGCGCCGTGCTTCACCGCGTCATTCAGCAGCGCGTCTACGAGGCGGACCACCGGCTGGCTGTACTCGTCAAAGTTGGCGGCAATGGAGGCGTAGTCGATCTCGCCCGTTTCGATTTCATTCAGGATGCCGTCGATGGACAGCTCGAAGCCGTAATGCTGCTCAATGCCGATGGTGATGTCGGATTCTCGCGCCAGCACCTGCTCGATGCGGATGTCTTCGCGGATGAGCGCGCGGATCTGGTCAATGGCGACCACGTTTGCCGGATCGGACACCGCCAGCAGCAGCTTGTTGCGCTCGCGGTCCAGCGCGACGGGGAGCACGTGAAAGCGGCGCGCGATGTCCTTTGGCACCAGCGCCAACGCGGCTGCGTCGATGATGGTATTGGACAGGTCGATGGACACCTGCCCGAGACTTTCGGACAATGTGTCGCGGATCGTGGCCTCGGTCACGAAGCCCAGTTGCACCAGAATCTTGCCGAGCGGCTGCTTGAACTTCCTCTGCTCGGTGAGCGCGATGTTCAGCTGGTCCTGCGACACCACGCCACGCGACAGCAGTGTTTGCCCTAGGGGAAGCTGTGACAGTGGTGCCTGCATGGACACGGTATCGTGATGATCCTGTTCAGGGTGGTGCGAATATTCGCAATGTCTACTGCGCGAGCTGGGCGGATTTTAGTTCATTGACGCGGCGCTCCGCCTGTTTGCGGTCGAACTGTGCGCCGTGGCGGGACGCGAGCCCCAGCGCCTTCCGGTAATACTCCATGGCCAACTTGCTCTGGCGCAACTGGTCCAGGCTCACGGCGAGATTGAAGGCGTAGTCCGGGTTGTCGCCGCCGAGCCGCCATGCGTCGAAGTAGGCTTGCTGCGCTTCCGTCCAGCGCGACTGGCCGGCCAGGAGATTGCCAAGCGCGTAGTGCAGCTCCGCCGATTCGATGTGACGAGTCAACAACGCGCGCAGGTCAGCCTCAAGCGCCGGCGCGCTGTTCGCATCAGACAGCACCAGCAACGCCGCCAGGGCGGTGCTGTTACGCGGATCGATTTCCAGGGCCTTCCTGTACTCGCGCTGCGCTGCGACCGCTTCACCGGTACGCGCCAACGACGTGGCCAATCCCAATCGGGCGTCCAGGTTCATGCCGTCCGCCGCCACCAAGGTCCCATACAACTTTCTTGCTTCCGCATTCTTGCCAGCGCGAAGCGCGGTGTACGCCTCCGCGAGCGCCTCGGACACCTTGGGTGGATCAATGCCGCGCGCGAGTTTCAGCGCGACCGGCGCTTCCGCAGCTTTGTCGGACGAACGTAAGCTGCGCGCCAACTCCTCGCGGGCGCGATCCGCAGCCGACAGGGCGGAACGTCCGCCCGCAACGCTCTCTGGCAATGGGACTTTGCCCAGCTTGTCCGCGGCGGCGGGCAACGAGATTGGCGCGGCGGACTTGGCGTCCTGCTTCACTTCCGGCGAAGCTACAGCCGGCGTTGGAGCATTGGCCGGCGTGGCGGGTGTGGCCGAGGTCACTGGCTTGGGCGCTGGCGCGGCGGTCAGGCGAGTGCCTGGCGAAAGCTTGTTGATCTCATTCCACACAAACCATCCGCCACCGCCCACCGCTACGATTACGACGGCGATCGCCGGCAGAATCCACACTGGTTTGCCGTTGGTGTTGCTGGCTATCGCAGAGGCTCGCTTGGTCGCAAAGACATTGCGCACCGCGTCCCGGTCCGCTGATTCCGCGGACTTTGATGGGGATGAGCGCGCCGGTTCCGGCATTGCCTCCAGCGTCAGTGAACTTGCGGTCAGCGAGATATCCGGACCGGCGCTTGACGATGGCGGAGCACCAGTCGGCGCTGACGCCTCCTGACTTGCTTCTGCCGACTGTTTAGCCTGTTCTGCCCGCTTCAGGGCATCCAAAAGAAGGCTCATGGTCTCGGAGACGCGGCGTCGGGCACGACAGGATTGGGCTTCATGCTGAACGGGGGGCTGAGTTCCGGCACCAAAGGCTGGGTTTCTCTGAAGAAAGCTCCGTCAGGCAGCAGCCTCCGATAATCGGCCAAGTCGGTTTCGACATTCGCATCGCGAATCACCACGGGGCGGATGAAGATAACCAGTTCGCTTTTGGTCACCTCATCAGCGCGAAAGCTCACGGCGTCCCCAATGATCGGCACCCTGGACAGGATGGGAATTCCGCCGCGGGACAATTTGGCCTTGTCCTTCATGAGTCCGCCCAATATCGCCGTCTGGCCGCTGGGAATGCGGAGAAACGTCTCGAATTCGCGCGTCTGAATGATGGGCACCAGATTTTGCCGCAGCAACAGCGGATTGGGGTCAATCGTCTCACCAATCTTTTCCGACACGTTGGGGCGAATGTTAAGCACGACAACATCACCTTCGCTGATCTGCGGTGTCACGCTCATCACGAAGCCGACGGGCACCACTCTTTGCTCGGTGGTGAAGTCGGTGAACGCCGGCGACGTGGGCGTCGCCTCACGACGAGTTGCGCGAACCTCGAAATAGACCTCGTTGCTCACCACCTTCAACACCGCTGTCTGGTTGTTGAGGGTCATTATCTTGGGACTCGACAAGACGCGGGTGTTCCCAAAGGTGCTCAACATCTTGATGGCCGACGAAATGCTGCCGCCGGCAGCCGCATTCGGATTGCTGTATTGCAGCGTGAAGAACTGATTCGTCAAACCCGTTCCGGGTGGCTGCAGCACCTGACGAACCGTGTATCCCAGTCCGTCCAACCCCACTGCCGACCAATCAACGCCTGACTGATAGCCATCGGAAAGTTCGACTTCGACGACAGTGGCTTCGATCAGCACCTGGCGCTTGGCCGACCCCGTTGCAGACTCCAGGAATTGGGCGATCTTCTCATGCTGCTTGGCCGTCGCCCTGACACTGATCGATCCGGTTTCAGGACTCACGATCACCGGGTTGGCTTCCCTCAAGTCAGCGAGCTGCTGCGTGGCGGCGGCATTGGCTTGCTGCGCGGCGGCGCTGACATTGCCCCCACTCTGAGCCGATGCGGCCGGCGTGCCGGTCGCGGCTGGCGCGGGGCTTGCGGTGGTCGATGCCGCGGTTGAGTTGGGTGTCGCCCGGGACTGTTGTGCGGCGACGCTACGAATAATCAGCTTGTCTTCTTCGACAATGATGTCGCGAATGTTCTTTTCCAGCGTTTTCCAGAACTCGTTTCGCGCGGAATTTCGCACGGTGAGTGACGAGGAGTTGCCATCACTCGTGGACGGGCTCGACCCGCCGCTGCCTCCACTGGTGCTGCCGGTGATCAGGCTTTGCAAGCCGAAACTGCCAGTGGTCTCCCGGCTCATGTTGACGTAGTCGACCTTGTAAAACTTGAGGAACGGGGTGTCAGGCACGATGGAAATGTTGGTACCGTCTTCTTCGACCCTGACATTGGTCATTCTTGCGATTCTGTTCAGGATCTGCCGAACAGACTGATCCACCGCATTCAGCGTCACCTTTCCCTCGACTCCAGGGTGAATGTCGATGTTGAGCTTGGTTTCCTTGGCGATCGCGAACAGGACTTCGCGAATCGGAACTTCATTCACAACCACCGAGTATTTGAGCTCTGCCGCCTTGGGTTGCGGCGGAGGCGGCAGCGCGACTTGCTTCACCGGCGGGGGGATGGTCTGAGACGTGGCGCCTTGCGCTTTGCGGATGGACTTTTCGTCAGACGCGATGTGATTGTCAGGCTTGGCGACAGGCATCGGCCCACACCCTGCCAATGCCATCAAGGTGGCGCCGCAAATCCAGCGAATGTGTGGTGCATTGACCGGCAGGCGCATGGTGACCAAGGAATAGGATGGGCGGCTCCCTTTTCCGATGCTTCAGAAAGGGTTAGCTCTGATTCTGAAAGTAACCTTATAAATACTTGTGTGAATAAAAGCAATCAGTTAGCGCAGCATTTCCAGGCTTGGCGCACGTAGCCGGTCTTTTAGCTGCCTTGCCGAGCGCGAATGTCATCGCGTATAGCCTGAAAACTGCGCGCATAGGGCCGGAATTGGCTTAATCGGGCGGGCAGTTTGCCGAGCTCAGCCTGCGCCTCGCGCCGGCTGCCGAACTCGCCGAACAGGACGCCGATGCGAGACTTCTCGCCAGCGCCCGCGGCATAAATCAGCAGGGATTCCTTCCCGAGCTGTCGCCCGGCTTCAGAGAGAAAGCTCTCGATGGCATCGCGTTCCGCTTGGTCCGCGATCATGAGCTGAATGGTCCAGCGTTCGGCCGGCGGCGCGGCGAGTTTCGTCGCGTCGGCGGCAACGCGCTGCGCCAGCCAGTCCTTGGAGACCTGTTCGGCTTTCGCCGGTTCAGCGGTGGTGGCGGTAACGCCCTGGCGGGCTTCCGGAACGGTGGGCTGCGGGGGCGTCGTGGGTGCAGCCATTGCCGGGCTGGGCGACGGCGCAGTCTGCGAAACCTGCGGCTTGGCCTCTGAGACCGGCGGCGCTGATGCCAAGGCCGGCCCATCCGGCCACATTCGCGCCATCGCAAAGCCGATCGCCGTGCCGAGCAGGAGCCCGGCTGCCGCGAACACCCACTTCTCCGACTTTCGGCCCACTGCGGCGGCTGGGGAAACGATTTGGGTGTCGTTGATCGCCGCCCTGGCGTGATCGGCTGTGATGGTGTGAGTGCCCTCCGCATAGGCCGCGAGCAGGGTCTTGTCAGCGTAGATGTTGATGCGGCGGGTGAGGCCTTCCGATGCTTCGGCGATCAGCGCCAGCGCTTCCTTGCTGAACAGGTCGGGGCCTTTGTAGCCCGCCGCGCGCAGGCGGAAGCCGAGGTAGTCCTTGATGTCGCGCGCGGGGAGCGGGAGCAGATTGAACGAATGCGTGATCCGTTCCTTTAGTTGCCGCATATTGGGCTGGGCGAGGTGATGGTCCAGCTCCGGTTGGCCAAAGAGAACGATCTGCATCAGTTTGTGCTGGCTGGTCTCGAGGTTGGAGAGCAGCCTGATTTCCTCCAGCGTCTCCATCGGCATCGCATGGGCTTCGTCGATCAGTGCCACCACTTGCTTGCCCTGCTCGTGCATCTCGATGAGCCGCGCCTGCAAGGCGCGGATCACCTTGGTGGTGTTGGAACCCTGGGTGTCGATGCCAAGATCACCCGCCACGACGGCCAGCATTTCGTCGCGCGAGAGGCTGGGCACCACGAGATAAATCGTCTCCACCGTGTCCGGCAGCCGCTCCATGAGCACGCGGCAGAGCATGGTTTTGCCGCTGCCAACTTCCCCGACCACTTTGACGATGCCCTCGCCAGATGTGATGGCGTAGATGAGGGCTTCCAGCGTTTCGCCGCGATTCGCTCCGGCGAAGAAAAATTCCGTGTGCGGCGTGATGCGAAACGGCGCCTCACGAAAGCCGAAGTGTTCAAGGTAGATGGTCATCGGCGATGAGGTGGAAGACTTGACGGGTCGCTGATGTTGGAGGGGCGTCGCGGTGAAGTTTTGAGGCTGATCATCGAGCGCATCATTCGGCGAGTTTATCACCCGGTCTGTCGGGCAAGCGACCCGAGACTTCCAGGCGGCTGTAGAGTGTGCTGCGGGAGAGCCCGAGCAGGCGTGCCGCTTTGGAAATGTTGCCTTCCGACAAGCCGAGCGCGGCATCGAGATAAGCTTGCTCTTGCTCCGCGATGGCCTTGTCCAGGCTGAAATTCG
This sequence comes from Betaproteobacteria bacterium, assembly GCA_016791265.1. Classification (GTDB taxonomy): domain Bacteria; phylum Pseudomonadota; class Gammaproteobacteria; order Burkholderiales; family Usitatibacteraceae; genus JAEUMY01. The sequence continues at coordinate 13,307 of JAEUMY010000011.1, forward strand.
GTTCGTTGAGCAGCCTTCGCTTCGCCGCCTCGGTCGGGTCGGCGTTGATGTCGTGACTAGCGTCGGTGCCGGCTTGCGGCTCAAATTCGGCCAGGAGTTCGGTGTCACCAACATCGTAGCCCGCATGTTTGGCGACCAGCCGGATCACGATGTTCTTGAGCTCACGGATGTTGCCGGGGAATGGGTAGCTGAGCCAGGCCGCCTCGCCGTCGGCGGTGAGCCGGAACGGCGCCGCGCCGTGATGACTTGCGAACTGGGCGCGGTAGTGTTCCAAGAGTCGCAACTTGTCCTGGCCCAGCTCTCGCAGTGGCGGAACGGCGACGGCGAAGACGGACAGCCGGTGATAAAGATCGGCGCGAAAGCGCCCGGCTTTCACTTCCGCCTTGAGGTCGCGATTGGTCGCCGCGACGATCCGCGCCCGCGACTTCCGGGTCTGAGTTTCGCCGACCCGTTGGTACTCGCCGTTCTCAAGCACGCGCAACAGCTTGGGTTGAAGGTCGATCGGCAGCTCGCCAATTTCATCCAGGAACAACGTGCCCTCGCCCGCGTCCTCGAAGTAGCCGGACTTGGCCGTGGCGGCGCCGGTGAAGGCGCCTTTGGCATGACCAAACAAGGTGGGTTCAACCAGTGTGGACGAAATGGCCGCGCAATTGAGTGCGAGAAATGGCAGTTGCGCCCGCGGGCTCAGTTGGTGCAGTGCGCTTGCCACCCGCTCCTTGCCGCTGCCGGACTCGCCTTCAATCAGCGTTGGAAAGGTTGATGCCGCATACAAGTCGATCTGGCTGCGCAATTTCAGCATGGGTGGGCTGTCACCCATCAGTAGCCGCGCATCCTGTTCGCCTGCGCTGATCTTCAGCGTCCGCTTGAGCAACCCAAGCAGCTTGTCGGGCGGCGCGGGCTTGGGCACCAGGTCCACCGCGCCCAACGCGCGCGCGCGGCGGGCGTTCGACTCCTCGTTCTGGCCGGACAGCACCAGGATGCGAATATTCGGAGCGTGGGCGAGGAGGTCGTTGATGAGGCGAAAGCCCTCGTTGGGCAACGCGGGCGTGGGCGGAAGGCCCAGGTCAATGAGCGCGAGGTCGGGCTGCACGCCAGACTGACGCAGCCAGGCCACCGCGTTGGCGCGAGTGTCGTACGCGGCGACGCGGAATTCACTCGCCAGCAGAAACTGCAGTGACTCCCGGATGAGCGGGTCATCATCCACGATGATCAGATACGGCGCTTCCAAGCGTGCCCCATTTGATGGCGCGAAGTCCGCGCCAAGTGATTATAGAGTGTGGGGCTGGCATCAATGCGCGCCGCACCGCTGCCAGGGAGCGGAATCCCGCTCATGCCGGCGCAGAGCGGCCGTGAGAGTCTCTGCTGTTATCATTCCCATCCTCCCGTCAAATCCTCAATCGCCTTGAATTCCCATCTTGTCGAGATCGATGCCGTCGACTTCGCCTACGGCAAGCGGCCCATTCTCGCGAACATCAACCTGCGCATTCCGCGCGGCAAGGTAGTGGCCATCATGGGCGGCTCAGGCTGCGGCAAGACGACGTTGCTGCGACTGATTTGCGGCCAGATTCGGCCCTCGCGCGGAGAGGTGCGGGTGGATGGGATTTCCTTGTCGGGGCTGGACACGGAAGGCTTGTACGCCCTGCGCCGGCGCATGGGCATGCTGTTTCAGTTCGGCGCGTTGTTCACCGACATGTCGGTTTATGACAACGTCGCCTTTCAGCTTCGCGAGAACACCGACCTGCCGGACGATGTCATTCATGATCTGGTGATGTTGAAACTGAACGCCGTCGGGCTGCGCGGCGTGGCGAACCTCATGCCGTCTGAGCTGTCTGGCGGCATGGCGCGGCGCGTGGCCCTGGCGCGCGCGGTGGCGCTGGACCCGATGTTGGTCATGTATGACGAACCGTTTGCCGGGCTTGATCCGATGGCGCTGGGTGTCATCGGCCAGTTGATCCGCAAGCTGAATGATGCGCTGGGCGCGACATCCATTGTCGTGACCCACGACGTACAGGAGTCGCTGCAAATTGTCGACTATGTCTATTTTGTTTCGGAGGGCAGGGTCGTGAGTGAAGGTACGCCCGACGAAATCCGGCGGTCCGACGTCCCGTTCGTGCGCCAGTTCGTGCTGGGCGAGGCGGATGGCCCTGTGCCGTTCCACTATCCGGCCAAGTCCTACGCGGCGGAGTTGGGGCTGACCGTGCCATGAACGGTTTCCTGGACATGCTGGCGCGGCTGGGCGCCCGCGCGACCAACATGGTTTGGCGCGGCGGCGTCATGGCGCGATTTTTCTTTCTCGTTCTGGTCAACTCGGGGCCGGCGTTTCGCCGCCTCCCGCTCACCGTCCGCGAAGTCTATTTCAGCGGGGTGCAGTCGCTCGTGATCATCATGGTGTCCGGGCTGTTTGTGGGCATGGTGCTGGGCCTGCAAGGTTTTCAGACGCTGCAGAACTATGGCGCTGAAGAGACACTGGGTGTCCTTGTCGCGCTTTCTCTGGTGCGCGAGCTGGGCCCGGTGGTGACGGGACTCCTTTTCGCCAGCCGGGCCGGGTCCGCCATGACCGCCGAGATTGGCCTGATGAAAGCCACGGAACAGTTGAAAGCCATGGACATCATGGCCGTCAATCCCATCGCCCGCGTGGTCGCGCCACGCTTCTGGGGTGGTGTGGTATCGATGCCGCTCCTGGCGGCGCTTTTTTCCGCGATGGGCATTTTTGGCGGCTACCTCGTAGGCGTGGTCCTGATTGGTGTCGACAGCGGTGTCTTCTGGTCGCAGATGCAGTCCAAGGTGGACTGGTACTACGATGTGATGAATGGCGTCATCAAGAGCGTCGTGTTCGGGTTCGCGGTCTCGTGCATTTCAACCTTCGAGGGCTTCGACGCCGCACCGACGGCGGAAGGCGTCTCCCGTGCGACGACGCGCACCGTGGTGACGTCCGCGCTGACCATACTGGCGCTCGACCTGGTCTTGACGGCATTCATGCTGAAACCGATGTTGTGACTTTTTTTGCTGAACCAAGTCGCCCTAGTGGCGATCCGAGGTGAGGGTTGATCATGGAACGAAACAAGTACGATCTTTGGGTGGGCGTCTTTCTCTTCGCCGGATTCGCGGCCTTGCTGTTGCTCGCGCTGAAAGCGGGCAACCTGGGCGCGGAGAACATCAAGGATATCTACAAGGTCGAAGCGCGATTCGAGAACATCGGCGGGCTCAAAGTGCGCGCACCGGTCCGTAGCTCCGGCGTGCTGGTCGGGCGGGTGCAGGAAATCCACTTCGACAATGACAAATTCCAGGCGTCGGTCGTGCTGGCCATCGACAAGCGCTACACGTTTCCCAAGGACAGCAGCGCGTCGATTCTGACGTCCGGTCTTCTCGGCGAGCAGTTCATGGGTATCGAGGCCGGCGGCGACTCGGCGGTATTGAAGGAAGGCGACCGCATCGCGCTCACTCAATCGGCGGTGGTGCTGGAAAAACTGATCGGACAATTCCTGTTCAGCAAGGCGGCGGAGGGTGGGAAGTAGAGCGGGGACGTAGTCCTGCCGCGCCGCTCGAACGTTATTGCGAATATTCGCCCAACATAGGATCTCGACATCATGACTTTCAAGCTGTTCAAGCAGGCCGCGTCGGCGGCACTTTTCACCTTGGCCGCCACTTCGCACGCGCAAGAGGTGGCCCCGGATGAGCTGGTCCGCCGCACCACCACCGAGGTGTTGAACATCATCAAGGCCGACAAGGACCTCGCCAACGGAGACACGCGCAAGATCGTTCAGCTGGCCGAGGAGAAGGTGCTGCCCAATTTCAACTTCTCCCGCATGACCCAGCTCGCGGTGGGTCGCGCTTGGCGTGATGCCACGGACGCGCAGAAAGAAGCGCTGACCAAGGAGTTTCGCACGTTGCTCGTGCGCACCTATTCCACCTCACTCAGCCAATATCGCAATCAGACCATCGAGGTGAAGCCCGCCAAGGTTGCCGCGGGCGAGAAGGAAACGGTGGTCAAGACCCAGATCAATCAGCCGGGCGGGCAGCCGATTCCCATCGACTACAGCATGGAAAAGACCGACAAGGGCTGGCGGGCCTACGATATCGTGGTGGATGGCGTCAGTCTCGTGACCAACTATCGCAGCACCTTCGCCGAAGAGGTGCGCAAGTCCGGTATCGACGGTCTCGTCAAGACGCTGGCCGACCGCAACGCCAAGTCCGCGCAGGGCAAGTCCGAGGCCAAGAAGTAGGCGCATGAACGCGGAATCGCTCCAGCTCGAGGGTGACCTCACCTTTGCGCGCCTGCCGGAAATTCTGGCGTTGACAGAGGCGTTCACCCAGCGGCCGGACCTGCCCGATTGTCTGTCCATCGACCTCTCGAAAGTCGGTGAGGTCGACTCCTCCGCCGTCGCCCTGCTGCTGCGGTGGCGGCGCGAGGCGGAGCGGCTCAAGCGCCGCATTCAGTTCATCAACCTCCCCGCCCCGCTGGCATCGCTCGCGGAGCTCTACGGCGTGACCGAGATCGTGCAATCGCACAGCATCACCGACTGCTCGGCCGGATGACGTCCGCGGTCAGCATCCGCGGCGTTGAAAAGCGGTTTGGATCTCTCCGGGCTCTCGATCAGGTTTCGCTCGAGATCGAGCAGGGCGAGTTTTTCGCCTTGTTGGGCCCCAACGGCGCGGGCAAAACCACACTGATCAGCGCGCTGGGCGGGCTGGTTCGGCCGGATGCCGGACAGCTCGCGGTCATGGGCCATGACGTCGCGGCCGATTACCGGCTGGCGCGCGCGCGGCTGGGCATCGTCCCGCAGGAGATCGTGTTCGACCCCTTCTTCTCCGTTCGGGAGACCCTTTTCATCCAGGCCGGCTACTTCGGCATTCCGCGCTCCGCCGCCCTGACGGCATGGGTGGATGAACTGCTGCACAAGCTCGCATTGACCGTGAAGGCGGACAACAACATGCGCCAACTCTCCGGCGGCATGAAGCGGCGGGTTCTGGTCGCTCAGGCGCTGGTGCATCGTCCGCCCGTCATCGTGCTGGATGAGCCGACGGCGGGCGTGGACGTGGAGCTCCGCCAGACCCTCTGGGCCTTCGTGCGCGAGCTCAATCAGGCCGGGCACACCATTCTGCTCACCACGCATTATCTGGAAGAGGCGCAGCAGCTATGCCAGCGCATCGCCATGCTGAAGCAGGGGCGAGTGGTCGCCCTGGAACGCACCGAGGACTTGCTGTCGGCGTTTTCCGACCGTGTGCTTCGCGTGAAAATCGAGGGATCGCTCAAGGCCGACCTCGCCGCCCGCGCGCGGCCGGCGGATGACGGCTGGATCGAGTTCGTCTTGCATGACCTCGCGGAGGTGGAGCCGTTGCTGGCGTCGCTGCGCTCGACGGGCGTCGCTGTGCGCCGCATGGAAGTGACCGAGCCGGACCTGGAAGAAGTGTTCCTCCACGTCATGGAGACCCATTGACATGGCCGGCATCGGCTTTCGCACCTTGCTCTACAAGGAAGTGCTGAGATTCTGGAAGGTGGCGTTCCAGACCATCGCGGCGCCCGTGCTGACGGCGGTGCTCTACCTGCTCATTTTCGCGCAGGCCCTGCGCGGAACGACCGAACCTTTTCCCGGTGTGAGCTATGCGCAGTTTCTTGTTCCGGGACTGGCGATGATGTCCATGCTGCAGAACGCCTTCGCCAACAGCTCCTCCAGTCTCATTCAATCGAAGATCACAGGCAACATTCTCTTCATCCTGCTGCCGCCGCTGTCGCATTGGGATTTGTATTGGGCGTACCTGCTTGCCTCGGTTGCGCGCGCCATCGCCGTGGGCGCGGGCGTGTTCCTTGTGGCCGTGCTCATGGCCGACGTGCCCGTGCGACATCCGCTCTGGGGGCTGGCCTTCGCCCTGATCGGCAGCGGCATGCTGGGCGCGATGGGCATCATCGCCGGCCTCTGGGCGGACAAGTTCGATCAGATGGCGGCGTTCCAGAACTTCATCATCATGCCGCTCACCTTCCTGTCTGGCGTGTTCTATTCCATTCAGGGGTTGCCGCCGGTGTGGCAGGCGGTCTCGCATCTCAACCCCTTCTTCTACGTGATCGACGGTTTTCGTTTCGGATTCTTCGGCCAGGCCGATGTCTCGCCCTGGCTCTCGCTCGCGGTGGCGTCGACGGCATTTCTCGCCGTCTCGCTCGTCACGGTCGGGCTGCTAAAATCCGGCTACAAGCTGAGACATTGAACGCGGCGCGGGTTGGCGCGTTGCGAATATTCGCAATGGCCGCCCCATGGCCGCTCGCACGCCCACTCTACGGATCGACATCATGACCACACCCGAGGCCATTGAAGGCTACCTGCGCACCGGCATCGTCTGCGACCACCTCGCCGTGAGTGGCGACGGCGCGCATTTCGAGGCGGTGATCGTGAGCTCTGCATTCGCCGGCAAGAGTCGCGTGGCCCGCCACCAGATCGTCTATGGCGCGCTCGGCGACCGCATGCGCGAGGAAATTCACGCCCTGTCCATGAAGACCCATACGCCCGAGGAATGGGCGGCCATCCAGGCCGGGAGTTGAACCGATGGCCATCACCATCGCCTTGTCGAAGGGGCGCATCTTTGAAGAGACCCTGCCGCTCCTCGACGAGGCGGCGATTCAGCCGACCGACGATCCTGAGACTTCGCGCAAACTCATCATCGCCACCTCGCGGCCGGACGTGCGGCTCATCATCGTTCGGGCGAGCGACGTGCCGACCTATGTGCGCCATGGCGCGGCCGACCTCGGCATCGCGGGGCGCGACGTGCTCATGGAGCACGACACCGCCGGACTTTACATGCCGGTCGATCTCGCCATCGCGCGTTGCCGCATGATGGTCGCTTGCCGCGACGACTTCGACTACGAGGCGCACACCCGGCGTGGCGCGCGGCTGCGCGTGGCGACCAAGTACATCCAGACGGCGCGGGAGCATTTCGCGGCGAAGGGTATGCATGTCGATCTGATCAAGCTCTATGGCTCGATGGAGCTTGCGCCGCTCACCGGACTGTCCGATGCCATCGTCGATCTCGTGTCGTCCGGCAACACGCTGAAGGCCAATCGGCTGCGGGCGGTGGAGGAGATCGCCGCCATTTCCAGCCGGCTCATCATCAACCGAGCGGCGCTGAAGCTGAAGCGCGCCGAGGTCCAGCCGCTCATCGATACTTTCTCGCGATCCGCCGGGAGCGGAACATGATGCGTCGACTTGAACAGGGTTCGCCCACTTTCAGCGCCGAACTCGCGGCACTCGTCGCGCTCGAGTCCGCGCTTGACCCGGAGGTCGATGCCGCGGTTGCCAAAATTCTCGCAGCGGTGCGGGCGGAAGGCGACACGGCGCTCATCGAATACACGCGGCGTTTCGACCGCTGGACGCCCACCTCCATTTCCGAGTTGGAGATTCCGATCGAACGATGCCAGACGTCCCTCGCCGATCTCCCGGCCAAGTTGCGTGCCGCGCTGAACGTCGCCGCGGACCGCATTCGCCGCTATCACGACCGGCAAAAGCTGGAGTCGTGGCAGTACACCGAGCCAGATGGCACGGTGCTGGGTCAGCAGATCACGCCGCTCGATCGTGTCGGGCTGTATGTCCCGGGCGGCAAGGCGGCCTATCCGTCGTCGGTGCTCATGAACGCCATCGCCGCCAAGGTGGCCGGCGTGCGCGAGATCATCATGGTGACACCCACACCGGAAGCGGGGTTGAACGACATGGTGCTGGCTGCCGCGGCGCTGGTGGGCGTGGACCGCGTGTTTCGCGTGGGCGGCGCGCAGGCCGTGGGCGCGCTGGCTCACGGCACGGCGCTGGTGCCGGCGGTGGACAAGATCGTGGGACCGGGCAATGCCTATGTCGCGGCTGCCAAGCGCCGCGTGTTCGGCACGGTGGGCATCGACATGGTGGCCGGGCCCTCCGAGATTCTCATCATCTGCGACGGCAGCAGCCCGCCGGACTGGGTCGCGTTGGATCTGTTCTCGCAGGCCGAGCACGACGAGATCGCGCAATCCATCCTGCTCTGTCCCGACGGTGAGTTTCTGGATCGCGTTGCCGTGAGCATCGAACGCCTCCTCCCCGCGCAGCCGCGCGCCGACATCATTCGCGCGTCGCTGATGAATCGGGGCGCCTTGATCCAGGTCGAGAGTCTGGAGGCGGCCTGTGCCCTCAGCAATGAGCTGGCGCCCGAGCATCTGGAACTGTCCGTCACCGACCCCGAAGCCCTGCTTGCGAATATTCGCCATGCGGGCGCCATTTTCCTCGGCCGCTTTTCCTCGGAATCCATCGGCGACTATTGCGCCGGCCCCAACCACGTGCTGCCGACTTCGCGCACGGCGCGGTTCTCGTCGCCGCTCGGCGTGTATGACTTCCAGAAGCGTTCATCGCTTGTCAAAGTGTCGCCCGCCGGGGCGAAGACACTCGGGCAAATCGCCGCCACGCTAGCGCGCACCGAAGGTCTGGAGGCGCACGCGCAGTCGGCCGAGTGCCGCTTTTCGCCCGTGACGCCCGGCACGGAAGGCTGAGCATGACGGTATCGGATTGGATCCGCCCGGAAGTCGGGGCGCTCACGGCGTATCACGTTCCCGACGCCACCGGCTTCATCAAGCTGGATGCGATGGAGAATCCGTTTTCCCTGCCGTCGGCGCTCGCGCCGGGGCTGGCCGACGCGCTGGCCGCCGCCAGTCTGAACCGCTACCCCGATCCGGCCGCGAGTGGGCTTCGCGACACGCTGCGAAGAGTGGCCGGCATCCCCGCCGAGTACGACCTCATGCTGGGCAACGGATCGGACGAGATCATCCAGGTCATCGCGCTCGCGCTGGCCCGTCCGGGGGCCACGCTCATGTCGGTGGAGCCGGCTTTCGTGATGTTCAAGGTGATCGCCGAGCTGACGGGACTGCGCTACGTCGGCGTGCCGCTCACGGCGGACTTCGCACTCGATGAGGCGGCGGTGATGTCCGCGCTCGCTCGGGAGCGGCCGGCCGTGCTGTTCCTGGCCTGCCCCAACAATCCCACCGGCAATCTGTTCGACCTGGATGTGGTGGAGCGCGTGATTCGCGCGGCGCCTGGATTGGTTGTCGTGGACGAAGCCTACTCGGCATTCGCCAAAGAGAGTTTTCTGCCGAGGCTTGGGCGGCATCCCAACGCGGTCCTTATGCGAACGCTGTCCAAGCTGGGTCTGGCTGGCCTGCGGTTGGGCTATCTTGCCGGTTGTCGCGAGTGGTTGGCCGAGTTCGACAAGGTTCGGCTGCCGTACAACATCAACGCCTTGTCGCAGGCGGCGGCCCGGTTCGCGCTGACGCACCATGATGTGCTCGCCGCGCAGGCCGCCGTCATCGTTGCCGAGCGTGAGCGCGTGGCGACGGCGCTGGCCGCGATGCCGGGTGTGTGGGTGTTCCCGTCGGAGGCCAATTTCCTGCTCTTTCGTGTCGCCGACGCGGATCGCCTCTTCGCTTCGCTCAAGTCGCGTAAGATTCTGGTCAAGAACGTCAGTCGCGCGCATCCCTTGCTGGCCGATTGTCTTCGAGTGTCCATGGGAACGGCGGTCGAAAACACCGCGTTCCTTTCCGCCGTGGAATCTTCGCTGTAGTGTCCTTTCGCCATGCGCACCGCCCAAGTCACCCGCAACACCCGTGAGACCCAGATCACCGCGCGCGTGAATCTGGATGGCACGGGCCAAGGCACGCTCGATACCGGCGTCCCCTTTCTCGATCACATGCTGGATCAGGTGGTGCGTCATGGTCTGATCGACATCGAACTGAAGGCCGCGGGTGACCTGCACATCGACGCGCATCACACGGTCGAGGATGTCGGCATCACCCTGGGTCAGGCCATGGCCAGGGCTTGGGGCGACAGGACCGGCGTGCGCCGCTTCGGTCACGCCTATTGCCCGTTGGACGAGGCGATGTCGCGAGTGGTGATTGATTTGTCAGGACGTCCCGGTCTGGAATTCCACGTGCCGTTCACCCGACCACGCGTGGGCGAGTTTGATGTCGACCTCGTCTACGAATTCTTTCAGGGCTTCGTGAATCACGCGCAGGCCACCTTGCACATCGACAATCTGCGCGGTGTCAACGCCCACCATCAGGCCGAGACCGTGTTCAAGGCGTTCGGCCGGGCGCTGCGCATGGCTGTGGAGCTGGATCCGCGCGCCGCCGGCGTCATGCCTTCCACCAAAGGGATTTTGTAGCCGCCATCATGGAACGCGTCGTGGTGGTCGACTACGGCATGGGCAATCTTCGGTCGGTCGAACGTGCGCTGAAGCATGTCGCCGCGGATGCGGAGGTGTCCATTTCTTCCAGCCCGGAAGCGGTCCGGAACGCGCATCGCGTGGTGTTCCCCGGCCAGGGCGCCATGCCCGATTGCATGCGCTACCTGCGTGAGACGGGCCTTGAGGACGCTGTGCGGGATGCGGCCGACCGAAAGCCGTTTCTGGGTATCTGTGTGGGCATGCAGATGCTGCTCGAGCACTCCGAGGAAGGCGACACGCCCGGGCTTGGCATTCTGCCCGGCCGGGTGCGCCGATTCGCGCCGCCCGAGGGCAGCGGAATGAAGGTGCCGCACATGGGGTGGAACGAGGTGGCGCACGACGGCGCGCATCCGATCTGGTCCGGCATCGCGTCCGATGAACGCTTCTATTTCGTGCATAGCTACTACTGCGCGCCGGGCGACGGCGAGGTGACCGCCGCCACATGCGAGTATTCGCTGCGCTTTACCGCGGCGCTGGCACGCGCTAATATTTTTGCCACGCAGTTCCACCCCGAAAAGAGCCATACCGTCGGTCTCTCGCTCTATCGCAATTTCCTCGCCTGGACGCCCTGATTGCGGCGCCCCCCACTTTCCCCTCGCGGACCTTTCCCATGCTCATCATTCCCGCCATCGATCTGAAGGACGGCCAGTGCGTCCGGCTGCAGCAGGGAGACATGAAGTCGGCCACCGTGTTTTCCGAGGACGCCGGCGCCACCGCGAAACACTGGCGGGCGCAGGGTGCCAAGCGTCTGCATGTGGTGGATCTGAACGGCGCCTTCGCGGGCAAACCGCGAAACGAGGCGGCGGTGAAGGACATCGTAGCGGCGGTGGGCGACGACATGCCCATTCAGCTGGGCGGCGGCGTGCGCGATCTCGACACCATCGAGCGTTATCTTGATGACGGCATCACGTGGATCGTCATCGGCACGGCGGCGGTGAAGAATCCAGGCTTCCTGCACGAGGCTTGCGATGCTTTTCCCGGCCACATCATCGTCGGCCTGGACGCCAAGGACGGCAAGGTCGCCACCGACGGCTGGTCCAAGCTCACCGGCCATGACGTGGTTGATCTCGCCAAGCGCTTTCAGGACTATGGTGTCGAAGCGGTGATCTACACCGATATCGGCCGTGACGGCATGATGACGGGCATCAACATCGACGCGACCGTCAAGCTCGCGCAGGCGCTCACCATCCCAGTCATCGCGAGCGGCGGCCTGAACAGCCTGGACGACGTGAAGAAGCTCATGGCGGTGGAATCCGAGGGCATCATGGGCGCCATCACCGGCCGCGCCGTGTACGAAGGCAAGCTCGACTTCAAGAAGGCGCTCGCACTCACCGCTTCCTGATCCGCCCCGGATCGAACTTCACGGCGCGCCCCGCGCGTCGTTCCGCCCACGGACCTTTCCATGCTCGCCAAGCGCATCATTCCCTGTCTCGACGTCAATGCCGGCCGGGTGGTAAAGGGCATCAACTTCGTGTCCTTGCGCGATGCCGGCGACCCGGTGGAAATCGCACGTCGCTACGGTCAGGAGGGTGCCGACGAAATCACCTTTCTCGACATCACGGCGAGTTCCGACGACCGGGACCTCATCCTGCCCATCATCGAGCAGGTGGCTGATCAGGTATTCATCCCGCTCACCGTGGGCGGCGGGGTGCGTAGCGTCGGCGATGTGCGGCGTTTGCTGAACGCGGGCGCGGACAAGATCAGCCTCAACACCGCCGCGATCAGCAACCCCGCGCTGGTGGCCGAGGCGGCGGGCAAATTCGGCTCGCAGGCCATAGTCGTCGCCATCGACGCGAAGGAGACCGCGCCGGGCCGCTGGGGCGTGTTCACCCACGGCGGACGAAATGCGGCGGGGCTGGATGCCGTCGCGTGGGCGCGGGAAGTGGCCCGTCTGGGTGCCGGTGAAATTCTGCTCACCAGCATGGATCGCGACGGCACGCGCCAAGGTTTCAACCTCCCGCTCACCCGCGCCGTCGCCGAGGCAGTCAGCGTGCCGGTGATCGCGAGCGGCGGTGTCGGCACTCTCGATCATCTGGCCGAAGGTGTTCTCGAAGGCAAGGCCGATGCGGTGCTGGCGGCCAGCATTTTCCACTACGGCGAATATTCGATCGCGGCGGCCAAGCGGCACATGGCCGCCAAAGGCATCGTCATGAGGATGTCATGGTGACCGCGCCCAATGCGTGGCTGGCGGCCATCGCGTGGAACGAGGCGGGCCTCGTGCCGGTCGTGACGCAGGATGCGACTTCGGGCGAGGTCTTGATGCTGGCCTGGATGTCCCGCGAGTCGCTTTCGCAAACCCTCCAGTCCGGCGACATGGTCTATTGGTCGCGCTCGCGCAACGCCTTGTGGCGAAAGGGTGAGACCTCAGGGCACTTCCAGCGGGTGGTCGAACTACGCTTGGATTGCGACGCTGACGCATTGCTGGCCAAGGTCGAACAAGTGGGCGGCATCGCCTGTCATACCGGCCGGCGGGGTTGTTTCTTCAAGCTTTGGGATGCGCGAATGAGAGACTGGGTCATCACCGAGCCGGTGATTGCACTGGATCAACCCGGCGCGTTTCGCGAATGAATTTCCGAGGGTGCGAGACATGAACACAAGCGCAGACACGTTGAACCGCATTGCCGCGACCATCGAAAGCCGCAAGGGCCAGGATGCCGGCAAGTCCTACGTCGCGAGCCTCTTCGCCAAGGGGCCGAACGCGATACTGAAAAAACTCGGCGAGGAGTGCGCCGAGACCTTGATCGCCGCCAAGGATCAGGATCGCGAGGCCATCCTTCACGAGACGGCCGATCTCTGGTTTCACAGCATGGTGCTGTTGGCCCATGCGAATATTCGCATCGACGAAGTCATCGCCGAACTCGCCCGCCGCGAAGGGGTCTCTGGTCATGACGAAAAGGCGGCGCGGAAGGCGACCTGACCCTCAAGGAGGAGCAATGGACAACAACACCATCTTCGGCAAGATTCTGCGCGGCGAGCTGCCGTGCGGAAAGGTTCATGAAGACGAGCTTGTGCTCGCGTTCCATGACATTCATCCAGCAGCGGAGGTGCATTTTTTGATCATTCCGAAGAAGTTCATTCCGACCCTCGCCGACGTCACGCCAGATGACACGGCGCTCCTCGGCCACATGCTGGCGCTGGCGCCAGTGTTGGCGAAGAAAGAGGGGCTGACGGATGGCTTTCGCACCGTCATCAACACCGGCAGACTGGGCAAGCAGGACGTGTATCATTTGCACATTCACGTTTTCGGCAATCGCCCCGGCGGCGACGCGCTGAAGACCATGGCCGGGCCTGCGGCCTGACCCAAGCGGTTCAGCTCTCAAGGAGATTCACATGGGTTCATTCAGCATCTGGCACTGGCTGGTGGTGCTGGTCATCGTCCTGCTTGTGTTCGGCACCAAGAAGCTGCGCAACATCGGTAGCGATCTCGGCGGCGCCGTGAAGGGTTTCAAGGACGGCATGAAGGGCGATGGCAGCGAGGCCAAGCCGGGTCAACTGGCTGGCGGCCAAACCATCGAGGGCGAGGTCAAGGACAAGCAAAAGTCCTGACACCGCTCCACTTTTCAGGCGTGTTTCCGGGCGTGTGTCAGGCAGCGCCGGGCCGCCTGCCCAATCATGTTCGACATCGGATTTTCTGAACTGCTGGTCATCGGCGTGGTGGCCCTGCTCGTCATCGGGCCGGAGCGCCTGCCGAAGGTCGCGCGGACGGCGGGCATCTTGTTCGGCCGATTCCAGCGCTATGTCGCCAACGTCAAGAGCGACATCCAGCGCGAGATGGACGCGAGCGAGCTCGCCAAGCTGAAGACCGAAGTGCAGGATGCCGCGCGCACGTTCGAACAAAGTGTCAATGAACAGGCGCGTGATGTCGAGGGCGGCGCCCGCGAGCTGGAGCAGTCGTTGACCGCCGCCGTCGATCCAACGCCGCCCCCGGCCGTCGACGCGGCCACGCCGGGCGCGGAAGGGGCGCCTTTGGCGCCCGAAGCGCCCGCGACGAGCGGCGAATATTCGCCCCCCACGACGCAGCAGAAGCTGATCGGCTGATCCGCGCTCGGACATGGAAGAAACATTCATTTCCCATCTCATCGAGCTCCGCAATCGGCTGGTGAAGTGCCTGCTCGCGTTCCTGCTTGTCTTTTTGCCGCTGGTCGTGCCGCCCTGGTTTCTCGCGGGGCATCTTTACGACTTTCTCGCTCAGCCCATGATGAGCGTGCTCCCCGAAGGCACCAAGATGATCGCGACTGGCGTCGCGGCGCCGTTTTTCATTCCAATGAAAGTGGCGGCACTGGCGGCCTTCGTGGTGGCTCTTCCCTATCTGCTCTATCAGGTGTGGGCATTCGTCGCGCCAGGTCTGTATTCGCACGAAAAGCGCTTCGTGCTGCCGCTCATCGTTTCCAGCACCGTGTTGTTCATCGCGGGTATGGCGTTCTGCCACTACTTCGTGTTTCACACCGTGTTCAGTTTCATCGCGGAGCTCGCGCCAAAGTCGATATCAGTGGCGCCCGACATCGAGAACTACTTCAACTTCGTCATCGGCATGTTTCTCGCCTTTGGCCTTGCGTTTGAAACGCCGGTGGTGGTGGTGGTGCTCGTGCGCACCGGGCTGGTCAGCATTGAGACTCTGATCGAGGTGCGCCGGTACGTGATCGTGGGCGCCTTCGTTGTGGCCGCCGTTGTGACGCCGCCGGATGTCGTGTCGCAACTCGCGTTGGCGATTCCGCTTTGCATCCTGTACGAAGTGGGCATCATCGTCGCGCGTCTCACCGGCAAGGCGCCCAGGGCGGAGGGAAACACCGGCGACGCCGCCAGCGGTCCGAGCCGCTGACTCCTTCAGCGGCGCGGCTTCGGCCGCTTCCCGATGACGATTTGGATGGGCACTTCCCTCTCCTTGCGGACAAAAGTCATGTTCGCGCGCGCGCCGGGCACCAGATCGGAAATCAACGCCCGCGCCGCCACCGAGTCCTGCACCGGCCGGCCGTTGACTTGCACCAGCACATCACCGGCTCTGACACCGGCTTTGTCCGCCGGCCCGCCATCTTGAACACCGGCAATCGCCGCGCCACGCGCGCTCCTGAGGTTGAGCGACTCCGCAAGATCCGGCGTCACATCGCCAACATCCACTCCGATCCAGCCGCGCGTGACCGTGCCGGTGGCGATGATCTGCTCCATGACGTTCTTGGCCATGGACACGGGGATGGCGAAGCCGATGCCCTGAGAGCCGCCAGACTGGGAATAGATGATGCTGTTGATGCCGATGAGATTGCCGCTGGTGTCGATCAAGGCGCCCCCGGAATTGCCCGGATTGATGGCGGCGTCGGTCTGAATGAAATTCTCGTAATTGTTCACGCCCAGCCGGTTGCGGCCGAGCGCGCTGATGATGCCCATGGTGACGGTGTTGCCAAACCCGAACGGATCACCGATGGCGAGCACCACGTCGCCCACCTGCGCCTTGTCCGACTGGCCGAAGGTGATGGGCGGCAATTGCGGCCCGTCCACCTTCAGCACCGCGAGATCGGTGTCGGCGTCGGTGCCCACGACCTTGGCCGGGAACACGCGGCCGTCTGACAGCGCGATCTGGATTTCGCTGGCGGACTCGATGACGTGCTCGTTGGTGAGGATGTAGCCTTCGGCGCTCACCACGACGCCTGAGCCCAGACTCGCCTGCGGCTCCGCCGGCGCATCAGGAAAGAAGCGGCGCAGCAGCGGGTCGTTCAAGAGCGGATGGTTGCGCGGGACGCGGCTCCGCTTGCTGGTGGAGATGTTGACCACCGATGCCATGGCCTTCTTGGCGGCATCGTTGTAACTGCTCACGCGGGTCGCGCGTGTCGTCGCCGGCGCCATGCCGTCGAGCGGGGTCGACTCCCGGATTTCGACGACGCTTCGCCGCCAGGGATTCCAGTCCGGGCGAACCAGGCTCACCACGAACACGATGGCCAGCGTGATGGTGACAAACTCGGCAAACAGCAACCAGTACTTGCGCATTGCGAATATTCGCGTGGGTGGTGGACGCGGCCGCGGAAAAGACAGGGGCGCGGAGTATCGCCCGCGCCCCGCGAAATGGCAAATGGCCGTGGGTGGAAACGGGCCTCGATCAGGGCTTCTTCAGAGCGTCGCGAATCTCGCGAAGCAGAACAATATCCTCAGGTGTTGCGGCCGGCGGAGCGGGCGGCGCCGCCTTCTTCAGCCGGTTGATTTGCTTCACCATCACGAAGATGATGAACGCGAGGATCGCGAAGTTGATCGCGATGCTGATGAAGTTGCCGTAGGCGAATACCGGTATGCCGGCCTTTTTCAGCGCGTCCAAGGTCATCGGCACGCCGGCTGGCACGTCTTTCAGGGCGATGAAGAGATTGCTGAAATCGACATTGCCCAACACCCGGCCGACCAGCGGCATGACCAGATCATTGACGACCGAGTCGACGATCTTGCCAAACGCGGCGCCGATGATGACGCCGACCGCCAGGTCAACGACATTGCCTTTGACGGCGAACTCTTTGAATTCTGAAGCAAAACTCATTTTGGATCTCCTGGGGCTGAGCGTGATGTCCGTGGTCGGTGGTCCGGACGGGCGTCACGCCGGATTCGCGCCCGCCGCCACCCATCCGAGCCAGTCTAGCGGCGTGGCAAGGCCGGGGTCAATCCATGAATTGTGAACATAAGTGCCTTATTCAAATGAGATTTTCGCGATGACATCGGAGAAACTCTTTAAGTCCAGGGGGGCAATCGGTTAGAATGGCGCGCTTGTCCGGGTGGACGCTGTCGGGTCGTAGCGCACGGCGACGCCAATCCCACGAATCAGCCAAAAACAAGGGTCCAGAGGATGTCAGCGATAGTGGAAGAGGGAGTCGATCCCAAAAAGCGCCGGCTGTTGACCATCGCCACGGCGGCGGTGGGCGCGGCGGGTGCGGCGTCAGTCGCCGTCCCGTTTCTGTTCAGCATGAAGCCAAGTGCGCGGGCGCTGGCCGCCGGTGCGGCGGTCGAGGTCGACCTGTCGCTGCTCGAGCCGGGACAGCAGATCACCGTCGAATGGCGCGGCGCGCCCGTCTGGGTGTTGCACCGTACGCAGGACATGCTCACCCAATTGGCGAAGAACGACGGATTTCTCGCCGATCCCGCCTCGGGCAGCTCGAAGCAGCCGGAGTACGCCAAGAACGCGCATCGCTCGCGCGACCCGAAGTACCTCGTGGTGAAGGGCGTATGCACGCATCTCGGCTGTTCCCCCACCAAGCGTAGCGAGATCGGTGCGGCGGCGGGCGACCTGGGCGCGGACTGGCCGGGCGGTTATTTCTGCCCCTGCCACCAGTCCAAGTTCGACTTGTCCGGCCGCGTGTTCAAGGGAATGCCCGCGCCGACCAACCTCGAAATTCCCCCGTACGCCATCGCCGGCACCCGCTTGGTCGTTGGCGACGACAAAGCCTGAGCCCGAGGACACCATGGCAGCCGCACCCAAAAATCACGACAACCTGCCCGGGGGCATTCTGGGCAAGGCCATCATCTGGGTTGACGACCGTTTTCCGCTGCTGGAGAACTGGAAGGCCCATCTTTCCGAATACTACGCGCCGAAGAATTTCAACTTCTGGTACTACTTCGGCTCGCTCGCCATGCTGGTCCTGGTGCTGCAAATCGTGACCGGCATCTTCCTCACGATGAATTACAAGCCGGACGCGGCCCTGGCCTTCGCCTCGGTCGAGTACATCATGCGCGATGTGCCTTGGGGTTGGCTGATCCGCTACATGCACTCCACGGGCGCTTCGATGTTCTTCGTCGTGGTGTATCTGCACATGTTCCGCGGGCTCATGTACGGCTCCTACCGCAAGCCGCGCGAACTCATCTGGATTTTCGGTTGCCTCATCTATCTCACGCTGATGGCGGAAGCCTTCTTCGGCTACCTTCTCCCCTGGGGGCAGATGTCCTACTGGGGTGCGCAGGTGATCATCAACCTGTTCGCGACGGTGCCTTTCATCGGCGAAGATTTGGCCGTATGGATTCGCGGCGACTACAACGTGGGCGATGCGACGCTGAATCGCTTCTTCGCCTTCCACGTCATCGCGCTGCCTCTTGTGCTGCTGGGCCTGGTTGCCGCCCACATCCTGGCGCTGCATGAGGTGGGCTCCAACAACCCGGATGGTGTCGAGATCAAGAAAAACAAGGATCCCAAGACCGGCACGCCACTCGATGGCATTCCATTCCACCCGTACTACACGGTGAAGGACATTGTCGGCGTGGTCGTTTTCCTCATGATCTTCACGGTCATCGTGTTTTTCATGCCGGAGATGGGCGGCTACTTCCTTGAGTACAACAACTTTATCCCGGCCGATCCGCTGAAGACGCCCGAGCACATCGCGCCGGTCTGGTATTTCACCCCGTTCTACGCCATGTTGCGCGCGGTGCCGTCGATGTTCGGCTCCCAGTTCCCCGGTGTGGCGGTGATGGGGGCGGCGACGCTGATCCTGTTCGCGCTGCCTTGGCTGGATCGGGGCAAGGTGAAGTCGATTCGCTACCGCGGCCCGGTCTACAAGGCTTGGCTCTGGGCGTTCGTGGTGAGCTTCCTCATCCTGGGCTACCTGGGTGTGGTGCCGACGACGGTGTGGGGCCAGTTGCCCAAAGGCCTGCCGCTCCTGGGCGGCATGGACACCGCGACCCTGGTTGCTCGCCTGCTGACCATCGTCTACTTCCTGTTCTTCCTCCTCATGCCGTGGTACACGAAAAACGACAAAGAGCTTCCGGAGCCGGAAAGGGTGACCTCGTGAAGAAAAATTTCTTTGCCCATCTGATCGGGGCTGCATTGCTGGCGCTTCCGCTGGTTGGCGCCGCCGCGGGCGGGGCGGGCATCAAACTGGACTCCGCGCCGGTCAATCTCAAGGACAAGGCATCCCTGCAGCGCGGCGCCAAGACCTTCGTCAATTATTGCCTCAACTGCCATCAGGCTTCGATGATGCGGTACAGCCGGTTGACAGACCTTGAACTCACCGAGCAGCAGATCAAGGACAACCTCATGTTCGCCACTGACAAGATTGGCGACACGATGACGACGTCCCTTTCGTCCAAGGATGCCAAGGCTTGGTTCGGGGGTGTGCCGCCCGATCTTTCCGTGATCGCCCGGTCGCGCGGCGCCGACTGGCTCTACACGTTTCTGCGCAGCTATTACCGTGACGACAAGTCCCCGACGGGCTGGAACAATCGCGCCTTCCCCGCCGTGGGCATGCCGCACGTTCTGCACGAGCTGCAGGGCGCGCAAGCCTGGCAGCAAGTGGGCGAGAAAAAGGGTCATGGCGGCGCGATGGAGCCGGTCATGAAACTGGTGCTGACCCAGCCGGGCGCGATGAAGCCGGTCGAATATGACCAGTTCGTGGGTGACCTCGTGAATTATCTGGTTTTCATGGGGGAGCCCGCCGCCGCCAAGCGCACGCAGCTCGGTGTGCTCGTTCTGTTTTTCCTGACGCTCATGCTCGTGGTAGCGATGTTGTTGAAAAAGGAATACTGGAAGGACGTGAAGTAATTCGAGCGTTCGTCCAACTCAGGCCGCGCCTTCCGGCGCGGCTTGCCGTTTCTGAATGCCGCGAATTCGACTTAGCGAATATTCGCGATAAGAAAAGGTGACCCACCATGATGACCCTGTACTCTGGCACCACTTGCCCCTTCAGCCACCGTTGCCGCATCGTCCTGTATGAAAAGGGCATGGACTTCCAGATTCTGGATGTTGACCTCATGAACAAGCCGGAGGATCTGGCGGTCATGAACCCGTACAACCGCACGCCTGTGCTGGTCGAGCGCGACCTGGTGCTGTACGAGTCCAACATCATCAACGAGTACATCGACGAGCGCTTTCCTCACCCGCAGTTGATGCCGGCCGACCCGGTGATGCGCGCCCGCGCCCGGCTGATCTTGCATCGCATGGAGAAGGAAGTCTTCAATCACGTCGAGACGCTGGAGTACGGCACGCAGAAGCAGGCCGAGAAAGCGCGTCTGTACATCCGCGAAAATCTGGTGCAGATTGCGCCAATGTTCGTGAAGCAGAAGCACATGCTGGGCGAGGAGTTCTCCATGCTGGACGTGGCGATCGCGCCTTTGTTGTGGCGGCTGGATCACTATCAGGTTGAAATGCCCAAGACGGCGGCCCCGCTTCTGAAGTACGCGGAGCGTCTCTTCTCCCGCCAGGCCTTCATCGACTCGATGACCGCGTCGGAAAAGGCGATGCGGAAGTAACGGAGCGCGCGTGTCGGTCCCGTCCACCAAGCCGTATCTCATCCGCGCCATTTACGAGTGGTGCGCCGAGGCCGGTCTGACACCCTACTTGTCGGTGAAGGTGGACTCGAACACGCGCGTGCCGCTGGAGTACGTCAAGAATGGCGAGATTGTGCTGAATATCAGCATGTCCGCCACGAGGAATTTGACCATCAGCAACGACTTTGTGCAGTTTTCCGCCCGCTTCAACGGTGCGTCGCGCGAGGTGTCGGTGCCGGTGTATGCGATCTCCGGCATCTTTTCGCGGGAGAACGGGCAGGGTCTGTTTTTCCAGCCCGAAGAGACGCCGGCGCCGGAGCAGTCCGCCGTACAATTCCACGAGACGGAACCCCAGACGACGGAACTTGCCGTGGTTCAGCCTCCGCCCGCGCCGGATGCGTTGGCGTCCGTGCAGCCGCAGTCTGGACCGCAATCCGGAAAGGGTCGCCTCAAGTTGGTGAAGTGAACGCGACCGCGCAGTGACTGCGCCGTCAAGGAAGTACGATTTTTGCAGTGCGTAGTGGAAGCATGCCGGCTTAGCTCAGTTGGTAGAGCAGTTGATTTGTAATCATCAGGTCGGGGGTTCGATTCCTCTAGCCGGCACCAAATGCCTGGTTCTCATCCATTCACCCATGGGGTGGCGCCATGTCAAAGCCTGGAAGTCGTGCAAAGAAGCCTGCCAGCTCGCCGGAGGGCGCCGCCCCTCGGCGAGCGCGCAGCGCCGCCCCCAGGATCGCAGAGGCGCATGCCAAATCCGAGGTTGCGGAACCGGTCACCACCGGAGATGGCGCACCTTACAGGCTGCCCGCCGATCTCCGCATAGGTTCTGCTGCGGAGGTCTATGCCGGACTGGCGGCGCTCAGGGGCGAGGTGCTGATCGATGGCGAAGCTGTGGCCAAGGTCGACGCGGCCGGGGTGCAGGCAGTGCTCGCGGCGTCGATACAAATCTCGCGCTCTGGCGGGCGCTGGCGCTGGCATAATCCTTCAGCGGTGTTCATTCAGGGCGCTGCCATGCTTGGATTGGGAGAATCCCTGCGGCTACCATGATCAAAGACCTGATCGCGATCATCAAGATCTACCGGGACAAGCTCTTGCTGATCTTGCTCGTCCTGGCGATGCCCTGGGCGTTCGCATTCGGGTATGTGCCGTGGTGGATGAATCTCGTCTATCTCGCGATGGTCCCACTGGCCGGGCTGATTCTCATCTTCCGCATCCTGCCCATGCCGGAGGAGCCTCGCCGCGAAAGCGACGACCCGACCGTCAGCGATGCGAATATTCGCAAGATGCGCAAGATGTCGTCGGGCATCAATAATCTGCTGTCACGCTGGGCGCAGGTGTCGAGCAATTCCCGCTCCAGCATTGAAGAAGTGGCAACCCATGTCGACGATGTGATTTCGTACTCTGAGAAGTCCATCATCGATGTCAGCAAGAACTTCATCAACGTCACCCGCAAGACACGCCGCCAGGTGGATCACGCGCTTGGTTTGCTCGAACGCACGCGAGCCGGCGCCGACTCGAAGTCCGAATCGCGTTCACTGCCCGAGCTGGTGGAGGCCTACGAGGTGATGGCGCGGCAAGTGGTGGAAAGTCTCGCGCGCATTTCAGAGACGTCACAGCAGCTGGAGCGCCGTCACGAACAGGTTCGCGAGAACCTGAAGCACATCGACACGTTGCTGGATCAACTTTCCGCCCATGACAGCCAGATCGGCATGTTGGCGCTCAACACATCCGTCGCGGCGGGCGGCGCGGGTGCGGACTTCGTATCTGTCAGCGACCAGATTCGCACCATCAGTCTCGAATCCAAGGCGTTGACGCGCGACATCCGCCGCACGCTGGAGGAGGTGCGCTCGCAATCGCAGGAGACGCACGGGGCGGTGCGTCAGGCGGTGCAGCAGGCACGGGATGCCGCCACCTCGGCTGGCGAGGAGAGCGGCAAGTTGAAGGCCGGCATGCTTGAGAACAGTCGCGCGCTGGAGCAGACCCTCGCCCAGATCAGCGCGCTCGGCAACGAGATTCAGGCGGACATCAACAATATCATCGTCGCCCTGCAGTTCCAGGACATCACTCAGCAGAAGTTGCAGCGCCTGAAGCATCCCATGCTGACGGATCTCACGACGTCGCTGCGCGCGATCTTCGATGAAACGCGAGTGCTGTCTTCAAAGCTGCAGACCACGGGCATGATCGATCGCTCCGGCGAAGAGCGGCGTGGCGCGGGTGAAGTCCAGGCGGATGCGGCGCCAGCGCCGACGCCACAGGCCGCCAAGCCAAAGGGTGGCGCCGGTGACACCGTGGAAATTTTCTAGGTCAGGGGATTCGAGTGGCAACCATCCTGGTAGTAGACGATTCAACGACGATGCGGCAAATGGTCGCGTTCACGCTGACCAGCGCCGGCCATGACGTGGTCGAGGCCGCCGATGGCCAGCAGGGCGTCGAGGCCGCCAAGGCGGGCAAATTCGATCTCATCATCACCGACGTCAACATGCCGGTCATGAACGGCATCGAGCTGGTGCGCGCCTTGCGCGCGCTGCCAGACTACAAGTTCATTCCCATGCTGGTACTCACCACGGAGTCGGAACAGTCGATCAAGCAACGCGGGCGCGAAGCTGGCGCCACGGGCTGGATCGTGAAGCCATTCAGTCCGGAAGTGTTGCTGAACACGTTGGGCAAGGTGCTGGACTAAGCGTCTCAGGCGTCCCGGCACCTGAATTGCCGTCGAACAGAGGTGGCGCCGACGGCGGCATTGAGCGCCACCGATACCTAGTCAGGGCCGCGCAGAACGGCTTGGCAACAACAAGACCGCTGGAGCGACATGTCGATCGATCTCACTCGTTTCTACGAGAGCTTCTTTGCCGAGAGTCTGGAGAGCCTGGAGGCCTCCGAGACCGGGTTGCTCGCGCTGGAGCGAGAACACGCCACGGACGAGCGGCTGAACGAGATTTTTCGCGGCTTGCACTCCATCAAGGGCGCCGCGGGCAGCCTGGGATTCACCGGGCTCGCGGATTTCACCCATCACGTGGAGAGCGCGCTGGATCGTTTGCGCAAGCGCGAATTCGATACCGACAAGCCGACACTGGACATCCTGCTGTCATGCATCGACTACTCGCGGGCGCTGGTGCTGGCTGCCAAGGATGGACGTCCGGTTGACGGTGAGCGGGGGCAGGAACTCGTCACCGCGCTTGATCGCCTACACTCGACATTGCCAGCCAACGGAGTGCCAGAACCTTCTAGCGTGACGGCCCCCGTTGTCACGGACGCCGTTCCTGGATTTCGCATCGGCTTCCAACCAGCGCCCGACTTCTTCGCCAATGGCAACGATCCGCTTCGCATCCTGAAGGTGCTTTCGGGCATGGGGCACATGCGGACACGATGCGATGCGACCGCGTTGGCGATGGGCGAGGCATTCAACGCCGAGAGGTGCTATCTCGCATGGGACATCGTGCTTGAAGGGGACGCCTCCCGTGAGGACATCGAGGAGGTGTTTTCGTGGGTTCGGGAGGATTGCGCGCTATCCATCGAACCGCTTGCCGCGAGTGCTGTCGAGGCGCCGGCTGTGCAGACCCCGATCCCGACCTCGGCCCCGGCCCCGAATGCCCCTCCGTCCGTGGCGGTGGAGGGCGCAGAGGAACGCCGCAGACTGGATCGTCGCTCGACGGACCGGCGCAGCCAAGCGCGTTCCGCCGAGGCCGAAGCGGAGGAGTTTCGCCAGGAGCGTCTGCATGTCAGCCGCGACAAGGTCGATGCGCTCATCAACCTGGTGGGTGAGCTCGTCATCACCAAGACCATGCTGAAAGAAGGGCTCACCAGCCTGCCACTTGAAGTCTCCCAGAGGCTGGAAGCTGTCGTGCAGCAACTGGAGCGCAATACTCGCGATCTTCAGGACAGCGTGATGGCCATCCGCATGCTGCCGGTGAGCCACGCGTTCGGCCGCTTCGGGCGCCTTGTGCGCGATGTCGGCCAATCCCTCGGCAAGCGCGTCGATCTGGTCATGACCGGCGAGCAAAGCGAATTGGACAAGTCGGTCATCGAGAAGCTGGTCGACCCGCTGACGCATCTGGTCCGCAACGCGCTCGATCACGGCATCGAGACACCTGAGGAGCGAAAGTCGCTCGGCAAGCCCGAAGTCGCGACACTCCGCCTTCACGCGGAGCACAAGGGTGGCAACATCGAAATCGTGGTGTCAGACGACGGTCGCGGCGTGAACGCCCAGCGCGTGGCGGCCAAGGCAAGGTTGTTGGGGCTGATCGGCGAGGATGTCGAAGTGAGTCTGGAACGGGCTTGCGAGTTGATTTTCGAGCCGGGCTTTTCAACAGCTGAATCGGTCAACGAGTTGTCCGGACGTGGAGTCGGCCTGGATGTGGTTCGAAGAAACATCCTTGAACTGTCCGGCGGCATTCGGGTGGAAACGGCGCCCGGGCAGGGCACCGCCTTCGTGATCCGCCTCCCGCTCACGCTCGCCATCATTGACGGCATGACTGTGCTGGTGGGCCAGGAGACCTATATCGTGCCGATGACCTTCATCGCCGAGTGCGTCCAACCCGATCCCGCGGCCATCAAGAGCGTCGCGGGCAGGGGGGTGCTGGTCGAGTTGCGAGGTCAATATCTGCCACTTCTGAAGCTGGGAGAATTGATCGGCATCGAAGCGTGCGGCGGCATCGACACCGGCATCCTGCTCGTGGTTGAGGCGGATGGAAATCACGTCGCACTGCTGGTGGACAGTCTGGTCGGACAGGAGCAGGTCGTGATCAAGAGTCTGGAAAGCAACTTCCGCAAGGTCGACTACATCGCGGGCGCCACGATCTTGGGACAGGGGCAGGTCGTGTTGATTCTCGACGTGGCCGGACTTGTCAGATCGGCGAAGAGCTAGCAGGATCGGAGAAAACCATATGCGAATATTCGCAATCGGGGACACACAATGAACTGGATATTCGCTCCACTTGTCGCGGTGCTCATGCGCCTCAAGAACGGCGTGAAAATGGCGATCGCGACCACGCTTTTTCTCGTGCCGCTCGCCATCTCGCTCTACTTCAGGCCCGAGACGCTGATGTCCCCGCCGGGCTATGCGATTGGCGGCACGCTCGTCTTCGCCTTTTACTTTCTGGCTTGCGTGCATATCTCTTCAACGCAGTCGTGGGTGCTCATCAACGAGCTGGCGGGCCGGATCAACCGGCACGACCTGCGCAATTCGGACATCACCCAGCAGGAATTCGACAACCTTGGCAGCGGGCAATTCGGTTATCTGCTGAACACGTTGGCCGAGGCGCAGGACAGCCTGCGCGAAGTTGTGATGGAGGCCCGGCGTAGCGCGGGAGCCGCCAACACGGCGGCGGACGAGATGGCGAGCGGCAACGTCAATCTCTCGCAGCGCACTGAGGAGCAGGCTTCGACGCTCGAGCAGACCGCGTCGGGCATGGAAGAGCTTGCCTCGACCGTCAAGCAAAACGCGGAGAACTGCAAGCTGGCAAGTGATCTCGCCGGCAACGCGACGGGCGTGGCGCGCAAGGGTGCCGAGATGGTTCACCGCATCGTCGCCAACATGGAGCAGATCGACGGCAGCAGCAAGAAGATCGTCGACATCATCAGCGTCATCGAGTCCATCGCCTTTCAGACCAACATTCTCGCCCTGAACGCGGCGGTTGAAGCGGCGCGCGCGGGTGAGCAGGGGCGCGGATTCGCGGTCGTCGCGGGCGAAGTGCGGAGTCTCGCCCAACGCAGCGCCGCGGCGGCCAAGGAAATCAAGTCACTCATCGGCGAGTCGGTCGCGAGCGTGGACCAAGGGGCGAAGCTGGTGCGCGACTCCGGCCATATCATCAACGATGTCGTGGTGAGCGTGCAGCAGGTGTCTGAGCTGATTTCCGAGATCGCCGTCGCTTCGCGGGAACAGAGTTCCGGAGTGGAGGAGATGAATCGCGCGCTCATTCAGCTAGAAAGCGTGACGCAACAAAATGCGGCGCTGGTTGAAGAGGCCGCCGCGTCGGCGCTCACGTTCCAGGACGAGGCAAGGCGTCTTTTCGAGCTGGTGGATCGCTTCGAACTTGAAGACGATGTGGCGGCGGCTCAGCCGATGGCCAGGCCGGTCGCGCCAGCGCCGACGACCGCGGCGCAGCCCGAGGCGATCGCCCGCGCCGACAAGGGGCCGCCAGGAATCGGATATCAAAAGTCGTCCAAGGGCGGCGGCGACGACGAAGAATGGCAGGAGTTCTGATGGCCAGCATCCAGCAAAGTGCGCAACGCGAACTGCTCACCTTCACCATCGGTGAGGAGGAGTACTGCATCGACATTCTGAAAGTGCAGGAAATCCGGGGCTACGACAGTGTCACCCGCATCGCCAACACACCCGAGTTCATCAAGGGCGTGTTGAATTTGCGCGGCAACATCGTGCCCATCATCGATCTGCGCCTGAAACTTGGGCTCGGGACGCCCACCTACAACGAGACTACGGTCGTCATCATCCTCAACATCGGTGACAAGGTCATCGGCGCGGTGGTGGATGGCGTGTCGGACGTCATCACGCTGGACGCCGCTGTGATTCGGCCAGCGCCGGAATTCGGCTCCGCGCTGGACACCAAGTACATTCTCGGTCTCGCGCCGCATGAGGACCGGATGCTGATCCTCGTGGATATCGAGAAGCTCATCAGCGGCCGCGAAATGCTGGCGCTTTCTGACGCAGGAGTAGAGTAGTTGAAGATCAACCAATTCACCGTAGGTCGGAAATTCGCGCTCATCGCCTTGGTGAGTCTCATTCCGCTGGCGCTCTCCACCGGACTGTGGTTTCGCGAAATCGGCAAGCAGGTTTCCAACGTGGAGCGTGAGCGGCAGGGACTTCGCTTTCATGTCGCGCTTAACGCTTCGCTGGAAAAGGCCATCGCCCACCGCGATCTGTCCATACGCGAGAAGTCGGGCGACGCGGATGCCAAAGCCAAACGCCAAGGTGTGGGCCCGACGGTGCAGAAAGCGCTGGCCGAAGCGGAGCCGCTCGCTTCACAAGGCGCGTGGCAAGGCGAAGCCGCCAACACGCTGCGCGGTCTCGTGACGGGTTGGGACATTGTCCAGCGTGGCGCGGAGACCCGGTCTGCCGACGAGACTTTGGCGGAGCACTCCGAGTTCATCTCATTCAGTCTGTTGCTTTTGATGGCCGACACGGCGCGATCGTCGGGATTGAATGTGGATGCTGATCCGGCCAGCTACTACCTCGTGCGCATCGCGGTCGAGCGCCTACCGGTTCTGATCGCCCGGTTGTCAGAGATGCGCGCAATTGGGCTGGTAACGGGTTCGCGCCAAGCGGGCGCCAAGGATGCCGACGCCCGCGAACTCGAACAGCTGAGAGCGCTCGCGGTGTTGGCGCAGGCGGATTTGGATGCGATCGATGCTGATCTGAAGAGCCTCTTCAAGACCGACGAGGAGTTCAAGGCGCAACTGGAGGAGTCATTCCAGGTCTTCGACAAGAGTGCGAATGCGACGTTGCGCAATCTGGAAACCGCGCTCGCCGGGGCCAAGGCCGCCAAGCTGTCCTTGGACTGGTTGAGCGATGCCGAGAAGTCGGTCTCGGGGGCGGCCGTCGCCTACAAGCGCGCTGAAGGCGCGTTGACCGGGCGTCTCGGGGATCGCGTTCGCGAGTTTTCGAATCAGCGCAATTTCCTCATCGCGGTCATTCTGATCGTCATGGGTGTGGCGGGCTTGTTCGCTTTCTTTCTAATGCGCTCCGTGCGCACGTCGCTCGGCCGTGCGCTGAATGTGGCGGACCGCGTCGCCGGCGGCGACTTGTCCCATTCCATCGAGGTGCGCGGTAGCGACGAGACCGCGCGGCTCATGCAGTCACTGAAGACGATGAACCAGAGTCTCGCGAAAATGGTTGGCGAGGTGCGCTCGGCATCGGACTCCATCGCGGCGGAGGTCAACCAGCTTTCGGCGGGCAATCGCGATTTGTCCCAGCGAACGGAGTCGCAGGCGTCGGCCATCGAGGAAACCGCGTCTAGCCTGGAGGAATTGACCGCGAGCGTCAGGCAAAACATGGACAGCGCCCGCGAAACTCAGCAGATCGCAAGTGCGGCGAGCACCGCTTCCCAGCGCGGGACGGAAGCCGTCGGCCGCGTGGTCGGGCACATGAACTCCATTCAGCAGAGCACGCGTCAGGTGGGTGAGATCGTGGGCCTCATCGACAGCATCGCCTTTCAGACCAACATCCTCGCACTCAATGCCGCCGTCGAAGCCGCGCGAGCTGGCGAACAAGGGCGCGGATTCGCGGTCGTCGCGGGCGAAGTGCGCAATCTCGCCAAGCGATGCGCCGACTCCGCCAAGGAAATCCGCAAGCTCATCCAGACCTCATCCGGCCAGGTGGAGGAAGGCGCTCAATTGGTGGAGGAAGTGGCGGCCACCATCGGCGATATTCACAATCGCGTGGACACCGTGAGCCAACTCATGAACCAGATCGTGAGCGCCAGCAGCGAGCAGTCGAGCGGCATCGAGCAAGTGAATCAGACCATTGCCGCGCTGGAGCGGGTCACGCAGCAAAATGCTGCGCTGGTCGAGCAAGTGGTTGCCGCCACTGAGCTGCTCACTGCCCAGTCGGCGCGCATGAGCAGTCTCGTGAGCGTGTTCAGGTTGAGCGCTGGCGAAGCGCAGGCGATTCCGGTCGGTGAAACGCCAGCGCCGGCGCCCAAACCGGAGCCCGCTGCGCGACTAGGCGGTCGCCGGACGCTCGCCGCCTCGCGCACACGAGCGCCGCGATTGCCGGGGCGCTGACACCGGGCCGATGCGATGGATGCCGACGTAGCGCCTCGCCTGCCCGGCAGTCCCGCCAGGGAATTCAGTTACGCCAGGCGAGATTTCCAGCGGGTGCGGGAAATGATCTATGCGCATGCCGGCATCTCACTCAACGACAGTAAGACGGAAATGGTCTATAGCCGCCTGGCTAGGCGGCTCAGGATGACGGGGCATCGCGAGTTCGGCACCTATCTCGACATGCTCGCGGATGATGCGCACCCAGAATGGGAGCACTTCGTCAACGCGCTCACCACCAATTTGACCGAGTTCTTCCGCGAGGCGCATCACTACCCCGTGCTGGCGCAGCATGCCCGTGCGTCATCCAGTCGTCCCTACCGAGTCTGGAGCGCGGCGTGCTCAACGGGTGAGGAGCCCTACTCGCTCGCAATGACACTATGCGAGGCGTTTCAAACTGACGAACCGCCGGTCGACATTCTGGCGACGGACCTGGATACTCAAGTACTCGATAAGGGTGCTGCAGGCATTTACGAAATGGATCGCGTGGACGGTCTCGACTCGACAAGGTTGAAGCGCTTTTTTCTTCGCGGCACCGGCACGAGGGCCGGACAGGTCAGAGTGCGTGCGAATATTCGCAAGTTGGTGCGCTTCCAGCAGCTTAACTTTCACTCTGCCGAGTGGGGAGTGAGCGGGCAGTTCGATGCGGTGTTTTGTCGCAATGTGCTGATCTATTTCGACAAGCCGACTCAGCATCGAGTCTTGCGCAGGCTGTCGGCTTTCCTGTCGGCCGATGGCTTGTTTTTCGCGGGTCACTCCGAGAGCTTGTTGCATGCGGCGGATGTGTTCACGCCCATCGGCAAGACTGTCTACCGCCCCGCCGCCGCGAATCGGGGCCGCCTCCATGGATGAATCCCGCTTCTCCGATGCCTCCCCCAATGGCGAAGGGCGACGACCAGCCACCTACCTGGATCGCCACTTCAATCTTCCGGCAGCCAAAATCGGCCCCGGAGAGTTCTACGCGACCCAGCGGGACATGCTGATTGTCACTGTCCTGGGTTCATGCGTATCTGCATGTCTCCGAGACCCAGAGGCGCAGGTCGGTGGCATGAACCACTTCATGCTGCCGCATCATGGTTCGGATCCTGATGGTCCAGTGTCGGAGTCCGCGCGCTACGGCGCGTACGCCATGGAGGTGCTGGTGAACCATCTCCTCGCCCTGGGTGCCAAGCGTCAGCGCATGCAGGCCAAGGTGTTCGGTGCCGGCCGGATCGTGCCTGGCATGAGTGACATCGGCGCCCGAAATGCCAAGTTCGCACTCGAATACTTGGAACGTGAGCGAATCCCAGTTCTGGCGCAGGACCTCGGGCGAAATGAGGCCAGCAAGGTCTACTTTTTCCCACAGACAGGCCGAGTCTTGGTCAAGCGACTTAAGAGCCTGCGCAACAACACGGTGATCGAGCGGGATCGCAGTTACGCGAACCGTCTTGACACGCTCAATCTCGAGAAGCCGGCTGACCTGTTTATTTAGCGACAGCAATTGTGGCGTATGCGTGCGCTAACATTCACGCGCCCGCCTAGCTGATTTTCAAGCGCGCGTGGGAGCTCACTTGACAAGAGTATGCGCCACGGTGCGGGCGTACCGATGGGCTGCTGACCTGCGCAATTTCCCTTCATTGCCGTTGACTTGCCATCCCTGAAAACGGATAATTGAGAGTTTCCCGGAGGGGTGCCCGAGTGGCTAAAGGGGGCAGACTGTAAATCTGCTGGCTAGCGCCTACGTTGGTTCGAATCCAACCTCCTCCACCAGTTTCAAGTTGTTTGCGGTAGTTGCGGGTGATGCGGGTGTAGCTCAATGGTAGAGCTGAAGCCTTCCAAGCTTAAGACGAGGGTTCGATTCCCTTCACCCGCTCCAGCATGCGGCTTTGCAGCATATTCCGCCCTTGTAGCTCAGTGGCAGAGCACTCCCTTGGTAAGGGAGAGGTCACGCGTTCAATCCGCGTCAAGGGCACCAGTTTCCAATTGCAATTTCCTGAGTGGTTTTCTTTATCAACGAAATACTGAGGACTCAAGATGGCCAAGGGTAAATTTGAGCGGACGAAGCCGCACGTGAACGTGGGGACGATTGGGCACGTGGACCATGGTAAGACGACGCTGACGGCGGCGATCACGACGGTGTTGTCGAAGAAGTTTGGTGGCGAGGCGAAGGCCTACGACCAGATT
>JAEUMY010000019.1 GCA_016791265.1 Betaproteobacteria bacterium
GAACGGCGCGGGCAATCCGGCGCAATCGGGTCTGGGCTGGACGGAAACGCTGCCTGCGAATATTCGCTTCACCGCGGCAAGCCTGCCGGTCGCGTACAGCGCGGGCTGTAGTGGACCGGCCACGGTGACGGCCACGGGCGGGCCGCCGCTGAACCAGATCGTACTCGCCGGAGTGGACATGATCGCAGGCACGGCGAGCTGCACAGTGACCGTCGGCGTCAATGGCACGAGTGGTGTCACCAATGTCGCCAACCAGTTCAATGCGAGCTGTGTCGGCGACCCGGCGGCCTTCACCAACACATCCGCCAACATCACCGGTGAGACCCGGGTGACCGACGGCGCCACCGCGCAGTGTCTGATCGTGAATTCGCGTCCGACGCTCACCAAGAGTTTCGGGGCCAATCCGCAGACCATCGGTGTGGGCCAGACAGCGACGCTCACTTTCACCATCGACAACACGGCGACCGCCAGCGTGGCACGCAGCGGACTCGGCTTTACCGACACGCTGCCAGGCGCAGGTGGTATCACCGCGACAGCCAGCACGCCGCAGTGCGGTGGCGGCACCGTGAGTGTGACGGGGGGCAATGTCATCACCGTCGCCGGCGCCAGCGTGGCTGCGGGGGCGAGCTGCACCATCACGGCCACGGTGACAGGGGTCAGCGAGGGCAGCTACATCAACGGTCCGACCAACAGCAGCATCACCGGTGTCAGTGCCAATCTCAACAATGGAGTCACCGACCAGACGCTGCACGTGCGTCAGGCGACGCTCACCAAGGCCTTCACGTCCGCGACGCTCACTGTCGGCGGAACCACCACGCTGGTCTTCACGCTGACCAACGGCACGGGCAATCCCGCCCAGACAGGCCTCGCGTTCACCGACACGCTGCCGGCGGGCCTGGTCGTGGCCGGGGTGCCGAATGTGCAATCTAACTGCCCGGCAGGCGGCGCTTTGTCCGGGTCGCCAGCCTTCGTCACGGCCACAGCAGGCAGCAGCAGCATCGTGGTGTCTGGCGCCGCCATGGGTGCCGGCGTGGGCTCATGCGAAATCCGGGTCGACATCGCGGCTGCGGCGACGCCCACCACCGGTGCCTGTCCGCAGACCAACAACACCAACGGCGCGGCCAACATCAGCGCCTTGACCCGAGTGACCAATGGCGTGACCAACCAGTGTGTCGCGGTCAACGCTGCCACGCCCAGTCTCAACAAGACATTCAGCGGTGGACTGACGGTGGGCGGAAGTGTGAATTTGACCTTCACGATCAGCATGCCGTCTGGCAATCCGACGCAGACGTTCAGCTTCACTGACACGTTGCCGTCGGGCCTGGTGGTCGCGGCGCTGCCCGCCACCAACCTATGCACGGGCACGCTCTCGCTGACCACCGGATCCAACGTGATCACGGTCAGCAATCTTCAATTGGTGAGCCCGGCCACCAGCTGCACGATCACTGTTCCGATCACAACCTCGGCCACGCCTACCGCGGGCACCTGCCCGCAGGCGAACAACACCAACGGCAATGCCAACCTGAGCGGTCTCGTCAATCTCACCGCCGCGATCACCGACTCCGCGGCAGGCGGAGGAAGCGGTAGCGGCGGCGCTTGCGTGAGCGTGACTGCCGCGACGCC
The DNA here is from genome assembly GCA_016791265.1 of Betaproteobacteria bacterium. Taxonomy (GTDB): domain Bacteria; phylum Pseudomonadota; class Gammaproteobacteria; order Burkholderiales; family Usitatibacteraceae; genus JAEUMY01. The sequence goes on from JAEUMY010000019.1 coordinate 1,624, forward strand.
AGTGCTCACCAAGGCCTTCAGCCCGACCACGGTGGCGGTCGGTGTGGATAGCACCTTGACCTTCACGGTCACCATGCCGGCTGGCAACCCGACTCAGACGTTCAGCTTCACCGATACGCTGCCTGCTGGTCTCGTGGTGGGTGCGGGCGCTGTGGGTGGCACTTGCAGTGGCGGCTCGGTAACTGCAACGGCAGGCACGGGCACGATCACCGTTAGCAGCCGACAGCTCGTCAGCCCGGCTACCAGTTGCACGATCACTGTTCCCGTGCGGGCGGCCACCACCCCCACGTTGGGCACCTGTCCGCAGGCCAACAACACCAACGGTCCGGGTAACCTGAGCGGAATCAGCGGGCTCACCAATTCGGTTACGGATCAGTGTCTGGCAATTACCGCCAATGCACCGACCGTGACCAAGTCGTTCGCGCCCAATCCGATTGCGTCCGGCGGCGTCAGCACGCTGACCATCACGCTGGCCAATAGCAATAGCGCGCCGATCACGGTGACGAGTGTCACGGATACATTCCCGCCGGGTCTGGTGCGCGCGGCGACCCCGGCGCTCTCGACCACCTGCGCGGGCGGCGCCACCGGCTCCACGGCGGGCAGCGTGACGCTGACCGGCGGCGCCATTCCAGCAAACGGCAGCTGCACGCTGCAGATCAATGTGACGGCCGCCACGCAAGGCAGCTATGTCAACACCATCCCGATCGGAGCGCTGACCACCAATTTCGGGTCCAATACCGCGGCGGCCAGCGACACGTTGGTGGTGACTGCAGTGGCGAATCTCTCCGCAGTGAAGAGCGGGCCGGCCACCGTCAACCACTCGAGCCCGATTGCCTACACGGTCGTGGTGAGCAATGCCGGACCCGACAGCGCCAACGGAGCCCTGTTCAGCGACAACGTGCCGGCTGCCATCACTGCGGTGGGTGCCAGCTGCGGCACGGCCACGGGCGGCGCCGTGTGCGGAACGGTCAACGTGTCAGGCAATAACGTGACCAGCACCATCACCACCCTGCCTGCGGGCGGATCGGTCACCTTCACCATCAACGGCACGGCGCCGGCGTCAGGCGTTCTGGCCAACACGGCCACGGTGCTGACTCCGGTGGGTACCGGTGATCCGGATGATCCGGGACGCACCGGCGCCGGCAATAACAGCTCCACAGTCAACACGACGGTGCTGGCGCCCAATCTCGCCATCAGCAAGTCTCACACCGGCAACTTCACGGTGGGCGTCAATGGTGTCTTCACCATCACCGTGTCCAACACGGGCAACACACCCACCTCCGGCACCATCACCGTGGTGGACACGTTGCCGGCCGGGCTGACCTATGTGAGCGCTACCGGCACGGGCTGGAGCTGCGTCCCAGCGGGGCCGGTTGTGACCTGCACGTCCGCGACGGCCATCAGTGGTGGCGGCAGCGGCAATCCGATCACGCTGACGGTCGCAGTGGGCGCTGGCGCGGTGCCGCAGGTGATCAATTCCGTGAACGTGTCCGGTGGAAACGAGCCGGCCGCGCTGAATGGCAACAACAGCGCTGCGGACACCGCGCTGGTGAGCAATGCGGCGGTGAACCAGTTCCTGACCGATGGTGCGCAGTCCGCGCTGCCGGGCGCGACCGTGTTCTACCCGCACACGTTCATCGCGGGTCTCACCGGCAACGTGACCTTCTCCACCACCAACGTCACCTCGCCCAACAATCCGGCCTGGACCAACGTCATCTATCGCGACACCGACTGCAACGGCACGCTGAACGGGAGTGAAGGCGCCGCCGTGCTGACCGGCGCGATCGCGGTCAATCCGGGGGATCAGGTCTGCATCATCGTGCGTGATTCGGTGCCTGGCAGCGCGCCGTTCAATGCCCAGAATCAGATCACGGTGACGGCGACCTTCAACGGAATCACGACCTACACGCGCACCGATATCACCACCGTGGGCGCGGCGACCTCAGCAGGACTCACCTTGGCCAAGACGGTGCGCAACGTGACGCAGGGCGGGGCGGTGGGCACCAGCAATCAGGCACGCCCGGGCGACACACTGGAGTACATCATCACGTACACCAACAACTCGTCGGGCGCGATCACGCTCATCGTCATCAACGACTCCACGCCCAGCTTCACCCGCCACGTGAGCGCGAGCTGCGGCGCGCTGCCGGCCAACCTCTTGCCGCCTTGCAACATCACGCAGCCGGCGGTGAATGGCACTGGCGCCTATCAGTGGTCGATCCCCAACGGCAGCCTCGCACCGGGCCAGTCAGGCACCGTGACCTTCACGGTGACGGTGCAGCCCTGATCGGGGCGCGACCGGGCTTCATGCGAATATTCGCCTTGCGCGAATATTCGCAAGGCCCGGTACACCGCCCGCATGAAATCTTTCTACGATGCTGACTGCCGCCGCTGCCCCCGGCTGGCCGGTTTTCTGGACGACGTCAAACGCCGCAATCCCACGTTCTTCTGCAAACCCGTGCCACCGTTTGGTGTCGAGGCGCCACAATTGCTTGTCGCGGGCCTGGCGCCAGGGTTGAACGGGGCCAACCGCACAGGTCGTCCGTTCACGGGAGATTACGCTGGGGCGCTGCTTTACTCGACCCTGCACAAGTTCGGATTCGCCTCATCGCCCGAACCCCTGACAGCGGCCAACGAGCCGAATCCGGCGCTGCGGCTGATCGATTGCCGCATCAGCAACGCGGTCAAGTGCCTGCCCCCAGAGAACAAGCCAACACCGGAGGAGATCCACACGTGCAACCGTTTCCTGGCGGCAGAGTTGGCGGGTACGCCGTCAGTGCGCGTCATTCTGGCCCTGGGTCAGATCGCGCATCAGGCGGTGTTGCGCGGTGTCGGGCTGAAGCAGAGCGCGCTTGCTTTCGGTCACGGCGCGCGACATGTCCTGCCGGACGGCCGTGTGCTCATCGATAGCTACCACTGCAGTCGCTACAATACCCAGACCCGGCGCCTCACCGAAGCGGGCTTCCATCAGGTCTTCGACCAGATCAAGGCGGAGCTCGCAAGGTAGCGCAACGCGAATATTCGCAGTACCGCGAATCTCCGGCCCGTGACGTCAGAATCCAAGCCCTTCGATCCCAAGCCCATCCTCGCCCAGCTGCCCAATCTGCCGGGCGTGTACCGCATGAAGAGTGCGGCGGGCGAGGTGATCTACGTTGGCAAGGCGCGCGATCTGAAAAAGCGCGTGTCGTCCTACTTTCAGAAGACCCATGCCAGCCCGCGCACCGATCTCATGGTGTCGCATGTCGCGGACATCGAAACCACGGTGACCCGCTCGGAGTCCGAGGCGCTGTTGCTGGAAATCAATCTCATCAAGAGTCACGCGCCGCGCTACAACGTCCTGTTTCGCGACGACAAAAGCTATCCCTACATCATGATCACGGGGCAGCAGTTCCCGCAGATCCGCTTTTATCGCGGCAACCACGTGAAGCCGCATCGCTACTTCGGCCCGTTCCCCAGCGCGTGGGCGGTGCGCGATACCATCGGGCACTTGCAGAAGGTGTTCAAGCTGCGCACGTGTGATGACACGGTCTACGCGCATCGCTCGCGGCCCTGTTTGCTGCATCAGATCGGGCGTTGTTCGGCCCCGTGCGTGGGCCTGATCGGGGAGAGCGAATATTCGCGTGACGTGAAGAACGCCGAGTTGTTTCTGGCCGGCAAGGAGAACGAGGTCATCGACGATCTCTCCGCCAAGATGGAAGCGGCCGCGACCGACCTGCAATTTGAGCGTGCGGCGGCGTTGCGCGACCAGATTCGAGCGCTGCAAAAGGTGTTGACCAAGACCTTCGTGGAGTCCGGCAGCCAGCGTGATGCCGACGTGATCGCCATCAAGCAGGACAAGAGCCTCTGGTGCGTGAATCTGGTGATGATCCGCGGCGGGCGTCACCTCGGCGATCGCAGCCTGTTCCCGACCAATGCGCAGGGCGCGGACGAAGGCACGGTGCTCGCCGCCTTCATCGAGCAGCACTACGGTCAGCAACGCGCGCCGTCGCGCATCGTGCTGGACTCGGCGCAGGATGTCTCGGAATGGGAAGCCGCCTTCAGCGAATCCGCTGGCTACGCCGTCAAGATCATCACCCGGCCGCAGGGCGAGACGCGCGGCTGGATGATGATGGCCGAGAAGAACGCGGCACTGGCGTTGCAGCAGCGGCTGGCGAGCCAAGCCTCGCAGGAGGAGCGTCTGGCCGCGCTGCAGGAAGCGCTGGGCTTGAGTGGCGTTGCACGCATCGAGTGCTTCGACATCAGCCACACGATGGGTGAGGCCACCGTCGCGTCCTGTGTGGTCTATGACCAAGGCAAGATGCAGTCCGGCGAGTACCGCCGTTTCAACATCGCCGGCATCCAGCCGGGAGATGACTACGCCGCCATGAAGGATGCGTTGACGCGCCGCTACCGCAAGCTGGCGGAGCAAGGTGAGGCCGGTGACGATGCGGCGCCGTTGGAGGACAAAGCGGACGCCAAGCGGCCCGATCTCGTGCTCATCGACGGTGGCAAGGGTCAACTGGGTGTCGCTCAGCAAGTGATGGATGAGCTCGGCCTCTCCGACATCCAGCTCATCGGTGTCGCGAAGGGTGAGGAGCGCAAGCCCGGATTGGAGACGCTCGTGTTTCCGCGCGAGAACCGTGAAATCAACCTGCGTCCGGACCATCCCGGGCTGCACCTGATCCAGGAAGTGCGCGACGAGGCGCACCGTTTCGCCATCACCGGCCACCGGGCGCGCCGCGCCAAGGCGCGCAACACGTCGCGACTGGAGGATGTGCAATCCATCGGCCCGAAGCGGCGGCAAAGCCTGCTCAAGCACTTCGGTGGGCTCCAGGGCGTGCTGGCGGCCAGTGTGGAAGACCTCGCCAACGTGGAGGGCATCAGCCGCAAGCTGGCCGAGACCCTCTACAATGAGTTGCACTGAAGACTTCGCCGCATGGTACTCAACGTCCCCAACATTCTCACGTCGCTGCGCATCGTCGCGATTCCGCTCTTCGTGGTGGTGTTCTATCTTCCGGAGAGCTGGGTCACCGCGCGCCAGGCCAGCATCATCGCCACGGTGATTTTCGTCGCGGCGGCGATCACCGACTGGTTCGACGGCTGGCTTGCGCGCAAATGGAATCAGATGTCGGCTTTCGGCGCGTTTCTCGACCCGGTCGCGGACAAGCTCATGGTCGCAGCCGCACTCATCGTCCTGGTCGAACAGGGCCGTGCCGATGCGATCGTGGCGCTCATCATCATTGGCCGCGAAATCACCATTTCCGCGCTGCGCGAGTGGATGGCGCAGATTGGCGAGGCCAAGAGCGTCGCGGTCGCCTTCGTGGGCAAGATGAAGACCGTGGCCCAGCTAGTGGCCATTCCGTTCCTGCTCTACAACGATTTTCTTTTCGGGATCATCGACTGCCGCATCGCCGGGCGATTCTTCATCTGGGTCGCGGCCATTCTCACCTTGTGGTCGATGGTGTACTACCTTCGGGCCGCATGGCCGTTGTTGAGGGGTGGCAAAGCGGATTGATGCGCGTCGCGCTGGCGGACGCCGCCGCGGGTCGCTACACTTCGAGTCAACATCAGGGAACGCCGCCGACAGAGCGGCAGGAGAAGACCATGCAACGATTGCGAATGGCGTTCGGTGTTCGGCCAAAGCCGACCCGGGCGAAGGCGGCCAAGCCCCGCAGGCCGCGGCTGCTATTGGCGGGCATTGGGCCGGCCGCGTTCGCGTTGGCGATGGCCTGCGCGTCACCCGGCGCCCACGCCGCCGACCCAACCGCCGAGATGAAGACGCTTCTGGAGCAAGGCAAAGCCGAGGCCGCCTGGCAACTGGGCCGGCGCAATGCGGATCAGCTGGGCATGCCCGCGTTCGATCTCTGGTTCGGCATCGCTGCCGTCAACGCCGGCAGGGCTTCGGAAGGCGTGCTCGCACTTGAGCGCGTGCTGTTCGCCGCGCCCGACAACGACACTGCGCGGCTGGAACTCGCGCGCGGCTACTTTCTGCTGGGCGAGGACGCGCGTTCACGCGAAGAATTCGAATTTCTCCTGACCAGGAAGCCCGCGCCGCAGGTTGAGCGCACCATTCGCGAATATCTTGACGCCCTGTCGGCTCGAGCGGGCCGCTTCCAGAGTGCGCTCTCGGGTTATCTCGAACTGGGCGGCGGTCACGACAGCAACGTGCCCTACGGCGTGGAAGACCCCAATATCGTGTTGCCGGTGTTCGGTGAAGTCACGCTGGCCGATAGCGCGGTCAAAGCCAGCGACCGGTTTTTCGTCGTGTCGGGCGGCATTCGTTTCAGTCGGCCGCTGTCGGCGCGCTGGCAATTGTTCACCGGCTTTTCGGCCGAACAGCGGATGAACCGCAGCATCGATACATTCGATCAGGACCTCGTCAGCGGCGTTGCCGGCCTGAATTGGCAAGTGTCTGCGCGCGACGTCGGCCGGCTCACCTATTCCCTCTCCAGCCAGACCATCGATCATGGCAAATATCGCGACAACGCCGCGGTGAGTATCGAGTGGGGACGGCAGATCAGCGAAGCCGCCAGTGGAACGCTCGGCGTGCAGCGCGCGCAATTTCGCTATGGCGGATTCAACGGCGTGCGCGATGCGGACTACGATGCCATCACCCTGGGCGTGCGCTGGCGTGGCACGGGCCGCTGGCGCCCCGAGCTGGACCTGGCGCTGTCCGGCGCGCGCGAGAAGGCGCGGCTTGCCGACCGCCAGGACCTGTCGCGCGATCTCGCTGGCGGCCGCGTCGGCATCAGTTGCGTGCCAGCGTCGAACTGGACGCTCTCGCTCGCCGGCAACTGGCTGAAGAGCGAATATTCGCAACCCGATCCGCTGCTGCTCACGACGCGTGACGACCGCTATCGCGCAGCCGAAGTGGCGCTGGCGTGGGCGCCGCTCCGCTGGACGCGCGATTTCAGCCTGCGCCTGGAGTGGAGCACGGCAACCAACACGAGCAATCTTCCCATCTACGAATACAAGCGCCGGGCCACCACGCTCAAGCTGCGCTATGACTTCAAGTGAGGCGGCCATGAATGCATTGCGAATATTCGCGGTAGTCCTGCTGACCGGATGGGTGGCGGCGGCGGCCGAAGCGCAAACCGTGGGCCGTGTGCTGCTGGCCGTGGGTGAAGTGTCGGCGGTGCGCAAGGGCCAGGTCGTGCCGCTCAGCATCGGCTCGACCATCGAGAATCAGGACGCCATACGAGTGGGCACGGAAAGCAGCGCGCAATTGCGCTTCACCGACGAGAGCCTTGTCGCGCTCCGCGCGGGCACCGAGTTCCGGGTGGAGAACTACGCGTTCACCGGTCGCGAAGGCGGCGGCTCGCAGGCGGTGTTCAATCTCGTGCGTGGCGGCTTTCGCACCCTGACCGGCCTCATCGGTCGAACGGATCGCGACAAGTATCGGGTCACCACGCCGATCTCCACCGTCGGAATTCGCGGCACCAGTTACACGTTGGTGCTCTGCCAGAAAGACTGCTACGACGAAGATGGTCAGCTCTCTCCGGATGGCAACTATGGGCTGGTGCTGGAGGGCAGGGTGTCGGTCAGCAACACCGGCGGCACGATGGAATTCGGTGCCGATGAAGCCTTCTTCGTCGCTGACGCACGCTCGCAACCTCAACCGCTGGTGGGACGCCCCGGCTTCCTGCGCGACCGGCTGGAGGCGCGCCAGCGTCAGCGTGAGCGCCAAGAGGCGATGCTGGCCGCGCGCCGCGAGGCGGAACAGCGTCTCGATCCGCGCAAGGAGGCGATGCAGCAACCTCGTCTTGTTGCCGGCACGCCTCAAGCGCCGATCGCCGCCGCTGATCTAAAGGATGAGTCCGGCAACGTCGCCGTGCTGGGCGCGGGTCTCGGACTGGGCATCGGCTGGACCGCTGGCACGGAGGAGCGCGCGCAGGTGGAAGGCGGGCGGGGCACAGTGATTGGGCTGGGCGGGAGCGACAAGGTGTTCGACGCGTTCAAGTTCCTCGCCAATGGCATGGCTGGCACGCGTGGCAGCGCGGCGTTCAAGGATGTCGGCGGCATCGCCGGCGACGGCGGCATGGTGTGGGGCCGTTGGGACGCTGGCGCGCAGATCGCGCTGAATGGTCAGACCTTCTCGCCGCCGACGGGTGTGTTCTTCGTCTACGGCAACCTCACACCGCCGTCGGCCTTGCCCCAGCCTCTCGCTTCCACGACCGCGCTCGCGGGCACGCTCACCTATGACTATGTCGGCGGGCCGCGCCCGACCGATGGCGCCGGCAATGTCGGACAGTTTCTCACCGGCAGTTTCACGGTGAACTTCCTCGCGCGCACGCTGGGCGGAAACGTCGCCTATCAGGTGGGCAATTTCACCTACAACATTCCGGTTCCGGACGGCACTCGGCTTACCAGCAACACGGGCTACGTCGGCTTCGAAGTGCGTGACATCAACAATGGTCTCTGGCGGAACAACCTCACCAACGCTTCCGGCTCGCTGGATGCGACCAGCGTGGGCGGCCTGTTCATGGGTAGCCGCGCGCAGGGGCTGGGTGTGGTGTTTTCGGCCAACGACACGGTGGCTGGGCGCACGGCCGGGGCCGCCGCGTTCAAGTGCCGTGGCGCACGCTGCTGATCAGCGCTGGGCGAGGAAGCGTTCGGCGAACTCGGCGGCCGGCATCGGCGGGCCGCTGAGGTAACCCTGCGCCGCATGGCAGCCGCGCGCGGCCAGCCACTCGCGCTGGGCCACGCTTTCGACGCCTTCGGCCGTCACGTCAAGCTGCAGCGCCTGGCCCAGGGCGATGACGGCCGAGACGATGGCGGCATCATCGGCATCCTCCAGAATGTCGACCACGAATGAACGGTCCACTTTCAATGTATCGATGGGAAAGCGCTTCAAGTGCGACAGACTGGAGTAGCCCGTGCCGAAATCGTCGATGGCGACCCGGACGCCCATGTCGCGCAGTTCGGCCAGCATGTGTCCGACGATCTCGGCATCCTGCAAGAGGCTGGTCTCGGTCACCTCCAGCTCGACCAGACTCGGCGGGCAACCGGAGCGGCGCAGCTTTTCGCGGATGCGGTCGGTGAAATGCACGGCGCGGAATTGGCCTGCCGACAGATTGATCGCCATGCGAATATTCGCACCGGCCGCGTGCCACGCGCGCATCTGGTCCAGCGCCGCGTCAAGCACCCAGTTGCCGATGTCGTGGATGAGCCCGGACTCTTCGGCAAGATGGATGAAGGCGCCGGGCGTCAACGTGCCGCGGGTGGGATGGTGCCAGCGCAAAAGCGCCTCCGCGCCAATGAGACGGCCGGATGCGAGCTCGAACACCGGCTGGTAGTAAAGCTCGAGTTCCTGCCGGGCGATGGCCGAGCGGAGCGCGTTTTCCAGCAGACGCATCTCCGCGCCGTGGGCCGCCATGTCGGTGGTGAACATCTGAAACGTGTTCTTGCCCTGACTCTTGGCCCGGTACATGGCGAGATCCGCATTGCGAATCAGGGTCTCGGCATCGTCGCCATCATCCGGAAACAGGCTGAGGCCAACGCTCGCGCTCAAGTAGATTTCATGCCCCTCGATATGGCTGGGCTCACGGATTTCATCGAGCAGTTTCTGCGCGACCATGCGCGGCGCGTCCAGGTCGGTGACCTGCTCCAGCACCACCATGAATTCGTCGCCGGACAGCCGCACGAGGAGATCGCTTTCGCGCACGACGCGACCCAGCCGCACCGACATCTCGCGCAAGAGCTCGTCGCCGATACGGTGACCCAGGGTGTCGTTGACTTCCTTGAAGCGGTCGAGATCGATGAACAGCGCGCAAACACGCAAGCCCGACCGGCGCGCTCGGGAGACGGCCTGGCGCAACCGCTCCAGCAAGAGCACGCGATTGGGCAGTCCAGTGAGCGCATCGTGGGTGGCGAGATGCTGCAAGCGTTCCTCGGCCAGCACGCGCGCGGTCACATCCTGGCCCAGCGACAGCACGGAGACCACCGCGCCGTTCTCGTCGACGAGACTGGAGTTGTACCACTCGCACCAGATGACGCGGCCGTCCTTGCGATAGTTGCGATTGAGCGTCGTGGCGCGGCGCTGCTCGCCCGCCAGCAGGCGCTCGTAGGTTTGCCGCACCAGCGGCTCGTCCTCCTCGTAGACGAGGGTCCAGTCATCCCATTTGAGGCTCTTCAATTCATCGTGCGTCCAACCGAACATCTTTTCGGCCTGCGTCGACCAACGCAGCAGCTGGCGGTCGCGGCTCCATTCGATCACGGCGAGTGGCGTGTTCTCGAAGTGGTACTCCAGCATGGCATTCGCATGGCGCAGCGCCAGTTCGGTGCGCTTGATGTCGTCGATGTCGCTCGCGGCCGTGTAGAACCCGATGACGTTTCCTTCGGCGTTGAATCGAGGCGTGTAGCGCAGCTTGTACCAAGGCTCCTTTTCAATGCGCGGAATCTGCACCCGCGTTTCGATGTCGACGACTTCACCCGCCAGCACCCGGGCGAGATTGGGCCGTGCGCGAACCACCCGCTCCGCGCCGAACAAATCCCCCAGTGACTTGCCGATCAACTCTTCGCGGGACATCTTCATGTTGTGCGCGTAAGGCGCGTTGACCGCCTGCACGCGGAGCTCGTGGTCGATGTAGGCGAGCGGAAAGGGCACGCTGTCCATGGCCGCGCGCAACTCGCGCTCGCTCTCCCGGAGCGCGAGCTCGGTGCGCTTCATGTCGTCGATATCCACGCCGGCGGAATAGAAGCCGATCACCGCGCCGCTGGCATTTCTTCTCGGCGTGTACCGGATGCGCAGCCAGCGGTCGGGGCGGCCATCAACGCCCGGAATGAGTCGTTCAACGTCAAAGGTTTCGCCGGCCAGCGCGCGCCGCAGGTTGGGGAGCGCGGTCGCGAAGCGGCCGGGCTCGAACACGTCTTCGAGCCGGCGGCCATGCATCGCCTCGGACGTGAAGCCGGTGTAGAACTGGTAGGCGCTGTTGGTCTGCCTGAAGCGAAGGTCCGCATCGATGTAGGCCAGCGGATAGGGCACGCTATCCATCGTCGTCCTGAGCTCCGCCTCGCTTTCGCGCAGCGCGAGTTCGGCGATCTTCTGCTCGTGAATGTCGATGGCGATGACATAGATGCCGGCGATCCGGCCTGCGGCATCGTAGTCCGGCGCCTGATGCACGCGATACCAGCGCACCCGGCCATCCGCCAACGTGACCTCGCGTTCGAAGTCGACCACCTCGCCGCGCAAGGCCCGCTCGCGAAAGGGCCGATTCTCCTCGGCCGCCTCGGCGCCGATGACTTCGGTTGTGGTGCGTCCAAGAATCTGGGCTCGCGAGCGGCCGCGGGCGGACTCAAAGGCGGCATTGACGAAGGTGTAGCGGCCTTCCGTGTCCAGATACGCGATGGCGAACGGAATGCGGTCGGCGAAACGGCGCATGTCCGCCTCGCGATTGGCCAGCTCCTCGCGCAGGCGATGATCGTCGGTGATGTCGGTGATGAGCGTGTAGATGCCGGCGATGGTGCCGTCGGGCTGACGGTCGGGGAAAAGATGGTTGCGAATCCAGCGCGGATCGCCCGTCGCCCAGTCCGCCCGCCGTTCATAGCGCACGGTTTCGCCGGCGAGCGCTCGGTCAACGTGGTCGCGGATTTCGCTGAACGCCTTCGCGCCCAGCACCTCCTCCAGCGTGCGACCGAGAATGGCGGACGCCGGGCGGCCCGACCAATCTTCTGACGGACGGTTCACGAACTGGAAGCGATACTCGCGGTCGAGGTAGCTGATCGGCGCATCGATGTTGTCCGTGATGAGGCGCAGCTGCGCTTCCTTGCGCTCCAGCGCGTGGCGGAGCTGGAAGTCCTGATCGACATCAGCCACCACCGTGTAGACGCCGGCCACGACGCCGTCTTCCTGGATGTCCGGCACCAACGTCGTGCGAATCCAGCGCGAGACCTCGCCGCGCTTGGCGTGCCGCTCGTAGACGACCTTGCGGCCCGAGAGCGCGGCTTCCAGATGAGGTCGCACCTCGTCGAAGACTTTCTGGCCGAACACGTCGACGACGTGGCAACCCACCATGTCCCGCTCATCCAGCTCGAGGCCCAGCAGGCCCGTGCGATTGCTGAAGCGGAAAACGAAGTCGCGATCGATGTACGAAATCGGCAAGCCGATGTTGTCGGTGATGAGACGAAGCCGCTCCTCGCGCCGCCGCGTCTGTTTTTCCAGGTCCTTTAGATCCTTGATGTCCTGCACGGAGGCGATGAAGCCCAGCACGTCGCCACTGGGCGAGCGATGCGGTGAGAACGTCACCTTGGCCCAGCGCTCGGTGCCATCCAGCAGATGATCCTCGCGTTCGTAGCCCACCGCCCGGCCCGACAGGGCGGCTTCGATGTGCGGAAGGATGCGCGCGTGCATGTCCGCCCCCACGACGTCCCGTATCGAATGGCCCAGCACTTTGTCCGCTGGACGTCCCAGCCATTGGAGAAACAACGTGTTGGCGAGCAAATAGCGTCTCGCCTGGCCGACATAGGCGGTGGGCAGCATGAGAACATCCAGTGCCGGTCTCAGGGCCTCGATGGCGGGATCGAGCGGCTGACTCGGATGGGGCCGAACGAGCGGTTGAGAGTCGTTCTGCATGAAGTCCTGTTGTTATGTCGGGCGGCTGTCAGCCCGTCTCCACGAATGCCGAATCTACACCAATCGCGGAGGATGCACGTCGCCCGCGCAATGCGCCCCGGGGGCGGATTGCGGCGGCCACGTGACTTCGCTATAATGCGTTCCGCAATGCGGGCATAGCTCAGTTGGTAGAGCGCAACCTTGCCAAGGTTGAGGTCGAGAGTTCGAGACTCTTTGCCCGCTCCAAATTCGAGAAGGGGAAGGTGATCACCTTCCCCTTTTTCATCCGGCGGGTGCAATGCCTGCCGGCCGAGGCGCGATAGCAAAGCGGTTATGCACCGGATTGCAAATCCGAGTAGGTCGGTTCGACTCCGGCTCGCGCCTCCAACCGAATTCCGCCGAATGTCTCCATGACCCTGCTGACCCTCCAATCCGCCCAGTTGGCCTTCGGCATGCAGCCGCTGCTGGATGGCGCCGGCTTGTCCATTCTGGACGGCGAGCGCATCGGCCTCATCGGTCGCAATGGGACGGGCAAGTCCTCGTTGATCAACGTGCTGACCGGGCGCATGGCGCTGGATGACGGTGAGCGCCATGTGCGAGAGGGCCTGCGCATGGCGCTGGTGGAGCAGGAACCGGAGCTGCCAGCAGCCGATGATCTGCGCGCCAGCTTGGCTCGGCGCGGCGATCTTGCGAGTATTCGCGATGAGCGGGAGCGGTGGCAAGTCGAAGCACGGCTGGATGAGTATCTGCATCGCATGGGCCTGGACAATGCGGCGATGCTGAGTCCCGCGAAGGCGTCCGGCGGTGAGCGCAAGCGCGGTGCGTTGGCGTTGGCGCTGGCGTTGATGCCGGATTTGCTGCTATTGGATGAGCCGACCAACCACCTGGACGTGGAAGGCATCGAACAACTGGAGGTTTTGCTGCAACGCGGTCCGGCCTGCGTGGTCGTGACCCATGATCGACGCTTTCTGGATCGCGTCGTGACTCGTATCGTCGAGCTGGATCGTGGCGTGTTGCGCAGTTATCCCGGAGACTTTTCCAGCTACGAAAAGACCAGGGCGGACGAGCTGGCGGCTGAAGCGCTGGCGAATCGGCGCTTCGACAAGTTTTGGAAGGAAGAAGAGGCCTGGATCCGCAAAGGGGTTGAAGCCCGCCGCACGCGGAGCGCGGGCCGCGTGGCGCGGCTGGAACAATTGCGCAACGATCGCGCTGCCCGCCGGGACCGGCTGGGCAACGTGAAGCTCAACCTGGACGCCGGCGAACGGTCGGGAAAGCTGGTGGCCGAGCTGGATGGTGTGACGAAGTCGTTTGGCGATCAGGTCGTCGTGCGCGACTTTTCCACCCGCATCCAGCGGGGCGACCGCATCGGCCTGATCGGTCCGAACGGCGCCGGGAAGTCCACGCTCATCAAGTTGATCCTGGGCGCCTTGCCGCCGGACAGCGGCAGCATCAAGTTGGGCACCCGTTTGCAGCCCGCCTACTTTGATCAGATGCGGGCGCAGCTCGACCCGGAGGCGACCGTTGCCGACACGATCAGTCCGGGCAGCGATTGGGTCGAGGTCAATGGCCAGAAGAAGCATGTGATGAGCTACCTCGGCGACTTTCTGTTTCCGCCGCGCCGCGCGGAGTCGCCGATCCGCATGTTGTCAGGCGGCGAGCGCAATCGGCTGCTGCTGGCGCGATTGTTCGCGCAGCCGGCCAATCTATTGGTGCTGGACGAGCCCACCAACGATCTGGACATCGAGTCGCTGGAGCTTTTGGAGCAGACACTGCAGGACTACACGGGCACGCTTCTGCTCGTGAGCCATGACCGCACATTCATGGACAACATCGTCACCCAGTCCTTCGTGGCGGAGGGGCTGGGTGCATGGCGGGAGTATCCGGGCGGCTATGCCGACTGGGTCGCGCAGCGTCCGCGCGACTGGGCGTTTCGCAAGGAATCCGGCGCGGACGCCGCGCAGCTTGCCGCCAAACCCGCGGCCGAGTCCGGCAGGGCGGCCAAGGTCAAGCTGAGCTTCAAGGAAACCCGCGATCTTGCCGAGTTGCCGAAGGAGATCGAGGCCCTGGAAGCCGAGCAGCGGGCGCTGCATGAAGGCATGGCGGCGCCGGACTACTACAAGGCGCCGCTAGAGACGCGGCAGCGGGATGAGGCGCGCAATGGGGAGATCGAAAGCCTTCTGCTTGAAAAGTTGGAACGGTGGACGGCGCTGGAAGAGAAGGCCAAGGTCGCGGGTCTGTGAGTTCTTCAGCCACTGACAGGAACTGGCAGGAGGCTTTGCTACACTCGAGTGCTTATCCGGTCACCGGTTGGACTGGTCGTATCCCGCGCGAATATTCGCAATGAGCCTGCTCACGTTTCCCGACTCCCCCTACAAGCTGCACCAGCCGTTTCCGCCCGCGGGTGATCAACCGCAAGCCATTGAGAAGCTCGTGGAAGGCATCAACGACGGGCTCGCGTTCCAGACTCTGCTGGGCGTGACGGGGTCGGGCAAGACCTACACCATGGCCAACGTCATCGCGCGGCTGGGGCGGCCGGCGCTGGTGATGGCGCCCAACAAGACGCTGGCGGCGCAGCTCTACGCCGAGTTCAAGGAGTTCTTCCCAGAGAACGCCGTCGAGTACTTCGTCTCGTACTACGACTATTACCAGCCTGAGGCCTACGTGCCATCGAAGGACTTGTTCATCGAGAAGGACTCGTCCATCAACGAGCACATCGAGCAGATGCGGCTGTCGGCCACCAAAACGCTGCTTGAGCGTCCTGACGCGGTGAT
Organism: Betaproteobacteria bacterium; assembly: GCA_016791265.1. Taxonomy (GTDB): domain Bacteria; phylum Pseudomonadota; class Gammaproteobacteria; order Burkholderiales; family Usitatibacteraceae; genus JAEUMY01. The sequence goes on from JAEUMY010000019.1 coordinate 16,924, forward strand.
CGTGGCGACGGTGTCCTGCATCTACGGCATCGGTGATCCGGGCGACTACTACGAAATGCGCATGCTGGTGCGCCCGGGCGACAAGGCGAATATTCGCGATCTGGTCACCCAGCTGACGGCGATGCAGTATCAGCGCAATGACATCGATTTTCGCCGGGGCACGTTTCGCGTGCGCGGCGACACACTGGACGTGTTTCCAGCGGAGAGCTCGGACGCGGCGTTGCGCATCGACATGTTCGACGACACCATCGACACGCTCACCCTGTTCGACCCGCTGACCGGGCAGACGCTGCAAAAGGTGCCGCGCTACACCGTGTTCGCCAAGAGTCACTATGTCACCCCACGTCAGACCGTGCTGGGCGCCATCGAGGGCATCAAAGCGGAATTGCGCCAGCGGATCGAGCACTTCGCGGCGCAAAACAAGCTGCTCGAATTGCAGCGCATTCAGCAGCGCACCCAGTTTGACCTGGAGATGCTGAACGAGCTGGGGTTCTGCAAGGGCATCGAGAACTACTCGCGCCACCTTTCCGGCCGCGCGCCCGGCGAGCCGCCGCCGACACTCATCGACTACCTGCCCAAGAACGCGCTGATGATCATCGACGAGAGTCATGTCACCGTGCCCCAGATCGGCGGCATGTACAAGGGCGACCGGGCGCGCAAGGAGACGCTGGTGGACTTTGGCTTTCGTCTGCCTTCTGCCATGGACAACCGGCCGCTTCGATTTGACGAATTCGAGAAGCTGATGCGCCAGACCGTGTTCGTGTCCGCCACGCCGGCGGATTACGAGAAGGAACATCAAGGTCAGGTCGTCGAGCAGGTCGCGCGCCCGACCGGGCTGATCGACCCCATGCTGGAGATTCGCCCGGTGTCCACCCAGGTGGATGATCTGCTGTCGGAAATCAACAAGCGGGTGGAGGTGGAGGAGCGCGTGCTGGTCACGACGTTGACCAAGCGCATGGCCGAAGACCTCACCGACTACCTGCATGAGCACGGCGTGAAGGTCCGCTATCTCCACTCCGACATCGACACGGTCGAAAGGGTGGAAATCATCCGCGACCTGCGCGCGGGCATGTTCGATGTGCTGGTGGGCATCAACCTGCTGCGTGAGGGCTTGGACATCCCCGAGGTCTCGCTGGTCGCCATCCTCGATGCGGACAAGGAGGGCTTTCTGCGTGCGGAACGATCGCTCATCCAGACCATCGGCCGCGCGGCGCGCCACCTAAACGGCATGGCGATCCTCTATGCCGACAAGATCACCGACTCCATGCGCAGGGCCATCGACGAAACCGAACGTCGTCGCGCCAAGCAGATCGCCTTCAACGCCGCGCACGGTATCGTGCCCAAAGGCGTGACGAAGCGGATCAAGGACTTGATCGACGGGGTCTACAACATCGATGACAAACGCGCGGACAAATCCAAGCTGAAGAAGGCGGCGCAGGAAGCGGCGCAGTATGAGTTGCTGGGCCCCGACGACCTGGAGAAGCGCATCAGGAAGCTGGAGAAGGACATGCTAGACGCGGCGCGCAATCTCGAATTCGAGCGCGCGGCCAAGCTTCGCGATGAGCTGAAGCGCCTGCGCGAACAGCTACTGGCGCTCTGAAAACGGCGCGGCCGCGACACCGGCCTGATGTCGCGACCGCGCGGATGGAGCCATCAATCCGCCTGCGACCCGCCAGACGGTTGATGAGCCGGGCGCCGGGTCGTCAGCCGCCGGGCTTCTGATTGGGGATGACAGACGAGCGGCTGGAGGCGTACTCCTCCGGGCTGATCGTCTTCACTGGGCTTGTGGTGCCGCGTGGTGCGAGGCGCGAACCGGTCAGAGGCGTGGCGTCGGCTTGGGTGCCAGCGGCTGCCTTTTTCGCGTACTCGGTGTCAACGCTGGCGCAGCCCGCCAGCAAGAATGCGCAGCCGAGAAAGGCCAAGTTCGTGATCTTCATGGACATCCTTTCAGAAGTTGGGGATCGAAGCACGTAAGATAGCAAATATTTCAGCCGTCTCAGACTTACTTCTGCTTGCCATGACCCCAAATCCAGACATTCGTCCCACCAGCGTGCTGTTTGTTTGCATGGGCAATATCTGCCGTTCACCCACGGCGGAAGGCGTGTTCCGCCAGCACGTTCGCAAGCGCAATCTGATCGACCATTTCCTCGTCGACTCCGCCGGCACGCACGGCTATCACAATGGCGCGCCACCGGATGATCGCAGCATCGCGCATGCCGCCAAGCGCGGCTATGACTTGTCGCAGCTTCGGGCGCGCCCGGTTTCGCCGGAGGATTTCGACCGCTTCGACTTCATTCTGGCCATGGACAACCAGAACCTGCGGCATCTGAAGGCGCTGACGCCGTCACGCTGCCAACACAAGCTCGAGCTGCTCCTTGACTACTGCGGCGACTACACGGGGCAGGAAGTGCCCGATCCGTACTATGGCGGCGCCCGGGATTTCGAGAAGGTGCTGGACCTGATCGAGTCTGGCTGTCACAGCCTGCTCGAGTTCCTGGTGCAACGTAGAGCGAATATTCGCTGATGGATCAGACGCGTCGCGCTACCAGCCGCCGGTGCGAAGCCAATCCTCGACCTGCCCGAGCCGGTCAGAACCCCAGAACGGTTCGCCGTCGACGATGAAGTAGGGCGAGCCGCAGACGCCTTTTGCGATGGCGGCGTCGACTTCGCGCTTCAGCCGTTCTTTGACGGCGGGATCGCCCAAGGCGGCGGCCAGGGCCGCCGTGTCCGCGCCAACACTTCCAGCGAGTTCAATCACCACATCCGCGGCGCTGATGTCGCGCCCCTCGCCGTAGAAGCGGACAAAGAGACTGCGCGCCAGCGCCTTCGCCTGCGCGGGCTCGCGATCATGCAGCCAGTAGAACGCCCTTGCCGCCGGCACGGTGGCGATGGGAAAAGGGGTTGGCATGACGAAGGGCACCTTGAGATAGCGTGCCGTGCGGGGAAAGTCTCGCACCACATACGCGCCTTTGAGAGGCTGGTTGACCAGCGGGCTGTTGCCGGAGTGCTGAAAGACGGGGCCGAGCAGAATCGGCCGCCAGTTCACTTCGCGGCCATGCCGCGCCGCAATGTCATCGATGAACCAGGACGCGAGGTAACCGTAAGGCGAGGAGAAGTCGAAGTAGAAGTCAACAGGCGCTTTCATCTTCTCGTCTCCTCGCATGCATCGCTCAAGGTTGTGGGGGCGTGTCCGGCTTTTGGGTTTCGACAAACACCAGCGGTTCGCTGCTGACCGCCTGCCGGCGACGCGGGCGCGGTGTGCTGCGGCGCGCGGGTTCCGGCTGGACCAATACCGGCGGACTGGCATCCACGCGAGTCTCGACCGCCATCAGCGGCTCGGACGGGGCGTCGGTCGTCGTGTACTTGCGGCGCAATCGCGGCTCGGCGCGCAGTGGCGCGGTATCCGGAATCTGGTCGATCATCGCGCCAACCAAAGTGGAACCGAAACTCTGCGCGACTGGTGCCACGGCTGTCGCCACAGGCGCGGGAACGATAGTGTCAGGCTGCACATGAACGGGAGCCGTGATGGCAACCGCGCCGACTTCCGGCGCCGATTGCGGGATGGACGGCTCAAGGGCGCTGACGCTCTCGGCCGGTGCGACGTCCGCGACAGCCGATTCCGCCGGTGCGGCATCTGCTGACGGCAAAGGCGGTGGCGTCTCCCAGGCCGGTGCGGGTGGAAGCGATGCACTGTCGTGTTCGGTGACGGGTGCTTGCATAAGCGGCGCGAGGGGCGGCGTTGAGCTGGAGCTGGCTTCTTGCGACTCACCGACGGGCTGCGCGTCCATCACCTGGCCCACAGCGCGCTCGTCGCGTTCGCCGCGCTCGGCACGGTCGCGGCCGCCGCGACCACGACGACGGCGGCCCCGTCCCTCGCGGCCCTCTCCATCCGGCGTCTCGGCGGGCTTCGCCTCCAGCGCCGGCTTGTTTTGCGGCTTCGACTTCTGTGGCGCCTGGGCGCTTTGCATCGGGTTGTTCGACGCGGACGCGTTCTGTTGCGCGCCGCCTTGCGCGGCGCCGTCGGCGCGCGACTGATCGCGCCGAACGCGATCCTCACGTTGGCGGCCACCGCCACGTTCTTGGCGATCTCCGCCACCGCGTTCCTGACGCTCGCCGCGCTCTGACTTTTCGCCGCGGTCGCGTCCCCCGCGAGCGCCGCGGTCGTCACGTTTGCGGTCCCGGCGGCCGTCTCGCTCTTCATTGCCGCGGCGTTCGACCTTGGCGGGTTGAGAGGTCGCGACTGGTGCCGGCTCGGCACTGAAGAACGACATGAAGCGACGCCACAAGCTCGGGCTGGGCGTGGCCAGGCTTTGGGTGGTTTGCGGGGCCGCAACGGGCTTCCGCAGGTCGGTTTCCGCCACCACTGGCGCGGGCTGCGCGGGGGTGATGCCTTTCACGACCGGCTCGGGCTTCGCGGGCCGGCTGTCCGGCACGGCGCTCGGCACGGCGACCTTCAGTTCCTGCACTGGCTTATTCACCAGCTCATAGCTTGGCGTGGTGCTGTCGAGTTTTTCCGAGTCGTGGCGCAGACGCTCGACTTCATAGTTGGGCGTCGTGAGGTGAACATTCGGGATCAGCACAACATCCACACGGAATCGCGTTTCGATCTTGTGGATGTCCTCGCGTTTCTCGTTCAGGAGGAACGTGGCGACATCGACGGGCACCTGCGCATGCACGGCGGCCGTGTTGTCCTTCATCGCTTCTTCTTGAAGGATGCGGAGAATATGCAGGGCGGATGAAGAGGTATCGCGGATGTGGCCCGTTCCGCCGCAACGCGGGCAGGGAATGTTGGATTCGGAGAGCGCGGGCTGCAGGCGCTGACGTGACAGTTCCAGAAGGCCGAAGCGGGAAATCTTGCCGGTCTGCACGCGGGCGCGATCGTAGCGCAGGGCGTCGCGAAGCCGGTTTTCCACCTCGCGCTGGTTCTTGGCCGACTCCATGTCGATGAAGTCGATGACCACGAGGCCACCCAGATCGCGCAGGCGCAATTGCCGGGCGATTTCATCGGCGGCTTCGAGGTTGGTGCGGGTCGCGGTTTCTTCGATGTCGTGGCCCTTGGTGGCGCGTGCCGAGTTGACATCGATGGAGACGAGCGCCTCGGTGTGGTCGATGACGATCGCGCCGCCGGAAGGCAGGGTCACGTCACGGCGATAGGCCGTCTCGATCTGGTGTTCGATCTGAAAGCGCGAGAAGAGCGGCACGTCATCTCGGTAGAGCTTCACCTTGTTCACGTTGGCCGGCATCACCGTGGACATGAATGACTGCGCTTGCTCGAAAATGTCCTGGGTGTCGACCAGGATTTCACCAATGTCGGGCTGGAAGAGATCGCGAATGGCACGAACCACCAGACTGGACTCGAGATAGATCAGCTCAGGCGCCTTCACTTCCTTGCCGGCGCTCTCGATGGCATCCCAGAGCTGCAACAGGTAGTTCATGTCCCAGCGCAACTCCTCCACCGTGCGGCCGATGCCGGCCGTGCGGGCGATGAGCGACATGCCGTCGGGAATTTCCAACTGGTCCATGATTTCGCGAAGCTCGGCACGGTCATCGCCTTCCACCCTGCGCGAAACACCGCCGCCGCGCGGATTGTTGGGCATCAGAACAAGGTATCTACCCGCGAGCGAAATGTAGGTGGTCAGCGCAGCGCCCTTGTTGCCGCGCTCGTCCTTTTCCACCTGGACCAGGATTTCCTGACCGACGCGCAGACTTTGCGCGATCTTGGAGCGCGAACCCTCGCCATCTTCGTTGACGATGTAGTTGCGGGCGATTTCCTTGAACGGCAGGAATCCGTGGCGCTCCGCGCCGTAGTCCAGAAACACCGCTTCCAGGCTGGGCTCGATCCGGGTGATGGTGCCCTTGTAGATGTTGCTTTTGCGTTGCTCTTGGCCAGCGTGCTCGATATCGAGATCGATGAGCTTCTGGCCGTCGACGATGGCGACCCGGAGCTCTTCAGCCTGGGTCGCATTGAACAGCATGCGTTTCATGATTGTATCTTTCCCGCAGGACGCAACGTCCGTTCCATGCCAACAAGGCACAAGGACGGCGCGGGAAGGGCGGATGATGCCGTGGCGACCTCGTGCCACGGCGATGCGTGGCTCAGGTGCTGCGGTCGGACAAGCGGATCTGCGTTGTACTGACGTGGTTCACGAGAGTTTGCGGCCTTGCTTTCGCGGAGCCTTGTTGGCCCCGTCGGGTTGTATCATCCAAATCGCTGCCCCGAATTTCGGAGCAGCCAAAACCTTCCGGTGTTGCGGACTGCGACTTCATGGGTGCCCCTACTCGATGCCGGCGAGTGGCTTAACCGGTCGTCTCCGCAGGCTCGTCCAGGAAGCGCTGACAATGCGAATATTCGCACTGAAGGGTACGGGCGATGTATTTGCAGGCAATGGAAAAGCCTGGTAATCGCGCTGACCCCGCTTCGAGGTTGAACTGCGGTGATTGAAAGGCTTTCTTGAACGGGTTGGGCGCTCGCGGCCGGTCACTCTCGACAGCGGACCTGCGGGCCACCGATTCGATTCGCCGTGGCAATTGCGTGCAAACACGTGCGAATATTCGGAGAAGCTTTCAAATCAACGAGTTGCCAGTATATCCTAGCGGCCTGTCCGGGGCAATCCAGCGTCGGGCCTGAGTCGCATCGAGCCGTTCTTGAACAAATCCCCCGCCAGCCGCTCGTCAACCGCCGCCCAAGTCCGGCTGGTGACCATTGATCCCGAAGAAGCGGGACAGCGCATCGACAACTACCTGTTGCGCGAGTTGAAGGGTGTGCCCAAGAGTCATGTGTACCGCATCCTGCGCTCTGGGGAGGTGCGGGTGAATAGTGGCCGAATCGACGCCGCCTATCGGCTCGCAGGTGGAGACGTGGTGCGCATTCCGCCGGTGCGCGTGGCGGATCGAGGTGCGGCCGCGCGCGTGCGCATTCCCGAAGGCACGACCTTGAAACCGCACATTCTGTTCGAGGACGATGCCCTCATCGCGCTGGCCAAGCCAGCCGGCCTCGCTGTGCATGGTGGCAGCGGCGTCAGCCTGGGTGTCATCGAGCTCTTGCGACGCGAATATTCGCAATTGAAATTTCTGGAACTGGTTCACCGGCTGGATCGCGAGACGTCCGGCATCCTGCTTGTCGCCAAGAAGCGCTCGGCACTGACGGGGCTGCACGCGGCGCTCCGCGACGGCAAGATGGAAAAGCACTATTTCGCCTTGGCCGAAGGCCGCTGGCGCGGCGGCCGGCGGCATGTGAGGGTGTCGCTACGCAAGTACCTGACCGAAGGCGGGGAGCGGCGTGTATCCGCGGATGCCGATGGCCAGGAAGCCCATTCCATCTTCACGCCGCAACGGCAATTCAAGGATGCGGTCCTGCTCGACGCGGAGATTCGCACCGGACGGACGCACCAGATTCGCGTGCATCTGGCGCACGAAGGCCACGCCATCCTGGGTGATTCCAAGTATGGCGACTTCGCCCGCAATCGCGAGGCCGCGAAGCGTGGGCTCAAGCGCATGTTTCTTCACGCGCACTCGCTCGCTTTCACGCACCCGCTGTCCGGCGAGCAGATCGCATTGCGGTGTCCCTTGCCCGCCGACTTGGCCGTGTTTCTCACCGTGCTGGAACAGCAGGAGACGGCCAGTGCGGCGGTTTGATCTCCTGGTCTTCGACTGGGATGGGACTTTGATGGACTCAACCGGTCTGATCGCGCTCTGCATTCGCCAGGCGGCGCGCGATCTCGCGTTGCCTGAGCCGGACGACCTTGCTGCCAAGCATGTCATCGGACTGGGATTGCACGATGCGACCGCCCGTCTCTTTCCGCGATGCACCGAAGCGGCGCGTCTTGAATTCGCCTTGCGGTTCCGCCATCACTACGTTGCGCGCGATCACGAGGCGCCGCTGTACAAAGGCGTCGCCCCGATGCTGGCCGCGTTGAGCCGCGATGATCGATTCATGGCAATCGCCACCGGCAAGCCTCGCGCCGGACTGGATCGCTCGCTCACGCACACCGGCATCAAGTCCTACTTCGATTTCACCCGCTGCGCGGACGAAGGTTTTCCCAAGCCGCATCCCGACATGCTCGAGCGCCTGATGGATTTCTGCGCGGTCGAAAAGGAAAGCGTGTTGATGATCGGCGACTCGACGCATGATCTGGAGCTCGCTCAGAACGCTGGCGTGCAGGCGGTGGCCGTGAGCTACGGCGCGCATCCCGTCGATCAATTGGCGGCGCGAGCGCCGCTGGCAATCGTCAATTCCGTCGGAGAGCTTGAACAATGGCTGATCACGAACGCATAGTGTGCGAATCCGCCGCGCTGGTCGAAGGTGGACGGGGCATGCGCTTCGACGTGCCGGGCCAGGATCGTGTCGTGCCCTGTTTTGCGATCCGCTTCGATGGCGAGGTGGTTGCGTATGTCAATAGTTGCCCGCATCGCGGCACGGAACTCGACTGGCAGCATGGGGAGTTCTTCGATGAATCTGGTCTATACTTGATTTGCGCGACACACGGTGCGGCATTCGATCCTGCCAGCGGAGAATGCGTCTCCGGACCGTGCGCGGGGGAGCGCCTGTTCCGCATCGGGATTCGGGAAGAACACGGGCGCGTAGTGCTTGAATCAGACACCGGGGCGGCCCAGTCTTCCTGAGGTCCACCCAAGACGGCGCCCATGTCATCGGACAATCCAAGCAGACCAGGCAGGAGTCTCAAGTACCGCCTCGCTGCGGTCATGGTGCTGCTGGGGCTCGCGGTGGCCATCATTCTCGGGCTCATCGCCATCCGCTCGGCCGAGGGGCTCGCCCTGTCCGACGCCTCCATTGCCGAGCACTTCGTGCAAGTTGCCGTCTGGGGGTTGGGCGCGGTTGTGCTCACCGGGCTTGCGGGCATCCTCATCGGCCGCCAGATTGTCGACCCCATCATCCGGTTGAATCAGAAGCTGCGCGCTGGCAGCCTGCTCGAATTCCGGAGAGAGGATCAAGAGTTCGGCGAATATTCGGAAGTGGATCAGTTAGCCGCGACCATGCAGGAACTCGCGGCAACGTTGCGGACTCGCGACGATGACCTCGCCGCAAGCGAGGAGAAATTTCGCGAAACCTTCGATCTCGTCGAGATTGGGCTCGCTCATCTGGATGGCCGCGGCACGTTCATCCGGGTCAACCGCAAGATGACGGAAATGCTGGGCTACAGTGAGGCCGAGCTGGTCGGCCAACATCTGTCCCACGTCTTCCACCCCGAGGAGATCGCGATCCTGGAAGCGGTGCCGCACGCGGCGTCCGGCATTGTTGTCGGGTCACGTGAACAACGATACTTGCGCCGGGACGGCACCACACTGTGGGCGCGGCGCTCCACCATTTTCATTCGCGATGAACTCGGGGAGGCGAAATACGCGCTCGCCGCCATCGAGGATGTCTCCCAGTACCATGCCAACCAGGAGACGCTCCGCACGCTGAACGAGTCCTTGCGCGCGATCGTCGAGAATTCACCGCTGGCCATCTACTCGATCACGCCCGGCGGCATTGTCACGCTGTGGAACCCTGCGGCGGAGAAGCTGTTTGGTGTGAGGGAAGCCGAGGTGCTCGGGCGGCTGTCTCCGCTTGCCACGGCGGAACAGGCGGAGACCACCCTGGACATCCGCAAGCGCGTCATCGCTGGCGAGACCGTGCATAACGTGGAGATCGCCCACAGCCGCGGCGCGCATCGATCCATCCTGAGCCTGTCCGCGGCGCCTTTGAAGAGCGGCGACGGCAAGATCATCGGTGTGCTGGTCACGTGTGCCGACATTACGGGGCTGAAGAGCGTGGAGCGCGCGCTCGAGGCGAGCGAAGCGCGATTCCGGGCGCTCTCGGAAAGCGCGATGGACATCGTCACCGTCATCGATGCCGATGGCGTGATCCTCTACCAGAGCCCTTCGGTGCGGCATTTGCTTGGGGTCGATCCGGAAAGCATGATCGGGCTGAATCAGTTCGAGATCATTCACCGCGAGGACTCGCCAGCCCTCCGCGAGCGATTCAAGGAGCTGATCGAAAAGGGCACGCTGGATCGGCCGGTTGAGTTCCGCGTGCGGCACGCGGATGGCACCTGGCGCACCCTGGAATCCATCGGCAAGAATTGCCTCGACGTGCCTGCCATACGCGGCATCATCGTCAACACCCGCGACGTCAGCGAGCGACGCGCGATACAGCAGCGCATCCAGCATCTGGCCTACCACGATGCCCTGACCAGCCTGCCCAACCGCTCGTTGCTGCAGGATCGCGTGGCCCAGGCCATCAGCCGCGCGGACCGCGGCGGAAAGCGTCTGGCGGTCATGTTCATCGACATCGACAACTTCAAGAATATCAACGATACCCTCGGCCATGACGTGGGCGACGAGCTGCTGCGCGAAGTGGCGCGCCGGCTCAGCGCGTCGGTGCGCGGCCACGACACCATCGCGCGTCAGGGGGGCGACGAGTTCATCGTGCTGCTGGAGGAGTTGGAGGGGCAGTCGGGCGCCGCGCGGGCCGCCCAGAAAATCCTCGATGCGCTGCGTTCAGCCTTCGAGGTCGGCGGCACCAAGCAGCACGTGTCGGGCTCCATCGGCATCGCGCTGTATCCCGATGACGGCAAGGACTCGCAGACTCTCATGAAGAACGCGGATACGGCGATGTTCCACAGCAAGGCGCAGGGCAAGAACACCTATCACTTTTTCACCAGCAACATGAACATCGCCGTGAAGCGTCGCGCCATGTTGGAGAGCAGCCTGCGCGCGGCGGTCAAGGACGGCGACTTCCTCTTGCACTATCAACCGCAGGTTGACCTCGCGACCGGCAAGGTTGTGGCGGCGGAAGCGCTGGTGCGCTGGAACAACCAGTCGGGCGGCATTGTCATGCCGGGCGATTTCATCCCGCTTGCCGAGGAGACCGGGCTCATCAACGAGATTGGCGAATGGGTGATGCGTGAAGGCTGCATGCAGGCGCGTCGTTGGCAGGCCGGCGGAATCGCGCCGGAACGCATCGCCATCAATCTGTCGGCGCGGCAGCTAGGCGACAAGGGATTTCTGGGCATGGTGAAGCGCGTACTCAAGGAGACCGGTCTGAATCCGGGCTGCCTCGAACTCGAAATCACGGAGAGCCAAGTGATGAAGCAGGCCGAGGGCAGCATTCAGCTTCTGAACGAGTTGGCCGACATGGGCATTCACCTCGCGGTGGACGACTTCGGCACGGGCTATTCCAGTCTGTCGTATTTGAAGCGCCTGCCCATCAGCAAGTTGAAGATTGATCAGTCGTTCGTCCGCGACATCACCGTCGATCCCAATGACACGGCCATCGTCGTGGCAATCATCAGCATGGCGCGGAGCCTTGATCTCGAAATCATCGCTGAAGGCATCGAGACCGCCGGCCAATTGAACCTCTTACGCGCCAAAGGGTGCGCCATCGGGCAAGGCTACTACTTCTCCATGCCGCTCGCCGCCGAGGCGCTGGAGCCCGTGCTGAAACGTGGCACCATCGTCGCTGAGGCGCAGTTCGTCTAAGTACGGATCAGCCCAAAAGCAAGAAGACGGTCGGGCGCTTGTTCAAACCCGGCGGCGGCCGCTGTTTCCAGTCCGCGATAGGCAGCGAGTGGAGAAACTGCGACGCCGCCGTGAGATCGGCCGCGACACATAACCGCGTGCCGGGTTTGCAGGTCGCGACGATGTCGGCGAACAGCGCCGCGTTGCGGTAAGGCGTCTCGATGAAAATCTGAGTCAGGCCAAGTTGGGCGGACTCCCGCTCAATGTCCTTGAGCTTGGCGACGCGCGCATTGCGCTCAGCCGGGAGGTAGCCCTGGAAGGTGAATCTCTGTCCGTTGAAACCGGCACCCATCAACGCCAGCAACAGGGACGACGGCCCCACCAGGGGCACAATTTCAATCCGACTGCGATGCGCAGCCGCGACAAGCAGGGCGCCGGGGTCCGCGACGCCAGGCGCGCCGGCATCGGACAGCAGTCCAAGGTCGCGGCCAGCGATCACTGGAGCCAGTTTCTCTTCGACCTCGGCCGCAGGTGTGTGCTCGTTCAGCGTGGTCATGGAAATCGACTGCAGCGGCGCATCCGTGCCGCACGCCTTGAGAAAGGCGCGAGACGTCTTCGCATCTTCGACGACGAAGTCGGTCAAGCGGCGCACAACGGCGAGAGCCGCAGCCGGCAATGTGGCGGCCGGATCAAACGGCGTGGTGAGATTGCTGGGGATGAGATAGAGACGGCCGGGCTTCATCTCGAGCTCATGGATGGGTGGATCGAATTGCGGAGGGCAATGACCAGCCGGCTTTCGCAAGGAGCTCGGTCAGCGCGATCAATGGCAGGCCGACGAGCGCAGTGGGGTCCGGTGTGGACATGCTGGACAACAACGTGATGCCGAGCCCTTCCGATTTTGCGCTGCCCGCACAGTCAAAAGCGGGCTCAAGGTCCAAGTAGCGTCTGATGGTGGTCGCGGTGAGCGACCGGTAGACCACTTCGGTGGTGACAACCCGCTCGTGGGCATGGCCGTTCGCCCAGAGACAGACGCCCGTGTGAAACGCCACCCTCTGGCCGCTCAAGCGGGCCAGTTGCGCTTCGGCAGCTCCACGGCTGCCGGGCTTGTTGATCGGGACGCCATCAAGGTCGGCCACTTGATCGGAGCCAATGATCCATGCATCCGGATGCGCTCGACTGACCGCGTCGGCCTTGGCCCGGGCCAGCCGTGCTGCCGTGTGCATCGGCGATTCGCCCGGCACGGGCGTCTCGTCAACGCTGGAGACGGCGATCGTGAAGTCAATTTGCAGGCGACGCAGCAATTCCGCCCGGTATCGCGACCCGGACGCCAGCACCAACCGAGGAGGATTCAAGTTATAAGTCTTTGACAAAGTTGGGAAAAGAATATAACATGCGCGCCGCATGACCAAAGCAGACATAGCGGGGGACGGTTCCATCATGATCCGCAACCTCGACAGCTTTTCCCGCCTGAAGCAGCAAGTCTCCGGTTCCCTGAGCGTTGGTGGAATGGAACGGCTTGCAGACCTTGTGCGCTCTCCCGAAGGAGATATTCACTATGTCGCGTCGGGCCGCATCGTGACCGGTGCGGACGGGTCGGTTTTGCGCAAGCTGTTGCTCAAGGTCCAGGGTACGCTGCTGTTGCCGGGTGAAGAGCCGGATACGGTGTGGTCCCACGAACTGGACATTGAGCGGATATTCGTATTGGTTCGCAGCGAGGCTGAATTGCCGCCGCTGGAGGCTGAACCGGACGATGAGGATTATCTGGTCGCGGACAAGGAGCTGAACCTGTCCGAGCTGGTTGAAGATGAAGTCTTGCTGGACTTGCCGGTCTCACCGTCGCTTGATGACGGCTTGGATGAAGCGGGACCCATCAATCTGATCGGGGAACCGGGCGACGCCGAACGAAAAAATCCGTTCGCGGCGCTCGCGGTGCTCAAGAAACAGAATCACTGATAAGGAGAAACATCATGGCAGTTCAACAAAACAAGAAATCGCCTTCCAAGCGCGGCATGCATCGCGCTCACGATTTCCTGACCAATCCGCCGCTGGCTGTCGAACCCACCACGGGCGAGACGCATCTGCGTCACCACATCTCCCCGTCCGGTTTCTACCGCGGGAAGAAGGTTCTCAAGACCAAAGCCGACTGATCTCCACTCACTGTACTCGTTGCAGTGAGCGAATCCGGCCCCATCACCATCGCCGTCGACGCGATGGGGGGCGATCATGGTCCATCCGTCACCGTCGCTGCGGCGCTCGATTTTCTCGAGCGCTCCAGCGACGTTCGCATTTTGCTCGTCGGCCAGATCGACGCCGTCCAAGCCGCGCTGAGAAAGGCCAAGGCGGCTCATGTGCTGAGCGGCGATGCGCCGCGCTTGCGCGTGGTGGAAGCGCCCGAGGTGGTGGGCATGGATGAGGACATCCGCACGGCCATCCGCACCAAGAAGCGTTCGTCGATGCGTATCGCCATCGACCTCGTCAAATCAGGCGAGGCGCATGCCTGCGTCTCCGCGGGCAACACCGGCGCGCTCATGGGCACGGCCAAGTTCGTGCTGAAGACACTTCCCGGCATCGACCGGCCAGCCATCTGCGCCGTGCTGCCATCGCGCAAGGGCGCGGTCTACGCGCTGGACCTCGGCGCCAATGCCGAGTGCGAACCCGAACACTTGCTGCAATTCGCCATCATGGGTGCCATGCTGGCCAGCGCTGTCGAGGGCAATCCCAACCCGAGCGTGGGCCTGCTCAATATCGGGTCCGAAGACATCAAGGGCAACGAGTCGGTCAAAAAGGCCGCGGAACTCATCAAGCAAAGCCATCTCAATTTCCACGGCAATGTGGAGGGCACCGACATTTACAAGGGCACGACCGATGTCGTCGTGTGCGATGGCTTCGTCGGCAACGTGATGCTGAAAACCTCCGAGGGATTGGCGAAGATGCTGGGCGACTTCCTCAAGGAGGAGTACACGCGCAGTCTCACGAGCAAGCTGGCGGCGCTCATTTCAGCCCCCATCATCCGCCGCTTCAGAAACCGCGTCGACCATCGCCGCTACAACGGCGCCGCGCTGCTTGGGTTGAAGGGTGTCGTTGTGAAGAGCCACGGTTCCGCCGACAGCTACGCGTTCAGGAAAGCGCTCGAACGCGCCGAGTCCGAAGTGCGCCACGGTCTCCTGGCGCGCATCACCGAAGAGATCGAGCGCCTGCATAGGCGGGGATTGCTGACGCCTGCGGCAGCCGTCGCGGGAGATGCCACATGATTTACTCGCGCATCGTCGGCACCGGCAGCTACCTTCCAGAAAAATGTGTCACCAACCGGGAGCTGGAAGCAACGGTTGAGACCAGTGATGACTGGATCGTGAGCCGCACGGGCATCCGTCAACGCTTCATCGCGGCGGATAGCCAGATGACCAGCGATCTGGCCACGGAAGCGGCCCGTCGTGCCATCGCCGCTGCCGGCCTGGGTGCGACCGATGTTGACCTCATCATCGTCGCGACCAGCACGCCCGACATGGTGTTTCCGGCCACGGCTTGCATCGTGCAGGAAGCGCTCGGCATCAAAGGCGGAGCGGCGTTCGACATTCAGGCCGTGTGCTCGGGCTTTGTCTACGCCTTGTCGACGGCCGACAAGTTCATTCGGAGCGGCGCTCACCGTTGCGCGCTCGTGATCGGCGCCGAAGTGTTTTCGCGCATTCTCGATTGGAATGACCGCTCGACCTGCGTCCTGTTCGGCGACGGAGCGGGTGCGGTGGTGCTCAAGGCGTCCGGGGCGCCGGGCGTCCTGTCCTCGCATCTGCATGCGGATGGCAGCTATCGCGACATTCTCGAGACACCGGGTCACGTCGCGCATGGCAAGGTGAGCGGGACGCCGTTTCTCAAGATGGAAGGTGGCGCCGTGTTCAAGTTGGCGGTGCGGGTGCTTGAGGAGGTCGCGCATGAGGCGCTCTCCGCCAATGGCTTGACCGTGTCGGACATCGATTGGCTCATCGCGCATCAGGCGAATATTCGCATCCTGACCCACACCGCCAAAAAGCTTGGCTTGCCCGAAGAAAAGCTCGTTGTGACGGTCGATCGTCACGCCAACACGTCGGCGGCGTCCATTCCGCTGGCGCTCGATGTCGCGGTGAGGGATGGCCGCATTCAACCCGGCCACCACGTCCTTCTGGAAGGCGTGGGTGGCGGATTCACCTGGGGATCGGTACTGCTCAAATGGTAGACAACAAGACACTGGCGCTGGTGTTCGCCGGACAAGGATCGCAGTCGATCGGGATGATGGCGGGATTCGCCGACTTGCCGGTGGTCGAGGAAACACTCAAGGAAGCTTCGGACATCCTGAATGTCGACATTCTCGGCATGCTCACCTCGGGTCCGGACACGGCTCTGGCGCAAACCGTCAACACGCAGCCCGTCATGCTCGCGGCTGGGGTTGCGACGTTTCGCGCTTGGACGGCGCTGGGCGGGCCGGCTGCCGCGTGCTACGCAGGCCATAGCCTTGGCGAGTATTCGGCATTGGTCGCGGCTGGAGCGCTGAAGTTCGAGGACGCACTGCCGCTGGTGCGATTTCGCGCGGAGTCCATGCAGGCGGCCGTGCCGGAGGGCACGGGCGGCATTGCCGCCGTACTAGGGCTGGATGAGGCCGCCGTTCAATCCGTGTGCGCCGATGCGGCGCAGACAGAGGTGCTGGAAGCGGTGAACCTCAACTCGCCCGGTCAAACCGTGATCGCCGGTCATCGCACAGCGGTGGAGCGGGGCATGGCGCTGGCCAAGGAGCGCGGCGCCAAGCGCGCGCTGATGCTGCCCATGAGTGTTCCTTCTCACTGCGCGCTGATGAAGCCGGCGGCGGACAAACTCGAAGCCTATTTGCGCAACGTGCCTTTCGCCACGCCGCGCGTACCCGTCATACAAAACGCGGACGTGCAGGCCTTTGCCACGCCGGAGGACATCAAGGCGGCGCTGGTGCGCCAGCTCTACCGGCCGGTCCGATGGATCGAGACCGTGCAGGCGTTGGCGGGTCGTGGGGCGACCGTCGTGGCGGAGTGCGTCCCCGGCAAGGTGCTCACCGGACTCAACAAGCGCATCGTGTCCGACGCGCAGTGTGTCGCGCTGGCGGACTCCGCGGCCATGCGCGCACTGATTGAAGGAGCGCAGTGATGAATCAAGACGTTAAGGCAGTGCTCGAAGGCGAAGTTGCCCTGGTCACCGGCGCCAGCCGCGGCATCGGTCGCGCCATTTTGTTGACCCTCGCTCGCGCAGGCGCGACGGCGATCGGCACCGCCACCAGCGAGGCAGGTGCCGCCGCCATCACCGAGGCCATCCAGTCGGCCGGATTGAAGGGGGAGGGCAGGGTGCTTGACGTGCGCGACTCGACACAGATCGAACCGCTCATCACCGCGATTCAGGGCCAGCATGGGGCGGTCAGCATTCTGGTCAACAACGCCGGCGTGACGCGGGACAATCTCTTGGCGCGCATGAAGGACGAGGAGTGGCAAGAGATTCTCGACACCAACCTCACGCCAGTATTCAAACTATCCCGGGCCGTGCTGCGCGGCATGATGAAGGCTCGAAGAGGACGCATCATCAACATCGCCTCCGTGGTCGGCTTCATGGGCAACGCCGGGCAGACGAACTACGTGGCGGCCAAGGCCGGCATGGTCGGTTTCAGCAAGGCGCTCGCCCGAGAGGTCGGCAGCCGCAACATCACCGTCAACTGCGTGGCGCCGGGTTTCATCGAAACCGACATGACGAAGGCCTTGGCCGAGGAGCAGGTGAAGGCGCTGGTGGGGCAGGTGCCCCTGGGTCGGCTGGGCCAGTCGCAGGACATCGCTGACGCCGTGCTCTTCCTCGCCTCGCCCGGCGCCGGCTACATCACCGGCAACACCTTGCATGTCAACGGCGGCATGTACATGTAGTCGGGCGGTCGGGCCGGTCGCCGCAATGTCGCGGTAACACGGCGCATATCGCCTTTTTGGTAAAATAGCCGGGTTTTATCTC
Organism: Betaproteobacteria bacterium; assembly: GCA_016791265.1. Classification (GTDB taxonomy): domain Bacteria; phylum Pseudomonadota; class Gammaproteobacteria; order Burkholderiales; family Usitatibacteraceae; genus JAEUMY01. Next base: position 34,366 of record JAEUMY010000019.1, read on the forward strand.
TCAAAAGCATCAGGAGGAAGTACACGTGGAAAACATCGAAGCGCGCGTCAAGAAAATCGTGGCGGAGCAACTCGGCGTGGCCGAAGCCGACATCAAGAACGATTCCTCGTTCGTCGAGGATCTGGGCGCCGACTCGCTGGACAATGTTGAGCTGGTGATGGCCCTGGAAGAGGAATTCGAGTGCGAGATTCCCGACGAGGAGGCCGAGAAGATCACCAACGTGCAGCAGGCGATCGACTACGTCCTCGCCCACCAGCCCAAGTAATACCCTTTCGGTCCTTTCGCTGCCGCGACGGATGCCCGACCCGGGTGTCCGTCCGCATGGGCAGCTTTCATATCCATGTCAAAACGTCGCGTAGTCGTCACCGGCCTCGGCATAGTGGCCCCGGTGGGCAATTCCCTGTCCGCAGCCTGGGAGAACATCGTCAATGGCCGTGGCGGCATCGCGGCCATCACCAAGTTTGACGCGTCTGCATTGCCCACCCGCTTTGCGGGCGAGGTGAAGGGATTCAATCCCGCCGACTGGATGTCGCCGAAGGAAGTGCGGCGCATGGACACGTTCATCCATTACGGTCTTGCCGTCGCCAAGCAGGCGCTTGACGACGCCGGACTCGCGGTGACGGAAGAAAACGCGGTGCGAATCGGTGTCAACATGGGCTCCGGCATCGGCGGCCTGCCGATGATCGAGGACACCGCGCGCGAGGCCTTCGAGAAAGGCCCGCGCCGGATTTCGCCCTTCTTTGTGCCCGGCTCCATCATCAACATGGTGGCCGGCATGGTGTCCATTCAGTACGGACTCAAGGGCCCCAACTACTCCATCGTGTCGGCCTGCACCACGTCCACCCATGCCATCGGCGACGCGGCGCGCATCATCGAGTACGGCGATGCGGATGTCATGCTGGCCGGCGGTTCGGAGTCCACGATCAACCTGCTCGGCGTGGGCGGCTTCTGCGCCTGCAAAGCGCTCTCCGAGCGCAATGATTCGCCGGAGACCGCATCGCGGCCCTTCGACAAGGACCGCGATGGCTTCGTGCTGGGCGAGGGTGGCGCGGCACTGGTGCTCGAGGAGTATGAACATGCCAAGGCCCGTGGCGCACGCATTTACGCCGAGGTGATCGGCTTTGGCATGAGCGCGGATGCCAACCATATCACCGCGCCAAGCATGGATGGCCCCAAGCGCGGCATGGAGGCGGCGCTTCGCAACGCGCGTGTGAATGCCGATGCCGTGCAGTACATCAATGCGCACGGCACCTCAACGCCTCTCGGTGATGTCAATGAAACCGAGGCCATCAAGCTCACCTTTGGCGACCACGCCAAGAAGCTGGTGGTCAATTCGACCAAGTCCATGACCGGCCATTTGCTGGGCGCGGCCGGTGCGGTCGAGGCCGTGTTCACGACGCTGGCCATCCATCATCAGGTGTCTCCGCCCACCATCAACATCTTCAATCAGGATCCGGCCTGCGATCTCGACTATGCGGCCAACACGGCGAGAGAGATGAAGATCGATGTCGCGCTGTCGAATTCCTTCGGCTTTGGCGGCACCAACGGCACACTCGTCTTCCGCAAGCTGTCCTGAGACTGAACTGGCGAAGGCGCCTGTCGTCATGAGGCTGCTCAAATGGGGTCTCATCGTTGCGCTCCTCGCCGTCGGCTTGGTGGGCGGGTGGGCGTGGCAGTTCACGCAGACGCCCCTGGCGCCGCGAGAGATGCCGTTTGAATTCACCGTCAAGCCTGGCGCCACGCTCAAGTCCCTGTCAAAAGAGCTCGCCGGGGCTGGCGTGCTGGATCAGCCCGATGCTTTGACGTGGCTGGGCCGGTTCAGCGAGAAGACCGCCATCCGCGCAGGCAACTATCGGATCGAAAAGCCACTCACGCCCGCTGAACTGCTCGACAAGCTGGTGCGGGGTGATGTGGTGCCGGTCAGCATCCAGTTCATCGAAGGCAGCACCTATGCCGAGCTCCGCCGCGCGCTGGCCGCGCACAAGGACGTGAAGCAGACGCTGGCCGGCGTGACGGACGCCGAACTACTGAAGCGGCTCGGTGCGGAAGAAGCGCATCCTGAAGGATTGTTCTTTCCCGACACGTACTTTTTCGCCGCCGGCACGACGGACTTCGACGTGCTGAAACGCGCGCACCAGACCCTGAAGCAAAGACTGGCGGATGCCTGGGCCGAGCGCGATGAAGCTCTGCCGTACAAGTCGCCCTATGAAGCGCTCATCATGGCGTCCATCATCGAGAAGGAAACCGGCCGCGCGGACGAGCGCGCCACGATATCAGCCGTGTTCATCAACCGCACGCGCATCGGCATGCGGTTGCAAACCGATCCGACCGTGATTTACGGCATCGGACCGACCTTTGACGGCAATATCCGAAAGCGCGATCTCACCACCGACACACCCTACAATACCTACACGCGAGATGGTCTTCCGCCCACACCCATCGCCTTGCCGGGCTGGGGATCGCTCATCGCGGCGGTGAAGCCGGCGCAGTCGGACAAACTGTATTTCGTGGGCAAGGGCGACGGCAGCCATCACTTTTCGCGTTCGCTCGAAGAGCACAACCGCGCCGTGGCCCGCTACCAGCTGAAGCGATAGGGATCATGACGAAGGGCAAGTTCATCACCCTGGAAGGCATCGATGGCGCGGGCAAGTCCACCCATCTTGCGTGGCTGGCCGAGCGCATCATGGCGAGCGGCCGAGAGGTCGTCACCACCCGCGAGCCCGGCGGCACACCGCTCGGCGAGCAACTGCGCGAAATCCTGCTGCGGAAGGGCATGCATGCGGATACAGAGGTGCTGCTCATGTTCGCCGCCCGCGCCGAGCATGTTCGCAACTTGATCGCGCCGGCCATCGCGGCGGGCAAGTGGGTCGTTTCGGATCGCTTCACCGACGCGACTTATGCCTACCAGTGCGGCGGTCGTGGCATTGACGCCGAGCGCATCGCGCAACTCGAAGCGTGGGTGCATGGCGACTTGCAGCCCGATGCCACGTTGCTCTTCGACGCGCCGCTGGACCTTGCGCGCGACCGTGTCGCCCAAGGCACGGCGGACCCGGACAAATTCGAACGTGAGCAAGCCGCATTCTTCGCCCGCGTGCGCGGCAACTATCTGGCGCGCGCCGCGGCCTCGCGGGGCCGCATCCGCGTCATCGACTCCAGCCAGCCAATCGCGAATATTCGCACTGCATTGACGGCGCATTTGGAGGCGCTGCTGAAGTGACCGGCCTGCCCTGGCATCAGCAGGCCTTGCGCGAGTTGCTGGCCCGGCGCGAGCGCATGCCGCACGCGGTGCTGCTGACCGGCCGCGAAGGATTCGGCAAAGTCGAGTTCGCGCGCGCGCTGGCCCAGTCGATGCTCTGCGAGCAGCCCGCCGCTGGCGGACTGGCATGCGGTGCGTGTCCCGCCTGCGGCTGGTTCGGCGAGGGCAATCATCCCGACTATCGCGAGGTGTTGCCCGACAACCTGGTCGAGGATGAACCTGACGCGGAGGCTGTCGCCACGGACGCGAAGCCGGAGAAGAAGAGCGCTGCGATCACTGTCGACCAGATTCGCGCGCTGCAACAGTTCATCACGCTGTCGACCCATCGCGCCGGCTGGCGCGTGCTGGTGTTGCACCCGGCCGAGGCGATGAATCCACAGGCGGCCAACGCGCTCCTGAAGACGCTGGAGGAACCCACGCCGCACACCTTGATGTTGCTGGTGACCGATCAGGCGGGCCGGCTCATGCCCACGGTGCGAAGCCGTTGCCAGGTGGTGACCGTGCCGGGCTGCGAGCCGTCCGCCGCGGAGGCCTGGTTGGTGGAGCAGGGTCTCAGTGGCCGCGTCGCTCAGGACGTGCTGGCGCAGGCGGGTGGCGCCCCGCTCCTCGCGTTGGCGTGGGCGGACGAGGCGTGGCAGGATTCGCGCCGCCAGGTGCTCACCGCGCTGGCCGAGCCTGAGCGGGCGGACTGGCTGCAGCTCGCGGGCGCGTTGGAGAAGACCGATCTGAAGCCCATCCTGCATTGGGTTCACACGTGGTGCTGCGATCTCGTCTTGCAGCAGCAGACGGGCGGCGTGCGCCACCATCCTGATTTCGCCAAGGCGGCGGCCAAACTGGCGGACCGCGCATCGGCGCTGGCGCTCTTTCGTTTCGAGTCGGAGTTGCGCCAATTGCGTCGCCACATCCAGCATCCGCTCAATGCGCGTCTGTGGCTGGAACATTTGCTGCTATCCTACTCGCTCGTGGTTGCGCCGGCCGACGCTGGGCGCGACTGAGAACCCGCAAAGCCGAATCCGCCATGAGCACCGCCGCCGCATCCGCCCCCGCTGTCAAGCGCCCCGACGTGATTGCCCTCAACCTGAAGGGCAAGTCCGCGCTTTATGCGGCTTACATGCCGCTTCTGAAGGGCGGCGGATTGTTCATGGAAAGCAAGCGGCTTCATCGGCTGGGCGACGAGATTCTGGTCATCCTGAGTTTCCTTGATGAGCCGACCAAAGTACCGCTGGTGGGTTCCGTCGCCTGGATCAATCCCGATCACACCACCGGCAACCGCCCGCAAGGTGTTGGCATCCAGTTGCCGGACACCGAGACCGGGCGCGAGCTGAAGAAGAAAATCGAGGGCATCCTGGCGCCGGTGATGCAGTCCGGCCGGCCCACGCACACGGTCTAGAGTGTCGCGGCCCGCGAGGTCCGCGCGTCAAGCATGTTCGTCGATTCTCACTGTCATCTCGATTTTCCCGAGCTCGCGGCCGAGCGCGAGCGGGTGCTGGCCTTGATGGAGGCCAACCAGGTCACCCATGCGCTGACCATTTCCACGACGCTCGCCACCTTGCCCGACGTGCTCAAGGTGGCCGAGTCCCACCCGCGAATATTCGCAAGTGTCGGCGTGCATCCCGACGAGGAGCGCGATGGCCGCGAGGTCACGGAAGACGAGCTCCTGCGATTGGCCGAACACCCCAAGGTCGTCGCCATCGGTGAAACCGGGCTGGACTACTACCGCCTCGTCGAGCCGCTCGACTGGCAGCGTGAACGCTTTCGCACCCACATCCGCGCGGCCAATGCCTGCGGCAAGCCGCTGGTGATCCACACCCGCAACGCGGCCGAAGACACGTTGCGCATCATGCGCGAAGAGTCGGCCGGCAAGGTGGGCGGCGTCATGCACTGTTTCACCGAGACAACGGCCGTCGCCGAAGCGGCGATGGCGCAGGGCTTCCACATTTCCTTCTCCGGCATCGTCACGTTCAAGAACGCGAAAGACCTCAAAGAGACGGCCAAGGCCGTGCCGCTGGAGCGCATGCTGATCGAAACCGACTCACCCTATCTGGCGCCGACGCCCTATCGCGGCAAGATGAACCAACCCGGTTACGTGAAGCATGTGGCGGAAGAGATCGCCACCCTGAAAGGGATACCGGTGGAGGACGTCGCGCGGGTCACGACCGACAACTTCTTCCGCCTATTCCGCCACGCCATCCAAGGCTGAGAAAGACCGAGAAGCCGGCGACGCGAATATTCGCAGTGCGAATATTCGCATTCACCGCGTCTACTTCAGCACCTGCACCAGATTGTTGTAGTCATCCGTCCACAGGCGCCAACCGGGCTGCGGCGTGATGATGAAGGTGGCATCCAGAATCGGGTCGCGCAGCAGGAACCGCTTGTCCTTCGACAAGAGTACCCAGTCGCTGACCGTGCGGTCGCTGTCTTCATTCTTGGCGACCTCATGCACCCAAGCGGTCGTGAGTCCCAATTCGTTGCCGATTTTCTCGACCACGGGTTTCAGGTCGAGAAAGCGGTTGGAGACGTGGAAGGCGATCACGCCATTCGGCTTCATGTGCTTGAGATAGATCTGGACCGCCTCCAGCGTGATGAGATGCACGGGAATCGAGTCGCTGGAAAAGGCATCCACGGCCAGCACATCGAAGCCCTGCACAGCTTCCCGTTCGAGGTTGAGCCGCGCATCTCCCAGCGACAGCTCGATCAGGGCGTCGCTGTCAGCAAGATAGGTGAAGTCGCGCCGCGCGATGGTGATCACCTCGGGATTGATGTCGTAGAAGCGGTAAGTGTCGCCCTTCCGTCCGTAGGTCGCGATGGTGCCCGTGCCCAATCCAATCACACCGACCTTCATCGGTTTTTCGCCCAGCAACTGCTGCTTCAGCAGGATGCTCTTGCCGATGCCGGAACTGGTCTTGTAGTACGTCGTCGCTGCCGCCCGGTATTCCGGCTGCATGTACTGTTCGCCGTGCAAGATGCCGCCATGCACCAGCGAGCGGTGATAGGTCTTGTCGGTGGGCGCGCCGTATTCGCGCACACGCAGCGTGCCGTAAAAGTTGCGCGTCATCACCATCGTGTTGTCCACGTACTGGTGGATCGCGTAGCCGCCGGCGACACCCGTGGCCACCGTGACCACGACGGCCGGCGCGATGAAGAACCAGCGCTCCTTGCGCAGGAGGTACACCGCCATCGCGCCGAACGCGACCAGCGCGACTTCCAGCTCGAAGTAGGCCGGCAACACCAGGGGCGCAAGGAGGCCCACCAGCACCGCACCGAGCGCGCCGCCCAGCGAGACCATCACGTAGAAGGTGGTGAGATGGCGCGGCGCCGGTTTCAAGCGCGCCAGCTCGCCGTGGCAAAACATGCAGGCGATGAACAGGCCGACGCAGAAGAGGCCGGTCTGCCAATAGAGCTCGAAGTGCATGTCCTTGTCGGCCAGCATCCAGCCCATGCAAAGCAGCGCCACGCCAAGCCAGGGGAGAAACAGCGTGCGCGGATACCAGCCCTCGCCGTCAAAGCAGAGGATGAAGCTGAGCAGGTAGATCGCGAGCGGCAGCACCCAGAGAAGCGGGATGGAGGAAATGTTCTGGGTGAGATGGTTCGACACCGCCAAAAGCAGCACCGAGCCCAGCGCGGCCAGCGCCACCCAGGTGAGCTTGTCGCTAAGCGTGGGCGGCGGCTCATAAGCGGTCGCGGGACCGGGACTGGTCATGCTGAGCGGTCCGTCGCTCCCCGCGACCGACTGATGCGCCGAGCGCAACGTGAACCAGCCCGCCCCCACGCAGAGCAGCGCGAAAAGGCCGAAGCCCACCGACCAGATCACCGCCTGGAATTGGGTGGGCAGGCGCGGCTCGATGAGGAACGGGTAGCCCAGCAGCGCCACCATCGACGCCAGGTTGGACAGCGCGAAGAGTCGATACGGGCTCGCGTGCGGATAGGTGCGCGCGAACCACGCCTGGATGAGCGGGCTTGTCGTCGAGAGCAGAAAGTAGGGCAGGCCGATGGTCGCGGCGAGCAGCAGGATGATGCGCAAGCTCGGCGATTCATCGCCTGCCGGCTTCCACGCCGCGTCGGGAATGATGGGCAGCAGCGCCATGGCGACGACCAGCAGCGCCCCATGCATGATGAGCTGGGTCCTCGGCGTGAGCTTGCGCGTGGTCCAGTCCGAATAGAAATAGCCGAGCAACAGCGTCGTCTGGAAGAACACGAGGCAGGTCGTCCACACGGCGGCCGTCCCGCCGAACCAGGGCAGGATCTGCTTGGCGATGATGGGTTGAACCAGGAATAGCAGGAATGCGGAGCAAGAAATCGCGGCGGCGTAGAGAAGCATTGGCGTTTTGGGTTAGAGTCAGCGACAGAATATATAGGAACCGCCGCCCGAGGTCCTGCCGGAACGGGGGATTCCAGAATCCGAGTGCCAATGGCTGGAGGGCATCGCGCCGTGCTGAACTGGGATGGCTTGGGAGGGTTCGCGCGCAGTCTTCGCGGGCAGCTCCTCATTGCGAGCATTGCCATGCTGGTGATCAGCGGCGTCGCGATCAGCGTGGTCGTGATGCGCTTCGCCGAACGCGGCCTCATCGCCCAAGTGGAGCTCTCCCTGAACACCGTCGCAGCCGGGGTGAGGAGCCGCATCGATGTCGTGTTGGGCAATCACTACGGCCAACTGGATCGCGTGCTGCTGCGGGACAAGCTGCTCGGCAAGCGCCAGCGCCAGGCCCGGCTGGACATCCTCCAGGACTCCCAGCCTGAATATCTGTGGCTGGGTTTCGTCAACGCCGACGGTCGCGTCACGGAGGCATCGGATGGCGCGCGCGTCGGGCAGTCAATCGTGGATGAGGCCTGGTTCCGTGAAGCGATGGAAGCCGCAAAGCGGGGCGCGGCGTCCGCGCAGGGGCCCATGAACGCCGCGGATCCGCAGGCCGGCGGGACGCTGGACATCGCGCTTCCGCTCAGCATGCATGATCCCGGCTCGACGGAGGTTTTGGTGGCCCGTCTCTCGACTTCGGTCGTGCAGGCACTCTTGAAGGGCGCCCGTCAGACCCACTTTCGTGCGCAGGGCTTGCAACTCATGCTGGTCGACGGCGGTGGCAAGCTGATCGCATTCAGCCACTCGCCCGATCCGGCGCCGGCCTCGCTCTTCCAGTCGGTCGCGGCGGGTGCGGTGAAGGATTTCGCGGCCTGGGAGAACTGGGCGGACGGGCGCCATCTCACTGCCTACAACGCGCTGCGCGGCGACCGTCTGGGCGAGCGCACGGGCTGGCTGGTCATCGCCCGTCAGGACGAGGCATCGGCGGAGGCGCCGATTCGTGCGCTCATGGCCGAGCTCCTCATTCTGCTATGCGTCACTGGCTTGATGGTGCTGCTGCTGGCGTACTGGACCGGCGCCCGTATCGTGCGACCCGTGCGCGAGCTCGCCAGGACAGCCGAGCGCATCCGCGGCGGCGAGCGCGACGCGGCGTTTCCCGAGGGCGGACGCAGTGGCGAAATGCGCAGTCTCGCGCAGTCCATCTCCAGCATGGTGCGCGCGCTCGCCGCGAGCGAAGCGGCGCTCAAGGCGCAGAACGAAAGCCTCGAAGCGCGGGTGCGCAGGCGCACCGAGGAACTGGAGACGGTCGGGGCGGCGCTGACCGTGGAGCGCGAGCGCCTCACCCTTTCGCTCGACGGTTCGCACATCGCGGCCTGGGACGCCAATGTCCGGACCGGCGAGATCTGGTTGAGCGCCGAGTGGTCGGCCATGCTCGGCCAACCGCGCGGCGAGAGCACGACCGACTTCCGTCATCTGGCCCAACTGGTCGCTGCGCAAGATCGGGATCGCGTGACGAGATTGCAGCAGGCCGTGCTGCGCGGCGACCTGCCGTTCTACGATGTGGAGCACACTGTGCAGCGCGACGATGGCAGCTGGTTCTGGATCCGCTCGCGCGGCACCGTGACGGCCCGCGACGCCAGTGGCCGCGCCACGCGCATGACCGGCACCAATTCAGACATCACCCGGCGAAAGCTCGCCGAAGCGGAGCTTGCGGACAGTGAACGCAAGCTGAAACTGGTTGCCGACAACTTGCCGTTCATGATCAATTTTCTCGACCGGGATTGCCGTTTCCTGTTCGCGAATCGGCGCTATCTCGACTTCCTCGGCTTCACCGGCCGCGATGTCATCGGCAAGACGCTCAAGGATGTCGCTGGGGCGGACGCCGAGGCGGCTGCGCGAGCGGGCTATTCCCGCCTGGAGGCGGGGGAGTTCGTCCATTCCGAGCGGGAACGGACGGATCGCCACGGACGCTTACGCCGACTTGAAATCACCCAGATCCCCCACTTCGCTGGAGAGGGCGCGTTGGGCGGATTCTTCTCGATCATCGAAGACATCACCGAGCGTCGTGAAGTCGAGCGCCTGGTCGCCGCGCGCGAGGCCCAATTGGACCTCATCACGCGGCATGTGCCGGTGGGAATTTGCGAAGCCACGCTGGACGGCCGCATCGTGTTCGCCAATCCGCACTACCACCGGCTTTACCAGCGCCCGGAGGGATCGCTGGTGGGGCTGAACATTTTCGAGCTGATGGATGACGAGAGCGAACCCTCGCTGATGGCGCGTCGCGAGGCCCTGATCGCGGGTGAAACCGTGGAGTACGAGTGCGCGGTCGACCTGCCGGGCCGCGGGCCGATGGACCTCAACGTGAGCCTCGTCCCGCGCCGTGAGCAGCGGGGCGGGAGCGGCGCGATCGCCAGTGTCTACGCCCTCGTCCAGGACGTCACGGCGCGCAATCAGGTCCGCGAGCTCCTTCGTGCTCAGGCACTGAGCGACAGCCTGACCGGGTTGCCCAACCGCCGCCTGCTGGTGGACCGGCTGGAGCAGGCCATTGCCCACGCAAGGCGAGAGCGCTCGACGCTTGCCGTGCTGTATCTCGATCTCGACGGCTTCAAACCGGTCAACGATGCGCACGGCCATGCCGCCGGTGATCAACTCCTGTGTGAATTGGCGCGGCGCTTGAAGGGCGCCGTGCGGGAAGGCGACACGGTCGCCCGATTGGGCGGCGACGAATTCGTGGTGCTCCTGGATCCCTGCGAGTCGGTGGACGCCGCGGCTCAGGTCGCGGAGAAATTGCTTGCCGTCGTGGCGGCGCCGGTCGCGATGGCGGAGACCGCTGTCAGCGTCGGCGTGAGCATCGGCATCGCGCTCTTTCCGCGGGATGGCGCCAGCGCGGTCGCGTTGCTGGACCGGGCGGACAAATCGCTGTATCGCGCCAAAGCCGAGGGCAAGGGCCGGTATCGGCACGGACTCGGTTAAACTCGTCGCGTCTTCCTTCACCTCATGCGAATATTCGCGTGGATTCCCCTCGCTCCGCGTTCCTCGCCGGCGCCCGCGACCAGGCGCCCGGTGTCATCGGCAACATCCCGTTCGGATTGATCACTGGCGCCGCCGCGACGGCTGCGGGGCTTGATCCGCTGCTCGCCATCGCGATGTCGATCCTGACCTTCGCGGGCGCCGCGCAACTGGTCGCGATCCAGTTGCTGGCCGATGGCGCGCCAGCGCTTCTCATCATCACGGCGGTGGCGGTGGTCAACTTGCGCATGATGATGTACAGCGCGGCGGTGGCGCCGCTGTTCGCGACGCTCAGTCTGCGCTGGAAGTGCGTGATCGGCTATCTGCTCACCGACCATGCGTTCGCGCTCACGCTGGCGCGGTTCGGTGATGGCGATGCCGCCGCCCAGCCACACCGGCGCTGGTACTACCTCGGCGCCGGCTCGCTGATGTGGCTGGTGTGGCAGATTTCTGTCGCCGTGGGCGCGCTGATCGGCTTGAAGGTGCCGGCGTCCTGGTCGCTGGAGTTTCTCATTCCGCTCATGTTCATCGCGCTGGTCGCGCCGGCGCTGGCCACTCGCGCGCACCTCGCCGCTGCCGGCACGGCGGCGGCGGTGTCGCTGGCCGCCGTCTCCCTGCCGCTCAAGTCCGGCCTCCTGTTGGCGGCGCTGGCGGGTGTCCTAGGCGGCCTGCTGGTGGAGCGCTTCTCGCGTGACCCGGAAGTGGCGGCCGGGCCATGAACACCTGGCAGACCTGGCTCACCCTGATTGGCATGGGCGCGGTGACGTTCGCCATCCGCATGTCGTTCATTCTGCTGCCGCCGGACATCAGGGTGCCGCTGCTGCTGAAGCGCGCGCTGGCGTATGTCGCGGCCGCGGTGTTGCCCGCGCTGATCGCGCCGGACGTGTTGCTGCGGGGCACGGTGACCATGACGGTGGGAAGTTGGGGATTCGATGCGATGCGCCTTTTCGCCGCGCTGCTCGCCGCCGCCGTGGCGTGGAAGACGCGCAGCGTCTTCGCGACCCTGGCGACCGGTCTGGGCGCGCTGCTGGTCATGCGTCATTGGATGCTGGCATGATCGCCCGCATGGCGCGATGGGCGCTCTGGTTCGAAATGCTGCTCTATGGCGCGCTCGCGGTCTGGATGCAGTCCCGCGGGCATGACGCGCTGCGAATATTCGCACTGGCCGTGGCCATCGCATCGCTGCTCCGCTTCGTCATCACCATCGGTCCATTTCTCACCGTGCTGGCACTGCGCGTGCGGGACGGCAAGCCGTTGCCCGCGAGTTTCATCATGGCCATCATCGGCGAATACGTCGCCAAGTCGCGGTCGTTCACGCTATGGCAGCCTTTCGAATCCTGGCTGATGCCGGCCGATCCAGCGCCAGTAGCCGCCGGCCCGGCCCCGATCCTGCTGGTTCACGGCTACCTGTGCAATCGTGGGAGCTGGCTTGGCATGCAGCGGCTGTTGCAAGCCCGGCTGCCGAACCCAGTGCATACCATCAGCCTTGAGCCTGCGTTCACCCGCATCGATGACTATGTGCCGCAGCTGGAGGCGAAGGTAGCCGCGCTCCTCGCGGCGACGGGCCACTCGCGGGTGCATCTCGTGTGCCACAGCATGGGCGGCTTGGTCGCCCGTGCCTGGCTTGTGCGAAGCGACGGCTGGCGGCGCACGGCCAGCCTCACCACGCTGGGTTCACCGCATCACGGCACCGAGCTGGCGCGGTTCGGGCTGGGCCACAATGTGCGGCAAATGGTGCATGGAAACGCCTGGTTGTCGGCGCTCCAGAAGGAAGAGAAGAGCGGTCCGCGCCGCGTTCCGGTCATGTCCGTGCATACCGAGAACGACAACCTCGTCTACCCGCCCGAATCCGCTGATCTGCCGTGGGCTGCGAATATTCGCATTGAAGGGGTGGGGCACGTGCAACTTCAGTCGTCGGTCAAAGCGGCCGAGCTGGTGGCCGCGAATATCGGCAAAGCAGCGCTACAGTAGCTTCAGCACTTCCTCGGCGTGATGCTCGACATCAGGTTTGTCGAGCACATGCGCGATCTTGCCTTTCTCGTCGATCACGAAGGTCACTCGATCCGCCAAACCCGCGAACGACTTGGCGGCGGCCAGCAATCCGCCGCCACCGATCACGCCAAACGCCTTGCCGACAGATTGATCCGTGTCGGCGAGCAGCGGGAAGTTGAGCCTGTATTTCTCCGCGAATTTCCGGTGTGACGCCTCATCCTGCGTGGACACACCGAGAATCTCCGCCCCCTTGGACGCGATGTCCTTGTTGAAGTCGCGCAAGCTGCACGCCTGCTTGGTGCAACCCGGGGTGTCGTCCATGGGGTAGAAGTAGACGACGAGCTTCTTGCCCTTGTAGTCCTTCAGGCTGATGGTGCTGCCGTCGGTGGTCTTGCCACTGAAATTGGGGGCGGCGTCGCCAGCCTTGAGTTTGGTTGTCATGGAAATTCCTCGCGAATATTCGCCATCAGATCACGCAGCCATCACCAATGAATGCCTTGCGTGATCTGGGTGAACGCCATCTGCTCCGGCGTGAGCTCGATCTCGGCGGGCTTCTCGCCCTTCTTCTCTCTGCCCTGCGCGGCAGCCGAGTCCGGGAACATGGTGAACGCGGTGTTGAGAATGATCTGGGTGATCTTGGGTGCCAACGCATGCAGCGTGGCGCCGGCGATGCCGAGACGGGTCGCGATGCGCACCGGCTTGTACAAGATGGCTTCCACCACGAGATCGGCGGCCTGCTCGGGCGAGAGCGTCGGCACGCTGTTGTACATCTTGGTGGGCGCGATCATCGGCGTGCGCACCAGCGGCATGTTGATGGTGGTGAACTCGATGCCGCTGTCGGAAAATTCCGCCGCCGCGCAGCGCGAAAAGGCGTCCAGCGCCGCCTTGGAGGCGACGTAGGCCGAGAAGCGCGGCGCGTTGCTGAGCACCCCGATCGAGGAAATGTTGATGACGTGGCCCCGTTTCCGGGCGAGCATGTTCGGG
>JAEUMY010000013.1 GCA_016791265.1 Betaproteobacteria bacterium
CCGATCCAGCCTACCAAGCCCTGATCGCCACCGCGACCGACGTCGGCGGCCCCGCCTACGCCTACCGGGAAATCGCACCACTGGCCGATCAGGAAGGCGGGATGATCGGTGCCAATATCCGCGTCGGCTTATTGTTCGATCCGGCGCGGGTACGTTTCCCTGGCCGGGGCGATGCCGGCCCAGAGGACAACACCGGCATCCACTTCAGCAGTGACGGTCCTCGTCTAACCCTCAATCCTGGCCGCATCGCGCCGACGCATCCTGCCTTCACGGGAGACCGGCAGCGCCATTGGGCTCCCAGCCGCAAGGCACTGGTAGCAGAGTTCGAGGTGGAGGGACGGTCACTGTTCGTCATCGTTTGCCATCTCAAATCCATGCGTTCGACGACTCGCCGCGCGGAGGATTACGCTAAGAAACAGCGCCACGCCCAAGCTGAGGTTGTTTATCAATTTGCTGCGGACCTGTTGGCCTGCGATCCCCAGGCAGCCATTGTGCTGTTGGGCGATCTCAACGACGTGCCGGGCTCCAAGACGCTGAAGCTGCTCAAGGGCGAGTGGTTTCACAATCTGCTGGAGGATCAACCACGCGGACAGTGCTACACCCGACGGCATGGCGGCCAACCGCAAGCTCTTGATCATATTCTCATCAGCCCCGCCCTGCGGCACGGTGCAACGGCGCGCATCCCCCACGTCAACAGCGACGCTTCCCCCAGCCAGGCGGAACCCGCAAGCGATCATGACCCGGTGTTGGCGCTGCTGCCCGCTCTCGTAGCAAGGACTTAATCAGACCTGCTCACGCCAGTAACCCGCTACTGGCAAACGCCAACACCGGTTCAATGGCGCGGACAGGGTCGAATTCCCTTGGATCGTTAAATTCGCACCGCCAACACGTCGCAGGGCGCACCGTGCAGCACGGCGTTGGCGGTCGAACCCAATAGCAACGCCAACCCATGGCGCCCGTGACTGCCCACGACGATCAAATCCGCGCCATGCTCCTTGGCGGCGCCCAAAATACCTTCCTTGGTGGAAGGCGCATTGACTACCCACAGATTGATCGCTGTCCTTCCCAGCTTTTCCGCTAATGCGCCCAGCGCCTCTCGCGATTCTCGCAGCAGGGTTTCGTCGGGTAACTCCGGTAACACCGGCAACAATTCATACCCACCCCCCAAGCTGATGCTCATATCCTCGACCACATGAATGATGCTGAATCGCGCCCCGCATTTCTCGGCGATGTCCTTGGCTCGTTCGCCAACCTTTAAGGCTTCGTCGGAAAAATCGGCCGCGAAAAGAACGTGTTGATAGCTCATGTCGGCCCCTCCAAAACCGCCTCACCGGCGATAGTCAATGGCACCACGCGCTTCCTCGAAGCACGGTCAACTCAAGAATTTCCACAAGAATTATACCATTTTTACGGGTATCGGCTTTCCAGGGAAATCGATTATCGCAGCGCCTCGAACACGCCAGCCGCCCCCATGCCGGTACCGATGCACATGGTCACCATACCGTATCTGCCCCCACGCCGACAGAGGCCATGCACCAAGGTGGCGACACGTATCGCCCCGGTCGCTCCCAGCGGATGACCGAGCGCAATGGCACTGCCCAGCGGGTTGACCTTGGCCGGATCGAGGCCCAGACCGCGGATCACCGCCAAGCTCTGGGCGGCGAACGCTTCGTTTAACTCGATCCAATCCATATCGTCCTGCTGTAGTCCGGCTAATTCCAAGGCGCGGGGAATCGTAGCGATCGGGCCGATCCCCATGATTCGCGGCGATACACCGGCCACCGCGTAACTGACGAAGCGCGCCAGCGGTTTCAAACCGAGTTGCTTGACCAGGCGCTCGCTCATCAGCAGCACCGCGCCGGCACCGTCGCTCATCTGCGAGCTGTTGCCGGCGGTAACACCGCCCCGGGCGGCGAACGCCGGCTTGAGCTTGGCCAATGCCTGTAAATTGCAGTCGAATCGTGGCCCTTCATCGTTTTCCACCAATCGCTCGCGGACTTTCACCTGCATCGTCTGGCTGTCTGGAAAACGGTCGATCACAGTATATGGCAGAATTTCCGGTTTGAACTCGCCATTCGCCATCGCAGCGGAAGCCCGACGATGACTTTCGACCGCGAACGCATCCTGATCCTCGCGGGAAACTTCCCACTGCTTGGCCACATTCTCCGCCGTCAGGCCCATGCCATAAGCGATGCCAATGTTCTCATCCTTCGCGAACACCGCAGGGTTGAGGGCGATCTTGTTGCCACCCATCGGGATCATGGTCATGGTTTCCGTGCCAGCAGCCAGCATCACATCGGCTTCGCCCAGCCGGATGCGGTCGGCGGCCTGCGCTACCGCCTGCACCCCAGACGCGCAGAAGCGATTGATGGTCAGGCCGGGCACACTGTCTGGCAATCCGGCCAGTAATAAGCCGATGCGCGCCACGTTCATGCCCTGCTCGCCTTCCGGCATGGCGCAACCCACCACCACGTCGCCAATGTCATGCGGGTCCAGCCCCGGCACCTGGGCCATCGCGCCCTTGAGCACATGGGCCAGCATGTCGTCCGGGCGGACATTGCGGAACATGCCGCGCGGCGCCTTGCCGATGGGGGTGCGCACGGCGGCGACGATGTAAGCGTCTTGAACTTGTTTGGTCATTTCACATTCCTTCCTTGCGGAGAATTCATGGGGGGCTTTGCGAATATTCGCAAGGTGCTCAGTTCCTCAACGGCTTGCCCGTCTTCAACATGTGCTCGATGCGGTCCTGGCTCTTGGCGGTCTTGGCCAGTTCCACGAAGTGCTTGCGCTCAAGATCCAGCAGCCATTTCTCGTTGACCATGGAACCGGGGTCAACCATGCCGCCGCACAGACATTCGGCGATGCGCGATCCGATTTCATAGTCATGCTCGCTGATGAAGCCGCCTTCCTTCATGTTGATGAGCATCATCTTGAGCGTGGCCACGCCGGTGTCGCCCGCGACGGGAATCATGGTCGGGTTGATGGCCGGGCGGTACCCGGCATCGGCCATGGCGCGCGCCTGGGTGAGGCCCACGTGCAGCAGCTCCTGCGCGTTGAACACGATCACATCGCTGTCGCGCAGGAAACCCAGTTCCTTCGCATGCTCGGCGCTCTTGGAAACTTCCGCCATGGCGATGTTCTTGAATGCCTTCTGCAGCACCGGCATCACATCGCCACCCTGGGCCGCTTGCGCGGCGCGCAGCGCGAACTCCTTGCAGCCGCCGCCAGCAGGCAGCAAGCCCACGCCCACTTCCACGAGGCCGATGTAGCTTTCGAGTGCGGCCACCACGCGGTCGCTGTACATCACGAACTCGCAACCGCCGCCCAGCGCCATGCCTTCCACGCAGGCGACGGTGGGGATGAGCGAATATTTCAAGCGCATGGACGTCTGCTGGAACAGGGCCACCATGGCTTCGAATTCCTCGAAGCGGCCGGCCTTGAGCGACTCCAGCGCCTTCACCAGGTTGGCGCCCACGGCAAACGGCGCCTCGTGCCAGATGACCAGGCCGCGGTACTGCTTCTCGGCGAGATCGATGGCCTGATTCAAACCGGTCAGCACTTCATCGCCCAGCGAATGCATCTTAGATTTGAACGAAACAATTAGGATGTCCTCGAAGCCGGGCACTGTCCAGCCGCGCACGCCTTCGGTTTCCAATACGGTCGTACCCTTCGCGGCCTTCTCGCCCAGCACCAGTTCGGGGAACAGTTGGCGCTGATACACCGGCAGCGCAGAGCGGCCGACCATCTTGCCGCTGGCGGCGGAGAAGGAACCCTCCGGCGAATGCACGCCAGCACGGCCATCCGTCACCCAGGCGGGCAGCGGCGCGTTGCTCATGCTCTTGCCCGCAGCGATGTCTTCGGCAATCCATTTCGCAACCTGCTGCCATCCAGCGGCCTGCCAGGTTTCGAACGGACCCATCTTCCAGCCGAAGCCCCAGCGAATGGCGAAATCGATATCGCGCGCGCATTCGGCCACGCTGCCCAGATGCACGGCGATGTAATGGAACACGTCACGGAAAATCGACCACAGGAATTGCGCCTGCGGATGGGCCGAAGCGCGCAGCCCGGCGAACTGCTCGGCCGGATTCTTGATCTTGAGGATGGCGGCCACTTCATCGGCCACCTTGCCGGTGCCGGCCACGTAATCCTGCTTGGCGAGATCCAGCACCAGGATGTCCTTGCCCTTCTTGGTGAAGAAGCCGGCCTTGGTTTTCTGGCCCAGGGCGCCCTTCTCGATCATGGCCTTCACATAGGCCGGCACGGCGTAGTACTTGTGCCAGGGATCATCCGGCAGGTTGTCGTCCATGGTCTTGAATGTATGCGCCAGCGTGTCCAGGCCCACCACGTCCGCGGTGCGGTAGGTTGCGCTCTTGGCACGGCCAATGGCGGGGCCGGTCAACGCATCGACTTCATCGAACGACAGCTTGAATGCCTGCGTGTGATGCATGGTCGCCGCGATCGAGAACACGCCCACGCGGTTGGCCACAAAGTTGGGCGTGTCCTTGGCGCGCACCACACCCTTGCCGAGTGTCGTGACGAGGAAGGCTTCCAGTTGGTCCAGGATCGCCGGCTGCGTTTGCGTGGTCGGGATGATCTCCACCAGCTTCATGTAGCGCGGCGGATTGAAGAAATGCACGCCGCAGAAGCGCGGGCGAATATTCGCAGGCATCGCATCCGACAGCGACGTGATCGACAGACCCGATGTGTTGGACGCGAAGATGGCATCGGCGCGGATGAACGGCGCCACTTTCTCATACAGCGATTTCTTCCAGTCCATGCGCTCGGAAATCGCCTCGATGATGAGGTCGCATTCCTTCAGCAGCTCCAGGTGCTCGTCATAGTTGGCGGCCTGGATGAGGCTCGCGCGATGGGCCGCAGCGAAGGGCGCGGGCGAGAGTTTCACCATGCCGTCTATGGCCTTGGTCACGATGCCGTTCTTCGGGCCTTCCTTGGCTGGCAGGTCGAAGAGGATCGCCTTGACGTTGGCATTGGTGAGATGCGCGGCAATCTGCGCGCCCATGACGCCGGCACCAAGGACGGCGACTTTGCGGATGTTGAATTTTTCCAATCTGGACTCCTGAGCGGTACTGCAAAAAAGAAAATCGAATCAGAACGCGGGCAACTCGCGCGGCTTGTGGTGGGCATCAATCGCCACATACGTCAGCGTGGCCTCGGTCACCTTCACGGTTTCGTTCTGGCCGGAGCGGCCGCGCTGAGCGAACACTTCCACTTCCACGGTGATGGAGGTCCGGCCGGTTTTGACGACCTTGCCGTAAAAACTCACCAGATCACCCACGAACACCGGCTCCTTGAACAGGAACGAATTTACCGCGATGGTCACCACCGGCCCCTTGGCGCGCTCGAAGGCGGGCACGCTGCCGGCCAAGTCGACCTGGGCCATGACCCAGCCACCAAAGATCGTGCCGTTGGCATTGGTGTCGGCCGGCATCGGAATCACGCGCAGCACCGGCTGCATGTCGTTGGGCAGGTTCAAAGAATGTGTCCCTTGTACATCTCGTCGATGGCCGCCTGGTACTTCTGCGCGATCTGGTTGCGCTTCAGTTTGAGCGTCGGCGTCATGAAGCCGTTGTCGATGGTCCACTTCTCCGACACGACAGTGAGCTTGCGCACCTGGGCATAGCCGGGGAATTGCTTCACTTGCGATGCAAGCCGCTTCACCAGCAGCTTCTCGGCTTTGTCGCGGTTCTCACCGATGAGCACGGTGGAGAGTTGGTTCTCCTCCGCGAAGCGCGCCCACTCGTCATCGTTCAGCACCACCAGCGCGGTGAGATAAGGCTGGGCCTCGCCGAAAATCAGCACCTGCTCGAAGAGCGGGTCCATCTGGATGGCAAGCTCCATGTCCACCGGCGGCACTTTCTCGCCGTTGCCGAGCACGATGATTTCCTTGATGCGGCCGGTGATCGTGATGAAGCCATTCTCGATCTTCACCTGGTCGCCAGTGTTCAGCCACCCGTCTTCCGAGAGGATGGCGCGCGTGGCCTCGGGGTTTCGCCAATAGCCCTGCATGATGTTGGGCCCGCGCACCAGCAGCACGTTGTTCTCACCCAGCCGCGTTTCGACATCCGGCACGGCCGGGCCGACGCTTGAGGGCAGATTGCGATCCAGCAGATTCACGGCGAGCAACGGGCTGGCCTCGGTCAGTCCATACCCCTGGCAGATGGGCAGGCCAAGGCCCACGAACACTCGCGACACCGCCGGCGACAACGCGGCGCCGCCGCTGATGGCAAGCCGCAACCGTCCGCCCAACCGGGCCAGGATCTTGTCCGCGACCAGCGGCTTCAACAGCGGCCAGAGCAGGAAACTCGCCTCCCACGGACCGCGCCCCTGCTGGTGCTGGAAGCGCGCCCAACCGATTTCGACCGAGAGCTCGAAGAGGCGCCGCTTCAACGGACTGGCCTTCTTCAATTGATCGTTGATGACGGCGAGGAAGCGCTCGAATATTCTCGGCACCGACATCAAGATCGTGGGCCGCACCGTGCGCAGATCCTCGGCAAGCTGCGGCACCGAGCGAGCGAAGGCCACGCCCGCGCCGGAAATCACATTCAAGTAGTAGCCGCAGGTGCGCTCGAACATATGTGACAGCGGCAGGAAGGACAGGAAGATGTCCTCGGGATAGACCTGATAAACCTTCAGCCCGGACTGCGCGTTGGACAGCATGTTGCGGTGGGTGAGCATCACGCCCTTGGGACGACCCGTGGTGCCGGACGTGTAGACGATGGTCGCGAGGTCGGCGCCGCGTGTGGGCGGCTTCTCGTGCGTATCGGCGGAAGCCGGCAGCCAAGCGTCGAACGTGGCAAGCCGGGGCTCGCTTTCGTCACCCACCGGGCGCATGGTCACAATGCGCTTCAGGCCACCCAGCTGGTCATGCACCGTCTTCAAGCGCTTCCAGTGCTCCTCGCCATCAATGATCAGGCACTTCACCTCGGCATCGTTGAGGATGAAGGCCACATTGTCGGGACGGTCATCGACAAACAACGGCACCGGCACCAGGCCATGGGCGAAGGCGCCCTGATCGGCCAGCACCCACGCCACGCTGTTCCTCAACATGATGGCGATGCGATCACCGGACTGCAGCCCTTCGCGACGGAAGCCGGCGCGCATGCGCGCGACCAGATCGGCCATCTCGCGCCAGCTATAGTCACGCCAGGCTTGCGCCTTGGCGTCGAATTCCTTGTAGGCGAGGCCGTTGGGGGAACGCGTCGCGCGCGCCAGGAACGCGTCGGCGATGGTGGCATCGTGGTCGAGCGCGATGTAGCGCGTCTCTCGATCAGCCAAAGGTCTTCTCCTCGTTGTCTTGCGCGGCCCGTTGTCATCCGGACCTTTCGGGAGTGAAACCTTAGCACGCGCACCCCTGCCGTGCAGGGGTGCGTGGACGTCGCTTTGAAAGAGCGTTGCGATGGCGTTCATGCGCCCCGCGCCGCCGTGCCCTGCCGGGTCAGCCACTCCGCCGCCAGTGGCCACAGCGAGTCGCGGTACTGCGGCTTGAAGAAGCCGAAATGGCCGATGCGGCGCGCGCCGACTTCCTTTGGCTCGACATGGCGGCGCTCGACATCGGCCGCGCGATAGAAGCCATGCAACTGGTCGATGGCAACCTTGGGAATGTACTCGTCGTCGGCAAAAGAGAGGCCGAAAATCGGGATGCGAATATTCGCATGGCCCTCGCGCATCGGACGGCCCGCCTCATCCACGATGTAGTCAGGATGCTTGCACCAGCGCGCCCACTGCAATGCGACACCGCGCGGTAGATCACCCACCTTGCGCAGTTTCTTGCCGGGGAAGTACCCGAACAATCGCGTGTAGAGCGGCATCGCCACATACCAGAGAAAGCGCACCTGCAGGGGCATGGTCTTGTTGTGCTTGTAGTAGCCCGTGCCGCTGGCGACGGTGAACATCGCGTCCACCTCATGCCGGCGTGGCACCAGCCCCAGAATCTGCCCGCCAAGACTGTGCGAGACCAGGTAGAGCGGCGCGTCGTGCATGCGGGCCGCGCCGACCATGGCGTCCACATCCTGCTCGGCCCAGGTGACGATGTCGGTGTCGAAGCCGCGCAGGCTGCCGCTGCGCGAGAAACCCATGCCGCGATAGTCGAAGGTCGTCACGGCGAAACCCCGCGCGGCGAGGCTTTCCGCGAACGGCGCGTAGTAGTCCTGGCGCACGCCCATCGCACCCGCGATCAGCACGTTCGCCTGGCACGGCCCCGGCGGCGCAAAGCGGGAGACAACCAGGCGATGGCCGTCCGCGGTGACGATGGCTTCCATCAGCCCTTCTTCCTCGGGCTCACGTACATGGTGATGTCGGCCTGGCAGACGAGGTTGCCGTCCCGGTCCTTGATGTCGACATGCGCCGGCACATCACGCGCCACACCTTCTTCAACGGTGGGCAGCGTGGCGAACGCGGTGACATCCGTCTTCGCCACCTTGAGATACGCCACGGTCATGCCCTTGGGCAGCCAACGCATGGACGCGGGAATCGAGACCTCGGTCAGCGTGCCGCCGGCAATCTCGGCCAGGTTGCACATGGCGATGGCATGCACGGTGCCGATGTGGTTCTCCACACTGCGGCGCTTCTTCATGCTCACCTGCGCGCGGCCGACTTCCAGCACCTCGAAACGCGGCTTGATGGTCGCGAAGTACGGCGCCTTGCGGCACACCATGAAACTGAACAGCCAGCGACGGAACGCGCTGTCCTTGGACTTGTTCCAGATCTTGAGGACGGGATTCACGCGCTCGCTTCCTTTCGCTGATGGCGCTCCAGCTCGCGCTGGAACCGTGCCGCGGTGGGACCGATGAGAGGCCTGTAGACGTGGCGCAGCAGCCAGCCCGGAAACCAGCGGCCGCGCTCTTCCAGCGCGACGCGGCCGCGTGGATGGTCCATGAACTTGAGCAACGGCGGACGATACATGCGGGCGTCCGTCCAATAGCCGATGCTCTTGAGATGCTTCACGCTCTTGTAACCGTAGTGGGCGGGAGCGATGAGACGCAGCGGGGCGCCGTGTTCGACGGTGAGGGGCTGGCCGTTCATGCGATCCGCTAGCAGCACGTCCTCATGCAACAGGTCTTCCAGCGGCAGGCTGGTGCGATAGCCGTCCTGGGCCTTCAGGAGAATGAAGTCGCTTGCCTTTCCAGGCATTGCGAGCGGCTCGATGATCTCGCGATGGAGATCGGCAAAGCGCACGCCGCTCCACTCGACAGCGCGATGTGTCCACGTCGTGACACAGTGAAAGTCGCTGACCATTGATGCGCGAGGCAGTCGCTCGATCAGATTCACGATGCGAATATTCGCAGCGACGTCACCCGACACATCCAGTTCCACTCGTGTTGTTTCAGCCGGAAACCGCGCTGCGAATGGCGTCAAACCAAAGCGAGGGAAGGCTTCGCTTTCCCGCTGACCCGGTGGAAGTGGTTGCAGTGACACGGGCGCGAGTTTCGGTCAGATCACCATCTGCCAGCCGGCGTCCGCCTTGAAGCGCTCGCCATACTGCTTCTCGAACATCGCCATGATCTTCAATAGCTCGTCTTTGCCACGCGCCTTGGCTGCCTGGATGGGGCCGCCGCGATGCGGCGCGAAACCGGTGCCAAAGATGACGCCGGCATCGGCGAGATCGCTGTCCACCACGATGCCTTCGCGCACGCAGGCGATGGCCTCGTTGATGGCGGGCAGGGTCATGCGATCGGCCAGCGCGACCAGGTCAAAGTCGTTACGCGGCCCGCTCTTGACCGGCTTGCCGTTCTCCCAGCGATAGAAGCCCTGTCCGGTTTTTTTGCCGAGATGCTTGGCGTCGATGCAGGCCTGCAGTTTGGCGGGCACCTTCTGGCCCGGCTTGCCGAGTTCGTGGCCCACGGCGTAGCAGATGTCCAGGCCCACCATGTCCGCCAATTCGATCGGGCCCATGGGCATGCCGAAATCCCGTGCGGCGGCGTCGATGATTTCGCCGGGAATGCCTTCATCCAGCATCAGCATGGCTTCATGCAGGTAGGGCGACAGCACACGGTTCACGAGGAAGCCCGGCGCGGACTTGCAGGGCATGGGCAGCTTGTCGATCTGGCGGGTGAAGGCGATGCCGGCCTGCATCACCTCGGGCGAGGTCTGCGGTCCTTCGACGATTTCCACCAGCATCATCTGCGCGACCGGATTGAAGAAGTGCAGGCCGACGAGGCGCTCGGGGCGCTTCAACACACCCGACAACTGCTGCAGCGGAATGCTGGACGTGTTGGTCGCGAGGATGGCACCGGCCTTCATGCGCGGCTCGATGTCCGCGTACAACTTCTTCTTGATCTCCGGATTCTCGACAATGGCCTCGATGATGAGATCGGCCTGCACCACGCCATCGGCCTTGGGATCGGGAATGAGGCGATCCATCGCAGCCTGGATGAGATGCGGTTGCTTAAGGCGCTTCTTGTACATCTCGGCGGCGCGCTTGATCGCGGGCGCGATGCGTTCTGCGGAGAGATCCTGCAATGTCACGGTGAGCCCGCGGAACGCGCACCAGGCGGCGATGTCGCCCCCCATGGCGCCGGCGCCAATGACATGTACATGGCGAATACTCGTTGAAGAGTCCTTACCCATCGCCTTCATCCGCTCCTGCAGCTTGAAAATGCGGATGAGGTTGGCCGTGGTCGGATGGCTGAAAATGCTGGCGATGGATGTCGGGCTGGAATCCGGCACCTTGCGCGGGTCGCCGCCGTAGTTCTGCCAGAGGTCGATGATGGCGTAGGGCGCGGGATAGTGCTTCTGGGCGACCTTCTTCGAGACGCTGCTCGCGGCCTTGGACGCGACGATGTTGCGGATGACGGGCCAGTCGGCAATGGCCTGACCGAACGACGGCTTGTGCGGCGCGGGCGGGTTGGTGAGCAGCATGCGCGCGGCGTTCATGAAATGTCGGCGCGGTGTCACCACATCGGCAAGGCCCATTCGCTTGGCGCTGCGGCCGTTCACACCGCGTCCAGTCAGCATGAGATCCAGCGCCTGACCCGCGCCGATCAGTTTCGGCATACGCATGGCGCCGCCCCAGCCGGGCACGATGCCGATCAGCACTTCTGGCAGCGCCATCTTGGTCTTGGGTCCATCGTCCATCACCCGGTAGGTGCAGGCAAGCGAGAGCTCCGTGCCGCCGCCCATGCAGAAGCCGTGGACCATCGCCACTGTCGGAAAGCGCAGTGCGGCGATCTTGTCGAACACATCCAGACCCAGCTTGGTGAAGGCCTTGGCCTCCTCCGCACTCTTGAAGGACGTGAACTGATTGATGTCCGCGCCGGCCGCGAAGCCGTTGTCTTTGGCCGACAGGATGGCGAGGCCCTTGGGCGGACTCTTCGCGAGTTCATCGGCAATGGCCGACAGTTCGTTCAGCGCGGCATTCGAAAAGGTGTTGGTCGACTCATTCGCCTTGTCGAACGTGAGGAAAGCGAGACCCGAGTCTTCGCGCTCAAGACGCCAATGCTGATAGGACATGCTTCACTCCCTGGAACAATTGAATGCGTTGTTGATGCGCCCGGTGGATCGCGGCGAGCACTGCGCTGGCTGGCGTCAGCGCGCTCACCTGCTCCACAGGGTCGATTGAGGTCTTGGAAAATCGGTTGAACCACACCGCTGCGATACCGGCGTCGTGCGCGCCCTGCACATCCGCGTGCACGTTGTCGCCGACCATCACAGCTTCGTGCGGCTCGCAGCCCAGTTGGTCGAGCGCCGCGTAGTAGATGCGGGCATCGGGCTTGGTGGCGCCGACCTCCTCGGAAATGATGAGCGCCTTGAAATAGCCGGCGATGCCGAGATGCTTGAGTTTCGCACGCTGTTCGGCGGCGGAATTGTTGGTGACAATCGCCAGCGAATATTCGCAGAAGAGCTTCTCCAGCAGATCGCCCGCGCCCGCCACCAGTTGGCGATTGGCCTGATGCAGATCGCGATACGTCATCGCCACACGCAAGGCCGCTTCCTCGCCGATGTTCAAATTGAAGCGATTGAACAGCGCGAGCATTCGCGCCGCACGCGCCTCATCCAGCGAATATTCGCACCGCAGGAATTTCTGGTGGTAATGCTCCAGCAGGCTGGCGTGCTCGGTCGAGAACATGTCGAAGTCGACGTGCGCCGCGTGCTCGGCGTGCAACGCGCGCAACGCGACCCGCGACGAATGCGCGTGGTCGAACAACGTGTCGTCCAGATCGAAGAGGATGGCGCGCAGAGTCATTGTGCTGGCCTAGGCTGCCTTGGGCAGCTTCGCGGACGACGTATCGCTGCGCTTGATTGAAAGCGTCTTCTCGATTTCGGCCACCACCTCGCCCGCGGCATTCTTCACGTCGATGCGGTAAGTGGTCTCGAGCCGGCCTTCCGCATCCACCAAGCGTTTCACCCGCGCCACTTCCTCATCGGACAGATGGAACTCGGCATGCACCGTGCCTTTGCCCGGCCGGCGAAAGCGGATGGTCGCGGTCTTGTCCCAGACGACATAACCCCCGCCCAGCCGCTGCATCATCATGATCATGTAGAACGGATCGGTCATGGAGAACAGCGAACCGCCATAGTGTGTGCCGACGTAGTTGCGATTGAGCAGCTTCATGCGCAGCTCGACACGCAGCCGTGAGTAGTCCGGCGCGATGTCCACGACCTTGATGCCCGCCCCGCGAAACGGCGGCCAAAGATTCATCATCAGCCGCAATGCGCGAGACCCGGGCTTCAGCCGGGTCAGAAATCCCTGGGACATGGTGCGAATATTCGCGTGACGACTACACGCGCTCGAGCAGGATCGCCCCGCCCTGCCCGCCACCGATGCACAGCGACGCGACACCGTACTTGCCGCCCGTGCGTTGCAGCGTCTTCATGGCATGCAGCGTGACGCGGGCACCGGAAGCGCCGATGGGATGGCCCACCGCGATGGCACCACCATCGGGATTGAACTTGGCCATATCCACGTCGCCGAACGCACCGGGCAGTCCCAGCTTGTCCTTGCAGTACGCCTCGGACTTCCAGGCCGCGACACAGCCCAGTGCCTGTGCGGCAAAAGCTTCGTTGATCTCGATGGTGTCCATGTCCTTCAAGCCCAGACCGTTGCGCTGGAGCATCGGCGTGATGGCGTGGACCGGACCCAGGCCCATCTCACTCGGGTCCAAAGCTGCCCAGTGCGTGTCCACGACGGCGGCGATAGGAGAGAGGCTGTGCCGTTTCACCGCCTCCTCGGATGCGAGGATGAGCATGGCGGCGCCGTCGGTGATCTGCGAGCTGTTGCCCGGCGTGACGTTGCCGTACACCTTGTCGAAATAGGGCTTCAGCTTGGCGAGCTTTTCCGGTGTGGAGTCGCTGCGCACACCATCATCCTCGGCGTAGACGTTGCCCTTGCCGTCGATGAGCGTCTCGATTTCGCTGAAGTGGCCGTTCTTGCGGCCTTCCAGCACCAGACGATGCGAACGGGCGGCGAACTCATCCATCATCTGGCGGTTGATGCCGAAGCGCTTGGCGACGATCTCCGCCGTCTGGCCCATGCTCAACTTCACCGTGGGATCCGTCAGGCCGCGCTCGATGGCGATGATGGGGGCCAGCATGTTCTTGAGGCGCAATTGTGCGAACAAGCCCACACGCTGCCCCATGGTTTTTGCCGCACCCATGGCGCCGAACCACTTCACCATCGCGGCGCTATACAGCAGCGGGGCGTGGCTCATGGCATCCGTGCCGCCAGCGAGAACAAGGTTGGCTTTTCCGGCGCGAATATTCGCGTAAGCGGAATCGAGAGCCTGCAGGCCGGACGCGCAGTTACGCATCACGGTCCACGCCGGCACCTTGTCGCCGCAACCCAGGCGGAGCGCAATGACGCGGCCGATGTTGGCCTCATCCGCGCTCGGCATGGCGGCACCGATGATGACTTCATCGAACGCCGTCGGCGCGAACTTCTGCCGCGCCAGCAGCGGGCGTCCGCAGCCCACCGCCAGGTCGGCACCGGTGAACGGTCCGAGTGGCGCCTTGGCCTTGAGAAAGGGCGTGCGCGCCCCGTCGATTACATAGACACGACTTTGGGCTGCCATGACTCGGTCTCCTGAACTTCATTGCGGATGTGGCTCTTGAACTGCTGGTCGAAGTCATCGACATGGACGACCGCGCTGCGCAGAGCCTGCGCGCGCTTCCACTGGGCCAGCTCAGTCTCGCTGATGACGGAGAGCTCTGCCGCCTGGGCGAACTGCTCGGCCTGGCCGCGTGCGGCAATGCGTCCGCCCTTCACGGCGGCGCGCACCTTCGCCTCGATCGGCTCGGCGGCAATCACTGCATGCATGGCGGCCTCCAGCTGGCCGATGATGTCGTTCTCGTCCTTCGGCAGGTACATGCCGTGGATGAGACGGGCCCGCGCAGCAGTCGGATTGATCAGCAGGTCGGCCACTTCATGCCCCATGCGATCGGTAGGCTGCTCAAGCGTGAGACCGCGCGGGAACACCAGCCACTTCAGCGCGAACGCCACCCAGCGGTTGGGGAAGTTGTCGATGATGCCGTCCATCGCCACCTGGATGCGGAAAAACGAGTCATGCAGCGCCCAGCGCAGGAACGGCAATTCGTCCTTCAGGCGGCCGCGGTCCTCGTAGAACTTGAGTGCGCAGGAGGAGAGATAGAGCAGCGACAGAATGTCGCCCAGACGGGCGGAAAGCTTTTCCTTGCGCTTCAGCGAGCCGCCGATGATGAACATCGACACATCCGCGAGCAGGCCGAATGCCGAGGAGAAGCGCGTCATCTGCTGGTAGTAGCGCTTGGTCTCCGGGCAGGCCGGCGCATCCATCCAGCGCGCGCCGGTGATGCCCATCCACAACGCGCGCGCCGCATTGGACACGGTGAAGGCGATATGCCCCCAGAACGCGTTGTCGAAATCCGCCAGTGAATCGGCCTGGGCCGCCTTCATTTCCTTCAGCACAAACGGGTGGCAGCGAATGGCGCCCTGACCGAAGATGATCAGGCTGCGGGTGAGGATGTTGGCGCCTTCCACCGTGATGGCGATGGGAATCATCTGGTAGGCACGGCCGAGATAGTTGTTCGGCCCCATGCAGATGCCCTTGCCGCCATGCACATCCATCGCGTCATTCAGCACCATGCGCATGCGCTCGGTGAGGTGGTACTTGGAAATGGCCGACAGCACCGAAGGCTTTTCGCCGAGATCCAGCGCACCCGCCGTGACGGTGCGCGTGGCATCCATCAGGTAGGTGTGACCGCCGATGCGGGCCAGTGCTTCCTCGATGCCCTCGAACTTGCCGATGGGCGTCTTGAACTGCTGGCGCACGCGCGCGTAGGCGCCGGTGGCCATGGAGGCGAACTTGCCTGCTGCAATCGACTGCGCCGGCAGCGAGATGGAGCGGCCTGCTGCGAGGCACTCCATCAGCATGCGCCAGCCCTGACCCACCATGGCCTGGCCGCCGATGACCCAGTCCATCGGGATGAATACATCCTTGCCCCAGTTGGGACCATTCATGAACGCGGCGTTCAGCGGAAAGTGGCGGCGGCCGATGTTCACACCTTTGTGCGATGTGGGAATCAGCGCGCAGGTGATACCGAGATCGGTTTCACCGCCCAGTAGCCGGTCCGGGTCATGACACTTGAACGCGAGACCGAGAATGGTCGCCACTGGGCCCAGCGTGATGTAACGCTTGTCCCAGGTGACGCGGAGCCCCAGCGTCTCTTTGCCTTCGTACATCTCTTTGCACACGATGCCGACGTCAGGCATCGAGGCGGCATCGGAACCAGCATCCGGCGCGGTCAACGCAAAACACGGAATTTCCAGCCCCTTGGCGAGCCGCGGCAGGTAGTAGTCCTTCTGCGCCTGGGTGCCGTAATGGATCAGCAGCTCACCGGGACCCAACGAGTTTGGCACCATCACCGACACCGCCGCCGTACCCGAACGCGTGGATATCTTCACCACCACTTGCGAGTGGCCGTAAGCCGAGAAGCCGAGGCCGCCGTACTCCTTTGGAACGATCATCCCGAGGAAGCCCTTGTCCTTGATGAACTGCCACACACTGGGCGGCAGGTCATAGTCCTCATGCGTGGCCTGCCAGTCGTCCAACATGGCGCATAGCTCTTCGGTCGGGCCGTCGATGAACGCTTGTTCCTCGGCGGTCAGCTTGGCGGCGGGATATGAGAGCAACTTGTCCCAGTCGGGCCGGCCGGTGAAGAGGTCGCCATCCCACCACACAGTGCCGGCTTCCAGCGCCTCGCGCTCGGTGTCGGACATCTGCGGCAGGATCTTCTTGTAGAGCTTGAAGATTGGCGCCGTGATCAGCGAGCGACGCAGCGCGCCCATGTTGATGATGACCGCGAATATCGCGAAGGCCGTCCAAAGCAGCGGCGCCGAAATCCAGCCGAACGCGCCGATCAGCGTGCCGGTGATGAGCCCCGCGCCGAGGACGATGGTCCAGGCGATGGCGGAGGCCGAGTGGAACGCCAGTGCCCAGATGAGCCCCAGCAGCGCGACGACGGTAAGTAGTGTGGTCATGGTGATTCTCCTGAATGAAGGCCGCGAACGGAGTGCGCGCGGTCGTTCAACCTGCTTCCTGAAACATCTGATGCACGCTGCCGCTGGTGGTGGCCGGGGCCATCAGCCCGGCGGCAAGAAAGGGGGCGAGGCGTGACAGCAGCAACTCATCGTTGTCCGCCTCGTCCGGCTGGTACTGCGCAATCATCTTCAGCACGTCGGAGCCTGCCAGCGTGTAGGACAAGGCACCCATCACGAAGTGCAGGCGCCACGACAACTCATCCTTGGGCAGATGCGGCAGCGCCTTGGCGAAAGCGGTGCGAAAGCGCGCAATCATCTCGTGGTACTGCTGGGACAGAAAATCGCGGATGAACGGGGCCGGGTCGGCATAGGCCCGCCCGAGAAGGCGCAAGAAGTTCTGGCCGCCCGTTTCCTTGTCCCGCGCCAGCTTCAGCGCGGGGATGAACATGGCCGAGAGGATTTTGTCGCAGGAAAGCGTGTGGCCGCCGGCTGCGGCTTCAAACGACTCCAGGAGGTCCATGCGCTGGCGGTTCATCGGGTCCAGCCTTCGGGTCAGCACAGCCTGGAACAACTCTTCCTTGGACCCGAAGTGATAATTGGCCGCCGCCAAGTTCACGCCTGCGGCCGTGGTGATGAGTCTCAGCGAAGTCGCCTCGAAGCCGTGCTCCATGAAGAGCTCTTCGGCGGCATCCAGGATGCGGGTTTTGGTGGTCTGAGCTGAGACATCAACCGGCTGCAGACGCTTGACTTGCGGCGTTGGCGACATACAAATCCTTGATTAAACAAGGCTCTAGGCGAATATTCGCAAAGAGTTCAAACGTTTGTTTGAAACTAGCGTATGCGGGGAGTTCCGAGGCGTCAACCGATTTTGATGGTGCGGCGCAACAATTGCTGCGCTGTGACCGGGATGCGCAGATTCAACGCCCAGAGCGGGCGTTGACCGCAGGCAAGCGTGGTCAGGCTCATCGGTGAAATGATCAAGCCAGCAGCCCCAGCACCCGCTTCGGCCGCCCGATGATCCACGCCGTTCCGAGGCCGATGGGGATCAGCAGCAGGCCGACCGGGATCAGCCACCACCATGTGCTGGCGAGGCCCACGGCCAGCACCGCCCAGCCCAAGGACGCCATGCCTTCCAGAATGGAGATGATGATGTTGCCCTGTTTGTGACGCGCTTTCATGTCGCGGCGGTCGCCCTTTTGCGGATTCCAGACGTGACACAGCGCGGCCGAGAACGTGGCGCCTACGCCGCACACGAGCAGCACCACACCGTTCCACGGATGAGTGATGAGCCAATAGAGCGCCAGCGGCACCAGTATCGCCAGCACCGGGATGCACGCCGCGACCGCTTTGTAGTAACGGACGCGGGTCAATGCCACGGGCGCGGTGCCGACCAGCTCCGGCGCATCTTCCGCGGCGATAGTGAGCCACGCGAGGTTGCCCGCCAGCATGGCCGCCATGAACACGCAACCCATCACGACGAAATGCGCGTTGTCCGGCCGGCGAAAGCCGATGAACATCAGCGGCAAAAGATAGAGCACCTGCAGCACCACCTGCGAAATGAGACGCGGGTCGCGCCAGAGCAGGCGCCATTCCTTGAAGATGGTGATGCGCGCCAGGCCCGCGTGAAACTTCACGGCCCTGCCATCATCCGAACGCGGCCGCGTTCGGCCACCCACGAGAGATTCCTGCGTACCCTCGGTGAAGCGCTTGTGCGTGACCTGGACCACCAGCCAAAAGCCGCCCACGCACACAAGCAGGAACACGAGCAGTGGCAACGGCTCGCCCAGAAAGCTCCGCGCTGGCAACCAGAGCAAGCTCTCCGGTCCGAACATGCCATCCGCGCCAATGTGACTGCTGATCCACTGATTGAACTGGTCCTGTCGTGGCCGCCCCAGCCAACCCGGCAACTGCGACGCGAGAAAGAACGCCGCGCCCATGAAGGCGCCCAGCAATTGCGCAGCCGTCTTGGCGCGCCGCGCGCCGAGCAGGCTCACCAGCGACATCGTCATGATCAGCCCCCCCGCCGCCGCGAGCAGCGCCCATGCGGCCGTGCTGGGATAGATGGCCAGCAGATGCAAGAGCCCCATGAACAGCGCCGTGTTCGCCACCGGAATCAGCAACAGCACCGGAATGATCAACGTCGGGATGGCAATGCCGAGCGCCCGTGCCGTCAACACATGGCGCGGCGCCAGCGGCGACGAGAGCAGGAGATCAAGGTCGCCGCGATCAAACAGCGCCGCCACCGAATGCGCGATGGTTTGCGAAAGCTTGATCGTGGTGATGACCCAGAACGCGAGGCCGCCGCCGGCGATCATGATGGCCATCACCCGCGTCATCCGCTCGGGGTCACCAGACAAGAATTTGAGCGCCTTCAAGAGCCCGATCGCGGCGAGATGCACGAACACCCAGAGTACGCCGCCGAGAATCAGGAGCAGCCAGATGCGCTTGCCGCCGATGCCGCGCCACGCGAGCCGCAGCTCATGGCGCAGGAGCCAGAGCAGCGAACCCGGCGCATTGAGGGCGGACGCTGTGCCGAGCGCGCGGTTCATGCGGGCTGAGTCAGATCGAGGAACACATCTTCCAGCGTGCGGCCTTTTCCATCCTCCGCACCTTGCCCGGCCAACTCGCGCAACTCTTCCAGCGAACCCGCCGCGATGATCTTGCCCTTCTGGATGATGCTGATGCGCTCCGCCAGCCGTTCTGCGATTTCCAGGATGTGCGTCGTGAGCACCACCGTGTTGCCGCGCTTCACATAGTCCACCAGCATGTCCTTCACGCCGCGCGCGGCGTGCGCATCCAATCCGGTGAGCGGTTCATCGAGAATCATCAGCTTGGGTTCGTGGATCAGCGCGCCCGCCAACGCCGCCTTCTGACGCATGCCGCGCGAGAAGCCTTCGATCAACTCATCACGGTTGTCCCAAAGATCGAGCCACTTCAGCAAATCCTCGGCGCGCTTGGCCGCAGTCACCGCGTCGACGTTCCACAAGCCCGCCACGAACTCCAGATATTCAATCGGGTTCAGCTTGCCGTACAGCAGCGGATCGTCCGGCAGAAACGCCGTGATCTCTTTGGCCGCAATCGGGTCGGTGCGCGTGTCATGGCCGTAGATGGACACCGTGCCGTGGTCCGCCTTCAGGAGACCCGCCACGATGCGGAGCGTGGTCGTCTTGCCCGCGCCGTTGGGGCCGAGCAGGGCGTGGAACTCGCCGGCCGGGATGTCCAGATCGAGATTGTCGACGGCGTACTTGCCGCCGAAATGTTTCATCAAGCCTTTGATCGAAAGTGCTGCGGTCACGCGGGGCTCCTCTTGGGTCGGCGTCCAGTTGTCGTTGCGAATATTCGCATAGACGCCCTCGCGAATATTCGCCATGCGACGAATGACGTGAAGACTGGCTCTCGGCGAGCCCGGCCCTTTACCGCTCAGATCGACTCTCTTCATGAACTCACTTGCACGACAGGTTGAACACCTTGTGCGATCGCGGTCGCGGTCGCGACGGCCATGATTGATACCCTCCTCTGAGGGTGTACCTGCGACAGCGCTTGACGACTGTATTTATCTGTATATACTGTCTATACTCTAACAAGCACAGCGGACATGAACGACAAGTTGTTTCTCTCCAACAGCGACAGCACGCCGATGTACGCGCAGATCGTGGACCAGATCGTCGCCAAGGTCTTGGCCGGCGACTGGAAACCGGGGCAGGCGCTGCCTTCCATCCGCGAGCTGGCGAGCGCCAGCAGTGTCAGCGTCATCACGGTCAAGCGCGCCTATCTGGAGCTGGAGCGGGCCAGCGTGATCGTGACCCGGCAGGGCAAGGGCTCCTTCGTGGCCGAGGCGCAGGATTTGCCGCGGCAGCTCGTGCAGGACGAATTCGACTCGCATCTCATCGGCATGGTAAACGCGGCCCACAAGCTCGGCCTGCGTGAAAAGGACGTGGTGGGCCAGGTGCGCGCCGCGATGGCGACCGAGCTGCCGACACCCGCGGCCAAGAACGCGCTGACCAAGAGGTAGACCACATGGATATGGAAACAAATTCCGCGATTGCATTGCGCGGAGTGAGCAAGCGTTACTCTGATTTCTCGCTGGAGAACATTGATCTTGAGTTGCCGGTCGGCCAGATCATGGGCCTGGTCGGCGCGAACGGTGCGGGCAAGTCGACGATCATGCGCATCCTCATCGGCTTGATCCGCGCGGACACGGGCCAGGTGGAAGTGTGCGACCACAGGCTGCCGGACGATCAAGTCGCGGCAAAGCGCGAGATTGGTTATGCGTCTGAAGACATGCGGCTGTACAAAGGCCAGACGCTCCGCTGGCACATGGATTTCGTTCAGCGCATGTATCCATCATGGGATGCGCTCTATGCCGAGCAATTGCTGAAGCGCTTCGACGTGCCGTCTGCGCAGAAGGTGGGTGGCTTCTCGCACGGCCAGCGGGTCAAGGCTTTACTGCTGCTGGTGCTGGCGCGGCGGCCCAAACTGCTCTTGCTGGATGAACCCACCACCGGTCTCGACCCCGTGGCGCGCGCGGAAGTGCTGGAGGCGCTCGCGGACGTGCTGCGCGACGCATCTCGCAGCGTGCTGTTCTCGTCCCACAACACGATGGATGTGGAGCAGCTCTCCGACACGATCACCTTTCTGCACAAGGGCCGGTTGGTCGCCTCGGAAGACAAGGAGTCGTTTCTCTCCAGTTGGCGCCGCATTCTGTGTCAGGGCTTGTGGCAGCCGGAGATCGGAGCCATGCCGGAGGTCGTGAGCGCGCGCAACAACGGCACCATCATCGAACTCAAGGTGCGCGACGGCGGCGATGTCTTTCTCTCCCGCCTGAACCAGCTTGGCATCACGATCAAGACGGTGGAGCCGATGAATCTTGAAGACATCTTTGTCACCAGCGTCCGCGCCGGAGCACCCCAATGATCGTCACCGCCGAAGAATTCCGCATCATGAAACTGCTGGTCATCAAGGACTGGCAGATTTACCAGAAGCAATTGGCCGCCTACGTGGTGGGCCTCATCATCGGCCTCACCCTGGTCGGCATGAGCAAGGTGTGGTCGTTCTACGGCGGCGGCCTGCTCTTGCTGGTGCTCTTGATCTGCGTGGGCGGCTTCGCCATCCAGAGCTCGCTCCTCAATGAACGCAAGGAGCAGACGCTGCCCTTTGTGATGAGTATGCCGGTGACACCGATGATGCACTACTGGAGCAAGCTCATCAGCAACGTCACGATCTATCTCGCGCCATTCACGCTGGTGGTGGCGGGCACGGCCTTTGTCGTTCTCTACACGCCGATCCCGGACGGGGTGCTGGTTTGGGCGATCCTGATCTACGGCTTTCTCGCGGTGAATTTCTTCCTGTCGCTCTGCACGGCACTCGTGGTCGAGTCCGAAGGCTGGAACATCTTCGCGCAGATCGGGCTATCCACCCTGATCAGCCCGTTCATGCTCGCCATCGGCAGCATCGACGCGATCCATAGTCAGACTCGCACCAACAATGTCGCCTGGGGTAGTGCCGCCGTCGCCATCCTCGCGCTGGAGATAGCCGTCATCGTGCTCGCCATCGTCATCACGGGCGCCATTCATCGCCGCAAGGTCTCATTCTTGTGAATGCACCGGACTCCCGCCTGCACTACATGGACAACCTGCGGGCGCTTGCCATGCTCGCAGGCGTGGCGTTCCACGCTGGCCTGGCCTACAGCATCCTCATGCGTCCCTACTGGCCCACGGCCGATGTGAATCCTTCCCGCATCGTGGACGTGGTCGCGTGGTTCTCGCATCTTTTCCGCATGCCACTCTTCTTTCTGGTGGGCGGATTCTTCGCCGCGATGCTGGTGCAAGAGCGCGGCGTGGGCGGCATGCTGGGCAACCGGCTCGCGCGCATTCTGCTGCCGTTCGTGTTGTTCTGGCCGATCCTGCATCTCGCGATGGGCTGGCTCATCACCACGGCCATGACCCACCTCGACACCTTGCCGCCACTCCTCATGGTGGTGAAGAAGTGGATGTCCGGCCCCAATGCGCCCGCCGCACCGCCCACGCTCATGCATCTCTGGTTTCTGCCGTACCTGATGTGCTTCTGCATTCTGGTCTGGGTGGTGAAGGCGCTGGAGATACGCTGGCCCAGCCGCGCCGACGCGCTGCTCCGCCCCGCAGTCCTCTCGGCGGGCTGGCCGCTGCTGCTCATGGCCCCTCTCTTCGCGGTGCCGGCTCCGATGCCCGCGCCGGAAAGTTTCTTCCCGCAATGGTGGGCGCTCATGTTCTTTGGCCTTTACTTCGCGCTGGGCTATCGCCTGTTCCACGCGCCGGCACTGCTGGACAAACTCGCACCTGCGGCACCTTGGCTGCTCGCTGCCGCGCTGCTGGCCTACGCCGTCTTCTTCGAGTTGTTGAGCCTGAAGAGCCCGCCGCCGTCCACCCCGTGGCTGCAACTCGTGAAGGCCGCGCTGCAAGCCTTCATCGGCGTATGGATGACACTGTGCTGCCTCGTGTACGGCAAGCGCTGGCTCAATCGCGGCAACCGGGTGCTGCGCTACGTCGCGGAGTCGTCTTACTGGGTCTACATCATCCATCTGCCCGTGCTGTTTGCCGTGCAGTTTCTGGTGCTGCCCGTGCAGGCGCACTGGACGCTCAAGTTCCTGCTGTCACTCTCGGCCACGCTCTTCATCGCGCTGGTGAGCTACCAGGTTCTCGTGCGCCACACGGTGGTGGGCAGGCTGCTGAATGGAAGGCGCGGCAGAGAGCGGGATGCGGGAGAGGTTGGGCATGGGGCGGTGGTGCAGCGCTGAAGGAACGATTGCGGCGGGTGTGCTGCATACGGGTTCGCCGTTGCGAATATTCGCAATGCGACGAATGGCCCGGTGGACGGTGCCAACACGTGAACCAAAGCAGTATCCAGCCATCAGACTTGAGCGCTATACTTGTATAGCAAATCTCTGAAAGTAAACCGCCATGCTGGCCATTCGCCTCCCCGAGTCCATCGAAGAACGTCTGAACAACCTTGCCGCCGAGACCGGCCGCACCAAGACCGCTCTCGCGCGCGAAGCAATTGCCGAATACATCGACGATCTGGAGGACTACTACCTCGCGGAAGCGCGGGCACGTCGCAATCGCAAGACCATCCCGCTGGCCGAGGTGGAGAAGAAGCTTGGCCTATGAAATCGAGTTTGATCCGGATGCGCTGAAGGACCTGCGGAAACTTGACCGTCCCGTCCAGCGGAGGCTGGTCGACTTTCTCAAAGAACGCGTCGCGCCCTTGGACGATCCGAGAGCTCTTGGGGAAGCGCTGGCCGGCGCCAAGCTGGGCAGCTACTGGAAATACCGCGTAGGCGACTGGCGCATCATTTGCGACATTCAGGACAAACGCATTGTCGTGCGCGTGCTAAGGGTGGGTAACAGGAAAGACGTTTACCGATAGCACGCGAGCTTTACGCATTGCGAATATTCGCAAGCGTGCGCATCGGTAAAGGAAAAGCCACGACAACACGTGGCACCTCCCGCATCCCCTTCATCCGAAACACCTGCCCATCGTGATAGGTGACCTTGCCCTCGAATGCATTGCCATCCCGGCTCAGCTCCCCCTTGAACACCACCATGCCATTGGGCGATTGGACCGACAGGTCGATGGCGCGGTCATTCAGCGTCAGCGTGCGCACGGGCAGCACGTTGGAACCACGGTTGGTGGTCAGGGTGCCTTCTTGGCCGGCGACGTCGCGGCTGATGATCATGGAGCCCAGCGTGGTTCCACGGCCGGTGTCGATCTCGACATTCCAGGCGCCGCGCAGGGTGGTCGCGGCGATGTCCGCTACGGAACGTGGTGTCGCGCAGCCTGCGGTGATGATCAGCATCGCGCAGGCGATGAAGAGTTGAATGGCTTTCATGGGTGTCCTCCTAAAAAAATTTCACCTTAAGCACTCGGAGGTGTTTAGGCGCGCAGCTTGAGATGAAGCGCGCTTTTTCAGCCATGAGTTGCGCAAGCGTCACGGTCGTGGCGTGAGCGGGCACGGGCGGCGCTCGTCCTGACTAAAAGAGGGTCGCGGCCCGTTCGCCCTTCGATACCTCAGGGCGAACGGTGACCAGGCGTCTTGGTTCGAGGATTCTCAGCCCGCAGCTCTCAGAGATCGCGATGGCAAAGAAAAAGCCCCGCTTCAGCGGGGCTTTTTTCCTTGATACTCGCGAACAGGATTGGTCAAACCCCGGTCCGCGACAACTCCGCCTTCAACGCCAACTGCAGCGTGTTCTGGCTTTCGTTGAGGTGCGCCCGAGCCTCTTTCGAGAGCTTGGGATTGGCGGCGGCCTTGCGAATATTCGCTTCCAGATTCACCGCGGCCTCGCGCTTGGCGGCGCGGGTGTCGGCAGTCTGGCCCGGTGTCGAACGCAGGAGGTCGTTGGCCACGCGGCGCAGATGCTCGCGCTGCAGGTTGCGGCGCATCGACGGGATGTCGGCGCCCGTATTGAGCTCGCCCCAGATGGCGCCTTGCAGCGTGCTGTAGAGCTCGGCCACGGTGAGCACCTTGCCGCCGTCACTCACCTTTTCGCGCGATGCGTAAAGGCGCTCCGCGACTTCATCCGACCACAGGTGATCCAGCGCCTCGCGCTGCACGGCAAGGACGGCGCCGGCGACATTGATGTCGGGATTGCGGATTCCCTGGCCGCGAATCCGCTCCAAGTGGTCGATGCCAAGACGGCTCACCAGCTCGGGCTTGATCTTGAAGCTGTCGGCGGAGAAAAGATCCTTCGCGACCAGTTTCAGGGCTTCGCGCTGGCGCGCGACCGGCACGGGCTCGTACAGTGGCTTGCCGGTGCCGGCGCGGTCACGGCGATGGGTGACCCCGCCCACCATCTTCACCGCGAGCGAGGCGACCGTGCCAACCTGCTGCAGACCGGCTGCGAAGCTGCGGGTGTAGCGCTCGTAGCTTTCGCCGTCTTTCAGCTTCAGGTTCTCCGTGCGGGTCCACAATTCGCGCGTGAGCTGCATGCGCTTCTTGTAGTACTCCAGCGGTTCGCTGCCGAGATCGAAGCGGTTGACGTCCGGGTCGATGCCGATCAACGGGCCGCTGCCGGAGTCCTCATCGGTGGCATAGGCGAGACGCGGATCGGTCTCCTGACGCTTGGCGATGGCGGCGAGTTCCGCCTTCTCGGTCGCGGCGTCAAGTTCCTTGTACGCATACTCGATGGCCCAATAGTCGTACGGGCCCAGCGTGCTGTTGACGTACTCGCCCTGCTTCTCGCCCTGGGCCGCGATGTTGAGCGGCATGTACTCCATGATGGAGGCGACCACGCCATTCACCTTGGTGAAGGCCGGGTCCTGCATCTGCTTCAGCGAGTACGCGGCGGAACCCTTGAAGTTGTGGCGCAAGCCCAGCGTGTGGCCGACTTCATGCATCACGTTGCGAGTCAGGTTCGCCTTGGCCAGCGCGTCGGCCTGCGGGCTGTCCCAGCTTTCGTCGCCAAACACGCCACGCGCTTCAAGCAGGCCCATGGCGAACTCGGTGTCGCTGGCGGTGTGCCAGGCATGGCCGCAGGTCATGGAATGTTCATGCGAATATTCGCTCGCGAGATTGACGCCGAAGGCCTTGCCGATGTCTTCCATCACGACGCGGCGCGGGTTGCGCGTGAAGCCGTAGCCGGTGGCGATGTCGGCGTCGAGGATTTCACCCGTGCGCGGATCGACCCGCGACGGGCCGATGGCGAAGCCGACATCCGCGCCGGTGAACCAGCGCACGGACGCGTGCTTCGCGTCCATGGTGTCGAAGTCATCCTTCTCGGTCTGCTGTTTCACCACGATTGCATTCTTGAAGCCGGCTTTCTCGAAGGCTTTGTTCCATTCAAGGATGCCGTTGGTCACGGCCTCGCGATATTTCTCGGGCACGTTCTTGTCCACCCAAAAGACGATGGGTTGCTTGGGCTCGGATACGGCAGCACCCGGGTCCTTCTTCTCCAGACGCCAGCGGTTGACGTGGGGCGTGCGCACCTTCGGCGTGATGTCGTCGGTGTAGTCGACCCGCGAGGTGACGAAATGGCCCACGCGCTCGTCGGCGACGCGCGCACGCATCGGCTCGGCCGGCAGCTCGATGAAGCTGTAGTAGAAGCTCACGAAGAAACTGCGCGGATCGGGCGACGCTTCCGCCGGACGCGGCACCGGCGCGCCAGGTTGCAGCGGCGGCGCGGGAATTTTGGGCAATGCGAAATGGGCCTTCACCTGCAGGCCGGTCAAGCCGGCATTGTTGTCGGCGCGGGTGATGCTGGTGTTGCGGGCATCGAGCGCGTAGGGCAGGCGCATGGCGGTTTCGATGCGCGTCTGATAGCCCGGGATGTCGCCGAAGAAGAGCGCGCTGGCATCGATCAACACGGCTTTCGATTCCGGATGCGGCAGCGAGGCCGCGGGGCCGCTGGTGAGGATGGAATCGGAGAACGACTCGGCGACGAAGTGCGCCTGCGGGGTGCCAGGCTTGGCGTGGAATTCGGTGTTCTTGGCGATCAGTTGAATCTGGTTGCCGATCTTCTTCCACACGACCATGCGGCCGCCGCCCATCTGGCTGCCGTACAGGCCGCGCTCGCCGACACTCTGCGGAATGTTCCAGGTGAAGTAGTACGGCTTGTTGAATTGGTCGGGTTTGATTTCGAGCCAGACCTTTTCATCCTTGCGATACATCTTGAAGAGGCCTGGGACTTCCTTGGCGTCTTTGATGACAACCGCGTGGGGACGCGGAGCGGGTGCGCCCGGCGGGCCGCCTGCGGGCGCGGCGGCGGCAGCGGCGGGCGGCGCGCCCTCCTGCGCCTGTGCGGGCGCGAGCGTGAGCGCGGCAGTCACGGCCAGTACCAGCGCAGCAACGCGTGACGGAATTTTTCTGTTCATGTCTTTCACTCCCTGGAAATAAAGAAGGGGACGGTGACCCGTCCCCTTCCGTGTGTTGCTATTGCGAATATTCGCCCTGGCCGATCAAACCGACGCCCGTGTCAACGGCGCCTTCAGCGCTTCGGAGAGCGTGTTGAGGCTTTCGTTGAGGTGGGCGCGGGCTTCCTTGCTGAGCTTCGGGTTGGCCACGGCCTTGCGAATATTCGCTTGCAACGCCAGCGCGGACTCACGCTTCAGCGAACGGGCATCGGCCGGCTGCGTCGGGTTCGGCTTGATGAGGCCGTCGGCGACGCGGCGCAGATGCTCGCGCTGCAGGTTGCGGCGAACCGCGCTGATGTCGGCACCCGTCCGCAGCTCGCCCCAGATGGCGATGTCGATGGCGTCATAGACCTCGGAGAGCTTCATGGTCTTGGACGGATCCACCTTCTCGGCCGACGACAGCACGCGGGCCGCCAGATCGTCGGACATCAGGCGATCCAGAATGCCGCGCTGCAGGTTGAGCACCGCCGTGCCGACGCTGACATCGGGATTGCGGATGCCCTGACCGCGCGTACGCTCGAAGTGGTCGATGCCGATGCGGCTCACGAACTCCGGCTTGAACTTGAAGGCGTCTTCCTTCAGGAAGTCATTGGTCAGGAGCTTCAGCGCTTCACGCTGACGCGCGATGGGCGTCGGCTCGTACGCGGGGCGTGCGCCGGGGCCGGCGCGGTCGCGATTGTGACGGATGCCACCGATGTACTTGGTGATTTCCGGCGCCACCTGCGCGACGCGTCCGAAGCCGGAAGTCAGGCTGCGCGTCAGGCGCTCATAGCTTTCGCCTGGCTTCAGTTGCAGGTTCTGGGTGCGATCCCACAACTCGCGGGACAGTTGCAGCCGGCGCTTGAAGTACTCCAGCGGCTCGGTGCCCAAATCCCAGCGCGTGGCGTCAGGGTCGATGCCCAGCAGGATGTTGCCGAAGCCAGCGTCTTCGTCGGTCGCGTAGGCGAGACGCGGGTCGGTGACTTGACGCACCGCAATCTTCTCCAGCTCGGCCTTCTCGGTCTTGGGGTCGAGCGGCTTGTAGCCGTACTCGATGGCCCAGTAGTCGTACGGCCCGATGGTGCTCATGCCGTACTCGCCCTGCTTCTCGCCTTTCAACGCGATGTTGAACGGCGCGTACTCCATCACCGTGGTCCAGGTGCCGTTGACCTTGGTGAATGCCGGATCCTGAATCTGCTTCAACGTGTAGACCGTGGAGCCCTTGTAGTTGTGACGCAGGCCCAGCGTGTGGCCGACCTCGTGCATCATCACGTCCTTCACATAGGACTGGGCCAGCGCCTCGGCCTCGGGGCCGTCCATGTCGCCACCGCGCGCTTCGAGCAGGTCCATGGCGAAGTGATATTCACCCGCCGCCTCCTGCATGTAGTTGCACGTGAGGAAGGACTTGTGCGCCTTCAGCGGGTCCATGATGGTCAGAACATTGGCATCGAATTGCGCAGGCTTGCCGATGTCTTCCGCCACGAGGCGGCGGGCGCCGCGCGCGAACACGTCGGACATGCCGATGTCGGCGTCGAGGATTTCACCGGTGCGCGGATCCATCTGCGACGGGCCGATGGCGAAGCCTGCGTCGGCGCCGGTGAACCAGCGAACGGAGGCGTGCTTGCCATCCATGGTGTCGAAGTCATCCTTCTCGGTCTGCTGCTTCACCACCAGCGCGTTCTTGAATCCGGCACGTTCGAAGGCCTTGTTCCATTCCAGCACGGCGTCGGCCACCGTCTTGCGGTACTTCTCGGGGATGTTCTTGTCCAGCCAGAACGTGATCGGTTCCTTCGGCTCGGAGATGGCAGCGGACGGGTCCTTCTTTTCCAGTCTCCAGCGCTTCACGATGTGCTCGCGCGTCTTCGGCTTGATGTCATCGGTGTAGTCGACACGTGAGGACGTGAAGTAGCCCACGCGCTCGTCCGCGACCCGCGCAGCCATCGGCTGGGCCGGCAGTTCGGCGAAGGTGTAGTAGTAGCTCACGAACAGGCTGCGCGGATCGGGCGTGACCTGGGGCGGGGGCGGCATCGGCACCGGCGACGGGGTGAGCGGCGGCGGGGAAATCTTGGGTACGGCGAAGTGCGCTTTCACGCGAAGACCGGTGGAGAGCTCCGCATTCTTCACATGATCGAAGCTGGTGTTGCGCGCATCCAAGGCGAACGGCATGCGGAACACGGCTTCGAGACGCGTGAGATAGCCGGGAATGTCGGTGAAGAGGAACCCGTTGGCCTCGATCAGGAACGCCTTGGTGTCGGGATGCGGCGCGGACGCGACTGCGCCGGAGGTGAGCAGACTGTCGGAGAAGGATTCGGAGACGAACTGGGCCTGCGGCGTGCCGGGCTTGGCATAGAACTCGGTGTTCTTCTCGATCAGCTGCACCTGGTTGCCGATCTTCTTCCACTGCACGAGCGCGCTGCCGCCCATCTGGCCGCCGTAAAGACCACGCTCACCCACGCTTTGCGGAATGTTGTAGGTGAAGAAGTAGAGCTTGTCCAACTGCTCCGGCTTGATCTCCATCCAGATCTTCTCGTCTTTCTGGTACAGCTTGAAGAGACCCGGGATTTCCTTGGCGTCCTTGATGACATCCTTGTAGGGGCGCGGTTGCGCGGCGGCGGCAGCGGCGGCACCGGCAGCGGGCGGGCCACCGGCGGGTGCGCCAGCAGGCGCGCCGGCGGGCGGTGTGGCCGGGGCTTGGGCCAGCGCGGGCAGGCTGAGCGTCATGAAGACGGCAGC
The DNA here is from genome assembly GCA_016791265.1 of Betaproteobacteria bacterium. Taxonomy (GTDB): domain Bacteria; phylum Pseudomonadota; class Gammaproteobacteria; order Burkholderiales; family Usitatibacteraceae; genus JAEUMY01. The sequence goes on from JAEUMY010000013.1 coordinate 30,065, forward strand.
CGCCAGGGTCTTGAGACGGGCGGGACGGTGAGACATGAACAGTTCCTCTCTGTGGTGGGCGAGCATCTTTTTGGGGCGCTCTGGATGCCGTGGGTTGGCGAATGGGTTGAAGCGATGCAAGAACTTATTGTGACACCAAGGCGGGTGCGGCCTAAGGGGTGGCGGTAGCAGTTCGCAACGGATTGTAGCGATGTATGTCCGGCCGACGGGGCCTCAAGTCGATGTGTCCAGCGCCTGCCCGATGTCCCAGAGGATGTCGTCCAGCGTCTCCAAGCCGATGGAGAGGCGAACCATGTCCGGCGGCACGCCGGCCTTGATCTGGTCGGCCTCCTCCAACTGACGATGCGTGGTCGATGCCGGGTGGATCACCAGTGATTTCGCGTCGCCAATGTTGGCAAGATGGCTGATGAATTGCAGATTATTGATGAATGTGACCGCTGCATCGAAGCTGGATTTGGACTTGTCGTTCGAGGGCTTGATGCCGAACGACAGCAAGGCGCCCGCACCCTTTGGCATGTAGCGCTTCACCAGGCCGTGGTACCTGTTGCCGGCGAGGCCGGGATAGTTGACCCAGGCCACACGCGGATGGGATTCGAGGAACTGGGCAACGGCCAGCGTGTTGGCGCAATGCCGCTCCATGCGTACCGGCAGTGTCTCCAGCCCCTGCAAGAGCAGCCATGCATTGAACGGCGAAATGGCCGGGCCGAAGACGCGCAGCACTTCCATGCGCGCTTTCATGGTGAAGGCGAAATCGCCAAAGGTCTCGAAGAAGCGCACGCCATGATAGCCGGCGGAGGGTTCGTTCATGGAGGGGAAGCGGGTGCGAATATTCGCCTCTCCCCAGGGAAACTTCCCTGACTCCACGAGCACGCCCCCCATGCTCGTGCCATGTCCGCCCATGAACTTGGTGGCGGAATGCACGACGATGTCCGCACCGTGTTTCAGCGGCTGGCAGAGGTAGGGCGAGGCAGCGGTGTTGTCGACCATGAAGGGCACGCCCGCATCACGCGCGATGGCGCCGACAGCCTCAAGGTCGATCATGTTGATGGCCGGGTTGCCGAGCGTCTCGGAGAAGACGACCTTGGTGTTGGGTTTCAGCGCCTTCCTGAAATTCTCCGGATCGTCGGGGTCGACCAGGGTGGCCTCGATGCCCAGCTTCTTCAGGTTCACGGTCAGCATGGTGTGCGTGCCGCCGTAGAGTCTTGACGACGATACGACGTGGTCGCCGGCTTCGAGAATGTTCAAGAGCGCCACCATCTCCGCCGCTTGTCCGCTTGCCGTGGCAACAGCAGCGCGCCCGCCTTCCAGTGCCGCGACTCGCTCCTCGAACACGGCAGTCGTGGGATTGGACAACCGCGTGTAGACATTGCCGAACGTTTGCAAGTTGAAGAGGCTCGCCGCATGGTCGGGTGAATCGAACACATACGACGTGGTTTGATAAAGCGGCACGGCGCGCGACCCTGTGGCCGAGTCAGGAATCTGGCCAGCGTGCAGGGCGAGGGTCTCAAATCCGAATGTGCGATCTGGCATTTTGTTGGGGCTGGGTCTGGTCCGCCTTCCGCTCAACGGGAAAGGTCGGGGAGAGCGATGGAAGTTTGTGATTTTTATCGGGTGATTCGCGAATATTCGCAAATAAAGCGCACACATGCAGCCGGCGCCTCAACTATCATGCGTCCCCAATCATCATCGCAAGGAGAGATCGTGCCTCGTTTTTCGCTGTCACTTCTGTTGCTGTGCACACTGCCGTTGGCGGTCGACGCGAATCCCGCACGGCCGAAGCCGGGTGCCACATCGTGGACCTGCCTGACCGCAAAAGACGCCCAGGACCGCCGCCGCAGTGTCGAGCAGGGCATGTTTCCCGGCGTCATTTTCGAGGACGAAACCAAGGCTACCAACATCGAATCGCGCATGAGCGAGCGGCAAATCCGCGCCCTGTCGGTGGCCGTGATCCGTGCCGGGAAACTAGACTGGTCCGGTGCCTACGGCAGGCAGGGCGATGACGCGCCGGCGACTCAGTGCAACACCTTGTTCCAAGGTGGATCACTTGCCAAGCCGGTCACGCTCCTCGCGGCATTGCGCATGAGTCTGGCCGGCAAGATTGACCTCGATCGCAATATCGACCTTTACCTGAAGTCCTATCAGCTACTGCCAGGCAAACAGAGCGCCACCAAACCGGTCACCTTTCGCAATCTGCTGGCCCACACCGCAGGCATCACCCCAGGCGGTTATGCGGGCTATGCGCATGGGCAGCCGCTTCCCACGGATGTGGAGACGGTCAATGCGAGCGGGCCCGCAAACACACGCAAGGTTGAAGTGCTGAATGAGCCCGGCGCAGCGCTCGCCTACTCGGGCGGCGGCTATACCGTTGCCGAAATCGCGCTCCAGGATCGCTTCGGCGAGCCGTTCGAGACGCTGATGAAGACATGGATTCTGGGTCCGGTGGGCATGCGTCAGGCCGAGTTCACGCAACCGCTGCCGGCCGCGCGCCACGCACACACAGCGCTGGGGCATGGCCGCGACCAGAAGCCCGTCCCCGGCGGCTGGCACAACCATCCCGAGCAGGCCGCGGCCGGGCTCTGGGCAACTCCGACCGACATGGCAACGCTCCTGATTGAAGTGTGGAAGGCTTATCACGGCAACAGCGCTGTCTTCACCCAGGCCGGCGTGCGGGAACTGCTTGAGCGTCCCGTCGAGGGCCACGCCCATGGATTCCGCGTGATCGGCGAAGGCGACCAGCGATTCATCACGCACTACGGCGGCACAACCGGCTACAACGCCGGCATGACCCTGAATCTCGCAAGCGGCCACGGTGCGGTCTACATGACCAACAGCGAATCGGGCGGATCGCTGGGCCGCGAATTTTTGCAGTCGGTCTCGCGCGTCTACGCCTGGCCGATGTTTCGCGCGACAACGGTGAAGCGGGCATCACGGCCCGCAGAAGTGATCCGCGCGCTCGTCGGCACCTATCACTTTGCCGAGTCGGATTCACGCGTCAAGGCGGAGTACGCCGACAACACACTCACGCTGGTTTTTCCAAACGGTGACCGTTACGCGATGGCGCCCGTCGTGGGAGGGCCGCGCGAGTTCATTCATCCGGCCACCGGCGTGCGCGCAGCATTTGAAGGCGAAGGTGCCGAGCTGGGCATGCGTCTCTATGGAGAGCTGGGCAAGCGCCAGCCTTAGGTCACGGGTTTGCAATGAAGAAGCCCGCCTTGCGGCGGGCTTGTCTTGTTCCGGCGCTCACTGCTACTTCGCCAGCTTCGACTTGTCCAGCACGGTCATGGCCGTGGCCAGCATGCCGGACACGTCCGCCGCGTTGGCCGGAACGATGATGGTGTTGTTGGTCTTGGCGAGCTGGCCGAATGCCTCCACGTACTTTTCGGCCACCTTGAGGTTGGCGGCCTGCATGCCCCCCTCGGCTGAAAGCGCCGCAGCCACCTGGCGCACGGCGGAGGCCGTGGCTTCCGCAACCGTGGTCAGCGCGGTCGCTTCACCCTGCGCCTTGTTGATGGCCGCCGTCTTTTCGCCTTCTGACTTCAACACCGCAGCCTGCTTTTCACCGTCGGCGATGTTGATTTCTTCCTGCCGCTGGCCTTCGGACTTGGCGATCAAGGCGCGCTTTTCGCGCTCGGCCGTGATCTGCGCCTGCATGGCGCGAAGGATGGACTCGGGCGGAGTGAGACTCTTGATTTCGTAGCGCAGGACCTTGATGCCCCAGGTGCGACCGGCATCATCCAGCACGCTCACGATCTTCTGGTTGATCTCGTCGCGGCTCTCAAACGTGCGGTCCAGCTCCATCTTGCCGACTTCCGAACGCAACGCCGTCTGGGCCAACTGACTGATGGCCAGCACATAGTCCGACGAACCGTACGAGGCGAGACGCGGATCAACCACCTGGAAGTAGATGATGCCGTCAACGGCGAGCTGGGTGTTGTCCTTGGTGATACAGACCTGCTCGGCGATGTCCAGCGGGACTTCTTTCAGCGAGTGCTTGTAGGCCACGCGATCGATGAAGGGCACGATGACGTTGAGGCCGGGCTCGAGGGTGCCGTGGAACTTGCCCAGACGCTCGACCACCCAGGCGTTCTGCTGCGGCACGATGCGCACGCCCTCGACGATGAAGACGATGATCGTGGCGAGGATGAAGAAGGGAATGGCGAGCCCCTGCAGCGGGGTAAAGTAGAGAATCACTGTGGCGACAGCGACGCCGATGAGTTTGGCAAACATGGTTTAGGTCTCCCTTGGTGATGACTGTTGGGGTATCAGCCCGGACGCTGGGTCGATACATGCAGCAGGCCATTCTCCTGGCCCTGGATGTAGAGGACGTCGCTGACGGCAGCCTTGCCTTCAATGCGCGCATCCCAGGTGCTGCCGCGGTACTTCACCCGGGCGAGTCCGCTGGCCTCGTTGACCCAGGACTCGAGCACAACGGTCTGACCACGATCGAGATCATTCGATCCCTTGGCCGACTTCGGATGCCTGGCCCACCAGCGATGGACGAAATAAGTGCCCAGGAGCGCCGCGCTGCCGCCCAAGATGACCTGGGTCCAGAAGTTGCCCCCCATGAAGGCGACCGCCGCAGCGACCAGGGCTGCGATGCCCAAAACGAGAAGGTAAAACGTGCCGGTGATCAGCTCGACGATGATGAGCACGAAACCGGCGATGGCCCAGATGAGATAGTCCTGCATGATGGCGTCCTCTTTTGCTTTGATCGTATTGTGACGACAAATCCAGCTGGAACAACCGGCTTGAGCCGAAGCCCCCGCGCCACGCGACCGGCGACGAAAGCGCCGGACGAACGGCGATGCGCCGGCGCGCGCGCTACACCGGCCGTTTGGCCGAAATCACGCCCGTGTTGACTCCCGCCCACCCCAACCCGCCAAAGAGCCGGGCATGTTCGATTTTGACGCAACGATCCATGACCACGTCCAGCCCGGCTGCGCGCGCCTTCTCCGCCGCCGCCGCATTGACGACCCCGAGCTGCATCCAGAGGCACTTGGCGCCTATCGCGACAGCCTCGTCGGCGAGCGGACCGATGTCCTCGCTTTTGCGGAAGCAATCGACCATGTCGATCTGGAACGGAATCTCCGTCAACGAAGCGTAGCACCTCTCGCCCAGCACCTCTTGATAGGCCGGGTTGACGGGCACGATGCGATAGCCATGCTCCTGCATGTACTTGGCGGCAAAGTAGCTGGGGCGCCACCAGTTGGCGGATAGACCAACGACGGCGATGACACGGTTCGTCTTGAGAATGCGGCGTAAGGAGGAAATGTCATCCACGATGAGACCTGCGCGTTCAGAAGTTCGCTGCAAGAATACCGGAACTTCACCCTGTGGTTGCCCGCCAAACGGTGATCCCACCCTCTCGCATCCGCGCTATCCACCTTCATTGCCCTCGAACATGCCTTCAATCCCGCTCAAGCAGGCACTCACCTTCGCATTGCTTTGGCTCTCCACAGCGTCGGCCAGCGCGGCCAATCACGCGGCCACGGTCGCCGCGCTGGGCGACGGCCCGCACCCGGTCGCCTGCAGCAATCTGGCCCACGATGAGGCACGCATGAACCAGATTGGCGGCCGGCCGGCGGAGTTCTGGGAGGGCATCGCCAATACCGACAACGGTGGCAACATTCCGCGCTACATCACCGACATCCTGCTGGAACCGGCAGCGACACCGCAGTTTGGCCTGGCGGTGCCGGATGATCGTGGACTGTATCGCGGCTTCGCGGGGACGACGCTGCCCGTGGTGTTGCTGGTGTGTCACCCCACCTCCATGGCGAATATTCGCAATGACTACCGCCTGCCCGACGCGCAGTCGCTGCCGAAAATGCAACGCGCGGGCGAGACGCCGATCTTCCCCGCCGGCGCCGCCAAACTGCCGCTCATCCTGTACTCCCACGGCCTCGGCGGCAGTCCGGTGAGTGACGATTACCTCGGCACGCTCCGCACACTCGCCAGCCACGGCTACATCGTCGCGGCGCTCTTTCACGGCGACGCGCGCATCACCCGCATTCGCATCGCGGACCTGAACGACCTCTTCTATCTCGCCCGCGAGTTCGAGCGCTACGTGGAATTGCAGGCGCTGCGTCCGCTGGCGCTTTCACAAGCGCTGGACTACCTGCTCCGCCATCCTGACTACGCCGACCGCATCGACGTGGGCCGCATCGGCGGATTCGGCGCGAGCATGGGCGGCGAGGCGATGCTGCTCGCGATGGGCGCCCGGCTCACGCAAAGCTACTCGAACCTGTCCTCGCGCACCGTGCAGAACGAACCGCGCATCAAGGCGGCCGCCGGCTACGTGCCCTATGGCGGATTGAGTTTCCTGCCCGCGTTTGGTGACGACCAGCATGGCGTCGATGGCATCACCAAGCCCTGGCTGGCGGTGAGCGGCACGGCGGACACGACGGCGCCGATCAGCCTCATGCAGCAGGCGGTGAACCGCATGAAGGGAAGTCGCTATCTGGTGGCGTTGGACGGGGTGCCGCACGAATACAAACCCGAATATTCGCAAGACGTGTTCACCTGGGTGGTGACCTTTCTCGACGCCCACGTGAAGGGTGATGCCGATGCGCTGTCGCGACTGGTGCGGATGGCGCGGGTGCGGGACGGCCTCGCCGACTCGGTGCGCGTGGACTACACCGCGCCTCGATCCGCATCAGCCAGCGAAGTCATCGTCACTGAACTTCGCCATGATGCGACCGGCCATTTCGTGAACGCGGTCGGTCAAGGCGAGGTCGATTTCGTCCTGGGCTTTCCGGGTTGGCGCCCGACCGGGTTCAACTTCAAGGCCATCGCCGACAACGGCGCCAGCAGCGCCGCCTGCCGCTTCTACTACCTCGGCAATGGATTCGATGTGATGGGCGGCAAGGACTCCCTCTACATCACGCCGGAGCCCGCGCTCTGCAACTACGGCAAAGCGCGAACGCGGGAGTGGAATTTCCTGGCAGCGAACATTTCACTGCCCCGCGCGGAGAATGGCATCTGCCCGGCGGGCACCATCGCGGTGAACGTGGTCTACAACAATCAGACATCGGGCGCGGTGAACCATCGTTTTGTCACCAGCAACGCGGCGGTGGCGGACTCGGAGCGCGGTGGCGCCCTCAATCAGGGCGTCGCGATGTGCGCGCCGCTTTGATGCGGCGTTCTCCGCGCGGCTGCCGAACCGCCTGAAAGAAACCGGGGCAGTGCGAATATTCGCACTGCCCGTGCGCGAGCTTGAATGGAAACGCCGAAAAACCGCTACTCGTCGAGCAGCTTGCGCACGCGCTCCGCGTCATGCGGCGCCGGAACACTGCCGCCGCCGCCCGGACCCTCATCGCCGCCCCGTCCGCGCCGACGAACGACGAGCATGAACACCACGCCGCCCACCAACAACAACGCGAACGGCCCGACCCAGAGCAGCCAGGTGCTGCTCTTCACCGGCGGTCGGTAGAGGATGAAATCGCCATAGCGGGTCTGCAGGAAGTCCTTGATTTCAGCGTTCGTCTTTCCGGCCAGTGCGAGGCCGCGAATCTCGCGGCGCAGGTCATCGGCCAGACCCGCTGGCGAGTCGGCCAGCGTCTGGTTCTGGCAGACCAGGCAGCGAAGTTCAGTCTCCAGCACCTTGAGCCGCTGCTCGAGTTCCGGACTGATGGGTGGCAGCGGTTGGCTGGGCGCCTGCGCGAATGCGATGCTGGTCAGCACCGCACCGACAAAGGCGAATATTCGCAAGGCGGTCATCATGATTTCTTGAGTTTTTCGATGAGCGGCAAGATGTCCTTCTGCAGCGACTCGGCGGAAATGGGGCCGATGTGCTTCATGCGGATGATGCCTTGCTTGTCGATGACGAACGTTTCCGGCGCGCCGTACACGCCGAAATCGATGGCCACGCGTCCGTCCAGGTCCGCGATGGACGCCACATAGGGGTCGCCGTACTTGTTCAGCCAGGCGATGGCGTCCTCGCGCTTGTCCTTCCAGTTCAAGCCATAGATGGGCACGATGTTGTTCTTGGCGATCTCATTGAGCAGCGGGTGCTCGATGCGGCAGCTCACGCACCATGAACCCCACACATTCAACAACCACACCTGGCCTTTGAGATCGGCGGCGGTGAGCCTCTGGTCCGGCGCATGCAACTTGGGCAGCGAGAAATTGGGCACTGGCTTGTCCACCAACGGCGACGGCACTTCGCGCGGGTTGAGGCTGAGACCCTTGAACAGAAAGTAAACCAGCACGGCGAAGATGCCGAGCGGCAGGAGATAGCGCCAGACCTGGGGCATGTTCACGCCTTCGCTGTTGCCGGCGAGCCGCCACGGCGGTGCTTGCGGCGGCCATGCCGGGGCGCCGGGGCGCCTGCGGGCGCAGCGGGCCGACCCGGGTCGGCCGGGGGCGCGCCGGGCGGCAACGCCACCGCCTCGCGTTTCACCTTGATGCGGTAGCGCCGATCCGCGATGGCGAGAAAGCCGCCCAACGCCATCAGGAAACAGCCGCCCCAGATCCAGTCGATGAAGGGCTTCACGTACAGACGTAGCGACCACGCGCCGTCGGTGGCACCCTGCACGGGCTCACCCAGGGACACGTAGATATCGCGGACAAGGCCGGAGTCGATGTCGGCCTCGGTCATGGTCTGGCCGGAGGCGAAGTACATGCGCTTTTCCGGATGCATGACTTCGCGGAGCGAGGTTCCGCTATAGACCTCCACCGTGCCGCGCACCGCGTTGTAGTTGGGGCCTTGCACATCCTTCACGCCGACGAACTTGAAGCTGAGTCCGCGCAGCTCCGCCGAGTCGCCGGGCGCCATGCGCACGTCTTTCTCGACTTCATAGCCCCTCACCAGCGTGACACCGATGACGAACACGGCCACGCCGATGTGCGCGAGATGCATGCCGTAGTAGGACGGCGTGCTCGCCGCGACCTTGCGCCAGAAGCCGGATTGCGGGGACTGCATGAAGCGATGCCGCAGCGCCATGCCGGTGGTGATGAAAATCCAGAGCGCGAAGAAGAGGCCCAATGCCACCAGCGGCATCCAGGTGCCCATGACGAAAGGCAGGATCAGCGCCGCGATCACGCCCACGGCCAGCGCCCATTTCAATCGCTGCCAGAGATCGGGCAGCTTGGCCTCGCGCCATTGCGCGATGGGGCCGACACCGATCAGAAACAACGCGGGCGCCATCAGCGGGTAGAACACCGCGTCAAAGTACGGCGGGCCGACGGAAATCTTGCCCATGTTCAACGCGTCGAGAAACAATGGATACAGCGTGCCCAGCATCACCGCCGCCATCGCGACGACCAGCACCACATTGTTGGCGAGCAGCAATGACTCGCGCGACAGAGCGGAAAATTTGGCACCCAGGCCGACCTTGGGTGCGCGCCACGCATACAGCGCGAGCGAGCTGCCGATGACGACGACGAGGAAGCCGAGAATGAACACGCCACGCTTGGGATCGGTGGCGAAGGCATGCACCGAGGTCAGCACGCCTGAGCGCACGAGGAACGTGCCGAGCAGCGACAGCGAGAACGCCATGATCGCGAGCAGCACGGTCCAGCTCTTGAACGTGCCGCGCTTTTCGGTGACCGCGAGCGAGTGAATCAACGCCGTGCCCACGAGCCACGGCATGAAGGACGCGTTTTCCACCGGGTCCCAGAACCACCAGCCGCCCCAGCCCAGTTCGTAGTACGCCCACCAGCTGCCCAGGGCGATCCCGATGGTGAGAAAGCACCATGCCGTCGTCGTCCAGGGCCGCGACCAGCGCGCCCACGTCGCATCCAGCTTGCCGCCGATGAGCGCCGCGACCGCGAATGCGAACGCCACCGAAAAGCCCACGTAGCCCATGTACAACATCGGAGGGTGGATGATCATGCCGGGGTCTTGCAACAGCGGATTGAGGTCACGCCCATCCGGCGCCGCCGGCAGCAGGCGATCAAACGGGTTGGAGGTCAGCAGAATGAAGAGCAGAAAGCCCACGCTCGCCAAACCCATCACGCCGATGACGCGCGCCACCATTTGGATAGGCAGGTTGCGGCTGAACACCGACACGGCGAAGGTCCAGCCCGCCATCATCAGGGTCCACAACAACATCGACCCTTCATGCGAACCCCAGCTCGCCGTCAGCCGGTAGTACCACGGCAGCTTCGAGTTCGAGTTCTGCGCCACGTTGGCCACACTGAAGTCGTTCACGTAGAACGAATACATCAGGCACGCGAAGGCGAAGGCGACGAAGACGAACTGTCCCTGCGCCAACGGCCGCGCAAGGTTCATGAGCAGCGCGTTGCCGCGGTCGCCGGTGCCCGCGCCGACCAGCGGCACGATGCCCTGCGCGATGGCGAGAACGAGCGCCAGGATGATGGCGAAGTGGCCGAGCTCTGGAATCATGGTTTGGCTCCTGCGGGCGCCGGGGCTGGGGACGGGGGGCTTGAGGCTGAAGGCTGCTGGGTCACCACGGGTTTCTCACCGGCGAACATCTCCCCCTTGATGGGATGTCCCGCCTTTCTCAACGCTTCCGCGGCTTCCGGGGCCATGTAGTTTTCGTCGTGCTTGGCAAGAACTTCGGAGGCTGTGAAGACACCGTCAGCGCCGACACGGCCCTGCGCCACCACGCCTTTGCCTTCCTTGAACAGGTCGGGAAGGATGCCGGTATAGCTCACCGGCACGGACTTGGCCGTGTCGGTGACCGAGAAGCGGACCGTGAGGCCGTTGGAATCACGCTGCACGCTTCCCGCCGTGACAAGACCGCCGAGCCGGAATGGCTTGCCCTGCGGCACCTCCTTGTTGGCGACCTGGGTCGGCGTGTAGAAGAAGACGAGATTACTGTTGAAAGCCTTGAGCACGAGGCCCACGGCGACGCCCAGCACGGCGAGGCCGGCGGCGATCCAGACAAAGCGCTTGTGGCGGGGCTTCATGCGTCACCCATCTGTCTTGCCTCGCGGAGCGCGGCCAGCGAGCGCCGGGCGCCCAGCCAAAGCCAAAGCAGTTCCACGGCAAGTGCGACGGCGGAGACGCCGTAGGCACCCAGAATGAAGAATTGATGTTCGGTCATGGCGATTCCAGTGCTTCAACATAGGGTTCTGATGTCAGGGACGGTCCAGCAGTTCCTGCACCCAAGCGGTGTTTTTTTCTCTTTCCAGGATGATGCCGCGGACGCGCCACAGCGCCACAGCGATGGCATAGGCCCACATGGCGAAGGTCATGACCATCATGGCCGCGAGCATGGTGTCCGCCATCTTTGACGAGCCCGGTACGACTGTGGCGCCCTGATGCAGGGTGTTCCACCAGCGCACGGAGAAATAGATGATGGGCACGTTCACCACGCCAACGAGCACGAGCAGCGCGCCCGCCTTGTCCGCGCGGCGCCGGTCCTCGATGGCATTGTCCAGCGCCATGTAGCCGAAATAGAGGAAGAGCAGAAACAGCGTGGAGGTCATGCGGGCGTCCCAGGCCCAGTAGGTGCCCCAGGTGGGTTTGCCCCACAGCGCACCGGTCCACAAGGCGATCGCGGTCATGATCGCCCCCGTCGGTGCGAGCGCCTGCATCATCATGGCGGACAGTCGGGTGTTGAACACCAGCGCCAGACAGGCATACATCGCCATCACCAGATAGATGAACATGCCCATCCAGGCACTCGGCACATGGATGAAGATGATCCGGTACACCTCGCCTTGCTGAAAGTCGGTGGGCGCGATGATGAATCCCTGATAAAGCCCGACCGCGGTCAGCACCAGGGCGATAACCGCGAACACGGGCGCCAGCTTGCCGGCCAGCGGATAGAAGGATGCGGGAGAGGCGTATTTGAACAGCATGGGGTTCAGGCTTCGTGACTCGGGTTGGGCCCGCTCCCTCCCCCTTGAGGAGGGAGGGCCGGGATGAAGGTGCTCGGCCCTGCGAATATTCGCGATCTTCGTTGCAGCAACTTAGTCCAGTGCAATTCTAATCGCTGCCGCGACCACGAAGGGTGTCGCGACCAGGCCCGCCAGCGTGCCGGCGCCCAGCAAGGCGAGATGCGCGCCGTGATCGATGCCCGCGCCAAACGATTCCACGGCACCCGCGCCAAAGATCACCACCGGCACATAAAGCGGCAGCACGAGGAGCGCGATGAGCAGGGATTGTCCGCGCGCGCCCAGCGTCAACGCGGCCGCGATGGCGCCAATCATGGACAGGATCGGCGAGCCGATGAGGAGCGACAACACGAGGACGCCCTGGGTGGGCGCATCCATGCCGAATTGCAAACCGATGACGGGCGCGGTGAGGCTGAGCGGCAATCCGGTCGTGAGCCAATGCGCGGCGAGCTTGCCGCCGGCGATAGCGGATAGCGGATAGGCCGACAGCGCCATTTGCTCGAGCGTCCCGTCGGCATGATCCTGCGCGAATATTCGCGGGAGTGAAAGCAGCGTCGCCAGCACGCCACACGCCCACACCACGCCGGCGCCCACGCGCGCGAGAAGCTTCATGTCGGCGCCGATGCCGAGCGGGAACAGGCTTGCGACCATGATGAAGAAGATGACTGGCTGGGCGATCTCGGCGCGGGTGCGCCACGCGAGCAGCAAGTCGCGGCGCAGCACCGCGACAAAGCCCGGCAGCACGGCGAATTCCGCTTCGGGCTCGGCCATCGCGTTCACAGATTGAGCTCCCGCGCCGGGTGTGCGAGCGGCAGCGGCTGATGGGTGGACAACACCGCCAGCCCGCCTTGGGCGAGATGGCGATCCAACACGTCGCAAAAGAGCGTGAGGCCCGCCGCATCCAGCGCCGTCGCCGGCTCGTCCAGAAGCCACAGCCGCCGCCGCGCCAGCACGAGTCGCGCCAGCCCCACGCGCCGCCGCTGGCCCTGGGAGAGATGTCGCGCCGGCAGGTTGCGCCGCGAGGCGAGACCCACCTCTTGAACCGCGTCGAGAATATCGGCGCGCGACTTCGGCGCGCCATCAAGCGCCAGGGCGAAGTCGAGATTCTCGACCACGGTCAGCTCATCTTTCAACGGCGCGGTGTGTCCCTGATACGCCGTCTCGAGCTGACGCGCGGCACGGTCCGGCGAGGCGCGCCAGCGAACTTCGCCGGCGGCGGGCGCGGCAATGCCGGCGAGGATGCGGAGCAGACTGGTTTTGCCCGAGCCATTGGGGCCGCGGACGAGCAGCGCCTCGCCCGCCGCCAACTCCAAACCCAAATCGCGGAACAACACCGCATCGCCTCGCTGGCAGGTGAGGCCGGCGGCCGAGAGCATCACTTCACCACGCGGTCGATGACCACTTTGACGCCGGACGTGCCCGGCTTCACCGGTGGTGAGGCGCCGATGAGATCGCCCGGCTGGCTCACGGCATTGCCCGCCTTGGATACCCGCGCCTCGATGGTCACTTGCGGAAAATCGGAGAGCTTGACGTTGGGCGCCATGGCCATGCCGTCGGTGAGCTCGAAGATCTTGGGCAGCTCGCTCACCGACGCGCGAATGATGGCGAGCGGCATGCGCGGCGCATTGGGCCCGGCCGCGCGGGCGAAGATGAACAACGTGTCACCCGGGGCCGCGAGCTTCGCCATCTCGGGACTCAAGGTCACCGTGCCAGCCACTTTCTCGGCGCCGCCAGCAGCCTTGGCGGCGGGCGGCGCGGATTGCTGCGCTGTCTGCGCTGCCGGCGGTTTGGCGGCTCTGGCGTCCGAGCCCTGCGGATCGGCAGGCTTCGCCGCCACCGTGCCCGCGTTGCCGGTCATGGCAAGCCTCACTTCCAGAATGGCGCTGGAGACCTGGCGCGCATCTTCGGAATCAGGCGGCAACAGTCTCAGCAAACGCTCCCAATGCCCCAGCGCCTGCGGCAAATTGCGGCGGCGTAGCTCGGTCGTGCCGGCGATGGCGAGCGCCTTGCGCTGATCCGGATTGATGGCAAGCGCCTGCTGCACCAATTGCCACGGCTTGCCTTCGAACGACTCCTGCTGCGTCATGGCGACCACTTCGGCGTAGTCGGCCAGGATGTCGGCGTCATTCGGCTTCAGTTGATTCAGACGCTCGTAGGAGCGGGCGGCGCCTTCGAAGCGTCCGATGGCGGCCTGGGATCGCGCGAGCAGCGACCAACCTTGCGCATCATCGGCGCGGGTCTTCATCTTTTCGGTGAGCGCGTCCACCATCGCGATGATTTGCTGGTCACCCAATGCGGGCTCGGCCGTCTGGTGCGGCGACGGCGGATTCAGTCCCTCCGGGCTGCCAAGCTGCCAGTACATGAGTCCCGCCACGACCGGAATGACAATGACGAGAATCGCGACGACGGCTTTGACGCCGCCGGTCATCGCCGTCTGCGCGGCGGGCATTTCAGCGGCGCCGCTCGCATCGCCCAGGTCTTGCGCCAGCCGCCGCGCGATCTGATCCAACGCTTCTTCCTTCTCCGCATCTGACATCAGACCGGCGGCATGGTCGCGCAGAATTTCGTCGCGCTGCGCCCGTGCCACGGCAAGATTGCTGGTTTCCACCGCGAGCGCCGTATCCTCATCATGCCGATTCGCGCGCCGGATCGAGCGCCAGACCGGCACCAGCACGAAAGCGATGGCGAGCAAAGTGAGCGCCGAGGCAGCCAGGATGAACGAAGTCATGCAGGGAAATTCCGGAAAGTGGGCGGGTGGTGACTCCGAGGCTGCGCATCATCCAGACGGGCTTTGCAATCGGATGGACACACGTCACGCATCGGGCCATGACACGACACCGCGCCGAAGGAATGCGGCGGGCCAGTGGCGGGCGGATTATAGCCCGCCGCCGCGATTCGCCCCGGACCCCGCGTCGCGCCAATCAGGTATTTGCAATCACGCTTTGATGGATTACACTCCGACGGAAATCAGCGAGGTCGGCGTCACGCCTTTCGGGGCGGACAGTTGGCCCGGTCGCCGGCGCAGCCGGTGGCGCATTGCAGATAAGAACATTCACGGTCCCGGGAGAATCGTTGGAAACGCATGACGCCCGTCATGCGTTTTGATCATCATCACACTCGCATGCGCCACGGCACATTTCTCGAATACAAGAAGTTTCGCTATCTGAAACTGGCCACGCTGGTTTCGGTCGCGTCCATCGCCGCCTACGTGTTTCACAAGCCACCGGTCACGCCCTACGGCGGCACGTGGCTCGGCTACACGCTGGGCACGATCGGCGCGCTGCTCATTCTGATGCTGCTCTGGTTTGGTGTCAGAAAACGACAATACAGCGCGGCTGACGCGAACCTGCAGGGCTGGCTATCGGCGCACGTCTATCTTGGCGTGTCGCTCATCATCATCGCGACCCTGCACACCGGCTTCGAGGTGGGCTGGAACGTTCACACGCTGGCCTACGTGCTCATGCTCGGCGTGATCTTCAGCGGCTTTTATGGCATTTATTCCTATGTTCGCTTCCCGTCCATGATCACCGGGAACATGGCGGAGGATTCGTTCGATTCCATCATGCTGAAGATCTCCACCCTGGACAGCGAGGCGCGCAAGATCGCGATGCGTCTGCCGGACCATCTGGTGCTGGCGGTGCAAGCGGCGGCCCAGGGCACGATCATCGGCGGCGGCCTCTTCACGCAGGTCACCGGGCGGCAGCGCAATTGCCCGACGACGGCCGCGCTCACCATCATCCAGAAAGGCGGCGCCGATCTCAAAGGCGACGCCGCCAAGCACAATCACGAACTCTACAGCGTCATGCTGCAAAGAAAGCGGCTGGTCGACCGCGCCCGCGCGGACATCAGCTACCGGGCGCGCATGTCGATCTGGCTCTTCTTCCATGTGCCGCTCTCCATCGCGCTGCTGGCCGCGCTTGCCGCGCACATCGTCTCCGTTTTCTTCTACTGGTAGCAGTCCATGATCCGCTGCCTTCTTGCCATCGTCACCCGCAACAAGCGGGGAGAACCCAGCAGCGAGCAGCGGCTGGTCACAGGAACCGAGCTCCGCCTTGGCCGGGGTGCCGAATCCAAGATCCATTTGAACGATCCCCGCGTGGCGCTCAACGCCGCGGTGATCAAGGCCGCCGAGGATGGGCGCCTTTATCTGGAAGCCTTGAGCGGCAACCTCAACGTCGACGGCAAGTTCGAAAAGACCACCAAGGTGAAGCCGGGTGTGCGCATCGGGTTGGGGCCTTATGAAGTCGCCATCGAGCCTTCCAAAAACCAGAACGAGCATGACTTCATTCTCAATCTCGAACTGGTCGAGCCGCTGCCGGAAAGTCTGAAAGAGGAAGGCCAGCGCGCGCGGGTCACGCTGTCCGCCGCGGGCCTTTCGAAGCGGTGGCCGGCGCTCATCATGTTCTTCGTGATTCTGGGCGGCTTTCTGGTGTGGCCGATCCTGCATGCGACCCAGCCCGGGGTCAAGACGGCGGCCAAGAACCTCTCCTTCGCCCCGGACGAATCCTGGGATCCGGGCAAACTGGCCCATCCGCATCAGGGTTTTGGCAAGGACTGCGCGAAGTGCCATGACCAGCCCTTTGTCCAGGTGCGCGACAGCACGTGCGAAAGCTGTCACAAGACCATCGGTGGCCACGTCGAAACCAAGACTGTGCAGAAGGCGGCGTTCGGCGAAGCGCGCTGCGCCGAGTGCCATCGCGATCACAAAGGCCCGCTCGGCCTGATCCGCACCGACACCCGGCTCTGCACTGATTGTCATTCGAACGTGAAGGCGCACGCCCCCAGCACCAGCATGGTGAATATTCGCGACTTCGCGACCGATCATCCGCATTTCAAACTGGCGCTCCTGGACCAGACCGGCAAGGCGACACGCATCCTGCAGTCGGAAAAGGCCAGACTCAAGGAGAAGTCGGGCCTCAAGTTTCCGCATGACGCCCATCTGGACAAGAAGGGCGTGAAGAGCCCGACGGCGCCGAACGGCCGCGTGGTGTTGGAATGCAAGAACTGCCATACACCCGATGCCGCCGGTGTGCGCTTTGAACCCATCAAGATGGATAAGCACTGCGCCGACTGTCATCGCCTCGAGTTCGAGCCGGCGGTGACGACACGCACCGTGCCGCACGGCGACCCGAAGCTCGCCATGACCACGCTGCGCGAGTTCTACGCCTCCATCGCGCTGGGCGAGACGCCCATCGACGTGACCACGGTGGATGGACTCCTGCGTCGCACCAACGAGAGCAAGAGCGAAGTGGCGCGCAAGAAAGCCATGGAGTGGGCCAACCAGAAGGCCGACAAGATCGCGGCCGACCTGATTGAAGATCGCTCGTGCGCGACCTGCCACACCGTCAGCAAGCAAGCGGGCGAGTACCAGATCGCGCCAGTGCGCATCACCAACTACTGGATGGTGAAGGCCAAGTTCGAACACTTCGCCCACAAGACCGCCAAGTGCGTCGATTGCCACGAGGTCGAGAAGTCGAAGACCAGCGAGGACATCGCCATTCCCGACATCGACAGCTGCCGCACCTGCCATGCTGGCCAGGAACCGGCCAAGAACAAGGTCACCAGCACCTGTGAAAGCTGCCACGGTTTCCACTTGGGCAGCCCCAAGCGGGGGGCGACCGCCGCCAACCAGGTTGAAGGTGACCCGCACCGCGGCATTCAAGTCGCGGCGCACGCCGGCCGCGCGGCCAAGTGAGGTCCACCGTGATGCGCCGTGGACCCAGCACTCTGGCCCTGCTGTTGGCCGTCTTTCTGGCCGCCTGTTCCGGCGGCGGCGGTGGCGGCACAGGCACCCAATCTTGCACCGGCGACTGCAACACGCAGCAACCAGCGCAAGACTTCCTCACCGTGGCGGATGTGCAGCGCATCATCGCCCAGGCGTCGGCGGAGGCCACGGCGCGCAATGCGCGCGGCACCATCGCGGTCACCGACCGGGTCGGAAATGTGCTGGGCGTGTTCCAAATGACCGGTGCCGAAACCACACTGGAAATCAACAGCGGCAAAGAGGTCGTGGGCGGACTGGACGGCATCGCGAAAGGCACGATTCCTTCCTCGCTGGGGGCCATCGCCAAGGCCGTGACGGGCGCCTATCTGTCCTCTTCCGGCAACGCGTTCACCACGCGTACCGCCAGCCAGATCGTGCAGGAATACTTCAATCCGCGCGAATTCACCCAGCCGTCCGGCCCGCTCTATGGCGTGCAATTTTCGCAATTGATTTGCTCCGACTTGATCCGTCGGCCAACCGATGCGATGCAAGGTCCCAAGGCGTCGCCACTGGGCTTGTCCGCCGATCCTGGCGGGCTGCCGCTCTACAAGAATGGCCGCGTGGTAGGTGGCATCGGTGTCATCGCGGACGGCCGCTACAGTCTGGATCTCAACATCACCGACATCGACAGTGACTTAGATGAGCTGATCGCGCTCGCCGGCAGCGCGGGCTTTTCCGCCCCCACCGACATTCGCGCGGATCGCATCACGGCGGACGGCCGCACCTTCCGCTTTGTCGACAGTGAGTCGCTGGCCAGCAACCCGTCCACAGCCCCCGCGTTCGCCTCGCTGCCGGGCGCGCTCATCGCCGTGACCAACTACACCGCCGCGAATATTCGCGATGGCGCCGCGTTCGGCAACACCGCCTCGGGCTATCGCGCGGATACCGGCGCGTTCGCCGACTTGACCGGCTTCGTGCTGGTCGATGCCGCCAATGCCAATCGATTCGCCCCGCGCGCCGGCACCGACGGTCGCTTGACCGCGAATGAGGCTACGCAAGTGCTCCGCGAGGCTCTCGCGATCGCCAACCGCGCGCGCGCGCAGATTCGCCGCCCGCTCGGCAGCGCGGCCCAGGTGACCATTTCGGTTGTCGATACCAACGGCGAGGTGCTGGGCGTCGTGCGGACACCCGACGCGCCAATCTTCGGAACGGATGTGTCGCTGCAAAAGGCGCGCGGCGCCCTGGTGTTCTCGCATCCGAATTTCGCGCAAGACCTCGCCGGGCTGCCCGGCCCGCGCTTCCTCGCCGGCGCGCCGGTGAACGTCGTGGGCAACGATCTGGTGACCGCCTACGTGACCAACAATCCCGCATTCCCGACGCGCAGCTTCAGCTCGTATGTCACCAACTTCCGCACCTTCGTCGAAGACGGCAATGCGTTGACCGGGAACGTGGCCTACTCGATGCGCGCCGTGGGCAACCTGCATCGCCCGTATTTCCCGGACGGTGTCGCCAACACACCACAAGGCCCGCTCTCCACGCCCATCGCCAGTTGGAGCCCGTTCAACGTCGGCTTCCAGCTGGACCTGGTCTACAACCAACTGATCAAGTCCATCGCAGCAGGTGACACGAGCATCGGCTGCGCAGGCCGGCAGCCCGCGGGCGCGACGGGATCGGACACCGGATTTTCCCGTGCGCGCAATGGCATTCAGATCTTCCCCGGCGGTGTGCCCATCTACCGTGGCAGCCAACTGGTCGGCGCCATCGGCGTCTCCGGTGACGGCGTGGATCAGGACGACATGATCGCCTTCCTCGGTCTCGCCAATGCCGGCCGCGTTCTCAACACCGGCATCGCCAACGCCCCTGCGAATATTCGCAGTGACCTGATCAGTGTGGGTGGCACGGGTGCGCGTCTGCGCTACGTGCAGTGTCCGCAAGCCCCCTTCAACGGCAGCTCGGAGCAAAACGTATGCGCCGGACTGTGAACATGAACGCCTTTCTGAAGCGCATTCCGGCGGCCCTCGCGGCGGCCGGTGTCGTCTCGCTCGCGTGGTCGCAGGGCACACCGCCGGTCGCCACACCACTCACCCCGGCCGCCAAACCTGCGGCGAAGGAAGCGGCCAAAGAGGAGATCGATCTCAAGCGC
This sequence comes from Betaproteobacteria bacterium, assembly GCA_016791265.1. Taxonomy (GTDB): domain Bacteria; phylum Pseudomonadota; class Gammaproteobacteria; order Burkholderiales; family Usitatibacteraceae; genus JAEUMY01. The sequence goes on from JAEUMY010000013.1 coordinate 49,717, forward strand.
CCGCAGGGCCAGCCGCTCAAGTACGAGCTTCCGCCCATCGACCCCAAGCAAGTGCCGCCGCCGCAGGCGATTGATCCGCGCGTGTCGGTGGCCGTGCCCGACCGCTGGCGCATCATGGAACTGCTGGGCCAGAAGCAGAACTGGTGGGACCCTTACAACATCAACACGCTGAAAGGCGACAAGCCGTTCCAGCCCTTCGCCAAATGGGGATCAGACTGGTTCCTCGTGCTGTCCGGGATTTCCGATACGGTCTATGAAGCGCGGCGTCTGCCAGTGCCCATCGGCGCCCAGTCGTCCGACCGCCCGGGGGCGGTCGATATTTTCGGCAACGGCCGTTCGCACACCTTCAACCAGAACGTCATCCTGTCCATCGGCGTCATCAAGGGCAACACGACGTTCAAGCCGCCAGACTATGAATTCCGTCTGGTGCCGGTGCTGAACTACAACCAGACCGAGGCGCGCGAAGTGCGCCTGCTGCGGCTCAATCCGCAGGAAGGCAAGATTCGCCGCGACAACCACATCGCCATTCAGGAAGCGTTTGTCGACGTCCACTGGCGCAACGTGTCGGACCGCTACGACTTCGACTCCTATCGCATCGGCATCCAGCCCTTCATTTCCGACTTCCGCGGCTTCCTGTTTCAGGATGTGCCGTTCGGCGCGCGGCTGTTCGGCATTCGCGACAACAACCAGTGGCAGTACAACCTGGGCTGGTTCCGCAAGCTGGAGAAAGACACCAACAGCGGCCTGAACGACATCAACAAGGCGTGGCGCAAAGATGATTCGTTCGTCTTCAATCTGTACCGTCAGGATTTCCCGGTCTTTGGCCACACCACCCAGGCCATCGTGCTGCATAACGAAAATCGCGAAGGCAAACAGGTCTACTTCAACAACAACGGCGTGCAGGAACGGCCCGCCGTGCTGGGCGACAGCCGGCCGCGCAACTATCGGGTGACCTACTTCGGCCTGAACGGCGACGGCCACTTCGGCCGCTGGAACCTGACCTCATCGTTTTACGCGGCATTCGGTCGTGACCAGCGTCATCCGCTGGCGCAGAAACCGCAGGACATCCAGGCATTCTTCGCCGCTGCGGAACTTTCCCGTGATTTCTCCTGGCTCCGCGTGCGAGGCACAGCGGTTCTCGCCTCCGGTGACAAGAATCCGTTCGACGACAAGGCCACGGGCTATGACGCCGTGTTCGAGAATCCGCAAATCGCGGGGGCCGACACCAGCTTCTGGATCCGCCAAGCGATTCCGCTGGTGGGTGGCGGAGGCGTGACCATCTCAAGCCGCAACGGCATCCTGCCCAACCTGCGCTCGTCCAAGGACCAGGGCCAATCCAATTTCGTCAATCCGGGCCTCGCCATGCTGGGCGTGGGCGCGGACGTCGATCTCAATCCGCAGACGCGCATCGTCGCCAATCTCAACTATCTGCGCTTCATGAACACCTCGTCGCTTGCCGTGCTGAGGAATCAGGAGATCATCAAGAAGGACATCGGCTGGGACGTTTCGGCGGGTTTCCAGTACCGCCCGTTCATGTCGCAGAACGTGATTCTCAACGTGTCCGCGGGCGCCTTGGTGCCGGGCAAGGGCATGAAGCAATTGTTCGACGAAGACAAGCGCGGCGTGCAGTACTCCGTGCTGGCCAACCTGTTGCTGACCTACTGATTGCGCACCATGCGAATATTCGCAAAGTCATCCCGCCCCATCCTGCTCGGCCTCGCCCTGAGCAGCGCTTTGGCCGTCTGGGCCGCCGGCGAACTGAAGCCGGTGCCGCGCACCTATGAGAAGTATCCGGCGGCGCCCGCGCAGCAGACCGTCAAGGACGCCGACGCCAAATCAGCCGGCTGCAAGACGTGCCACAGCGGTTACGACAAGGACGGCCTGAAGGGCGACCACGGCACCATGCACGTGAACCCTGCTGTCATCCTGGGTTGCACGGATTGCCACGGCGGCAATGCGAATATTCGCAAGCCGGACGGCACGAGCTACAAGAAAGACAGCAAGGACGCATACTTCACCGCGATGGAGTCCGCGCACGTCTTGCCGCGCTATCCGACGAAATGGAACTATCCGTCGGCAGCAAACCCGGAGGGCAGCTACACGCTTCTCAACAAGGAAGCGCCCGAGTTCATCCGCTTCATCAATCCCGGCGACTATCGCGTGGCGCGCGAAGCCTGCGGGGCCTGTCACTTGCCCATCATTCAGGCGTCTGAACGCAGCCTGATGTCGACCAGCGCCATGCTGTGGGGCGGTGCGGCGTACAACAATGGCATTCTGCAGTTCAAGCGCTACATTCTGGGCGAGGTGTACACGGCCGACAGCCAGCCGGGGCTCATCAAGAATCCCGTCCCGGTCAACCCGCACATGACGGAGATGGGCATACTGCCGCAACTGGCGCCACTGCCTGCGTGGGAAACCATTCCACCCGCGGACGTGTTCCGTGTATTTGAACGCGGCGGCCGCGTCATCAACACCCAGTTCCCGGAAGTCGGTCTGCCCAACTCCACCGGCCTCGTTCAACGTCTTGACGAGCCGGGCCGCCCGGACATCAAGCAATCCAATCGCGGCCCCGCCACCGGCCAGCGCATCGCCGTGCCGGTGATCAACATCACCAAGACGCGTCTGAACGACCCGCACCTGTGGTTCCTGGGCACAAACGAACAGCCCGGCGACTATCGTTCCTCAGGCTGCACGGCTTGCCACACGCCTTACGCCAACGACCGCGACCCGCTGCATTCCGGCCCCTATGCCAAGTACGGCAACGACGGAAAGACGGGCACGGCGGACCCCACCATCAGCAAGGACAAGTCGGGCCACCCGATCAAGCACAAGTTCACGCGCGCGATTCCGTCTTCGCAGTGCATGGTCTGCCACATGCACCAGCCCAATATTTTCGTGAACACGTTCTACGGCATGATCATGTGGGACTACGAGTCCGACGCGCCGTTCATGTGGCCTGAGAAGCAGAAGTATCCGACCGCCGCCGAAGCCAGAAAGATTCTCGACCGCAATCCGGAAGAGGCGGCCATTCGCGGCAAGTGGGGCGATCCCGAGTTTCTCAAGGAAGTGTCCAAGCTCAACCCGAAATTGAAGGACACCCAATTCGGCGACTACCACGGTCACGGCTGGAACTTCCGCGCCGTGTTCAAGCGCGACCGCAAGGGCAATTTGCTGGATAAGGACGGCAACAAGGTCGCGGACGATGACCCGAAGAAGTTCGACCCGAACAATCCGAAGAAGGCCGTTCACCTGACCTCGATTCACATGGACGTCGGCTTCCATTGCGTTGACTGCCACTTCGCGCAGGACATGCACGGCAACGGCCACATCTACGGCGAAGTCGCCGCAGCCATCGAAATCGACTGCCGCGATTGCCACGGCACCGCCACGCAATTGCCGACACTTTTCACCAGCGGCCCGGCGGCCAAGCCCGGCGGCATGGACATGAAATTGCTCCGCACCCAGGACGGCCGCAAACGGTTTGAATGGCGCGAGGGCAAGCTCTACCAGCGTTCGGCGTTGCATGCCGATCTCGAGTGGGAAGTGTCGCTGGTGAAGAATACGATGGACCCGACGCACAAGGACTACAACGAGAAGGCCGCGCGGGCCAAGCTGACCGCGAAGGGCGAAGCGGGCCGCGCCGGAAAGTGGGGGCCCGGTGTGGGCAACACGGAAGCCGATCTCGCGCACGGTGACGACAAGATGACCTGTTTCACCTGTCATCTCTCATGGACCACGACCTGCGCGGGCTGCCACCTGCCCATCCAGGCGAACTGGAAGACGGAGCGCCATCACTATGAAGGCGGCGAGACACGCAACTACGCGACCTACAACCCGCAGGTGGCACGCGATGATGCGTTCCAGCTGGGCCGCCACGGCCCGGTGAAGGGCATGCGCATCTCGCCCATCCGTTCTTCCTCGGCGCTGGTGCTCTCGTCGACCAACTCCAACCGCGAGCGCATCTACATTCAGCAGCCACCGGTCGCGGCCAGCGGATTCTCCTCTCAGGCGTTCGCGCCGCACTATCCGCACACCGAGCGCAAGACCGAGACCAAGACTTGCAGCGACTGCCACCTGTCAAAGAATGACGACAACAACGCCATCATGGCGCAGCTCCTGCTCCAGGGCACCAACTTCCTGAATTTCGTCGGCTTCAATGCCTGGGTTGGCGAAGAGAAACATGTCGAGGCCGTGCAGGTGACCGAATGGGATGAGCCGCAAGCGGTGATCGGCAGTTATCTGCATCGCTACGCCTACCCGGACTGGTTTCAAGACCACCAGAAGCGCAACAAGCAACTGGAATTCGCCCATGACCACACCACCAAGGGCGAAGCCCGCTGCGTCACGCTGCGCGGCGAGTATCTGTTCGTGAGCGAAGGAGTTGGCGGCATGCGCGTGTACGACGTGGCCTCCATCGCGAACAAGGGCATTTCGCAGCGCATCATCTCCGCCCCCTTCTCGCCTCTTGGGCATGACACGCACATCCCGTCAAAGAACGCGACCTGTGTCGGCCTGCCGACCAACCAGGCCATCGCGCCGGAGCGCAACCAAGGTGAGCTGATGCGCGTCACCAATCAGGAGCAGCCGTTCCATCCGATCTACAACTACGCGTTCATCGTCGATGCGGAAGAGGGTCTGATCCTCACCGACGTGAACACGCTGAACGACGGCGAGCCGCGCAACAACTTCCTGAAGCGCGCGCTGACGTGGAATGAAGGCGGCGCGCTCACCGGCGCGCGGCATATCGTGGTCGGCGGGCATTTCCTCTACATCACCACGCCGGACGGCGTCGTGATCGTGGACGTGGATGATCCGCTGAAGCCGAAGCTCGCGGGCAAGGTGGCGGTGAAGGACGCGCGCGCTTCGGCCTTGCAGTTCCGCTATCTCTTCGTCACGACAGCGCAAGGGCTCAACGTCATCGACGTGACGCATCCGGCCAAGCCACGCATGACCAGTGCGAATATTCGCATCGACGACGCGCGCGGCATTTACCTTGCCCGCACCTTCGCGTATGTCGCCGCGACCAAGCAAGGTCTCGCCATCATCGATATCGAGAAGCCGGAAGCGCCGAAGCTGTATCAGTTCTTCAATGCGGAAGGCGCCCTGAACGATGCGCGCGATGTCGTGGTCGGCACGACCAACGCGTCGCTCTTCGCCTATGTGGCGGATGGTGCGAACGGCTTGAAGGTCCTGCAACTCACGGCACCCGACTCGCAGCCAAAGTTCTACGGCTTCTCGCCCGATCCCAAGCCGCAAGTCGTCGCATGGCGCAAGACCAAGAGCGCTGCCGTCGCGCTTGCGAAAGGCCTGGACCGCGACCGCGCGGTCGACGAAACCGGCGGGCAGATCGCGATCTTGGGTCGCATCGGTTCGCGGCCCTTCGTCAAGGACGAAATGAAGAGGTTCTATCTCAATCCTGACGGTTCCTTGTGGAAAGTCAGCGACCTGATCGATCGCGCGAGCTTCGTTCCGCGCGTGGAGGCCAAGAAATGACGCTCACTCGCGCACTCCTGTTTGCGGCAACAGCGACGCTGGCATCGGCGGCGCTGGCGCAAAACTTCCATCCGCTGCCCTACCAGTCGCCCGACAAGTCGCTGGGCACGGTCACCTGCGCTTCCAGCCTCTGCCACGGCTCCATCATCGAGTGGAAGGGCTCCAACGTCCTGCAAAACGAGTACGTCACTTGGTCGCGACTCGACAAGCACGCCAACAAGGCTTATCAGGTTCTGTTCAACGACCGCTCTGCCCGCATCGTCAAGAACCTGGGCATCACCAAACCCGCCCACCAGGAAAAGCTCTGCCTCGACTGCCACGCGCACAACATTCCGGCCGCGAAGCAAGCTGAGCGCTTCAAGTTCGGTGACGGCATCTCCTGCGAAGCCTGCCACGGGCCGGCGGAACGCTACATCAAGTCGCACGTGGAGCCCAAAGCCACACACGCGAAAAACCTGGAGAACGGTCTTTATCCGCTATCCGACCCGACCGCGCGCGCCAAGCTCTGCCTCTCCTGCCATTGGGGCAACCAGGACAAGTTCGTGACCCACCGCATCATGGGTGCCGGCCATCCGCGCATGAGCTTCGAGCTGGAGACGTTCTCCATGACCGCGCCCGCGCATTTCCGACTCGACAAGGATTACGAGGATCGCAAGCGTCCGTGGGACGGCGTCAAGGTCTGGGCCATCGGGCAGGCTTTGGCTGTCGCCGAGATGATGGACATCCTGGCCGACCCGAAGCGCGGTCGCGATGGCATCTTCCCTGAACTGGTGTTGTTCGACTGCCACGCCTGCCACCATCCGATGTCGGATTTGCGCTGGACGCCCAAGACGGCCTTCGGCGCCAGCCCCGGCCCTGGTGTGGCGCGACTGAATGACTCCAACATGCTGATGCTGCGCGCGATCGCCCGGCAAATCGACGCCAAGCTGGGACAGGACGTCAACGAGCAGGTGTTGCGCCTGCATCACGCCGCCGCGGGCAAAGGCGATGTCAATGCCGAGGCCGCCAAGCTGAAGCAGATGGCCTTGGGCGTCGGCAAGCGCATCGAGGGCTTCGCGTTCAGCGAAGCTTCATTGCGTGGTGTCGCGGTGTCGCTTGTGGATGAAGGGCTGGGCGGCAACTTCAACGACTACGCCGCGGCGGAGCAGGCCGCGATGGCACTCGGAAGCGTCGTGAACTACCTCAACAAGCGCGGCATGCTCGGCAACACCGCGGCGCTGAACAAGGGACTTTCCAAGGTGCAGGCCACACTCGCCAATGATGAGAAGTTCAAGCCCGCGGAGTTTCAGGCAGCGATGAAAGATTTTCGTGTCCTGGTCGCAGGACGCTAGGAGTCACCATGACTGAGAAATTCAAGATCGCCGTCGTCGGTTCGGGTCCCTCGGGACTCTCCGCCGCGGCCCACGCCGCCGAGCTGGGTGTCTCCCATGTGTTGCTGGAAGCCCAGCAACACGCCGCGGACACCATCTTCAAATACCAGAAGGGCAAGCACGTGATGGCCGAGCCAGGTGTGCTGCCGCTGCGCTCGCCGATGAGTTTTTCCGCAGGCACGCGCGAGAAGATCATCGGCACCTGGGATGAGGAACTGAAGAAGCACAAGGTCAACATGCGCTATGGCGCGCAGGTCACGGCCATCAAGGGTGAACGCGGCGCCTTCCAGATCACGTTGCAAAACGGCGACACGCTCATGGCGGAGGCCGTGGTGCTCGCCATCGGTCTGCAGGGCAACATCAGAAAGCTCGGCACGCCCGGCGAAGACCTGCCCCGCGTGCAGTACCAGCTGGACGACCCGGACGAATATTCGGAAGAGACCATCATCGTCATCGGCGCGGGCGACGCCGGTATCGAAAACGCGCTGGCGCTGGCCAAGCAAAACCGCGTCGTGCTCATCAACCGCAGCGACGAATTCGTGCGCGTGAAAGACGGCAACATCTCGCTCGTGACCGCCGCCATCAAGGAAGGCAAGATCGAGTATCGCGCCAACTCCATGACCGAAAAGGTGGAGGAAACAACGGGCGGTCCGGCGCCGATGGTGTACACGGTGAAGACGCCCGCCGGTGTCGAGAATATCAACTGCCATCGCGTCATCGGGCGCCTGGGCGCCACACCGCCAAGAAAGCTGGTGGAGAGTTTCGGCATCCAGTTTCCCAGTACCGACATGAACGCCGTGCCGGCGCTCTCGGCCAAGTACGAATCGAACGTGCCGGGCCTCTACATCGTGGGTGCGCTGGGCGGCTACCCGCTCATCAAACAGGCGATGAATCAGGGCTACGAGGTGGTCGAGTACATCCTCGGCAACAACGTTGAACCTGCCGACGAGCCGGTGCTGAAGGCCAAGTTCAAGAACGTCAAGATCACATCGGTCAACGACGCGGTGCAGCACATCCGCGCGTCCGTGCCCATCCTCTCCGGCCTCACCGACTTGCAGTTGCGCGAATTCCTGCTGGACAGCGAGATCCATCGTCCAGCAGAAGGCGAAGTGATTTTCAAGAAGAACGACTACACCAATTCCTTCTACGCGATTGTCGAAGGCGAGGTCGTGATCGAGACCGAGACCCAGGACGGCAAGACGGTGGCCTTCCAGCTCGGCAAGGGCGAGTTCTTCGGCGAGATGGGATTGATCTCCGGCCGCCGCCGCACAGCGACGGCCAAGGGCGGCAAGCGCTGCCTGCTCGTGGAAACACCGCGTCGCTCCATGCTGAAGCTGATCGCCTCCGTGGAATCGGTGAAGAAAACACTGGACGCGGTGATGATGAAGCGCGCCATCCGCCAGTACCTTTCCAGCACCATTCGCGAAGAAGAAGTCGACTACCTCATCGGCACCGCCGTCATCAAGCGCTACTCGGCGGGCGAGGCCTTGTTCAAGGAAGGCGATGCCGCCGACGGTCTATATCTCATCCGGCGCGGTTCGGTCACTGTGTCGCGCGATCTGGGCGGCAAGGAGATCGTGCTGTCGTATGTGGCCGCCGGCAACTATGTCGGCGAAATGGCGTTGATGTCGGACATGCCGCGTTCGGCCACCGTGCGCGCGGCCGTGGCGACGGAAGCCATCATGCTGGAATCCAGCCGCTTCATCGAGGTGATGTCGTCGCACTCCACAGTCCGCGGCAAGATGGACGAGCAATTGATGCAGCGAATGAAGGTCAATCAGGCCATGGAGAACCGGACCGAGTCCGGCAGCCTGATCTCCTTCCTGATGTCGCAAGGCGTGGGTGAGGCCACAGACGTTCTTCTCATCGACGAGTCGCTTTGCATTCGCTGTGACAACTGCGAAAAGGCGTGCGCCGACACCCACGACGGCACGTCACGGCTGGATCGTGAGGCCGGCCCGACGTATCAGAACATCCACGTGCCGACTTCGTGTCGCCACTGCGAACATCCGCACTGCATGAAGGAATGCCCGCCTGACGCCATCCATCGTTCGACGGCCGGCGAGGTCTACATCTCGGACGCGTGCATCGGCTGCGGCAACTGCGAACGCAACTGCCCCTATGGCGTGATCCAGCTGGCCCAGGCCAACCCCAAGCGCAAGCGCCCCAGTCTCTTCTCCTGGCTGGTGCTGGGCCTCGGTCCGGAACCCGGTCGCGAGCCTGAGTTCCACAGCAAGGACAACCCGAAGAAGGCGGTGAAGTGCGACATGTGCAAGGGCCAGAAGGGTGGCCCGGCCTGCGTGCGCGCCTGTCCGACGGGTGCGGCGCTGCGCGTGAGTCCGGAGAAGTTCCTGGATTACGCGACCTCGATGGAAGGCTGATCGCGCAGTTTGCGACCCGAATTCCGCATTTCATCGGAATTCGGGTGCGGCAGGAGACCCGCGACACGACAATCGCCCAACTTCTGGGAGGCTGCCGTGGCACACATCAAGAACGCGCTCAGTCGCGTCACGCGAATATTCGCACTCGTCTCGTTGCTGTCACCGGCGGCGCACGCGCTGGAGGCTGTCAAGCTCACCACCGGCGAGAGCTTCAAACTGGATGGCCGCCTGGATGAAGGGTTCTGGTCGCGCGCGAAGCCGGCCGACAAGTTCCACGACTGGCTACCCCGAGACAATACGCCGTCGCCATTCCCCACCGAGGTCCGATTCGCGTTCGACGGCGAGAAACTCTATGTCGGCATCCACGCGAAGGACCCCAATCCCTCCCTCATCCGCGCGCCCTTCGTGCGCCGCGACAAAGTCATGGGCGACCAGGATTTCGTCGGCGTGCTCATCGATCCAGTGGGCTCGAAAAAATTCGCGCAGTTCTTCCGCGTGAGCGCCAACGGCCTCATCGCCGACGGTCTCTTCAATGACGCCAACACGAGCGAGGACTTCTCGCCCGACTTCGACTACGAAGGCGCCGCCCAGCTCACCGCTGACGGCTGGACCGCGGAAATGGCCATTCCCTTCAGTTCGCTTCGCTATCGCGCAGGGGACGCGCAAAGGTGGAACGTGCTCATCCTTCGCGGCACGACGCGCGAGCAACTTCACCGGGCGGCGCAGGTCGCGATTCCGCGAGACTGGAACTGCCTCGTCTGTTACGCCGAGCCGCTCACCGGCCTCGTAGGTCTCCCCGCCACCAATCCCTTGTCGGTCGTCCCGCAGTTCACCGTCGCGTCACGCCGCGACACGATCAAGGGCCGTGCGAATATTCGCGAGAACGACGTCAAGGCCGGCGTGGACGTGAAATTCCGCCCACGCGCGGACACGGTCATCGACGCGACCCTCAACCCGGACTTTTCGCAGGTGGAACTGGATACGCCCCAACTCACGGGCAATTCCCAGTTCGCCCTCTTTTTCACCGAGAAGCGGCCCTTCTTCCTGGAGGGCGCGGACCTGTTCGATGCACCCGTGAACCTCATCTACACGCGATCCATCACCGATCCCGCTTGGGGCGCACGCGCCACCCAGCGGAACGAAGGGCTGGAGTACACGGTGCTGACCGCCAAGGACGACGGCAAGGGCCTTGTTCTGCTGCCGAATCCGCTCGGCACCAACTTCGCGCGCCAAGACCGGAAATCGCAAGCGACCTTCAGTCGCGCCCGCGCCCATGTGACCGATGAAGTCACCCTCGGCGGCATCATCACCGACCGCACCTATGACGGCGCGGGCCACAACCGCGTCGCGAGCGCCGACGTGGTGTGGCGGCCGAATGCCGAACAGCGCTTGCGCGCGCAATTGGGCCAGAGCTGGACCACGGCGCTGCCCGATGCGAATGGCCGCCTCGCGCAAGGCGCCTCGCGCAACGACCACAGCGCGTTCGTGGACTGGTTTCACAACGGTGTGACCTGGAATCACTATCTGCAGTATGAGGAAATGGGCAAGGATTTCCGCGCCGACAACGGCTTCATCTCCCAATCGGGCTTCCGCGAAGTGGTTTACGAGGGCCGCTACAAACTGGGCACACCCTTCGGCTTCAACGAGTTCAACATTTTCCTGAACGCGAATCGCAAGCTGGACATCGATGGACGCGTGCTGTATCAGCAGGCCAATCCGGGCATTTCCATCGGCGCGTCGCGCGCAACCTTTTTCACCTTCGAATACCGACCCAATCAATTGGTGCGCGTGGCCAATGACGGCGTTCCACGCAAGCGCGATCAAGTGTTCTTCGCAGTCGAATCACAGCCGGCCAATTGGCTGCCCTATGTGTATGCGGAGATCGCCCGGGGCGACCGCGTGGACGTCGCCAACAACCGGATCGGCAAAGGTGTCTACTTTGGCGCCAACGCGCGCCTGCGGCCCACCAACCGCATCGAAATTGAACCGCGCATCGATGACGCCTGGATCGACAGTATCGAGTCCACGCAAGGCGGCAAGCGCATCATCCACGAGCGGGCGCTGCAGATGCTGGGCATCTATCACCTGAACGCCCAGGACAGCCTGCGCGTCATCTGGCAACGAAGCTTCGTGAAGCGCTCGCCCTCACTGTGGAATTTCCCGGTCACGGCCGCGGACCGGCAACAGACGGTATCGCTGGTCTATGCGCATCGCCGCTCGCTCAATGCGACGATCTATCTAGGCGCGACGGCGGGCCGCTCTCAGGAACCGGATGCGTCCTTCCAGCGCGATCAACGCGAGGTATTCGCGAAGGTGTCCTGGCCGCTGGAACGGCTGCTCAGCCGGTTCTTCTAGCCACTACAAAGAATTTACCGCGTGGCCACCATCGGCCACGATGATGCTCCCCGTCATGTAGCTTGACGCATCGGAGGCCAGCAACAGGAGCGGGCCATCCAGGTCGGCTGGCGAGCCGATGCGCCGCTGCGGAATACGTTTGATCGCGGCCTGGCCACCTTCGCTGGCGAACCACTCCTGATTGATCTCGGTGAGGATGTAGCCCGGAGCGATCGCATTCACGCGAATATTCGCACGCGCCCATTCCAGCGCCAGCGCCTTGGTGAGATGGATCAATCCCGCCTTGGCAGCGACATAGGCGGGCAGCGCGGTTGCGACCCGCAAGCCGAGAATGGATGCGATGTTGATGATGCTGCCGCCTCGCTTCGCCGCCACCATGGTCTTTGCCACCTGCTGGGCCATGTGCCAGGCGCCATTGAGGTTGGTGTCGATGGTCGCGTTCCACTGCGCCTCGGTGGTCTCCAGCGCAGCGGCGGGGTCGGCGATACCGGCGTTATTCACGAGGATGTCGATGCCGCCCGCTTGGGCGACCGCTTGCTCCACACAGGCTCTGATGGACGCGGTGTCGGTCACATCGCAAGCCACCGCGATGGCACGCCCGCCTTTCGCCTGGATCGCTTCGACCAGCTTGGTCAGTCGCTCGACACGGCGGGCCGCGACCACTACCGTCGCCCCGTGAGTCGCCAGCGTTTGCGCGAAGTGATGGCCCAGCCCGCTGGATGCGCCGGTGACGAGTGCGACTTTGCTGGTCAAATCGAATTGCATGCGCCCTCGCGAGAACGACGGGTGAAATTGAAAGAAAGGATGGTGGGCCGTGTTGGACTTGAACCAACGACCAAAGGATTATGAGTCCTCTGCTCTAACCAACTGAGCTAACGGCCCGTGAAGTCATTTTCTCATGCAAAGCCGGTTCTGCCGGCCTCTCCTCGGCGCGACACGCCAGTCGCGCCGCCACATCGGCGCGCCGTTCAGCAGGCGCCATCGGCGTCCACGGGGACATCGATTGAATTCCCCTTCGCACCCTGCTGAGCTAACGGCCTGAAGTTCGCATTTTCTCACGGCTCGCGCGGAACGGGTCCATGGCTGCCGGGCACCATGTCCGGCTCAACCTCTCGCGTGTGCATTCCCGCCACCAGATTGCCAAGGTGGGCCTGCCACCACAGCCTCGATTGGCGCGGCGTCCAGCGTTCGTTGCGGGCGAGGAGTTCAAGCGCCTCCTGCACGATGTCGATGGATGCGGGCCGCTCGTCGCGCTCCTTGGCCAGACAGCGAAACAGGAGATCGTCCAACTCAACCGGGACGCCGGGCACAAGCGCGGAAGCGCGGGGGGGCGCGACGTTGAGCACCTGATAGGTCAGTTCGTGGTCGGTGCTCGCATCGAAAATATTCCTGGCGCTGAGCACGTGGAACGCGGTGGCGGCCAGCGCGTAAATGTCCGCTCGCGCATCTGCGTCCGACGGGTTGCGCAAGCGCTCAGGGGCCATGTAAAGCGGCGTGCCAAGCACTTTCGAATATTGGGTGAGATCACGTGTGGTTTCGCGATCGATTTCCTTCACGAGACCGAAGTCCAGCACCTTCACCACGTCGAACGCGCCGCCGCGCATCGAGAGCATGATGTTTTGCGGCTTGATGTCGCGATGCACCAGTCCGTGATCATGCGCCTCCTTCAGGGCGCCGCAGACTTGCAGCAGGATATGGATGACGCGCGAGGCGGGCTGCGCGCCATGACGCTGAACCAACTCGGCAAGGGTAATACCGTTGACGAACTCCATCGCGTAGTAGATGAGGCCGGAACGGGTCCGTCCGTAGTCGTAGATTTCGATGGTATTGGGATGCGAAAGCTGGCTGCAAAGCTGCACCTCGCGCTCGAAGCGGGCGAGCATCTCGTCGGACGCTTGATAGGCTTTGAGCACTTTCACCGCCGTGGGCCGGCGCATGTTTTCATGGCGCGCTAGATAGACCTTGCTGATGCCCCCTTCGCCGATCTGGCGAATCAGTTCGTAGCGCCCCACTCTTCGCGCCTCGCGCAGCCGCAGCACGACCAGCCACCATGATGCCGCCAGCGCCAGAGCGGCCATCACCAGAATGGTGAAGAAGAGCAACAGGAAGGCGCTGGTGAGGTAGCTGAGTGGTTCATACGCTTCCCGCGCCTCGACTTCCAGCGCAAGGCCCATCTCGTAGTCGGGCATCCACTGCCACGCGCCAATGACTGAAACACCGCGGTAGCTGTCGTAAGGTTCAAGCAGAATGCCGGACTGGCGCGCGCGATCGGACACGAGGCGACTGGCCAAAGCATCCTGCACCAGACGCGTCGGCTCGCTCTCGGCCGGCGGGGCGAACTCGGGATCGGTTGGCGGCGCGATGCGATGGCCGAATCCATAGGACTTTCCGCTGTCGGATGCCGACCCGTGGCGACTATCCGACAACATACGCGCGGCGGTATCGAACGCATAAGACTCACCGGTGTCGCCCGGTCGCGAGACGCGCAGAATGGTGCTGAACTGCGCCGATGAGAGCTTTCCGAAGGCCAGGACTGCGATGACCTGCCCGTCGGTGTCTCGCACCGGCGCCAGCATCCAGAGGAGCGGCGTGGTGGGCGCGACGGGTCCCGGCGCACTGGCAGGAGGAGCAGCAATGTCGATCCGCATGCGCTCCAGCAGCGGCGGGACAAATCGGCTCTCGCCCGCCCACGCCTTGGCGAGTGCGGCAAGGAAGGAAGGCTCATTCACGCTTCGTCCGCACTGTTCGAAGTGGGAGCTCGCGAGAATCCTGCCCTCGCCGTCGAGCAAATTGAACATGACGCGCTCCTCCGTCAGCGCGAGCGGTTGGCGTCGCAGGCCAGCGAGGCTCTGGGTCAGTGGCGCGCACAGCATTTCACGGGAGGCTGGCAGCCGCGCGCCGATCTGCGTGAGCCGTCGCGCGTCCGCGACCAGATCCGGGTCGGCCGTCCACCGCTCCGCATTGCGCTTGCGATCCTCGATCCAGACACTCAGCGCCGTCGCCTGCGTGTTGAGCAATGTGGCCAGACCCGTCTGCCGAATCTCTCTGACAGAGTCATTGATCGACACATAGGTCCAGCGACCGAGCCAGGCCAGTGCCAAGCATCCGGTCAGCACAATCAGCGTCCACTGGCCCAGCGACGGGGCGATGCGCGTGCCGGCCCTGACCGGCTTCAGCTGACCCGCTTCGATGCCTGGGGGATGGCCAGCATCGGCACCGCCCGCTTGGGTCAGACCCGATCGCAATCGATTTCCCCTTGATGGCCGTCAAACCGCTCAGGGCTGTGGCAACCTATGATTTCATTCATCAACCAGACGCGCCTTGTGCGAGGAGTTCAGCATGAAGTTCCTGCTTGCCGTGGACGGATCGGATTGTTCGATTAGGGCGGCGAAGTATCTTGCCGCCCACTTGGACTTGTTCAAGACGCAACCGGAATTGCAACTCGTCAATGTGCATGCGCCGGTCGCCTCCGCCCGCGTTCGTGCCTATGTCGGAAAGGAAGCGCTGGACAAATACTACGCCGAGGAAAGCGAGGATGCACTGAAGCCCGCCTGCGCGGTCATGGATGCGCATGGCCTCAAGTATCAGATCTTCAGGCTGGTGGGCGATGTCGCGGCGGAGGTCAATCGCAAGGCCACGGAACTGGGATGCACCATGATCGTGATGGGCACCCACGGACACGGCAATCTAGGCAATTTGATGATGGGCTCGGTGGCCACCCGAGTGCTGGCCGAGAGCAAGATCCCGGTTCTGCTCATCAAGTAGGCACACGGGCTTTGCAAAGCGACAAGGGCAGCCGAGGCTGCCCTTGTCGCTCTTACGAATATTCGCTTACGCAGGGAGCTGCTTAAGCGGCAATCCGGCCGTCGATCAGCTCTCGTTTTCGAGGAAGCTGCGCAGTTTTTCCGAGCGGGACGGATGGCGCAACTTGCGCAGCGCCTTGGCCTCGATTTGACGAATACGCTCGCGCGTCACGTCAAACTGCTTGCCGACTTCCTCCAGCGTATGGTCGGTGTTCATCTCGATGCCGAATCGCATGCGCAGCACCTTGGCTTCGCGCGGCGTCAGAGAGTCCAGGACGTCCTTGGTCACGTCACGCAAGCTGGAGTACAGCGCGGAATCAGCCGGTGCCAGATTGGACTGATCCTCGATGAAATCGCCCAGGTGCGAGTCGTCATCATCGCCGATGGGCGTTTCCATGGAGATGGGCTCCTTGGAAATCTTGAGAATCTTGCGAATCTTGTCTTCGGGCATCTCCATCTTGACCGCCAACGTCGCCGGGTCCGGCTCGACGCCAGTCTCCTGCAGGATTTGCCGCGAGATGCGATTCATCTTATTGATGGTCTCAATCATATGCACCGGAATGCGAATGGTGCGCGCTTGGTCGGCGATTGAGCGGGTGATGGCCTGGCGGATCCACCAGGTCGCATAGGTCGAGAACTTGTAGCCGCGGCGGTATTCGAATTTGTCGACGGCCTTCATGAGCCCGATGTTGCCTTCCTGAATCAAATCCAGGAACTGCAGGCCACGATTGGTGTACTTCTTGGCAATTGAAATCACCAGGCGCAGGTTGGCCTCGATCATTTCGCGCTTCGCTCGACGCGCCTTCGCTTCGCCCGTGGACATTTGGCGGGCGATCTCCTTCAAGTCCTTGATCGGGATGCCGACATCTTTCTGCAACTGCAGAATGGCGTCTTGCTGTTCGAGAATGGATGGCTTGAAGCGAGCCAACGCGGCGGAATAGTTTTTGCCGAGCGCGATCTCTTCGGCGACCCACTTAAGATTGGTCTCGTTGCCGGGAAAGGTCTTGATGAAGTGCGCGCGCGGCATCAGTGCGTTCTTGGTGCAAAGCTCCATGATTTCGCGCTCGTGCTTGCGCACTTTCTCGACCAGACCGCGCAGCCCGTTGCACAACGCCTCGACTTGCTTCGCGCTGAAGCGGATTTGCATCAGTTCCTCGGAAATTTCTTCCTGCAGGTCCTTGTAGGCACGTGAGCGATAACCCTTCTCCGCCAGCGTCTTCTTCATCTTCTTGTACTGACGGCGGATGCGGTTGAACTTCTCCAGCGAGTCCTGCTTGAGCTGTTCGAGGTTGGCGGCGGCGATGGAGCCATCCTCGTCCTCCTCCTCGATTTCCTCTTCTTCGCTTTCTTCCTCGGGCAGAGCCTGCTCGGCCACTTCCGCTTCGTTGGGATCGACCAGGCCATCCACAACATCGTCAACCCGGATCTCGTCCTTCTCGATCATGTCGGCAAGACGCAGGATTTCCTCGATGGTGGTGGGGCAGGACGAGATGGCGAAAATCATGTGCTTCAGGCCATCTTCAATACGCTTGGCGATCTCGATCTCGCCTTCGCGCGTCAAAAGCTCGACAGACCCCATTTCGCGCATGTACATGCGGACGGGGTCGGTGGTACGCCCGAATTCGGAGTCGACCGTGGAAGACAATGCCTCTTCGGCCTCTTCAACCGCCTCCTCGTCGGTGACGGGCGGCGGCGCGTCATTCATGAGCAGCGTTTCGGCGTCGGGGGCCTCGTCGTAGACCTGAATACCCATGTCGTTGAACATGGACACCACGCCTTCGATCTGCTCGGCGTCGGTGATGTCTTCGGGCAGGTGGTCGTTGATCTCGGCGTACGTGATGTACCCACGTTCCTTGCCGAGGACGATGAGATTCTTCAGGCGCTTTTTCTGCGCCTCGACATCGGCAGCCTTGAGTTCGACCTTCTCGCTGGGCATGGCCTTGCGACTGGATGACGCTTGGGAGGATTGACGCTTTGTAGTCACGGTAGGTTCAGACCTGATGAAGGATTATCAGCGGCGTTGCGGAAAACCCTCAATTTTACTGAAGTTCGACGCGATTGGGAAGAATTTTGACGAGCAGACCGTAATATCCACTTTGCGTTCAAGGACTTGCCAACTTCAAGAGAAGAGCGCGCGATATTCCCGTGACTCGGCCTCGGTGAGCTGACCTTCCGCCGCTCGCATGGCAAGCGCATTGCGGCGCGCACGTCTCTGATCCGATTTGAGTTTTTCCAGGCAGTCGGCAAACTCGGCTGCGGCCGCCGGCTCATCCAGCACAACATCTGTCATGCTGGATGCGAGGGCCTCCGCGATGAAAGCGTCATCGGGTCTCCCTCGGAACGACTCGAGAATCAATGCCTGCGAGCACTCGAAGTCGCAATCGCGCAAGAAAGCGGCCAGTTCGGCCGCGGCCCTGAGCGCGCCGCTGGACTCCGGCCCGACGGTGACATCAAAGTTTGCCGCAAGCCGTGGCCAGTTCAGCATCAACGCCGCGATACGATTCTCGGATGTACGGACTGGCGCCGACCGGCGGGCTGAGGCGTGTCTGGCTGATCCGGGGCTTGGAGCCGTCCTCTCCGCCGGGATCACCTGCAGCAACTCTTCCGACGTCATCCCCGCCAATTCCGCGAGTCGCTTTCGCAGCAGCAAAGAGAGCCCCGGGGCCTGAATCTGTCTGATCAGCGGCGCCGCCTCGCTCAGGAAGCGAACCCGACCTTCATCGCTCTTGAGGTCGTTGCGCTCGGCGAGCTCACTCACCAGATACGCAGACAACGGTTTTGCATTGGCGGCGGCCGCGAGAAAGGCGTCCGCCCCCTTCGATCGAACAAACGAATCCGGGTCGTCCTCCGCAGGAAGGAAAAGAAAACTCACGGACTTGCCGTCGGCGACCACCGGCAGCACCACTTCCAATGCGCGCCAAGCCGCCTTTCGTCCCGCCTTGTCACCATCGAAGCAGAAGACCAGGTTGTCCGCGAGGCGAAGCAGTTTCTCGACATGCACAGGCGTGGTCGCAGTGCCGAGAGTCGCAACTGCGTTTTCGACGCCATGCTGCGCCAGCGCGACCACATCCATGTACCCCTCGACCACGATGACTTGCTTCAAGTCTCGAATGGCGCGTCTCGCGTGGTACAGACCGTACAGTTCACGCCCCTTTTCAAACAAGGGGGTTTCGGGAGAATTCAGGTACTTGGGCTCGCCGACACCAGTGACTCGCCCGCCGAATCCGATCACGTTGCCGCGCGCGTCGAGAATGGGAAACATGACTCGGCCGCGAAAGCGGTCGTAACGACGCCCCTCTTCGGAATCGATCACCAGGCCGGCGTCCTTCAGCGCGGCACTCGAATAGTCTTCGACCGCCGCCCTGAGTCCCTGCCAATCGTCCGGCGCGTACCCCAGGCCAAACTTGGCGGCGATTTCGCCGGAGAGACCACGGCCTTTCAGGTAGTCGATGGCTTGCTGCGAGCGCTTCAACTCACGGCGATAAAAAGCCAGCGACTTGTTCAACACGTCACCCAGAGACAGTGCGGCCTGGTCCTGCTCCGCCGTGCGTTCGCGCCGCCCATCGTCCGGCACATTCAACCCGACGCCTTCGGCAAGCTCCTTCACCGCCTCGACAAAACCCAGCCCCGAGTATTCCATGAGGAAACTGATCGCCGTGCCATGCGCGCCGCAACCAAAGCAGTGATAGAACTGCTTCGTCGGACTCACCGAAAAGCTCGGAGTCTTCTCGTTGTGAAAGGGACAGCAGGCCGAAAAGTTCTGGCCGGCCTTCTTCAGCTTCACATGGCGGTCGATCACGTCGACAATGTCGACGCGACCAAGTAGCTGCTGAATGAAGTCCTGGGGAATCACGCTGGATCGAAAGATGTGCGATCCAAAGTATAAGACTTCAGCTCATCCAGGCGGAGTCGAATTCCAGCCGCGTGCAAAAGTGCTGCGATCAACCGAGGCGAGACTTCACCAAACCGGATAGCTTGCCCATGTCAGCACGGCCCGCGACCATCGGCCGCAGCGCATTCATGACCTTGCCCATGTCCTTGGCGCCCTGTGCGCCGGTCTCGGCCACCACGCGATCAATTGCCGCCAAGACTTCGGCTTCGGACAATGGTTGTGGCATGTAGGTTGCCAAGACGGACAGTTCGAACTCCTCCTTTGCCACCAAATCAGGACGGCTGCCCGCTTTGTACAGCTCGATCGAGTCCTTCCGCTGTTTCACCATCTTGTCGATGATGCCGAGGATATCTGCGTCAGACAGCGTGATGCGTTCATCAACTTCCTTCTGCTTTAGCGCCGCCTGCAGAAGGCGTATCGCAGCGAGCCTGTCAGACTCGCGTGCCTTCATGGCGGCTTTCATGTCCTCATTGATCTGTTCACGCAATGACATGGAAACTCCTGGCTCAAAAAATACTTCGGGCAGGGCATCCAGATGGATGGCCTGCCCGACAATCGTCCGGATGAAACGTGTTCGGCTTAGTAAAGCTTGGGGGGCAGCATCTGGCTGCGCAGGCGCTTGAAGCGGCGCTTCACCGCGGCCGCATGTTTGCGCTTGCGCTCTGCGGTCGGCTTCTCGTAGAACTCGCGAGCACGAAGCTCGGTGAGCAGGCCGGTTTTTTCGACTGCGCGCTTGAAGCGGCGAAGCGCCACATCAAACGGCTCATTTTCCTTCAGGCGAACGATAGGCATGGAATTCTGGGGTCCGGTGACGATTGAAAAGCTCGCTATAATAATCACTTAGCTGACTCGCCGCAAGCCCCGATCCGGTTTTCCTCGCCGCACCGCAAGAATGTCCAGAGATGCCGCTTCGTCCATTCTCCGATCTCTCCACGCAGTCGCAATCGACCCTGAAGGACTACTTTGCTGATTCTGGGCCTCGAAACTTCGTGCGACGAGACTGGCGTCGCTCTATTTGACTCAAGTGAGGGCTTGCTCGCGGATGCGCTGCACTCTCAAGTCGCTATGCATGCGGACTACGGGGGGGTGGTGCCAGAGCTCGCGTCCCGTGACCATATTCGGCGTTTGATCCCTCTCACGCAGTACGCGCTCCAATCCGCCCAGCGCAAGCTTTCCGACATTGATGCCATCGCCTTTACCGAAGGTCCAGGCCTCGGCGGCGCACTCCTGACCGGCGCGGGATTGGCCGCGGGTCTTGGCCTGGTGTTGCGCAAGCCCCTGATCCCCGTACATCATTTGGAGGGCCATCTCCTATCGCCGCTGATGTCGGGTGAACGCCCAGCCCCGCCTTACGTCGCATTGCTGGTTTCTGGCGGCCACACCCAGATCATGCTCGTATCCGGCGTCGGCCAATACGAATTGCTGGGCGAGACCATCGATGACGCGGCGGGCGAAGCTTTTGACAAGTCGGCATCACTGCTGGGCCTGGGCTATCCGGGTGGACCCGCATTGTCGCGCTTGGCTGAACGCGGAAACCCGGATCGGCATCCACTTCCGAGACCCATGCTGCGGAGTGGTGACCTCAATTTCAGTTTCAGCGGGCTGAAGACGGCCGTCGTCACACTCGTCCGGCAACGTCGCAGCGAACGCGAGCACCTCGATGAGCAAGACAAGGCTGACATCGCAGCAAGCTTTCAAGCGGCGGTGGTGGAAGTGCTAACCGCAAAGTGCCTGATCGCGCTCAAGGAGACCGGCGCCAAAACGCTCGTAGTTGCCGGCGGGGTGGGCGCTAACGCCTCGCTGAGATATCGCCTCAGGACGGACACGAAGGCCATCGACTGTAAAGTCATGTTCCCGCCGCCGAATCTATGCACCGACAACGGGGCGATGATCGGCCATGCCGCGGCGCTGAGATGGGAGGCTGGCATTGCGAATATTCGCAACGCGGATGATGGTTTCGACATCCGGCCTAACTGGCCGTTAGGTGGCTAGTCCGGGGCGCCGCGCCGATACTTCAATTCCGCCTCTTTCAGCGCCTCCTCGGCGTCCTGCACCGCCCGCTCCAAAGACTCGATACGCGTCCGGTACGCCTCGGAAGGCACCGGCACTGCGGGACAAACCACCCGCCCATGGCCATCTTTGCTGCACACCAGTTTTCCGCCTCGACCCGTGATCACGCCCTTCGAATTGGGCTTGCCGCCGTTGTCGGGACGCGTCACCGTCGGTTGCCATTCGTCTTCCTTGGGATCACGGCCCTGCTCCAAAGCCAACTTGGCGGCCGCCAATCTCTCGCGAGCGGCATCCACTGCGGCGCGCAACTCATCGCGCAATTGCGCACGTTTCCGTGAACGGTCGTCCTTGGCTTCGCTTTCCGCCACCGGGCGGGTGGCCTGCGACCGCCGTTGCGACTCGATGACGTTGGTGTTGCGGTCGTACTCGACCTTTTCGAAGGCCACCCCCTTGGGAGGCTGGTCACTAAGCACCGTGCGACCCTGTTTATCGACATATCGATACAGCGTCTGCGCAGATGCGACGAGCGAACACAGCAACAGCGCGGCAAGGAGCAATCTCACTAGCTGGTCCCGCGTCGTACTTCGACTTCTACGCGCTTCAACTTTTCCTCGGCATTCTTCACCGCCTGCTCCAACGACTTGACGCGCTGATGGTAGGCCTCTGTCGGAATGCGCGTCGGTCTTCCCGACGCAGCACCGACGGTCTGCCACTCGTCATCCTGGGGGTCCTTCCCGGCTTCGAGCGCGGCCCTGGCTTCATCGAGCTCTTTTTGAGCTTCCTCGAGCTTGGCCTGCAACTGATTATTGCGCTCCAACCGCTTGTCGAACGCGCGCGTGCCGCTCTCGCCTTCGGATGACGACTTTGGCACGTAGGACTTGATGACATTGCGCTCCTTGTCCATGTCCAGCTTCTTCGCGGCGGGCTTTTCCGGTTTAGCGTCGGCCTTGGGGCCGTCTTTGGCCGGCGGCTTTTCCGAATAGGTGACCTTGCCATCCTTGTCGACGTGCTTGTAGACCGTCGAGGTTTGCGCGACGGCGAAACCGGGCAGCAAAAGTGCGAAAAAAATCAGACTAAGCTGGCGCATGTTGGGCGCTCCTGTGGAAATTGCGAACGACTGAGCAAACCGGACAGGCCGGGTCCTTGGCGAGGCGGACTTCCTGCCAACGCTGACTGAGCCCCTCATAAATCAAGAGCCTGCCCACCAAGGGGTCGCCGATGCCCGCCAGAATGCGCAGCGCCTCGCTGGCCTGCATCGCACCAATGACGCCCACGATCGGCGCGAACACACCCATGACCGCACAGCGCTCCTCTTCCAATTCGGACGCATCGGGAAAGAGGCAGTGATAACAGCTCGACGAGGCACGCCGCGGATCGAAACTGGTGACCTGGCCGTCAAAGCGGATTGCCGCCCCGGAAACCAACGGCACGCGCGCGGACACCGAGGCGCGATTCAGTGCATGGCGGGTGGCGAAATTGTCCGAGCAGTCCAACACCAGGTTGACTTGGGCGACGGCATCGGACAGGTTGCTACCGGTCAGCCTGCTTTGAAGAGTGCTGACTTTGCAATCGGCATTGAGCGCCAGAACCGCTTCCGCGGCTGACGCGGCCTTGTTGCGGCCCAGTGAGGACTCGCGGTGAATGACTTGTCGCTGAAGGTTGGAGAGTTCAACGGTATCGCCATCCGCGATGACCAACTCTCCGATGCCCGCCGAGGCGAGAAACAACAAGGCCGCGGAGCCCAACCCGCCGGCGCCGACAACCAGCACGCGCGAAGCGAGGAGCTTTTCCTGCCCCTCGATACCAAACTCGTTCAGCAGCAGATGTCGCCCGTAGCGGAGCAGCTGCCGATCGTTCACGCGGCCGCCTATTTCGTGGCGACAGCCACCTGCGGCGCTTCGGGATGAGCCTGCACCGGCAGACCCTTCAACTGATTCAGCGCCTGACTCAGCACAAAGTCTTCCCGCTCACCATTGGGCGTGCGAACGGACGAGGGTTTGGCGTCCTTCGCTGGCGCGGCGGCTTTGGGTGGCGCCTTAGGTGTCACCGCTGCCACGGGCGCCACCGACTTGTTGGCACCGCCCTTGCCTTCACCGGGCCCAGCCAGGTGCTTTTCCAAATCAGCCTCGCGCATGGTGAGGCGCTGGATGCCGTCCTCGACAACAACATCGGGCTCGATTCCTTTGGCTTGAATTGAACGGCCATTGGGCGTGTAGTAACGCGCCGTGGTCAACTTGATCGCATTGGCGTTGCCGAGCGGCAGAATCGTTTGCACCGAGCCCTTGCCAAAGGTCTGCGTACCCATCACCACGGCCCGCTTGTGGTCCTGGAGCGCACCCGCGACGATTTCTGACGCGGACGCGGTGCCGCTATTGACCAACACCACCAACGGTACGTTCTTCACGCCCGCCGGGAGTTTGGCCAGATAGTCTTCCTTCAACGCACCGCGAAGATAATTCTCGCGCCGCGCGTGCAGCTTCATCTTGGCGTCTTCGGTCCTGCCATCCGTGTAAACGACCAAGGCATCCTTGGGCAGAAAGGCTGCGGAGACCGCCACTGCCGCGTTGAGCAATCCGCCCGGATCATTGCGCAGATCAAGGACCAAACCCTTCAGATCCCCGTTGTTCTGGCGATAGACTTCGTTGATGGCCTTGGCCATTTTTTCGCCAGTCGTTTCCTGGAACTGACGCACCCGAATGGAAGCGAAGCCTGGTTCGAGTGTTCGCGCCACCACGCTCTGCACTTCGATGATCGCGCGCTTCAGCTTGAACACCAGCTCCTTGTCCTCGCCCTTGCGCAATATGGTGAGCGCCACTTCGGTGCCCGGCTCGCCGCGCATCTTCTTCACCGCATCCGTCGAGGACACGCCGCGCAGGCTCACGTCGTCCACCTTGATGATGAGGTCTCCCGCCTTGACGCCGGCGCGCTGCGCAGGCGTGTCATCAATGGGAGAGATGACCTTGACGAATCCGTCCTCGGTGTTGATCTCGATGCCCAACCCGCCAAACTTGCCCTGGGTGCCGACCTGCAGCTCCTTATAGGCATCCGGATCGAGGAATGCGGAATGCGGGTCGAGGCCGGTCAGCATGCCGTTGATGGCCTCCTTGATGAGGCGCTTGTCATCGACGGACTCGACGTAATCGGACTTGATACGGCCAAACACTTCGCTGAAGACCCGCAGGTCCTCAATCGGCAGGTTGAGCGTCGTCGGCTGCTTCTCCGCGACTGCGGAAAAGTGCAGCGACATGCCAACGCCGATCACGGCGCCCAGCCCGATGAGTCCCGCAGCCTTTACCTTGTTGCCCATTTCAGCCCCCATGTGGCGAGTCTTGAAGCACCGCCCGACAAATTCATACGTGATGACCACGCCGACAGTTTCAAGTTTCCCGGCGCGACCAATGATCAACGGTTCAACCACTTGATCGGGTCAAACGGTTGACCCTGATATCTCAATTCAAAGTATACGCCCGATTCTCCGACCCCTCCGCTGTCTCCGGCGGACGCCAGAATATCCCCGCTTTTGACCCGATCACCCACCTGTTTCAAGACGCTTTCGGTGTTGCCATACAGGCTGAGATAGGACTTGCCATGATCAACGATCACGAAGTTCCCGAAGCCCCGCATCCAATCCGAGTACACCACCTGGCCATCGGCGACCACCCGCACCGGCTGCCCACCCGCCGCCCGAATGAAAACGCCCTTGGACGAAAATCCCTCTCGCGGCAATCCGAAGCGGCTGATCAACTCCCCTCTTATCGGCAGCCGAAGCTTGCCCTTCAAACTGGCGAACGCCTGGCCTGTCGACGACTCGTCGGCCACCTGCTCGATAGCTTGGCCGGGACGCGCGCCGGACGGTTTTGGCGGGACCGGCTTGATCAGTCGCGAGAGCTGCTCAATCAGCTTGGTAACGCGATCCTCATCCCGCTTCAACTTGCCGATCTCTCGGCGCCCCTTGGCAATCTCCCCCGCGAGCGCATTCAGCACTTTGCGCCGTTGGGAGCGCTCGCTTTCCAATCGTGCCTTGGCAGCCTTTTGCTCAACTTCGTTCTCGTTCAGCGCGACCTGCTTGGCGGCAAGCTCGGCTTCCAGCTTCCCCAGCATGTCCAGCCCTGACTTGAGTCGCTCAATGGCGGCTAGCCTTTCTCTTGATACATATTCAAGGTAACGCGCCTGGCGTTCGGTTTCGGCCAGATCCTTGCCTTCCAGAAGCAGGCGCAGCCCGTCTGAGGTGCCGTACTGATACTGATGCACGACGAGATCGGCGAGGCGCCGGCGCTGCTGCTCGACATCCGTGCGGGCACGCTCGGCACGGATGCCGATTTCCGCGCGTTCGCCGGCGAGACTTTTCTGCTCGGCGGCCAATTCATACAAGCTGCGATTGGCCTCCGAAATCGCCCGTTCCGATGCTTTCAGGGCATCGGCGGCCTCGCTCCGCTGAGATTCGGCTGACTCCACTTCCCGACCCAGCTTCCCCATGCGCGCACGTAGTTCGGCCAACTCGCGTTGGCGATCCGACTTTGCATCGGGCTTCGCGGCGGACGTTGAGGGGGGCGCCTTGGTGGAGGTGGAGGCGGCGGTGAACGACGTGCAAAGGACCGCAGCGATGACAGCCGCGACCATGCCCCATTTCAGACGATTCAGCTCAGGCACCCCGGCCCTGATCGGCCACCGCGCGCGCGGCCGCCTCGATGGCCGCCGCATCGCCCAGGTAAGCGCGGCGACTCGGTCGCAAGTCAGCGTCGAGTTCATAAACCAAGGGGCGCGCAGTGGGAATATTCAGCTCCACGATGTCCGTGTCGGACACCTTGTCCAAATACTTGATGAGCGCGCGCAAGCTGTTGCCATGCGCCACGATGAGCACGCGCTTTCCGGCCCGAATCTGCGGCGCGATGACGCCGTTCCAATAGGGCATCACTCGTTTGACCGTGTCCTCCAGGCACTCCGCGACGGGGACCGATGTCGGTGGCAAATCGGCATAGCGGCGATCCTTGCCGGGGAACCTATCATCTGATGGATCCAGCGCAGGTGGCCGGATCGCATAGCTGCGCCGCCAGATCTTGACCTGCTCCTCGCCGTACTTCGCGGCAGTCTCGGCCTTGTTGAGACCTTGCAGCGCCCCGTAGTGGCGCTCGTTCAGCTCCCATGCCTTCACGACCGGCACCCAGAGGGCATCCATTTCCCGTTGCGCGATGTACAGAGTGCGAATCGCGCGCTTGAGGAGCGAGGTGTAGGCGATGTCGAACTCAAAGCCCTCATCGCGCAAGAGCGCGCCCGCGGCGCGCGCCTCGTCCACGCCCGCGTTCGACAAATCCACATCCGCCCAGCCGGTGAATCGGTTCTCCCGATTCCATTCGCTTTCGCCATGCCGCAGAAGAACGACCTTGTGCATTGCCGCCTTGACCCCATATGCCGAAAATTGAAATTTTAGCAAACCGCCGCATCCGCAAGACGCCTTGGTCCGGAGACTCCAACTCGTCAGAAGCTCCGCAGGCCGAACGCGGCCATTCTGATAAACTTACCTGTTGATCTCAATGGCACCGCCCACCTGAACCGCTGTCTTGCTGCACCGGGCGCAATTTTCCACTCCTTTGTTCCGCCGTGACTGAATTCCTGTCTCAAAACATCCTGCTGGTCGTGCTGATTCTCGTATCGGGCGGCATGCTGATCTGGCCGCTTGTCAGTGGCGCGGGCGGCGGTGCCAAACAAATCGGCACGCTGGAAGCAACACGTCTCATGAACACAGGCGATGCGGTGTTCGTCGACGTCCGCGAGGCCACCGAGTTCGCCTCAGGCCGCATTCCAAAATCCAAGAATTTTCCGTTCACCGATCTTGGCAAGCGCCTTGGCGAGCTTGAGAAATTCAAGGCCAAGCCGGTGGTGGTGACTTGCGCGGCCGGATCACGCTCCGGTGGCGCGATTCGCGTGCTCAAGAACGCCGGCTTTTCCGATCTGTATCTCTTGAAGGGCGGCCTGGCCGCTTGGCGCGAAGCCAGCCTGCCCGTGGAGAAATGACCATGGCCACCGTGCGAATGTACTCCACCGCCGTCTGCCCGTACTGCAACATGGCCGAGCGCCTGCTGACCAGCAAGGGTGTGCAACACATCGAGAAGCTGCGCGTCGACGCCGATCCGGCCCTTCGCGAAGAGATGATGCAGCGCACCGGCCGCCGCACTGTGCCGCAGATTTTCATCGACGACAAACACATCGGCGGATTCGATGATCTAGCGGCGCTGGACAAGGCCGGCGGTCTCGATCCTCTGCTCGCGCGATAATTGGTACGCGATGAGCGCCAATTTTCCGCCCACAACCTGATTTTTCACCTGTAACCCGAGAAGGAAACGTCATGAGCGACGTCGCATCGCAAGCCAATCAGCCTCTGTTTTCAATTGAAAAGATCTATCTGAAGGATCTTTCCGTCGAGGTGCCCAACGCGCCGCAAATCTTCCTTGAGCGCGAGTCCCCGCAGGTCGACGTGCAACTGCACCACAACAGCAGCAAGATCGATGAAGGCATTTATCACACCTTGCTGACCGTCACCGTTTCGGCCAAGGTTGGCGAGAAGACGATGTTCCTCGTGGAGGCCGGCCAGGCGGGCATTTTCACGGTCAAGAACATCCCCGACACCGACGTCGAGGTCGTGCTGGCGATTTCCTGCCCGAACATCCTGTTCCCCTACGCCCGTCAGGCGGTCTCCGACGCATTGGTCGCGGCCGGCTTCCCGCCCGTGCTGCTGAACCCGGTGAACTTCGAGGCGCTCTACGCCGCGCAGAAGCAGGCAGACGCGGGGCAAGTCGCCGCCCCCGCCGCGCCGGCGGTCGCCACCACGCACTGATTGATCCACACGCCGTGTCGGCCCATCGCCGCTCGCTGATGAGGCCCGCCTTGATCGCGGGCCTTTTCATGGGTGTCGCCGCGGTTTTGCCGGCGAGCGCGGCGGAGTTTCGCAGCATTGGGGATCGCCCCGCCGTGATGCACGACGCGCCAGCCACCAAGGCTGTGAAGCTGCACATACTCGGTCCGATGCAACCGGTCGAGGTCGTGGTCAAGCTCGACAAGTGGAGCAAGGTGCGCGACTTCTCGGGCGAATTCGCCTGGGTGGAAAGCGGCACGCTCGTCGACAAGCGCCACGTCGTGGTGAGCGTGCCCAACGCCGAGGCGCGTGTCCAGCCCCGCTTGGCGGCCGCCCTCGCGTTTGAAGCCAAACGCGGGGTGGTGTTGGAACTGACCGGCGCACCCGTCGACGGTTTCGCGCCCGTGAAGCATCGCGACGGCAGCGCCGGCTTCATCGCCATCAGTCAACTCTGGGGCCTATGAAGCTCGCGGTGCTGGGTGCGGGTGCGTGGGGCACTGCTCTCGCCACCAGCTTTTCCCGCGAGCACACGGTCATGCTTTGGGCGCGCGATGCCGCTCAGGCCGCCGCCATTCGCCAGTCAAGAGTCAATCAGCGCTATCTGCCGGGCCTACCTCTCCCCGAGGCTGTCGCCGTGACCGCAGCGCTGGATGACGCGATCAGCGCCGCCGACTTGATTGTGCTCGTCACGAGCACGGCGGGCATGGCGCCGGTGTTGAGTTCATTGCGAGGTCTCGATGCGCGAATTCCGCTGCTATGGGCTTGCAAGGGGTTCGAAGTCAGCACCGGCCGGCTGCCGCATCAGATTGCCGACGCCCTGCTGCCCGCCGACGTGTCGCGCGGGGCGCTGTCTGGGCCCAGCTTCGCCCAGGAGGTCGCGCAAGGCAAACCGGCCGCGTTGACGCTTGCCTCGGTGGACGCCCACTTCGCGTCGCGCGCCGCCGCCGATCTCAACAGCACCTCTTTGCGCGTCTACAGCAGCACCGACCTCATCGGCGTCGAGTTGGGCGGCGCGCTGAAAAACGTCATCGCCATCGCCGCTGGCGTTTCCGACGGTCTTGACCTCGGCAACAATGCGCGCGCGGCCTTGGTCACACGCGGGCTCTCCGAAATCAGCCGCCTCGGCATGGCGCTGGGTGGACGTCCCGACACGTTCATGGGACTCACCGGCCTGGGCGATCTCATCCTCACCGCCACCGGCGACCTGTCGCGCAATCGCACGGTGGGCCGGCGGCTGGCGGCGGGGCAGTCGCTCGATGCCATCCTGGCGGACCTGGGCCATGTTGCCGAAGGCGTCAATTCCGCCCGCGCCGCGCTCAGGTTGGCACGCGAGCACCATTGCGACATGCCCATCACCGAAGCGGTGTGCGGGCTGCTTTTTGATGGCCTCTCGCCGAAGGTGGCAGTGCGGCAGCTGATGGCCCGAGAACCGAAGCCGGAAGCTCGCTGAAGCGCTTGCGCGTCAAATTCCGCCGGCAAAGCCCTGCTGGCGCCACGCTTCGTACACCAACACCGCCACCGCATTCGACAGATTGAGGCTGCGATTGTTGGGCCGCATCGGCAGGCGAATCACCCGCTCCTTGGGCAGCGCGTCGAGGAGCGCCTGCGGCAACCCGCGACTCTCCGGACCGAACAGGAAGGCATCACCGGGCAGAAACGCCACCTCGTGATGCGCGCTTGTGCCGCGTGTGGAGAGTGCGAATATTCGCATCACGCCTTCGGCGCGCACCGCCGCATCCGCAGCCGGCCAATTCGCGTGCCGCCGCACGCTGGCCCAGTCGTGATAGTCGAGTCCGGCGCGACGGAGCTTCGCGTCGTCAGGCTCAAAGCCCAACGGCTCCACCAGATGCAGGCGCGCGCCGGTGTTCGCGCAAAGGCGGATGACATTGCCCGTGTTGGGCGCGATTTCCGGTTCGTACAGAATCACGTCAAACATGCAGCACCCCGTCGGCCTGCGTCATGGCCCCATCGCGACGGTCGGCGCGCGCGACCACCCAGGCTTCGACCCGCGCGGCCCCCGCCTGCTTCAGCGCGCGGGCAGCGGCGTCCAGCGTGGCGCCGGTCGTCATCACGTCGTCGATCAGCGCGACACGTTGTCCGGACAGCCTCGCATCGGGCGCGACATCGAATGCGCCGCGCACGTTGCGCCAGCGTTCGTCGTGATCGAGACTTGCCTGCGGCGCGGTGTCCCGGACGCGCAGAAGTTCGTCGCGACGCAAGGGAATTGCCAACCGCCTCGCCACAGCGGCGGCGATGAGTGCGGCTTGATTGAAACCGCGCTCGCCGAGGCGTTCACGGCTCAAGGGCACTGGCAACAACCAGTCCACCTCGACGGGCCCGCGTCGCGACACCGCTTCCGCCAGCACGTCCGCCATCCAGCCTGCCAGCGCGAGCCGCGATCCGTACTTCAACTGGCTGATGACCGGACTCACGGGAAACGCATACACGCAGGCCGCGACAGCGGCGTCAAACGAAGGGGGGTCGGCGAGACACGCTCCGCATCGCCCCGGTGTTTGGATGGACGCGGCGCATTGGACGCACGCATGCGGCGCCGGACGTGGCAAGTCGGCAGCGCAGCCCCGACAAACGTGCGCGCTGGCTGAGTCCTCGTGACGCAGGGCCGCGAGGCAAAACAGGCATTCGGAGCGGGCCTGCAGACTTAGGAACATGCGACTCAGGCGCAGGTCTTTCCAGAATCTGCCCGGCGCCTGCGTCGACTCGGCCCTGGTTCGACGCACTCTACTCACGCGGCCCCGAGCGGCTGATTAATTTTTGAGCATGCATCCAAACATTCCCCTGTAAGACAGGACGGAAAAATCTATACTTGGCACTGCTTCGCCACTCGGCGCCAGTGCCCCATATAGAGAGCTGCCATGGACACCCAGGTCATTCCGCTTCCGACTCGCACACCCATCCGCAAGGACATTTCCAATCGTTTCACCGTCGCCGAGGTCGAAGCACTGTTCGCGCTGCCCTTCAACGACCTCATCCATCAGGCAGCGACCACGCATCGCGCGCACTTCGATCCCAATCGCGTGCAGCTTTCGACGCTGCTCTCGATCAAGACTGGCGGCTGCCCGGAGGACTGTGGCTACTGCCCGCAGTCGGCACGCTATCACACGGGGGTCGAGAACCAGGCGTTGCTGAATCTTGACGCCGTCGTCTCCGCGGCGAAGGAAGCCAAGGCCCACGGCGCGTCGCGTTTTTGCATGGGTGCCGCGTGGCGCGGGCCGAAGCAACGCGATCTGGAGCCGGTGCTGGACATGGTGCGCGAGGTGAAGGCGCTGGGCCTGGAGACGTGCTGCACGTTGGGGATGCTGAAGGAAGGTCAGGCCGAGCAGTTGAAGGACGCCGGCCTCGACTACTACAACCACAACCTCGACACCGCACCCGAGTTCTACGGCGACATCATCACGACACGCGACTATCAGGACCGTCTCGACACGCTGGAGCGCGTGCGCGATGCCGGCATTCACGTCTGCTGTGGCGGCATCGTGGGCATGGGCGAATCGCGCACGCAGCGCGCGGGACTCATCGCGCAATTGGCCAATCTCGATCCGCAGCCCGAGTCCGTGCCGATCAACAATCTGGTGCAGGTGGAGGGCACGCCTTTGCATGGCGAGTTGCAGGGTGAGAACGCGCTGGACTGGAGCGAATTCGTGCGCACCATCGCGGTGGCGCGCATCACCATGCCGAAGAGTTTCGTGCGCCTGTCCGCCGGGCGGCAGGAGATGCCGGAAGCGGTGCAGGCGCTCTGCTTTATCGCGGGCGCCAACTCGATTTTCCACGGCGAGAAGTTGCTGACCACCGGCAACCCGGAAGCGGACCGCGACCGCGCGCTCTTCGCCAAGCTCGACATCAAGCCGCTGTAGCGAAACCGCCGTGACCGTCTGGGATTTCGGTAGCCGGCTCGATGCGCTGGCTGCGGATCATCGCTTGCGCGTGCGGCGCACGGTGTCATCACCGCAGCGGCCGCATCTCACCGTCGATGGCCGCGAACTGCTCTCGTTCGCAAGCAACGACTATCTCGGGTTGGCCGCGCATCCCGAAATTGTCCAGGCGGCGCAGGCTGGCGCGGAGCGATTCGGCGTCGGGTCGGGTGCCGCGCACTTTCTCTCGGGCCATTCAACCGCCCACGCCCAACTTGAAGCGGCCCTTTGCGAATATTCGCAATGCGAATCAGCGCTGCTTTTCTCCACCGGCTACCTCGCCAATCTCGCCCTCCTCACCGCGCTGGCCGACCGCGAGACGCTGATCTGCGCCGACAAGCTGAACCACGCCTGCCTGAATGACGGCGCGCGCCTCTCCCGCGCGGAATTTCGCCGGTATGCGCATGGTGACATTGCCCACCTGCGATCCTTGTTGGACGCATCGGACGCAAAGCGCAAGCTCATCGCGACCGATGCCGTGTTCAGCATGGATGGCGACGTTGCGCCGCTCGCCGAGATGCTGGCCCTGGCCGAGCGGCATGACGCGCTGCTGGTGGTTGATGACGCGCATGGCTTCGGCGTGCTGGGGCCGGAAGGTCGCGGCACGCTCGCCGAACTGGGTTTGCGGTCGCCGCGAATCGTTGTCATGGCGACACTGGGCAAGGCCGTCGGCACGGCAGGCGCCTTCGTGGCCGCGCGGCGCGACATCGCCGACTGGATCATGCAGACCGCCCCCTGCTATCTCTTCACCACCGCCGCGCCGCCCATGATCGCGCAGGCCACACTGAAGGCGCTGGACCTCGTGCGCGAAGGCGATGCGCTGCGGCGCGCATTGCGGGAGAACATTGCCCACTTCCGCCAAGGCGCCGCGCCGGTAGCGACCGCGCGCGGTTGGTGGCTCGGTCACGGCGTGACCGCCATTCAACCCCTCGTCATCGGTGACAACGCGACCGCACTGCGAGTTTCCGACGCGTTGCTGCGACGCGGCATCTGGGCGCCGGTCATCCGCCCGCCGACGGTGCCGGCAGGCACGGCGCGCCTGCGCGTGTCGCTCAGCGCCGCGCACACCTTCGACGACATCGACCGCCTGCTCGCCGCACTGCGCGAGGTGCCCGCGTGAGCCTCCATGTTGAAACGCTTGGCAACGGTCCCGATCTGGTCATGCTGCATGGCTGGGGCCTGCACGGCGGGGTTTGGGCGCCGCTTGCGGAGAAGCTCGCGGCGCATTTCACCTTGCATCTGGTCGATCTGCCGGGCCACGGTCACTCGCGTGACCAGGCGTGGCGCGACCTCGATGGCATCGCCCGCGATGTCGCAGCGCATCTGCCTCGCGAATATTCGCTGGCGGGCTGGTCTCTGGGCGGACAGGTGGCGATGCGAATCGCGCTGCATGCGCCGCCGCGCAAGCTCGTGCTGATCGGCACCACCCCCTGCTTTGTGCAGCGCGCCGACTGGCACGCCGCCATGCGGCCCGAGGTGTTGGCGGACTTCGCGCAGAAGCTGGCGACGAACTACCGCGCCACGCTGAATTCCTTCCTGGCGCTGCAGGTGCTGCACGACAGCGCCGCGCGCGCCGCGCTGCGTGAGCTGACGCGGACACTCTTCCTGCGCGGCGAACCGCATCCGGATGTGTTGGGCGAGGGTCTCGATCTCTTGGGCGACACCGACTTGAGACCGGACATGACGCGCATAGCCGCGCCGACGCTGGTGCTGCATGGCGACCGCGATGCACTCACCCCAGTGGGCGCGGGTCGCTGGCTGGGACAACACATCGAACGCGCGAAGTACGTTGAAGTGGAGGACGCGGCGCACGCGCCCTTTCTGTCCCATCGCGATACCGTGGCCGACGCCATGACGCGATTCCTGAAAGCCACGTGATGGCCGCTCCGCCCCCGCTCCCTGAACGCGCCGCCGTGCGCCAATCCTTCGAGCGCGCCGCCGCGACATACGACGCCGCGGCCACGCTGCAGCGCGAAATCGCGGATCGTTTGCTCGAACGCCTGGACTACATCCGCCTCGAGCCCGCGCGCGTGCTCGACCTCGGCAGCGGCACGGGTTACGCGACCAAGCCGCTGCGCCAACGCTTCGCGGGCGCGCATCTCGTCTCGCTCGACCTGGCGCTCACCATGCTCGACCGCGCGCGCGACTTGCACCAGCCCTCGTGGTTCAAGCGCATCGCGTCGCCCGCGCGCATGGACTGGGTGTGCGCGGATGCCGAAGCGCTGCCGCTCGCCGATGCCAGTGTGGATCTGGTGTTCTCCAACCTTGCGCTGCAGTGGTGCGATCCGGTGCGAATATTCGCGGAAGCCGCGCGCGTGCTCCGCCCCCGCGGTCTGCTGCTCTTCAGCACCTTCGGCCCGGACACGTTGAAGGAGCTGCGCGCCGCGTTTCTGGAAGTGGACGGCAAGCCGCACGTCAACCAGTTCATCGACATGCACGATCTCGGTGACCAGATGGTGCGGGCACGCCTCGCCGACCCGGTGATGGACATGGAGCACCTTACGCTGACCTACGCCGAGCTCCGGCCGCTCCTGTGCGAGCTGAAGGACATCGGCGCGCACAACGTCCTGCCCGGGCGCGAGCGCGGACTGATGGGCAAGTCACGCTGGGCTCGCCTGAACACTGCTTACGAAACCTTCCGCCGCGAGGGCCGTCTGCCCGCGACCTACGAAGTCGTGTACGGCCACGCGTGGAAGCCGGCGCTGGCCGCACGCGACAGTGGCCAGCAGGTTATTCACTTTCAACCGAAGCGCTGACCGCATGAGCCACTTTTTCATCACGGGCACCGATACCGGCGTGGGCAAGACCGTCGTCACCGCCGGCCTGGTGCGCGCCCTGCAGGTGGGCGGGCGGCGCTGCGTGGGCATGAAGCCGGTCGCCGCTGGCTGCGAGCTGAAAGACGGCGTCTGGCGCAACGAGGATGTGGATCAGCTATTGGCGGCCGCCAACGTCGCCGTGAGCGCGGACGACATCAATGTTTACCCGTTGCGAGCCGCCATCGCCCCGCACATCGCGGCGGCGCAGGAAGGTGTGGCCATCGATCTTGCGAATATTCGCAAGGCGTTCGCGGCCCTCACCGAACGCGCCGACGCCGTGTTGGTCGAAGGCGTGGGTGGATTCGTGGTGCCACTGAACGACGACGCCGACACCGCCGATCTGGCGCATGAACTGGCGCTGCCGGTGATTCTCGTCGTGGGACTGCGCCTCGGCTGTCTCAATCACGCGCTGCTGACGGCCGAAGCCATCCGTGCGCGGGGCCTCACGCTCGCGGGCTGGGTGGGCAACTCGATCGATGCCACCATGCCCGCGCGCGACGAGAACATCGCGGCGCTCCATGCGCGTCTCGCGGCGCCGTGCCTCGGCATCGTGCATTGGACCGCCGCCGCCACGAATCCTGCCATCATTGCGACCTTTCTCAACCCGACTTCACTTCTGCAAGGACCGTGACCATGAACCTGCGAACCATCGCCCTGACTCTCTTCGCCTCTGCCGCACTCACCGCACATGCCCAGCCCGCTGGCAAGACCGAGTTGAAAGTCTTCGACGTCTGGGCGCGCACCACCGTGCCTGGCGCCAGCGTCTCCGCCGCTTACATGCACATCAAGAGCGCCAAGCCCATGAAGCTGGTGAAGGCCGAGTCTCCGGTGGCCGGCATGACCGAAATTCATCAGATGTCGATGAAGGATGGCGTGATGAGCATGTCGGCGGTTGATGCCGTGGACATTCCGGCGGGCAAGCTGGTCGATCTCAAGCCCGGCGGGCTCCACGTCATGCTCATGCAGCTGAAGCAGCCGATCAAGAAAGGCGACGAGGTGCCACTCAAGCTCACGTTCGAAGACGCGGCGAAGAAGACCATCGTGCTGGACGTCAAGGCGAAGGCGCAGGAGAAGGACACGCACTCGCACAAGCACTGAGTGATGGCGCACCGCACCGCACTGCTCTTCGATCTCGACGGCACCCTGACCGATCCGAAGGAGGGCATCACCAAGTGCATCGCCCATGCGCTGCAACGCATGGGCGCGACACCGCCACCGCTCGATGAGCTTCACTTCGCGATCGGGCCGCCGCTACGCCCGACCTTTGGTCGATTGCTCAAGACCGATGATCGCGAGCGGATCGAAGTCGCGCTGGCCGCGTATCGCGAGCGCTTCGCCACAGTCGGCCTGTTCGAGAACGCGTTGTACGCGAATATTCGCGAGTCGTTGCTCCAGGCGCAAAAGATGGGACACCGCTTGTTTCTGGCGACATCGAAGCCGCATGTGTACGCGACGCGCATCCTTGATCACTTCGAGCTGTCGCCGCTGTTCAGCGGCATCTACGGTTGCGAGCTGGACGGGCGGCGCGACGACAAGGGTGAGTTGATCGCGCATCTCCTGGCGACCGAAGCGCTCGACCCCGCATGCTGCCGCATGTTCGGCGACCGGAAGCACGACGTGATCGGCGCGGCGAAGAACGGCATCGAATCCGTGGGCGTGACCTGGGGCTACGGGTCAGCGGAGGAACTCACCAACGCTGGCGCGCGCGTGCTGTGCCACGCGCCGGGCGATCTGCCCCGGCACTTCTAGAGCGAGCGCTGATAAGCCACACCTTGCGCGCCGAGCGCCTGCGCCTGCGCAACATCGCCCGCCGCGAGGCCCCCCAGCGCGAACACGGGCAGCGGCGGATCCCGCACCAGATCGGCGAATGCCTCCCAACCCAGCGATGCGCCGGGATGCGACGCCGTGGCCAGCACAGGCCCGGCGACCACCGCGTCAAGCCCAAGCGCGTCGGCATGCGCGATGTCTTCACGCGTGTGGCAAGACGCCGTGACCCGCGCGCCCTCGGGTCGCGCCGAGGACGCCATGAGATCGCGCGAGGTGAGATGGATTCCGTCGATGTCGGGAATGCGAGTTGCGTCATGACGGCTGCTAAGCAGCAGCGTGCCGCCCACCGCATGCAGCTTCGCGCCCAATTCACGCGCGGCTTCGGCCACGTCCACATCGGGCAAGTCGGGTTCACGCAGCACCAGCCAGCGCAGACCTGACTGAAGGGCGCGCTCCAGCCTAAGCGAATATTCGCGCAGGCCCAGCGCTGCGACGTTGCTGATCGCCATGCGATCGGGCACCGCCAGCGCGCGAAACACGGGCGTGTTGGCCGGCAGCATCGGGCTGACGCTCGGGCGCCGCACGTCCTGCCAAACATGCGCCTGGCCTTCCATCCCGCGAAACTCGCCCTGCCATCGAGTCACCCGGAAGAAGTTGAGCCGGACCGTCGCATGGGTGTAGGCATGCACCCGCACGATCCACGGCGTGGCGTCCAGTACCTCGACATCCAGCTCTTCCCTGATCTCACGGACCAGACAATCATGGGCTGATTCGCCCGGCTCGACCTTGCCGCCGGGAAATTCCCAGTAGCCCGGATAGGGCTTGCCGTCGGGGCGCTGTGCCAACAGAAACGCGCCGTCCGGCCGCAGGAACACAGCGGCGGCGACGTGGGTGACTTTCATGGCTTGCGCGAAGCCGCGTGTTCCGCCGCCCAATGGCGGGCGAATTGCCACGCGATGCGGCCCGATCGCGAGCCACGCTCCAGCGCCCAAAGCAAGGCATCCTTGCGAATATTCGCAATGTCGACGGACGTGCCTGACAACTCGCCCGACCAGTGCGCGGCGATGCGCAGATACTGGTCCTGGTCGAAGGGGTAGAACGACAGCCAGAGGCCGAAGCGCTCCGACAGCGACACCTTTTCCTCGGTCGTTTCCTCGGGATGGATCTCGCCTTCGCCGGTGTGTTTGGCGGCCAGGTTCTCCGCCATGTGTTCCGGCATGAGGTGACGGCGATTGCTGGTGGCATAGATGAGCACGTTCTCGGTCAGCGCGGCCACACCGCCATCGAGCACCGACTTCAGCGCCTTGTAGCCGGGGTCGCTGGCCTCGAAGGAGAGGTCGTCGCTGAAAACGATGAACCGCTCGGGGCGTTGGGCAATGAGATCGACAATCTCGGGCAGATCGACGAGATCAACGCGATCCACTTCAATCAGTCGCAGCCCGTGCTTCGCGTACTTTTGCAACGCCGCTTTCACCAGCGAAGACTTGCCGGTGCCGCGCGCGCCGGTGAGCAGCACGTTATTGGCCGGCAGGCCCTTCACGAAATGGCGGGTGTTGGCGTCGAGCCGCGCCTTCTGGTCGTCAATGTCGTGCAGATCGTCGAAGCGAATGACGTGCGGATGCTTCACCGCATGCAGCGCGCCGGCGCCGTTGCGGCGCTTCCAGCGGAAGGCGAGCGCTTTCCAGTCGACGTCGGCGTTGCGGGGCGGGAGATGCGACTCCAGCCGCGCGAGCACGGACTCCGCGCGAGCCAGCAATCGCTCCAACGACTTCGGGTCCACCGTCACGATCTGTAATCTGCGTTGATTTTCACGTAATCGTAGGAAAAGTCGCAGGTCCACACCGTGGCCGCCTCGCGTCCGCGCTCAAGCGCGACCCGCACCGTGATTTCCGCCTGCTTCATGACGGCCTGGCCCTGCGCTTCCGTGTAGCTCGCGGCGCGGCCGCCGTTTTCGCTCACCAGAATGTCGCCCAGCCACAGTTTCACCCGTGACGTGTCGAGATCCTCCACGCCGGCGTTGCCGATGGCGGCGAGAATGCGGCCGAGATTGGGATCGCTCGCGAAGAACGCCGTCTTCACCAGCGGCGAGTGGGCGATGGACTTGCCGACCCGCACGCACTCCTCGCGCGACTCGCCGCCCTCGACGGTGATGCTCATGAACTTGGTGGCGCCTTCACCATCGCGAACGATGGCCTGGGCGAGCAGGATGGCGACCTCGGTGATCGCGTCGCGGAGCTTGGTGAATTCCGCCGTGCCCTCGCCGTTGATGGGCGGGTTGCCGGCCTTGTTGGTGGCGGCGATGACGAAGGAATCATTGGTCGATGTGTCGCCATCCACGGTGATGACGTTGAACGACTGGTCCGCCGCGTACGCCGCGATGTGCTGCAGCACGTCCTCGCCCACTAAAGCGTCGGTCGCGATGAAGCCCAGCATGGTCGCCATGTTGGGCTGGATCATGCCCGCACCCTTTGAGATGCCGGTGATGGTGACCGGGGCGCCATCGATGTCGATGCGCTTCGACACGGCCTTGGGCACGGTGTCGGTGGTCATGATGGCCTCAGCGGCGGCGAACCAGTTGTCCGGCGCCAGCTTGGTGGCGGCGGCGGCCACCCCGGCGGCGAGCCGGTCCACGGGCAGGTGCTCCATGATCACGCCAGTGGAAAACGGCAACACATCCTCCGGCTTGCAGCCCAGCGCGACCGCGACGTGGCCACAGGTCTGCCGCGCGGCGGTGAGACCTTGCTCACCCGTGCCGGCGTTGGCGATGCCCGTGTTCACCACGATGGCGCGCATGGCTGATGACTTGCCGAGATGCTCGCGGCACACCCGCACCGGCGCGGCGCAGAACCGGTTTTGGGTGAACACGCCGGCGACATGGGAGCCCGCCTCAAGTTGAATGAGGAGCACATCCTTGCGGTTGGGCTTGCGAATATTCGCTTCGGTGATGCCGAGCGCGACGCCGGGCACGGGAAGCAGTGAAGCGGGATCGGGGGGCGTGTAGTTGACGGGCATTTTTGCGGAACTCGGGGTTCGGGATTGGGGACTTGAAACTCTGGGCGTTCGCTGTGCGAACGCCGCATGAACTCAACCTACGAATGCTAGCGCAGATTGATGGCAGCCCGAACCCCTGCTCCGGCCCCAATTCCCGAGCCCGAAGCCCGGGCTGAGAACCCCGGGTGTCAGCTCAGCTTGCCGTGGCAGTGCTTGAATTTCTTGCCGCTGCCGCACCAGCAGGGATCGTTGCGGCCGACCTTCTCGCTGGACCGCACGAAGGGCTGGGCGATCGCGTCCGGGGGCGCCGCCGCGTCCTCCTCCGGCTCGTCGGGATTGGCGTGGCGATACTGCACATTCTTCACCGCCTGGGCGGCTTCCTCGGCGGCGCGCTCCGCCGCTTCCACTTCCTCGCGCGAAGCGACTTGGACACTCATCAGGATCTGAGTCACCTGACGCTTCACCTGATCCAGCAGATTGCTGAAGAGCTCAAACGCCTCGCGCTTGTATTCCTGCTTGGGCTGCTTGGCCGCGTAGCCCCGCAGATGGATCCCTTGGCGCAAATAGTCCAGCGCCGCCAGATGCTCACGCCAGTGGCTGTCAATGCTTTGCAGCATCACGGCACGCTCGTACTGGTGCAACAGGCTCGCCTCGACTTGGGCGAACTTGGCGCGGTAGGCTTCGTCCGCGAGTTTGATGACCTCTGCGGCGATCTTCTCGGAATCGAGCTCGCTGTCATCCTTCATCCACTGGGCGATGGGTACGGTCAGCGAATATTCGCTTTCCAGCGCGGCGGTGAGTCCCGGCACATCCCATTGATCCTCCAGGCTTTCCGCCGGCACGAATTGCTGCACCGTCGCGCGCAGCACATCCGTTCTCATGGCCGAAATCGTGCTGCTGATGTCCTGCGACTCGAGCAACTCGGCGCGCTGGTGATAGATCACCTTGCGCTGATCGTTGGCGACGTCGTCGTACTCCAGCAACTGCTTCCTGATGTCGAAGTTGCGCTGCTCGACCTTGTGCTGGGCGTTCTCGATGGAGCGCGTGACCATGCGCGCCTCGATGGCCTCGCCTTCGGGGAGCTTCAAGCGCTGCATGATGCCCTTGATGCGCTCGGCCGCGAAAATCTTGAGCAGCGGGTCCTCGAACGACAGGTAGAACACCGACGAGCCCGGGTCGCCCTGGCGAGCCGCGCGGCCGCGCAACTGGTTGTCGATGCGGCGTGATTCATGGCGCTCGGAGCCGACGATATGCAGGCCGCCCGCGGCCACCACCTGGTCATGCAGCACCTGCCAGTCCTTGCGAATATTCGCAACGCGCTCCGCCTTGCCGGCCTCGTCGAGACTTTCGTCTTCCTCGGCGGCCTTGATCGCGCTTTCCGGGTTGCCGCCCAGCACGATGTCCGTGCCGCGGCCGGCCATGTTGGTGGCGATGGTGATCTGCTTCGACCGGCCCGCCTGCGCGACGATCTCGGCTTCGCGCGCGTGTTGCTTCGCGTTCAGAACGTTGTGCGGCAGGCCCTCCGCTTTCAGCATCTCGGAGAGAAACTCGGAGTTCTCAACCGAGGTGGTGCCCAGCAACACCGGCTGCCCGCGATCGTGGCAATCCTTGACGTCGGCGATGATCGCCTTGTGCTTCTCGGCGGCGGTGAGGAACACCTGATCGTTGCGATCCTTCCGCACCACGGGACGGTTCGGCGGGATCAACACGGTTTCCAGGTTGTAGATGTGCTGGAACTCGAAGGCTTCGGTGTCGGCCGTGCCGGTCATGCCGGCCAGCTTGTTGTAGAGGCGGAAATAGTTCTGGAACGTGATCGACGCGAGCGTCTGCGACTCGGACTGGATGCGCACGCCTTCCTTCGCCTCCACCGCCTGGTGCAGGCCATCCGACCAGCGCCGGCCCGGCATCATGCGGCCGGTGAACTCGTCGACAATGACAATTTCGCCGCCGTTGACCACGTAATGCTGGTCGCGGTGATACAGCGCGTGCGCGCGCACCGCCGCCATGAGGTGATGCATCAGCATGATGTTGGACGGATCGTACAGACTGGAGTTGGGCGGCAGGAGGCCGGCTTCGTTCATCAGCTGTTCGGCGTGCTCGTGGCCGTCCTCCGACAACAGCACCGTATGCTGCTTGAGATCGACCCAGAAATCGCCCGGCCCCTCTTCGCTTTCCTGCTTGGCGAGATTGGGCACGAGGAGGTTGATCTTCTGGTACATCTCGGCCGAATCCTCCGCCTGGCCGGAGATGATGAGCGGGGTGCGCGCCTCGTCGATCAGGATCGAGTCCACCTCGTCGACGATGGCGAAGTTCAAGCCGCGCATGACCCGCTCGGATGCCTGCGTGACCATGTTGTCGCGCAAGTAGTCGAAGCCGAACTCGTTGTTGGTGCCGTAGGTGATGTCGGCGGCGAACGCCTGCAGCTTCGCGTCGTGCGGCATCTGCGAGAGGTTGCAGCCCACGGTGAGGCCCAGGAACTGGTGCAGCCGGCCCATCCAGGCCGCGTCACGCGAAGCGAGATAGTCATTCACCGTGACCACATGCACGCCCTTGCCCGTCAATGCGTTCAGGTACGAAGGCAGCGTCGCCACCAGCGTCTTGCCTTCACCCGTGCGCATTTCCGCGATCTTGCCTTCGTGCAGCGCCATGCCGCCGATCAGCTGCACATCGAAGTGGCGCATGTTCAACACGCGCTTGCCGGCCTCGCGCACGACCGCGAAGGCCTCGGGAAGCAGGCCGTCCGGCGTCTCCCCCTTGGCGAACCGTGCCTTGAATTCGTCGGTCTTGGCGCGCAGTTCCGCGTCCGTCAGCTTCTGCATCTCGGGCTCGAGCGCGTTGATGCGGACGACACGTTGGCGGTACTGCTTCAGCAGGCGGTCATTGCGGCTGCCGAAAACGGCTTTGAGGAGGGTATTGAACATGGGGGGTCCGGCTGGGAGGGTTCTGAACGGAATCCGCCGCCAGCAGCGGCGGCAAAACCCGGAATTATAAAGGAATGCGCCCCGTCACCGGGACGCGCCAACGACCCGCCACGACCCTCGGAGAACAGAGGGGATATGGAGCCTCGCCCGGCGATTGCAAGCCGCCGGGATGGAATTCAAGGCTTGTG
This sequence comes from Betaproteobacteria bacterium, assembly GCA_016791265.1. Classification (GTDB taxonomy): domain Bacteria; phylum Pseudomonadota; class Gammaproteobacteria; order Burkholderiales; family Usitatibacteraceae; genus JAEUMY01. The sequence continues at coordinate 92,483 of JAEUMY010000013.1, forward strand.
GGTCGCCGCGGCGCGTGCGTCCTGCCGCAACGCGGCCGCGACGCTGGCGGCGGTCGGCGCACCGGGGGGCGGCGTGGGTATGGCTGAAACGCCGGCGGGCAGGCGGGTTGCGGCGAGGAAACGGTTGGGATTCAGCGGCACGCCCTTTTCGCGCACCTCGAAGTGCAGATGCGAACCCGTCGCGCGGCCCGTGGCGCCGACGTCGCCGACGTGTTGCCCCTTCAGCACCACGTCGCCCAGCTTGACCTGGTATTTCGACAGATGGGCATAGCGCGTCGTGAGTCCGTTGTCATGATCGATGTCGACCATGTGTCCATATTCCGGGTGGAACTCGGCCGCGGAGACGACGCCGCCCGCCGCCGCCACCACTGGCGTGCCGGCTGGCGCCACGAAGTCGACGCCGGTGTGGAACACGCTCTTGCCGTTGAAGGGGTCGATGCGATAGCCGAAGTTCGATGAGAAGTAGCCCGCTTCCACCGGCAGCACGGTGGGTATGGCCTTCTGCGCGACCCGGCCTTCCATCAGGATGGAGTCGAGGATGCCCAGCTTGTCGCTGCGGTCATCCAGAACGCGGGTCAGCTCCTCCAGCCGCGTCTTCATTTCGACCGCTGAAATCTCGCGCTGCAGTTCCGCGGAGGGCACGGCGCCACCCTGGGCCGGCGGCTCGCCAAAGCGGAACTCGGTGGGTTTGATGCCCGCCGCCTTGCCGAGACGCTCGCCGAACGCATCCAGCCGCATGATGCGCGCCTGAATCTCGCCCAGCTTCACCGCCATGGCGTTCAGGTTGTCACGCATTTCGGTCTCGGCCTGCTGCATCTCTTTCTGATGCAGCTTGGAAAACAGCGTGCGCAGATAAGGATTCTTCAAGTCGACCGCATAGTTCATGGTCACGAAATACGTGCCCAGGGCCAGCACGAAACCCGCAGCGAGCAGGCCAATCGCAGCGGCAATGATCTGCCCCTGTGAAATGGTCACGATGCGGCTCTTTGCTAGACTGTCCGACACCAGAATGATGTTCACTCAAACCCTCCCCACACCTTGAAAACCGTTCCGAAAAACCGCTCATTGGGAACGTTTCTTGGCGAGAACGACGCCCTGAGGCCGCTACTCAAACAGGCGCGGCATATCAATGCGCTGCAACACGTTTATCTTGACGCCCTCGCCACCCTCGTGGACGAAGACTTGCCCTTGCGCGAATCCTTCGTGCGGGCCAGCCGGGTTTCGGCTTTGGTGGGATCTACCCTTGTTGTGGGAACTGCCAGTGCGGCGGTGGCGACTCGGTTGAAGCCTTTGGTACCACGCCTGTTGAAGCAAATTCAAATGAAGGAACAAGAGGTTACAGAAATCCGCATTGAATTGCAACCTGGTTGGGCGGCCCATGATTCTCCCGCCGGACGCCGCCCGGTGGCGCGCGAACCGGTGCCGGCACCGGTATTGGACAAACTCGCCGAGGGCTTGTCGGACTCGCCCTTGAAAGACGTTGTGGAATCCATTCGCCGCCACCGGGCGCGGCAGGCCACGAAGACTACAAAACGAGAATGATCCGCTCAGCCAGGTAGATAAGGCCGATGGCAACCAGCAAAGCCACGATGACCTTGGCCGCCTTCAAGGCGAACTGGTAGAAGCGCGGATTGCGGGTGATGAAGTAGGCGAGGAGCGGCACCAGCACCACGACGATGCCCAGCAAGAGGACAATCCTCACGCCGATCATCATGGCGGCAAGCTCAGACGGACTGGAGACGCAGGTTGGCGAACGCCGCCGGCACGTCGTCGCGCGCCTCGAAGGTCACCATTTCAAACGCGGTCGCGTCGGCCAGCAGCGCGCGGGCCAGCTGATTGTTGAGCGCATGGCCGGACTTGTGGCCGACATAGGCGCCGATGAGCGGATGGCCCAACGTATAGAGATCGCCCACCGCGTCGAGCGCCTTGTGTTTCACGAATTCATCATCGAAACGCAAGCCCTCGGCATTCAGCACGCGGAAGTCGTCGATGACGATGGCGTTTTCCAGCGAGCCGCCGCGGCCCAGACCCTTTTCGCGCAGCATCTCGACTTCATGGGTGAAGCCGAACGTGCGCGCGCGCGACACCTCTTTGACGAAAGACATCTTGGCGAAGTCGAGCTCCACTTGCGACGCCGTGGACTGGAACACCGGGTGATTGAATTCGATGGAGAAGGTGAGCTTGAAGCCGTCAAACGGCACCAGCTTCGCGCCCTTGTCACCGGACACGATCTCGACCGGTTTCATGACTCTGATGTACTGCTTGGACTTCGACTGCTCAACCAGCCCGGCGGATTGGAGCAGGAACACGAACGGCGCCGCACTGCCATCCATGATCGGCACTTCCTCGGCGGATAGATCGACATAGGCATTGTCGATGCCCAGCCCGGCGAAGGCGGACAACAAATGTTCGATGGTCGAGATGCGCGCGCCATTGCCTTCGATCACCGTCGCCATGCGCGTGTCCTTGACGTTCAGCGCATGCGCGCGAACCTCTGGATTGCCTGGCAGATCCGTCCGACAGAACACAATGCCCGTGTCGGCCGGCGCGGGGCGCAGGACCATGACCACCTTGGTGCCGGTGTGGACACCGACGCCGGTGGCGCGGACGACATTGCGAAGGGTGCGCTGAAGGATCATGTCAGTTTGCGAGAGAGAATTTAACTCTCTGATTTTGAATGGAATTGATTTTAGCATGCGCAATGTTCAGCCAAGCTCGGCAAGAGGGTAATGTGAATGTGGCAGTCTTGCGAATATTCGCATCACCACATCAGTCCCTCATGATCAACACGCCTTCGCACGACCTCATCGGCACCCTTGCCGCCACCTGCACCACGCTCGCCTTCGTCCCGCAGGTTTGGCAAATCTGGCGCACGCGCAACGCCCGCGACATCTCGCTACCCATGTATTGCGTTCTCACCGTCGGCATCCTGCTCTGGCTCTCGTACGGATTGATGCTGAACGCGACGCCCGTCATTGTGGCCAACATCGTGACGCTCGGGCTTGCGCTGTCTGTGATCGTGATGAAGCTGCGCTTTCGCACCTAGCGCCAGAGCAACACACCAAAACGCAAGGGGGTGCGAGGCCGCCCGGCGCGAGAGAGGAGATCGCGCCGGGAGCCGGGTACATCAGGCAGGGCGAGGCAAGCCCTGCGATATCGCCAACTGCGGCGAACTGATCGTCAGTCCGCCTGCTTTCTCAAGAACGCCGGGATGTCATACATCTCAACCCCGGATTGCTGCATCGCGTTCACCGTGGCATCACGGCGGCGGCGAGTGACAGCGGGCGTGTCCAGCTCGCTGTAGTTGACTTGCGCGCCGGCCTGCATGCCGGGCATGTTGCCGATGGCGTCATCCGTGCCGGTACGCTGCATCACCGGCGCCGAGTACACCATCTTCGGCTGGCGCTGGGACGAACTGCCGCCGAGGCCGGTGGCCACGATGGTCACGCGGAGTTGATCGCCGATGGCGTCATCCAGCACGTTGCCATAGATCACGGTCGCATCTTCAGCCGTGAAGCTGCGGATGGTGTTCATGACCTCATGCACTTCCTTCAACTTCAGCGACTTGCTGGCGGTGATATTGACCAGCACGCCGCGCGCACCCGTCAGGTTCACGTCCTCCAGCAACGGGCTGGCCACGGCGCGCTCGGCGGCGACCTGGGCACGATCCGCGCCCGAGGCCATGGCCGACCCCATCATGGCGACCCCGTTCTCGCTCATCACCGTGCGCACGTCGGCAAAGTCGACGTTCACGAGGCCCGGGCAGTTGATCACCTCGGCGATGCCGGCGACGGCGCCATTCAACACATCGTTGGACGCGCGGAAGGCATCCTCGTAGCTCACGTCATCGCCCAGCACTTCCATGAGACGGTCGTTGGGGATGATGATGAGCGAGTCGACATGCTGCTTCAGCGCCTCGATGCCGGCCTCGGCCACGCGCTGCCGTTTGCCTTCGAACGAGAAGGGCTTGGTCACGACGGCGACGGTGAGGATGCCCATTTCGCGAGCGATCTCGGCCACGATGGGTGCGGCACCCGTGCCCGTTCCGCCACCCATGCCGGCGGTGATGAAGAGCATGTCCGCACCTTCCACCAGTTCCTGGATGCGCTCACGATCCTCGATGGCGGCCATGCGGCCCACATCGGGGTTCGCACCCGCGCCCAGGCCCTTGGTGGTGCCCGTGCCCAGTTGCAGTTGCGTGCGTGCCTGGCTGCGTTTGAGCGCCTGGGCATCGGTGTTCATCGTGATGAACTCCACGCCGTGGACGCCATTGTTGATCATATGGTCGACCGCGTTGCCCCCGCAGCCTCCCACGCCGATCACCCTGATGACGGCTTCAGGTTGTTGTGATTCCACTAGCTCAATCATGGTTACTCTCCTCTGCTTGGTAAGTACGTCCACTGCGACACTTCATAGAAAACAACTTGAAAACGGAATCTCAAAAATTCCCCGTGAACCATTTCTTCATGCGCTCAAAAAGATGGTTCACATTGCCGACCTGCATGCGCACGTGCTGGTCGCGCTTCATCTGCTCAAGTCCGGAAATCAGCAGCCCGACGCCGGTCGAATAGCGCGGGTTGCGCACCACCTCCGACAAGCCCCCGGTGTAGTTCGGCACGCCGAGACGCACCGGCATGTGGAACACCTCCTCGCCCAGCTCGACCATGCCCGCCAGCGATGAACTGCCCCCGGTCAGCACGATGCCGGAGGACATCAGCTCCTCGAATCCGGACTGGCGCAGTTCACGCTGGATCAGCGAATAGAGCTCCTCGACGCGCGGCTCGATCACTTCGGCCAGCGTCTGGCGCGATAGCTGGCGCGGCTCGCGATCACCGACACCCGGCACTTCGATCACATCGTTGACGCTCGCCAACTGGCGGAGCGCGCAGCCATGCGCGATCTTGATGTCCTCCGCATCCTTGGTCGGCGTGCGCAATGCCATCGCGATGTCATTGGTGATCTGGTCACCGGCGATCGGGATCACGGCGGTATGACGAATGGCGCCGCCAGTGAAGACGGCGATGTCAGTCGTGCCGCCGCCGATGTCCACGAGGCACACACCGAGGTCTTTCTCATCCTGCGACAGCACGGCCAGCGCGGACGCCAGCGGCTGCAACACCAGATCACGCGGTTCCAGCCCGCAGCGGCGCACGCACTTCATGATGTTCTGCGCCGCCGAAACGGCGCCGGTGACGATATGCACCTTCACTTCAAGGCGCACGCCGCTCATGCCCACGGGTTCGCGCACGTCCTCCTGCCCGTCGATGATGAATTCCTGGGTCAGGATGTGCAGAATCTGCTGGTCCATCGGAATGTTCACCGCTCGCGCGGTTTCGATCACGCGGTCCACGTCGAACTGCGAGACTTCCTTGTCCTTGATGGCGACCATGCCGTGCGAGTTGAAGCTCTTGATGTGCGAGCCGGCGATACCGGTCAGCACGTCGCGAATCTTCACATCGGCCATCAACTCGGCCTCCTCCAGCGCACGCTGGATGCCGTTGACCGTCGCCTCGATATTCACCACCACGCCCTTCTTGAGTCCCTTTGACGGGTGACTGCCCATGCCGATGACTTCGAGCGCGCCATCCGGCGTGACCTCGGCCACGATGGCGACGATCTTGGACGTGCCGATGTCGAGGGCAACGAGCAGATTCTTGGTTTCGCGCGGCTTGTTCATGCTTTCTTCTTTCGGCTGGCTTGTTCTTTTTCGTATTGCAGAATTTCCGGTGTCTTCTGGATGGCGAGTCCGGACGGATAGCGCAGGTCCACGCGCAAACCCGGCTGCTTCAGCATCGTGATGTCCTGGCGCACGCGCGCGAATCGCTCCAGCCGCGCCAGCGTCTCTTCGCGCCCAAGTTCGATGCGGGTGTTGTCCGCCAGCTTCACCGACCAGGCGCGCCGGTCGGAGAGATGCACTTCCGCCGGAATCTCGCCCAGCACGGATGCCACGCGGGCGGCCTCCGCCACGACCAGCGATGCGGTGCCGGCCGGCCCCGCCATCACGGGCAGCTTGAGGTCGTGGTCGGCGGTGAAGATTTCGCTCTTCGTGTTCACCAGCAGCGTGCGATCCTGCTCCCGCCAGATCGCCAGCGGCTGATGCTCTTCGATGGTGATCTCGATGCGCGCAGGCGGGCTGCGGCGGACTTCCACGTCGCGCACCCAGGGCAGCGCCTTGACGCGTTCACGCACTTGGGCCAAGTCCAGCATCAGCACGTCGGCGCCATCGGGAAGCGCATTGAGCCGAACCGCCTCCGCGTCGACACGCTCCAGCTTGCCGTACACCGCAAGCTCGGTCACCGGGAGGCGCGGCAGATGGCGTAGCCCGACCCACGCGCCCGCGATCACGCCAAGACCGATGACCACCCCAGCCAGCGCAGGCGCGAATTTCATGAGCGTGGTGCGAATATTCGCATCGCTCTTAGGCGCCCCGCGACGCGTCGCCATCGGCCCTCGCGGCTCGGGCTTGCCGCCGCCACGGCCAGTTCGCTTGGGACTCTGTTTCGGCGTCCAGATGATCACTCGGACGCCTCCACATCGGTGGTCGCAAGGGCCAGGATTTCCACGCAGAGGTCCGGGTATTCGATGCCTTCCGCGCGGGCGGCCATGGGCACCAGGCTGTGCCCGGTCATGCCAGGTGCGGTGTTGATTTCAAGGAATGAGTAACTGCCATCCGCGCGCAGCATCACGTCGGCACGCCCCCAACCCCGGCAACCGAGCAAGCGGAACGCCTTCATGGTGTCAGCCTGGATGCGTGTCTCGGCGGCGGCGTCGATGCCGGACGGGCAGTGATACTTCGTGTCGTCGGTGAAGTATTTGTTCTGATAGTCGTAGTTGCCCTCCGGCGCCTCGATGCGCACGATGGGCAGCGCGCGTTCGCCCAGCACCGAGACGGTGAGTTCCTTGCCATCGACGAACTCTTCGGCGATGACCAGCGGATCGAACTTGGCGGCCAGCTCATACGCCGCACCCAATTGCACGGTGTTGACCACCTTGGTGAGACCGATGGTCGAGCCTTCGCGGCCCGGCTTCACGATGAGCGGCAGGCCCAGGTCTTGCGCCGTGGCGTGCCAGTCGCTGCTCTCGCCCAGCATGCGGTACTTGGGTGTGGGAATGCCGGCGCTCTGCCAGATCATCTTGGTCCGCCACTTGTCCATCGCAAGCGCGCTCGCCATGACGCCCGACCCGGTGTAGGGCAGCTGCATCACTTCCAGCGCACCCTGCACCGTGCCGTCCTCGCCGAAGCGGCCATGCAGCGCGATGAACACGCGCGCAAAGCCTTCGCGCTTCAGATCGAAGAGATCGCGCTCGGCCGGATCGAACGCGTGCGCGTCGACGCCCCGCTCCCTCAGCGCTTTCACCACGCCCGTGCCGGACATGAGCGAGACCTCGCGCTCGGCAGAGGGGCCACCCATCAGGACAGCGACCTTTCCAAAATCCTTAACCATTCAATTGCCCACCTTTGCGTCGCCAATGACCCGTACTTCCTGAACCAGATCGACACCGGTCTTCGCCAGCACCGTGTCGTGCATGTGCCGCACCACCGCCTCGATGTCCGCCGCCTTCGCACCACCGAGATTCACCACGAAATTCGCGTGCTTCTCCGACACCTGCGCGCCGCCGACGGTGTATCCCTTCAGCCCGCACGCCTCCACCAGCCGACCCGAGTGATCGCCTGCCGGATTGCGGAACGTCGAGCCGGCATTGGGCTGGCCGAGTGGTTGCGTCGCCACGCGGCGCTTCAGCCATTCGGTGATGCGCGCCTTGGCAACCGCTTCGCTGCCGGGGCGGAACTTGAAAGTCGCGGCGATGAACCATTCTTCGGGAGGCGGGAGGCGGAGGGCGGAAGGCGGCTTCAGCGCGACGTGGCGATAGCCGATGTCGTAGTCCGCCGGGAAGCGCTCGCGCACCATGCCGCCGCGATCCACCGTGGTCACGGACTCCACGTACACCCAGGTCTCCGAGCCGTAGCAGCCCGCGTTCATGGCGAGTGCGCCGCCCACCGTGCCAGGCACGCCCGCGAGGAACTCAGCGCCCTCGAGACTCGCTCGCGCGGCATGGCGCGCGACCTTGGGCGAGGCGACGCCCGCCTCCGCGAATATTCGCGTGACGCCGTCAGCGTGCGGGCGTTCCTCGATGCCATTCAGCAATCCGTGCAAGAACACCACCGTGCCCTTGACGCCGCCATCGCGCACCAGCAAATTGCTGCCGAGACCGACGAAGTGGATCGGTTCATCGTCCCGCTGCAACTTGAGAAAGGCGATGAGATCGTCGCGATCCGCCGGCCAGTACGCGCGCGCCGCCGCGCCGCCCGCGCGCCAGCTGACGTGCTTCGCCATCGGCTCGTTCGATTTGAGCACGCCGCGCAGAGGGGTCATGGTGAGCGTCTCGGACATGTCCATCACGCCGCCTTCCTGGCGTCGTTCGCGGGACCGGTGCCCGCCCTGCGCACGAGCTGTGCCGCGAGCTGGCCGATGGAACCGGCGCCCATGACCAGCACCACGTCGTCATGCCGCGCGGCGTTCGCCACGGCATCCGCCACGCCGCCAAGTTGCGGCACGAACAACGGCGGCGGCGCGCCAGCCCCCTGCACGGCGGCGGCCAGATCGCGGCCTTCCGCGCCTCGGATGAGCGGTTCGCCCGCCGCATAGACTTCCGTGAGCACGGCTGCATCGGCTTGCGCGATGACCTGCGCGAAGTCTTCGAGCAGATCGCGTGTACGCGTGTAGCGGTGCGGCTGGAACACAAGCAGCAAACGACGTCCGGGATAGGCGCCCCTTGCAGCCGCGATCGTCGCCGCCATTTCAGCGGGATGGTGGCCGTAGTCGTCGATGACGAGTGCGGCGCCGTCCTTCAGCTTCAGCTCACCCGCGCGCTGAAAACGACGGCCCACGCCAGCGAAGCTCGCCAGCGCGCGCGCGATGGCGGCATCCTCGACCCCGCACTCGCGCGCGATGGCGATGGCGGCCAGCGCGTTCTTCACGTTGTGTTCGCCCGCGAGGTTGAGCAGCACATCCAGCGCGCTGCCGTCCTTGCGGGCGACGGCCCTGAATGCCATGACGCCACCACGGGCCTCCATGTCGACGGCGCGCAGATCGACATCTTCCGACAGCCCATACGTCAGCACGGGCCGGGTCAGACGGCGCTGCAGGCTGCGAATATTCGCATCGTCGCCGCACAGCACGGCAAGCCCATAGAACGGCAACTGCTCGATGAAATCGGCGAAGGCGGACAGCAAACGGCCAAAGTCGTGGCCGTAGGTGTCCATGTGGTCGCGGTCGATGTTGGTCACCACCGCCATCACGGCCTTCAGATGCAGGAACGACGCATCCGACTCGTCGGCCTCGGCCACGAGATACTCGCCCTGCCCCAGCTTGGCGTTGGTACCGATGCTGTTCAGCCGTCCACCGATGATCGCGGTCGGGTCCATTCCCGCCTCGGTCAGCACATGCGCGACGAGACTGGTGGTCGTCGTCTTGCCGTGCGTCCCGGCGACAGCGATGCCCTGGCGGAAGCGCATCAGCTCGGCCAGCATGACGGCGCGGGGAATGACGGGAATCTTCTTCTCGCGCGCCGCCACGACTTCAGGGTTGTCCTGCGCAACTGCGGATGAGACAACTACCACATCCGCACTGCGAATATTCGCGGCAGCGTGACCGATGTTCACCGCGGCACCCGCTTCGCGCAAGCGGCGCACACCTTCGCCTTCCGACAGATCGGACCCGGAAACGGAGTAGCCCAATTGCAACAGCACCTCGGCGATGCCGGACATGCCGGAACCACCGATGCCGACGAAATGGATGTGCTGAATCTTGCTTTTCATTTCAGCACTCCCGTGCAAGCAGCCGCGCAGTGCGCGGTCGCGTCCGGCTTGCCCAGCGCCCGCGCCTTTTCCGCCATCGCCTGCAAGACATCGCGTGTCAGTGACTTCAGCATGTCCGCAAGCTTCTGCGGCGCGGTCTCCTTCTGCTGCGCGATGCGCGCCGCGCCCTGATCGGCCAAGAACGCGGCGTTGTGTGTTTGCTCGTCCTCAACCGCGTAAGGCAGCGGAATGAAGATCGCCGCGACACCGGCCGCCGCCACCTCGGCCACGGTCATCGCGCCTGCGCGGCAGATGATCACGTCGCACCAGTCATAGCGCGCCGCCATGTCGTCGATGTAAGGCAGCACATCGGCCGTGACGCCGGTTGCGGTGTACAAGGCATTCAATTCATCGAACAGCTTGGCGCCGGATTGATGCACGACCTGCGGGCGATCCGCGACCGCCATCGCGGCCAGCGCTTCAACCACCAACTTGTTCATGCCTTGCGCACCCAGACTGCCGCCGACCACCAGCACGCGCAACGGCCCTGAACGACCGGCATAGCGTTGTGCGGGCGCTGCAATCGCCGCGATATCGGCGCGCACGGGGTTGCCCAGCCACTGCGGGTTGCCCGGCTTCGGCAGCAGCTTGGGCAGCGCATTCTTGATGGGCTTGTCGTAGGCGTTCGGGAATCCAACCAACACCCGATCCGCGATGACTGCCAGCACGCGATTGGCGAGCCCCGCCACCGCATTGGATTCGTGGATCACCAGCGGCGCGCCGTAGAGGACGGCCATCATGCCGCCGGGAAACGTGACGTACCCGCCCATGCCGAGCGCCACATCCGGCTTCACGCGCAACATGACCCGCCAGCACTGCCAGAAGGCGCGCAGCAAGTTGAGCGGCAGCAGCAGCCAGCGCACGACACCCTTGCCGCGAAGCCCGGAGAAGGTGATGCGCTCCAGCGGATAACCCGCCTTGGCGACCAGCGTGTTCTCGATGCCTTCAGGCGTACCGAGCCACACGATGCGCCAGCCTTGTGACGCGAGTTCACCGACAATGCTGAGTCCCGGGTAAACATGTCCACCGGTGCCCGCGGCCATGACGAGAAGTGTCCGGCTCATGCGCGCCTCCCGCGCATGAGCGCCCTGTTCTCATAGTCAATCCGCAACAACACCGCGACCGCCACGCAATTGATCACGATGCCGGTGCCGCCATACGACAGGAACGGAAGCGTGAGGCCCTTGGTCGGCAGCAACCCCATGTTCACGCCCATGTTGATGAAGGTCTGCACCGACAGCCAGAGGGCGATGCCTTGGGCGACCAGTGCCGCGAAATACCGCTCCAGCGATGCCGACTGACGGCCCACCAGAAACGCGCGCCACACCAGCCAGACGAAGAGTGCGACCACGGCCAACACGCCAAGCAAGCCCAGCTCTTCGGCGATGACGGCCATCAGAAAATCGGTGTGCGCTTCGGGCAGATAGAAGAGTTTTTCCACACTCGCGCCCAGCCCCACGCCAAACCACTCGCCGCGCCCAAACGCGATGAGGGAATGCGAGAGCTGATAGCCCTTGCCATACGCATCCGCCCACGGGTCCATGAAACCCAACACGCGCTGCAGACGATAGGGCGAGAGCAAAATGAGCGCCACGAACGCGCAGAGCAGCAGCATGATGAGGCCGGCGAAGAGGCGCCAGTTCAAACCGCCCAAAAACAGGATGCCCATGGCGATGGTGGTGATGACCACGAATGCGCCGAAGTCGGGCTGCATGAGCAGCAGTCCGCCCGCCAGGAACATCACGCCGAACATGGGCAGGAAGCCGCGCTTGAAATCCTGCATGAATGCGGCCTTGCGCACGGTGTAATCCGCCGCATACAGCACCACGGCGAGCTTCATCAATTCGGACGGCTGGAAATTGGTGATGCCCAGCGGCAGCCAACGGCGCGAACCGTTCACCGTCACGCCAACGCCGGGAATGAGCACCAGCAGCAGCGTGAGAATGCAGGCGAGGAACAGAAAGGGCGCGCCACGCTGCAACCAGGCCACTGGAATCTGGAAGGCGATGACCGCCGCCACCACACCGATGGCGATGAACATGCCCTGCCGTATCAGGTAGTAGTGCGAGCGAAATCCGGTGAGCCGCGACATCTCCGCCGTTGCGATGGACGCGGAGTAGACCATCACGAAACCGATGGCGAGCAACGCCACCGCGCTCCACAGCAGCGAGAGATCGACTTCGGACATGGGGCGATTGGGGGCGTAGAGCATCAGTGCGACGCTCCCTGCTTTGCGAGCCCGGCCACGCACGCTGCGAATATTCGCCCACGCTCCTTGTAGTTCTCGAACATGTCGAAGCTGGCACAGGCGGGCGAGAGCAGCACCGCATCCCCGGCTTGCGCAAGGCCAGCGGATTGGCGCACCGCCTCTTGCATGCTGCCCGCATGAACCAGCGGCACACCACTCCCGGCAAGCGTGGCGTCGATCTTCGGCGCATCGCGGCCGATGAGCACGACGGCGCGGGCATGCGCCAGCACCGGGTCGCGCAACGGTGAGAAGTCCTGATCCTTGCCCACGCCGCCGGCGATGAGCACCACGGGCTGGGTCATGCCGTTCAAGGCCGCGACGGTGGCGCCGACATTGGTGCCCTTGGAATCGTCATACCAGCGGACTCCGCCAAACTCGCCCACCAGCTCGGTGCGATGCGACAGCCCCTTGAATCCGCGCAGGCCCTCCGCGAGGTCACGCAGCGGCAGGTCCAGCGCACGGCAGAGTGCGACAGCAGCCATCGCATTGGCAGCGTTGTGAAGGCCGGGCAGTGGCAAATCCTCCATGCCGATGAACGCATCATGGTTCTCGCAGAGCGCCTGCTTGCCCGAGCACATTCCAAACTCATCGGCGCCGCGCGGATGATCCAGACCGAACGTCATGACCCGCCTACCGGCCTCACGCATGGCCATGCTGGCGGGGTCGTCGCGATTCAGAATCTGCACCGCCGCGTTTGCGAATATTCGCTGCTTGGCCGCGGCGTAGTCCGCCATGCTGGCATAGCGATCCAGGTGATCCTGCGACAGGTTCAGCATCGCGGCGGCATCGAGCCGCAGCGACGACGTGGTTTCCAGCTGAAAGCTGGACAGCTCCAGCACCCAGGCGTCCGGCATGCCGTTCACTTCGGCCGCGTTGTCCGCGTCCGCCAGCGCATCCAGCACCGGCGTGCCGATGTTGCCGGCGACAACCGTGCGCAAGCCTGCGGCGCGACACATCGCGCCGGCCATGGCGGTGACCGTGGACTTGCCGTTGGAGCCGGTGATGCCAATCACTTTGCCGGGCCTCCCCTGGCTTTCGAGGAGGCGGCCGAAAAGCTCGACATCCCCAATGATTTCCTGCCCCGCTGCTTTTGCGCGCGCGACGGCCGGGTCACACGCGGGCCCTGCAACGGCCACCCCTGGGCTCGCGACGGCAAGTTCGGTGTCGCCAAATAAGGCATCGGTGAAGGCGCCAAGATGACATTCGATGTCCGCATGCTCATCTGCAAGGCGAGCCAGTCCCGGAGGAGTTGGTCGGGTATCGGCAACGCGAACACGAGCACCCGCGCGGGCGGCCCACCGGACGACCGACAGTCCGGTGTCACCAAGGCCAAGAACCAGAATTTTCTTGCCATGCCAGTCCACCTCTATCTCGACTTTTATCTCAGTTTCAACGTGGACAACCCGAACAGCACCAGCATCATCGTGATGATCCAGAACCTGACAACGACCTGGTTCTCCTTCCAGCCCTTCAACTCGAAGTGGTGATGCAAGGGCGCCATGCGGAACACGCGCTTGCCCGTGAGCTTGAAGCTGGCCACCTGGATCATCACGGAGAGGGTTTCCACCACGAACACGCCGGCCATGATGAAGAGCACGATCTCCTGGCGGACGATGAGTGCCACGATGCCGAGCGCGGCACCCAGCGCCAACGCGCCGACATCGCCCATGAACACTTCCGCCGGATAGGCGTTGAACCAGAGGAAGGCGAGCCCCGCGCCCGCGATCGCGCCCATCACCACACACAGTTCGCCCGAACCCGCGATGTAGGGAAAGTTGAGGTACTTCGCGAACACCACGTTGCCCGAGACGTAGGCGAACACGGCCAGCGCGCTCGCGATCATCACCGTCGGCATGATGGCGAGGCCGTCGAGACCATCGGTGAGGTTCACCGCGTTTGACGTGCCGACGACCACGAAGAAGCCGAGAATGATGAACCCGGCCACACCCAGCGGAATCGCCACCGTCTTGAAGAACGGCACGATCAGTTCCGTCTGCTGGGGCAGGTTGGCCTGATAGGCGAGATAGGACACGGCAACGAGTGCGATGACCGACTGCCAGAAGAATTTGGCGCGCGCCGACAGCCCCTTGGGATTCCTGTGGACCACCTTGCGGTAGTCGTCGACCCAGCCCACCGCGCCGAAGCCGATGGTGGTGAGCAGCACCGTCCACATGTACTTGTTGGAGAGGTCGCCCCACAGGAGCGTGGTCACCACCACCGATGTGAGGATGAGCGCGCCGCCCATGGTGGGTGTGCCGGCCTTCACCAGGTGCGTCTGCGGGCCGTCGTCACGCACGGACTGGCCGATTTTCATCTCGGTGAGCTTCCGGATCATCCACGGCCCGATCACGAACGAGATCACGAGAGACGTCATCGCCGCGAGCACGGTGCGCAGCGTGATGTAGGTGAAGACATTGAAGGTGCGAATGTCGCGGGCCAGCCACTCCGCCAGTTCGAGCAGCATCAGTGCGTTCCTCCGTCGAATCCCACCGCGATCCGCTCCACCACGCGTTCCATTTTCATGAAACGCGAGCCCTTGACCAGCACGGTCGTGCGCTCATCCATGTGCCTGCGCAGCTCGTCGGCCAACTCAGTCACGTCGTCGAAATGCCAAGCATTGGCGGCGAGCTGCATCACCGTGTGTTCGGTGAGTTTTCCGATCGCGAAAAGACCGTCCAGTCCCGCACCCTTGATGTAGTCGCCGATCTCGTTGTGCATGCGCACTTCGTCCGCTCCCAGCTCGCCCATGTCACCCAGCACCAGGATGCGGCGTCCCTTGCGATGCGCCAGAACGTCGATGGCCGCGCGCACGGAATCGGGATTGGCGTTGTAGGCGTCGTGGATCACCAGCGCGCCGTTGTCGCCCTGCAGGGTCTGCATGCGGCCCGGCACGCCGTGGAAGCGCTGGAAACCATCGCGAATATTCGCAAGCGGGACGCCAAGCGCGATCGCGCCCGCCGCCGCGGCCAACGCGTTGCGCAGATTGTGCTCACCGGGCACGGCGAGCTTCACGTCGATGCTTTCGCCGCGATGGTGGATCACGAGACTGTCATCGCTGAACACGCCTTGCACATCATCTTCCGGGAGCACGCCGAAGGTGAGGGGCGTGACGCCGGGGAGCGCTTTCACGATGTCCTGCCAGTAAGCGCCGAAGCGGTCATGACGATTGATGACCGCGATGCCATTTGGCTTCAGGCCGGCGTAAATCTCGCCCTTGGCCTGCGCGATGGCTTCACGCGAACCCAGCTCGCCGATATGCGCCGTGCCGGCGTTGATGACCAGCGCCACGTCAGGCTCGGCCAGGTGAGTGAGGTAGTCGATCTCGCCCAGATGGTTCATGCCCATCTCGATGACCGCGTGACGATGCCAGGTGCGCAGCTTCAGCAGTGTCAGCGGCACGCCGATGTCGTTGTTGAGATTGCCCTCGGTCGCCAGCACGCTTCCGGCATCGCCCCCATGCACGGCGAGGATGCCGCGCAGCATCTCTTTGGTTGTCGTCTTGCCGTTGCTGCCGGTGAGCGCGATGAGTGGCAGGTCGAAGCGGCGCCGCCACCATCGGGCCAGCAGGCCCAGGGCGATGCGGGTGTCGGGGACGACGATCTGCGGAACCATGGCACTGCCCGACAGGATGGACGGCAAAGCGCGCGACACGAGCACCGCCGAGGCGCCGGATTGCGCCGCCTTCATGGCGAAATCATGGCCGTCGAAGTTGGGGCCGGTGAGCGCCACGAATAGATCACCCGGCTCCACAGCGCGGCTGTCGGTGCTGACGCGGGAAACGCCAGCATCCCCACCAATGAGCTGCGCTTGCAACGCGGTGGCGGCTTCGGACGCCTGCATCATGAACATCGCATCCATGGCGTTCATGCCTTGCCTCCGGAGGCGAATTTCTCCAGCGCCTCGCCAGCGACAGCGAGATCGCTGAAGGGATGCTTGACACCCTTGATGTCCTGATACGGTTCGTGGCCCTTGCCCGCGATCAGCACCACATCACCCGGTGCGGCCTCACGCAGCGCGGCGAAAATGGCGGCGCGGCGATCCTCGATCACGAGACGGTCGGCCCCACCCGCGCCGCCCATGCCGGCGATGATGTCGTCCAGAATCTGGTGCGCGGGCTCGCTGCGCGGATTGTCGCTGGTGACAATGACGCGGTTGGCGAGACGCGATGCGATCTCGCCCATCACAGGACGCTTGCCGCGGTCGCGATCTCCGCCGCAGCCGAAGACGCAAAAGAGACGATGCCCCGCGGCCACAGTGGGCTTCAGCGCGGAGAGCGCCTTCTCCAGCGCGTCAGGCGTGTGGGCGTAGTCGATGACCACGGTGGGCTTGCGTGCGGCCGGGCCACCCACGACCTGCATGCGCCCTGCGACCGGGCGGCGCGCGGCGGCGGCCTCCGCCGCCTTGGGCAACGGCACGCCGGCGGCGAGCAACACACCCAGCACGCCCAGCAGATTCAGCACGTTGAAGTGACCGACCAGTGTGCTGCGAATATTCGCATCACCCCTGGGCGTCTTCACCTTGAGTTCAAAACCGGACCCATCCATGCGCTCGATGTGGGCGGCGATGTCGCCGGTGCCGATGCCATGGGTCAGCGTTCGCACGCCGCGCTTGGCGCAGTCCAGCGCCAGCTTCTGCCCGAATGCATCGTCGATGTTGATCACCGCATGCTTCAGCCCCGGCATCGAGAAGAGCTTCGCCTTGGCCGCGCCATAGGCGTCCATGCTGCCGTGATAGTCGAGGTGATCGCGCGTGAGATTGGTGAAAAGCGCGATGGTGAATTTGACGCCGTCCACGCGATGCTGATCCAGGCCGTGGCTGGAGACTTCCATCGCGCATGCTTCCGCACCCGCGGCGCGCAGGTTGGCGAGCGAACGCTGCACCACGATGGCATCCGGCGTCGTGTTGCCGCTTTCGATCAGCTGACCCGGGAAGCCGGCGCCCAGCGTACCGATGACGCCGGCTTTCCGTCCGCAGTCGGTGAGCGATTCCGCGATCCAGGTGCTGGTCGAGGTCTTGCCATTGGTGCCGGTCACGCCGACCATCAGCAGGTCCTCCGATGGCCGGCCGAAGAGATCACCGGCGATGCGGCTGATCTGGCGCTTCAGGTCCGGCACTGCGAGATGCGGCACCGGGCAATCGGCGAGCGTGAATCCGCCTTCGGGGTCCCACAAGATCGCGGCAGCGCCACGCTTCACCGCGTCAGCGATGAATTTGCGGCCATCCGCACTCACGCCCGGATATGCAACGAACGCGCACGCGGCATCGACCGCGCGGCTGTCGGCGGTGACATTGCGAATATTCGCACTGACCAGCCATTGCGCGGCGGGATGGGCGGACGCGGGATCGAAGGCGGGATGGAAAGCGCTCATCATTCCTACCTCAGCCTTGGCGAAGGGCCGGCGCCCTTCGCAACCTGAACACTCACCAGTTCCGCTCGCGGGGAGGGGGTCGGAGGAGAAGGCGCCGAATCGACGGTGGCGCGACGCAAGATGCCGCTCGTCTCCGCATCAGGCGGCACGTTGGCGTTGCGCAACGCGCCCGCCATGATGCCGGCGAACACGGGGGCCGCCACATCGCCGCCGTAGTACTTGCCCGCACCCGGCTCGTCGATGGACACGGCGATGATGAAGCGCGGATCGGAGACCGGGCCATAGCCGCAGAAAAAGGCCACGTGCTGATCATCCACATAGCGGCCGTTCACGAGCTTTCGCGCCGTGCCGGTCTTGCCGGCCAGGCGATAGCCGGGCACCTGGCCCTTGGTCGCCGTGCCGCCCGGTTGCACTACCGTTTCCAGCATGGCCGACATCATCTCGGCGGTCGCGGGTTTCAGAATCTGCCTGCCGATGGGAAGACTGTCTCTCTTCTGGAACGTGACCGGCAGTAGCTGCCCATTGTTGGTGAAGAGCGTGTATGCGCGCGCCAACTGCAGCAGGCTCACGTTGAGGCCATAGCCATACGACATCGTCGCCTGCTCGATGGGCTTCCAGGTTTTCCAGGCCCGCAGCTTGCCGGTGGCTTCGCCGGGAAATCCTGTGCGTGGCGGCGTGCCAAAACCGAGCTCGCTGTAGAGCGTCCAGAGCTTTTCCGCCGGCAGTTGCAGCGCCAGCTTGGCCGTGCCGATGTTGGACGATTTCTGAATGATCTCGGCCACGGTCATGGCATCACGCGGATGCGCGTCGGTGATGGTGTTGGGCCCGAGCTGCCAGGTGCTGCCAGTCTGAAACAGGGTGTCGCGTTTCACCGTGCCCGCCTCCAACGCCGCGGCCACCGCGAAAGGCTTGAACGTCGAACCGGGCTCGAAGACATCCGTCACGCTGCGATTGCGCGTTTGGCCGCCCTTCATCGTCGCGCGGTTGTTGGGGTTGTAGTCCGGCTGGTTCACCAGCGCCAGCACCTCGCCCGTCTGCGCATCCAGCACGACGGCCGCACCACCCTTGGCGCGGTTGGCGGCGACGGCGTCCTTCAATTCCTTGTGCGCGATGTACTGCAGCTTGTGGTCGATAGACAGTGTCAGCGGCGAGCCGTCGCGCGGCGCGCGCAGATGCTGGATGTCCTCGACGATGCGGCCACGGCGGTCTTTGATGACGCGGCGGCTGCCCGGTTGGCCGGCGAGCTGGCGTTGCTGCGCCAGCTCGATGCCTTCCTGGCCGTTGTCATCCACGCCGGTGAAGCCGATGACATGGGCCATCACTTCACCTTGCGGATAGAAGCGGCGGAATTCGCGCTGCTGGAACACGCCGGGAATCTTGAGCGCCATGGCTTTCGCCGCCTGCTCCGGCGAAATCTGGCGCTTCAGCCAGACGAAAGTCTTGTCCTCGTCGGCAAGCTTCGCGTCGATTTCCTTCAGCTCCATGCCGAGCGCACGGCCCAATTGCTTTTTCTGATCGGCGGTGAGCTCCGCTTCGGACGGGCTGATCCAGATCGACTCGACCGGCGTGCTGATGGCGAGCGGCACACCGTTGCGATCCAGGATGGGGCCGCGCGACGCGGGCATTTCGACCACGCGGGTGAAGCGCGCTTCACCCTTGGCCTGGAGGAACTCGGTGTTGAGGCCTTGCAGATAGAACGCTCTCGCCGCCAGCGTGGCGAACCCCGTCAGCAACAGAATGATGAGCAAACGCGCGCGCCAGCCCTGCAGCTTCAGCTGCAACGCGGGGTTGACTCTGGTGGAGGCATGGTTCATGGCTTCGGCTCCAATACAACCACTGCCGTCTTGCCCGGCTCAGGCGTGCGCATGCCGAGCTCGGCCACGGCTTTCTGCTCGATGCGCTTCGGCTTGGCCAGCGTCTGGCTTTCCAGTTGCAGTTCGCGCCACTCCTGGTCCAGTTTGCGTGCGGACTCCTGCTCTTTCTCGAGATCGATGAAGAGCTTGCGCGACTGGTGCTGCGACGTGATGACCGAGAGGGCGCAGCCGATCAGCACGATGAGCAGGAGGAAGTTGATGCGCGTCCACATCATCAATGGCTCCAGGCCACGTGAGTGCGCTCGGCCACGCGCATGATCGCGCTGCGCGAGCGCGGATTGGCCGCGACTTCCTCGTCGGACGGCTTGATGGCCCTGCCGACCAGAGTCAGCTTCGCGACATTCACCTCACCCGCACGCACCGGCAGTCGGTCGGGCAGGTGATCCGCCTTGGCCTCGTGCGCCATGAAGCGCTTCACGATGCGGTCTTCCAGCGAGTGGAAGCTGATGACCACGAGGCGGCCCTCGGGTTTCAACAGCTTCACGCACTGCGGCAGGACTATCTGGAGCTCTTCAAGCTCTTGATTGATGAAAATCCGAATAGCCTGAAAGCTGCGGGTCGCGGGGTGTTGCCCCGGCTCGCGCGTGCGGACCGCTTCGCCCACGAGCGAGGCAAGTTCGCCGGTCCGCCGAATACGTCCGCGCTGCCTTGCCGCAACAATCGTTCTTGCAATCTGTTTAGCAAACCGTTCTTCACCGTACTCACGGATGACCTCCCTGATTTCTTCTTCGGGCGCCGTGGCCAACCACTCCTCGGCGCTGATGCCGCGCGTGGTATCCATGCGCATGTCCAATGGCCCGTCATGGCGGAACGAGAATCCGCGGCCGGGGTCATCGAGCTGGGGGGACGAGACCCCCAGGTCAAGCAGAACGCCATCCACGTGAGCGACGTTGCGCCGCTGGAGCGCTTCGGCCATGCCGCCGAAGGATTCGTGGATGAGTTCAAAGCGCTGATCTGCAAAACCCAGACCGGTGGGGACGGATTGGGAAGCAGCGTGCGCAGCGGGGTCGCGATCGAACGCGTAGAGACGTCCCGTGGGGCCGAGACGCGAAAGGATCAGCCGGCTGTGTCCGCCCCGGCCGAAGGTGCCATCGACATAGACGCCGTTTTCTCTGGGGGCAAGGGCGGCGACAGCTTCATTCTGGAGGACGGTGACATGCTGGAGAGTGGTGCCGCTCACAGCGAGAAGCTCTCCATGCCGGGTGGCAGTGAGGGACTGCCGCCGTTGACCAGTTTTTCGAGCTGCGCCTTCCAGCTCTCCACGCTCCATATCTCGAAGTGCGTGCCCTGGCCCACGAACATGACCTGCTTGTCGATGTGGGCAAAGTCGCGGAGCTCCGGCGAGACCAGGATGCGGCCCGCGTTGTCCAGCGCGAATTCCTCGGCGAAACCCACGAGGATGCGCTTCCACACGCTAGCGGTCGGATCGGTTGAAGGGAAAGCCAGCACTTTCTGGCGGATCGGTTCCCAGGCGGGCGCCGGATAGAGCAAGAGGCAGCCGTGCGGATGCGCGGTCAGCGTGAGACGCCCGCCGCCCGGCAGGGCCAATGGCTCGCGATGCTTCGTCGGCACCGCCAGTCGGCCTTTTGCATCCAGATTGAGCTGAGACGCCCCTTGAAACACTCTGCTCCCCCGAGCTGTTGTTGGCGTGCGGCAGTCGCATCAACTGAATGAGCGCATGCCGAAACGCGATCCACCACGGAAAAACCAGACGGCCGGGCTGATTCCTTCAGGAAACGCCCCACCGCCCATTTCTCCCACTTTTCCCCACTTGTGGACACTATAGGCAGAAAAAAACCCGCGGTCAAGCGGGCTTCAGGGATTTTTTTGTTATGTGACAATGACTTACGCGCGTTTCTTGAGAAGATTTCCTCGTGCAAAAAACTGTGGAAAATTAATGAAATAGCGTTTGAAGTGAATGTAACGCTTTAGGAGTGGCCCCTGTCTGGCCAGAATGTGAATCGCGGTATTGGGCACGCGGAGTGCCGACAGCCAAGTCCGCTAGGAAAACAGTTCTTTCACCGCCCGAACGTATTTCACTTCATCGGCGGGATTCAATTCCCGACTGTCGTGGGACCCTTTTACAACTAGCGTTGTTGCCTTGCCCGCCAGCGCTTCAGCGACTTCTTGTTGAAAGCCATGTGGAGAAACCCTATCGCCCTCGGAAACGACAAAGAGTGCCTTCGACATGCACCGCTTCGCGTTGAGCACGCAGTCAAGCCGGCGCTCCAATACGCGTTGAATCCGTCCTCGCATGCTTCCGGGAAACAAACCGCTTGTTCGGCGTTCAACAAGCTGGTGAATCGGCGTGACATTCCGGAGAAGCAACAAACCTGTCTGATGTTCTGCGGCAACCAGAAGCGCAGCAGTAGTCCCCAGGCTCTTTCCGGCGACACAAATGGTTCGGCCAGCTGCGTGTTCATCTAGCACCTCCCCAACGCAGAGCGCGGCATCCGCATAACGCGTCAAGGTGGCTGGACCGGAAGAGGCACCATAGCCAGGCGGGTTGACCGTCCAGACCTCGGCGTCCATATCGGGAAGGCGGTCAGCGGGATCCAGGGTGGCCATTTCCGCTCGGCCGCGACTACCCAGGAAACGCAGCACCAAGACGGAACGTTCAGGATTGCGGACGGCATGGAACTCACGCCATACCTGAATGTGTCCCCAAGGCGCAGGAATCAGCAGCTCCTGCTTGTGGCTTGGCAGATAATGATGGCCAGGCCGGAAGAAAAAGCGGTTGGCGAGAATTTCAAGCATTTCAGCGAACGGAGAATACTTTCCAGAATGAATGAATCGCTGCCGTCATGGGCCTCTTCGCTCAATCCCGAGTTGTTCGCAGGCGTCCAGCATGGGGTCCTGGAAAACGCTCGGACTGTCTATGACTCCCCTCCCAGGCACTATCACACATGGTCGCACGTTCTCGACTGCCTCACCCTCTTCGGGAAACTGGAGTTTGAGCATCCTCGTGCAGTGATGTTGGCACTGCTTTTTCACGACGCCATCTACATTGCCGGACAGCCCGACAATGAAGCCAGAAGCGCAGACCTTGCTCGAAGGCATCTGCGCGAAGGCAGCGATCTGGGCGAAGAGGAGATTGAACGGATTGCCGCTTACATACTCGCGACCGCGCATCATATTCCCCAGGGGGACGACCCTGATCTGGCAAAAATTCTGGACATCGACATGTCCATTCTCGGGCAGCCTTGGCAGCGCTATCTCATCTATGCGGAAGGCGTAAGGCGGGAGTACTGCCCCCAAGCCGCAACGGAATTTCGCTTCAATGTGGGGCGACTGCACTTCCTGCAAAAACTGCTGAAGCAAGACAGGATTTTCCACAGCGCTGAACTGCATGCCGCACTGGAAGATGCGGCACGACAGAACGTCGCAAGAAAGATCGGAGTGCTGCAACAGAAGCTCGGATTGGTCGGCAGACTCATCGCCAGAATGATCTGATCTCCATAGCAGGAAAGTTGGAAGCAGACCTGTAAGCCGGATTCTGTTACGGCCCTTGCGGGCTATGACGGTCATTCCTCTGGGACGCGCGTTACCGCGCGCCTCAAGCTACCTACCCGCAGGCTCCGCGAGCAGCCTCAACGCCTGCCTATTTGGTATTGCTCCGGATAGAGATTGCCCGTTTCACCCAGACTTAACTGGCTCGTCTCTGTTGCTCTGATCCTCACCTCACGGTGGATGGGTGTTACCCACTATCCTGCTCTGTGGAGTCCGGACTTTCCTCTGTACGGCAAGCGCACAGCGACCGTCCGGTCTGCTTCCGCTTCGCATTCTACGCGTCGGACGTGGCGGCGCCCTTCAATTCGCGCATGCGACCCGGGCGGAAGTAGTCGGTGTTGGCATAGAAATCGGGGGATTCATTGCGCGCATCCCAACCGGGTATGCCAAGGACAGGCAGGGGTTGCAACTGGCGGCTGGTGCGAATATTCGAAAGGTCCATGAAGTGTACGGACAACACTGAATCAGCCTGGCTGCAGAGTTCTTCGCCCGCTTGTCCATTCACGGGATGATCAATCAGCACGCACTTGGCGGTCACGCCAATGTGCGGGTCCAGCATCTTTTCCATCAGCGCATGGCCGAAGAGCAAGACGGTCGTTGTGACACCCCACTCGGCGCGCCGCTCGACAAACACTTCATTCCAGCGGAATCCGCGAATCGCCTCCAGCATGGCCGGCGACTCGCTCAGGATGACGGCACCGCTCTCGTCGAACAGTGTGAGGACATCGCGCGCCGGGCTGCGCTGACGGCGCTCCGCCTCGCTTTGCGCTTCGATGATGCGCGCATGCATTTCGGAAATGGCGCACTTGGTCTTCGGCCAGCTGATCCACGCCAGAGCGTTGAAGAGGTCGTGCCAATTCGCGCGGGTGGGAATTTCGCCGCGCAGCGCGATGCCGAGTTCGTAGGCTGCTGCGGAGGTATCGGGCTGTTCATCGGCAGACACGAATCGCAAGGGTGCGTTGCGAATATTCGCAATCCCAACAATCAGTTCATTCAGAACGGCCATTGTCGGCCAATCATCACCGCCCAGCCTAGTCCATACATCTCGTATGGAAAAGAAAGGAGGTTGGCCCAAAAGCGCCACGCCGTCTCGCCAGGATGGTTGAGCGCCCAAGGTCTGCCCTAGTCTATCCGGCGCTGAAAGAAAGTCAGCTGGTAATCCTGCAACTTCTTATCTTCGGGTTCGTAGAATTCCACGACAAAACTCTTATCCGGAAACTGGGCAGCAAGTTTGGCCGCGTAGATTTCGCTGAGCACGCTTCCCAAATGGACAATTCTTTCGAGACTTGCATCTGGGCACTCAGCATGATGAAGATCCAGAATATGCAAGTGGTTGACCAGTGCTTCAAGCTCACCAGAGCCGCCAGCACAGCTTCGTTTCCACGATTCAAGTGACTGGCGATCCATGGGGGCGCGAAAGA
Organism: Betaproteobacteria bacterium; assembly: GCA_016791265.1. Lineage (GTDB taxonomy): Bacteria > Pseudomonadota > Gammaproteobacteria > Burkholderiales > Usitatibacteraceae > JAEUMY01. Next base: position 116,764 of record JAEUMY010000013.1, read on the forward strand.
CCATGCCGTCCAGTTCTACAAACTCGGGCCAGAAAATCAATGAATAGGCGGAAGCGAGCGTAAAGCTGCCTTCGCAAGCGATCCAACCCTCCGGATCAATTCCGCCTCCATTGTTCCAGCGCGAAAGGTCGGGGATCAACGCATTCCAATCAGTCATTGCCACGCCTCTCCCCTCAAACTCAACGCGCCAACCGCCAACCAATCTCCTCCCCCGCCCGCAGCGGCGTGAGCGGATCGTTGTCGAGGAAGGGCAATCTGTCAGGCACCTTCCACGACTCGGCCACCAGCGTCACGCGCGCATCGTTGACCGGCAGGCCGTAGAACATCGGCCCGTTGCGGCTGGCGAAGCCTTCCAGTTTGTCCAGCGCGTTTTCGGCAGCGAAGAGTTCGGCATAGAGTTCGATACCCGCATGCGCGGTGTAGATGCCGGCGCCGCAGCAATGCGACTCCTTGTTGCTCTTCGGATGCGGCGCGCTGTCGGTGCCGAGGAAGAACTTGCCGCTGCCGCTGACGGCCGCCTTGACCAGCGCCAGGCGATGCGTCTCGCGTTTCAGGACCGGCAGGCAGTAATGATGCGGGCGCAGGCCGCCCTTGAATATGGCGTTGCGATTCATCAGCAGGTGATGCGCGGTGATGGTGGCGCCCACATTCGCGCCGGCAGCGGAGACAAAGTCGGCGGCCTGTGAGGTGGTGATGTGCTCAAGCACCACGCGCAGTGCGGGGAAGCGCTCGACCAGCGGCCGGAGATGGCGTTCGATGAACACGGCCTCGCGATCGAACACGTCCACATCGCCATCGATGACTTCGCCATGGAGAAGAAGCGGCATGCCGACCGCCTGCATGGCCTCGAACACGGCGTCGCACTTGCGAATATTCGTCACCCCGGCGTCCGAGTTCGTTGTGGCACCAGCGGGGTAGTACTTCACCGCATGCACGAAGCCCGATGCCTTGGCCTTGCGGATTTCTTCGGGTGTCGTGTTGTCGGTGAGATAGAGCGTCATCAACGGCTCGAACCGGCTGGCACGCGGCAAGGCCGCAAGGATGCGCTCGCGATACGCCGCTGCCGCCGCAACCGTAGTGATGGGCGGCTTGAGGTTGGGCATGACGATGGCGCGACCAAAGCGCAGCGCTGTATCCGGCAGCACGGCGGCCATCGCCTGGCCGTCGCGGAGGTGCAGGTGCCAGTCGTCGGGTTGGATCAGGGTGAGTTCTTGCATGGTGAGGTTGAGCTTAATCAGGTGAAAATGGGTTTGACGTCAGCTTTTCAGCTTGAGCGCCAGATCGTACAACTCGTTCTTCTTCCGCCCGGTGATCTCCGCAGCCAACGCGGCCGCCTGCTTGGTCGGCAGTTCAGCTACGAGGATACCGAGTACGCGCTGTGCCTCGATCAAGTCAGCGGCGTCATCGTTTCGCGGCGCTGCATAGATGACGAGCACGAATTCGCCACGCTGCTGGTCCTCATCTGCGCGGACCCGTTCGAGCAATTCGGCAGCGCTGCCCGCCAGCACGGTTTCAAAACGCTTGGTCAGTTCGCGGCAGATGACGAGGCGGCGATCCGGCCCCAGCACGGCGTGAATGTCGGCGAGCGATTCCAGGATGCGGTGCGGCGATTCATAGCAGACGGTTGCTGCCTGCGCGTCTTTCAGCGCGGCCAGCCAATCCCGCCGCTGACCGCCTTTCACCGGCAAGAATCCGGCGAACGAGACCGCGCCCGTCTCGATGCCCGCAACGGAGAGCGCCGCGGTGAGCGCACTGGCACCCGGGATGGGCACCACGACATGCCCGGCCGCACGCACGGCATTAACCACCTTGGCGCCCGGATCGCTCACCGCGGGCGTGCCGGCGTCAGTGATGAGTGCGATGGCCTGGCCCTGGTCCAGCAGCTTCACGATGCCTTCCGCACCGGCCCGTTCGTTGTGTTCATGCACTGCGAATATTCGCGTGGGAATCCCGAAGTGATCCAGCAGCGCGCGGCTGTGGCGCGTGTCCTCCGCCGCGATGGCATGGACCCCACGCAGGACATCCAGTGCCCGCAAAGTGATGTCGCCAAGATTACCGATGGGTGTCGCGACCACATATAATGCGGGCGACTTCACTTTCGGATGGTCAGGATGCGCTGCTGCGGAATTCGACATGGTTTGCTGATCGGTCTGGCGGCGCTATTGTGCGCCTGCGCCACGCCCCCTGCACAACCTCCGGCGAGCGTGATCGACGCCAAGCCTGCGCAACCGGCGACTGCACCGGCCGCGACACAACCGGACACGCCGCCTGCGCCCGCGCAGCCCACGGCACCGCCGCCTGCCCCCCGCGAACACATCGCGCTGCTCCTGCCGACCGCCTCGGCCGCGTTCGCCTCGGTCGCGGAATCGGTGCAGCAAGGTTTCCTGGCTGGCGCGGCCGCCGAACCCAAGGGCACATTGCCGGTGCGTGTCTACAGCGCCGACAACGAGGCCGATGGTCTCACTGCGAATATTCGCAATGCGTTGAAGGAGGGTGCGGTGCTGATCGTGGGCGGTTTGACACGCGATGGCGCGACGTTGATGGCGCGGCAAAGTCTGCGCCAGCAGGACTTGCCCATTCTCGCGCTCAACACGCCCGACGCCTCCGTGTCGCCGCGGTTTCATTTCATTTCGCTGGGACTGGATCAGGAGGCGCGGCAGATCGCGCAGCTCGCGTTCAACGAGGGCGCCAAGATCGCGACCGTGATCCACGGCGCCGGCGGCCTCGCCAGACGCATCCAGGATGCGTTCGAGAAAGAGTGGCAGCGGCTCGGCGGACAGGTCGTGCTGCGCATCGCCGTCACGGGCGACATGAATGAAGCCCAGGCCATCCGGCCGAAGCTTGAGAACCTGCGCAACGACATGGTGTTCCTCGCCACCGACATCGCGGGTGCGCGCACGGTGCGGCCTTACGTGCCGATCTGGATGACGACGTATGCGACCTCGATGTCCATCGATCCGCGCGCCGAAGCAGTGGCGAACGTGGACTTGGATGGCGTGCGTTTCCTCGACATGCCGTGGTTCGTGCAGCCTGATCATCTGGCGGTGATGGTGTATCCCCGTCCGCCTGCGGGGACCGCCATCGAGCAGGAGCGGCTCTATGCGCTCGGCATCGATGCCTGGCGGTTGGCGCTGATGCAAACGCGCGAGCTGCAGAAGGTGCCGTCCGACGGCGTCACCGGCAAGCTGCGCCTCGACCCTTCGGGCCAGGTGTTGCGCAGTCTCACGCCGACTGAGTTCCGCGATGGCCGCGCGACGCCCTACGCCAAGGTCGAATAACGCCACGCCTGGCAGCGAGGCCGAGACGTTGGCGGAACAATTCCTGACGAAGAAAGGTCTCAAGCTCGTCCAGCGGAACTTTCGCTGCCGTGGCGGCGAGATCGATCTCGTCATGAAGGATGGTTCTGGTTTGGTATTCGTGGAAGTGCGGCTGCGCACGAACAAGACCTTCGCCAGCGCGGCGGAAAGCATCGCCAGCCGCAAGCAGGAGCGTGTCATTCTCGCCGCGCAGCATTATTTGTCCGCCCTCTCGTCAACCCCGCCCTGCCGTTTCGACGTTATCGCCATGGACGCGCTGGATGTTTCGCGCATCGAGTGGATTCGCGACGCATTCCAGGCGTGAGTCCGCCGAAGCGGTGGATGCGTCGTAGAATGCCGCCCAACATCAATCCCTTCAAATTTCCGGAGTCCGCCATGCGCCGCAACGCCAAGCGTCTCACCCTCATCGCATTCGTCGCGCTTGTCGCGCCACTTCTCTCCGGCTGCTTCACCCTGGCCGCCACCGGCATCGTCGCCACCGCCGTGTCGGTCGATGACCGCCGCTCCACCGGCTTCCAGGTGGAAGACGAGAGCATCGAATGGAAGGCCGCCGCCCGCATCCGCGAGCAGCACAAGGACACGCATGTCGTCGCCGTGAGCTACAACCTCTCCGTGCTGCTGGTGGGCCAGGTGCCGTCGGAGGAGGTGAAGAAGCAGGTCGAAGCCACCGTGCGCGGCGTGCCCAACGTGAAGAACGTCATCAACGAACTGGCCGTGGCCGGCAACACTTCGCTCGCCGCGCGCGGCAATGACGGCCTCGTCACCACGAACGTCAAAGCCCGCCTGATCGGCAACGGCAAGGTGTCGCCCAACCACGTCAAGGTTGTCACTGAGAACAGCGTCGTCTTTCTGCTCGGCATCGTCACCGAGGCCGAAGGCAACGCCGCCGCCGAAATCGCGCGCACGACCAGCGGCGTGGCCCGAGTGGTGAAGGTGTTCGAGTACATCGCAAAGGCACCCGCCGCCCAGCCCGCGCCGGCGCAAGCGCCAGCAACCGCGCCGGTGTCGTCGACCACGCCCGCCCCGGGCACCGCCGCGCCGGTGGCGACACCCATCAAGCCCTGATGGCCGCCGCCCTGCCGCCCGCGGCGGCCCAGGCGCTGCGGCAGGCCGTGCAGGCGTTGCGTGGCGACGCCGCCGCCGCCGCTCGGGCCGACGCAGTCCTCCAGTCGCTCGCCAGCCAGTTTCCGCAGAGCGCGGAGGTGCATTACGCGACCGGAATGAGTGCGGCGATACGCGGCGACACCGCTGGCGCGCTCGCGGCGATGCAGCGGGCGCTTGAGCGTGACCGGGGCAACGCCGCGATCCACTTTCAGATGGGCATGCTGCTGGACCAGGCGGGCCGCTTTGACGAATCGCCGAAACGCTATCGCGACGCGTTGCGGCTCAATCCGCGGTTTCCCGAGGCGCACTACAACCTGGGCCTGGCCCTGTCGCAAGGCGGCGACACGGACGGCGCCATCCGCAGTTATCGTCAAGCGCTGGCGCAGCGACCCACGTTCCTCGAGGCGCTCAACAATCTCGGCAACCTTCTGCAAGCGCAGGGCAAGAACGACGAAGCCATCCGTCTGTTTCGCGAAGCGATCCGGATTCGTCCTGACTTCGCCGTGCCTTACAACAACCTCGGCAACTCGCTCGCGCGGATGAATCAGCGCGACGAGGCGGTGCGCGCGTTCGAGCAGGCCTTGGCGCTGGCGCCGCGCTTCGCCGAGGCGTTGCAGAATCTCGCCGAAAACCTGCAGGCGCTGGGGCGGCACGATGAAGCCGCGCAGAGGTTCGAGGCGCTGCTCGCCGTGCATCCGGAGAACGAGAACGCGCGCTTTGCACTGGCCGCGCTACGCCAGGAGCGCGTCGCCGCGGCGCCCGACACCTTCGTGCGGAAGGTATTCGACGATCTGGCGCCGCGGTTTGAATCGCATCTGGTCGAGACGCTGGGCTATCGCATCCCCCAGGAGTTGTTGGCCCTGTTGAAGCCGTGGCTGGATGCGCGTGGCAAGGTCGATGTGCTGGACCTCGGCGCCGGCACGGGACTATTCGGCCGCGAGATCAAACGCTGGGCCAAGTCACTGGCGGGCTGTGATCTTGCCGGCGCGATGGTGGAACGCTGCCGCGCCAGTGGTATCTACGACCGTGTGGAGCAACTTGAGCTGACGCCTTTTTTGGCGAGCTTCGGCGACGGGAGCGCGGATGTCGTGGCCGCGACAGATGTATTTGTCTACGTGGGCGATCTCTCGCGAATATTCGCGGAGGTGGCGCGGGTGCTGCGGCCAGGCGGCCGCTTTGGATTTTCAGTCGAGATCGTTGACACGGGCGACTTCACGCTGCGCGCGACCGGCCGATTCGCCCAGTCAAAGGCATACATCGAGAAGCTGGGCGCGGAGCACGGACTCACACTCACCGTCGCGGTGGACACGCCCATCCGCAAGGAGGCTGGGACGCCTATTCCGGGGTGGTTGGTGGTGCTCGAAAAGCGCGCCTAACCAAGCCTGCGCTTCAACCATCGCATGAGCGCGCCCACCAGCGGCAACTGCTCGTACAACTCGCCTGCCGCATCCCAGTAGTCGCGGTGCCAGCGCACGCGGCCATCCGGCGCCAGCTTCAAGAGCGACAGGCCGTGAATCTTGCGAGTGAAATCGGGCTTGAGCCTTTTGATGCGAAAGGTGAAGTCCCAGGTCAGCACGACACTGTCGCCCTGCACCACACGCTCCAGGATGACGAACTTCGGCTCGTGCATGGCGACGTACATGTGCGCGAAGATGGGGCGAATATTCGCAAGGCCATTGACCTCGTTGAAGGGGTCGCGAAAGTACGCATCCTCGGTGTAGAACTCGTTCATGCGCACGACTGAATCGGCGGTGAGCGTCTCGAAGTACGTCACCAGCTCATCGATCGTCTTCATCCCTTCACCGCCTTCCGCACCGCCGAGAAATAGAACCTGTACGGCAGGTGACGCAGGAACTTGAGCTGGCGGGTGAAGGCGCGCGGAAAGTGGATCTCGAAGTCGCCATCCTCGAAGCCGTCGATGATGCTCGAAGCCGCTTCCTCCGGCGTGATGAGGTGCGGCATGGTGAAGTCGTTCTGCGCCGTGAGCGGCGTCTTCACGAAGCCGGGATTGATCACATAGACATCCAGCCCGCGCGGCTGCAAATCGAGATACAGGGTCTCGGCCAGATTGATCAGCGCCGCCTTGGTCGGGCCGTACACCAGACTCTTGGGCAGACCGCGATAGCCCGCAACACTGGACACCAGCGCCACGCCGCCTTTGCCCTGCTTCATGAGCTGCGGCACCACCAGCGAGAGACCGTTGTAGAAGCCGTTCAGGTTGATGTCGATCATGTTCTTCGCGACAGCGAGATCGATCTCCCACGCGCGCATGGCCTTGTAGTCGCCCGCCATGAAAATGGCGAGGTCGTAGCCACCCCAGGCGGCCACGAGCTTGTCATGCGCGGCGGTGAAGGTGTCCAGCTTCACGATGTCGAGCGGCAGGGCGATGCTGCGATCCGTGCCGTAACGCTTGACCATCTCGTCAAGCGGTTCGGCGCGGCGGGCGGAGACGGCCACCTTCGCGCCCAGCGCGATCAGCGCATCAGCGAGTGCAGCGCCGATGCCGGTCGAGGCGCCGATGATCCAGACGCGGCGGTCTTTCCATTGGGAAATCGGTTTGTTGAGTGCCATGCCGGGTCACCGCTTGCGGAAGAAAATCGTGATCTCGGCCAGATGCACACCGAACTTGGACATGCGCGTCTTGTTGCCCAACGTGTCCTTGTCGATGAGGTACATCCAGTCATCCATGTCGACGTGATAGGTCTTGCCGTCCACCGGCAGCGCCAGCACGTAGTTCCAGCGCAGCGCATTGCCGACCGCCTCGCCCGCCGCCGTGCCGACCACGTCACCCGCTGTGCCGCTGTAGCGGTCGCCATCCTTCTTGATAGTCCAGATGCGTTTCTCGGTCTTGCCGTCGGACCACTTGAAGCTCTCGTCGAGTACGCCAGTTTCACCATTCCATTTGGCGTCGATCACGACATGGAAGCGCCGCGTCACCTTGCCCGAGCGGTCCTGCACCATGCCCCAGCCATCGATGGTGCCGTTGAAGTATTGCTTCAGATCGAGCTTGGGTTGCTCGGCGGCATAGTCCTTGATGTTCACGCTCGCACAGCCCGACAACAGCAGTGCGAATGCCAATGCAAAGAGTCTCTTCATGGATTGTCCTTCGAAGGAGAAGTGAAAAAGGGCGAGCGCCAGAGCAGGAGCGCCGCCACGGCCTTCAGCATGCAGGGCAGCAGCGCATACACCGCGGCCAGCGCGGACAACACCTCCGCGGTGTGCGCACCCTTGGGCGCATAGCCCAGCCAGCCCAGGAGCGGCAGCGCGACGCCGGCAGCCAATGCGAGATTGCCCTTGGTGACGAGGTTCCACAGGCCGAAGTACGCGCCTTCATTGCGCCCCTTGCCAGCCCGCTCGTCGATGTCGATCACATCGGCCAGGATCGACGGCGGCAACGCCAGATCGGCGCCTAGACCCAGGCCGGACATGATGCAGATGATGAAGAACGCGGTCGCATCCCCCGGCCCCAGCAGGAAGGCCCAGACGAATGCGGCGATGGACAGGATCATCCCGCAGAACCAGGCGCGGCCCTTGCCGATGCGCGAGGACAGGCGAACCCACAGCGGCATGCCGGCGGCACCCGCGGCGAAATAGGCGATGAGGAATTGGGCGGTGAGATCAGGGCGCTGGATGGCATCCTCGATGAAGAACAGCACCAGCGTGGCGGGAATCGATGCGGCGATTCCGTTCATCACGAAAATCCACAGCAACGGGCGGAAGCTCGCGTTGCCGAACGGCTTCAGCATGACTGCGAATATTCGCTTCTCGTCGCTGACATGCGTGGTGACCGCGGGCGGCGACGACCGCATCATCACCAGCGCCAGGATGACGATGAGCGGACCGAACAGGTAGCTGAACTGCGCGAAGCCCGCACGGGCGCCACTGGCCTTGGACAAAATCTCCGGCAGCGCCGCCGCGAGGAACACGCCGATCAAGCCCAGCCCCTCGCGAAACGAGACGATGCGGGTGCGCTCGTTGGCGTCGGCACTCATTTCCGCGCCATGCGCCTGATAACTGATGGTGATCATGCTGTAGGCGGTGTAGACGACGAGCAGCATCATCACCAGCCACACCGACAACCCGGAGGGCGATAGATTTGGCGGGACGAAGAGACCGATCATGCCGAGCGCCAGCAGCGGCGCGCCAACGCCAATCCAGACACCGCGTCCACGCCCGGACTGGCGGGTGCGGTCGCTCCAGTAGCCGAGCAGCGGGTCTTGCACTGCGTCGAACGCGCGCGCGAGCAGCAACAAAAAGCCGATGCTGGCGAGCGACAGACCCAGGGTGTCCGCGTAAAACTTGGGCACATGCACATAGATGGGCAGCGCCGCCATCGCGAGCGGCAGACCCAGGCCGCCGTAGGCGAGCAGGCTCGCGGCGCTATGCCGGGTCGTCACTTGTTCCCCAGCAGGCGCTTGCGCAATCCAGGCTGACTGGTCTTTTCGGAGAGCCAGATGTCGAAGAACGCGCGCGCGAACTCGGGGTCGGCCACTATGGCGATGAACTTCGAGCGCGTGTAAAAGCGCGCCTCCTTGCCGGGCACGTGAATCCCGATCAGCGTGTCGCCGGGCTTGATGTCGGGGAAAATTCTCGCCATCTCGCCATACCAGCGGTTGAGCTTCTCTTCCGGTCCGTAGCCCTGGCCGCGCTTTTCATCAATGCTGCGCTTGGCGATGTCCGCGCCCTTGAAATTCATGTCGTACACGAGCTCCAGCGCGAAAGGCTGGTCTGCCGCGTAGCGGCCCTCCGGCGCCCAAAGACGGATGTCGTAGACCTTCATGCCGATGAAGCGGAAGCTGGTGTCGCCGACAATGGCGAGGCCGGGCAGGTCTTTCTGCACTGGTTCGGGGAGAACGGGATTGGCTTGAGCCAACATGGAAATGCAAGCACAGATGAACACGGAAGAACACAGACAAAGGCGCTTCCACCAATGGGTGGCGGCATTGCGAATGTTCGCATCGGCTCTGATCTGAATCATCTCAACTCCATTCGTGTTCATCCGATTTCATCCGCGCGTCCGGGGCTTCAACGGGCACGCGTCAACTGAATCTGCATCACATCCGTCCGCCCGGTGCGGAAGCCGGCCTCACAGTAACAGAGATAGAAGCGCCAGATACGCAGGAACTTCTCGTCGAACCCCAGCGCCTTCACTTCAGCATCCACGGCGTTGATGCGGTCGCGCCAGAACTTGAGCGTGTCGGCGTAGTCGATGCCGAACAGGAACGGCTCGCCGGCGGCCAGACCGGCCTTCGCCGCGTCAGCGATGAAGCGTGGCACCGGCGCCAGCATGCCGCCGGGGAAGATGTATTCGCGTATGAAGTCGCTGGTCTCGCGGTAGCGCGGGAAGGCGTCCTCGGCGATGGTGATGGCCTGGATCATGGCGGATGCGCCGGGCTTGAGACACTCATGCACGGTGGCGAAGTAGGTTGGCCAGTACTGCTCGCCCACGGCCTCGAACATTTCGATGGACACGATGTGGTCGAACTGTTCCCTGACATCGCGATAGTCGACGAGCTTCAACGTGACCAGATGATCCAGGCCCCCGCGCTTCATGCGTTCCCGCGCGAAGGCGAGCTGCGCTTCGGAGAGCGTGATGCCGGTGACTTTCACGCCGCGTGTCTTCGCCGCGCGCTCGGCGAAGCCGCCCCAGCCGCAGCCGATTTCGAGAATGTGGTCGCCGGGCTTGGGATCAAGCAGTCGCAGCATGCGGTCGTACTTGGCGAGCTGGGCCGCCTCCATGTCCTGACCTGACACACCGACACCGCTGGAGTAGGTCATGGTCGGGTCGAGCCACAGCCTGTAGAAGTCATTCGACAGATCGTAGTGCGCGGCGATGTTCTTCCTGGCCTGGCGTTTGGAGTTCGACCGCAGCCAGTGCAGCACGCGGTAATAGATGACCGCGAGCTTGTTGCCGTAAAACACATCCTCCAGCGGCGCTGCATTCTCGACGAAGAACATGAGGAGCGCGGTCCAATCACTGCTTTTCAGCCGGCCGTCGCGATAGCACTCGGCCATGGCGATGTCGGCGGAGCGCATCAGTTCGCTCGCCACTTTCCAGTCCATGAGGTGGAGGTCGGCGCGCGTGCCGGGCTCGGGGCCGGTGAAGGTGTGCGTCGTGCCGTCCGGTGTGGTCAGCGCGAGGCTGCCGTGGCGGATGCGCTTCAGAATGGCGAACACGGCGCGCGCCATGATGGGCATGGACGTGGGAGCGGTCGAAATGCCGGAGGCACTCATCGGGTGGTTTCCGTGGGGGGCGGCTCAGGTTTTGAAAAGAACGGCACGCGCTTCAGCCAGAGCTTCAGCGCCTGCCAGTGAATGCGAAAGACGACGCCGAAGGTGAGCAGCGGATGCGTCAGCAGCGCTTTCATGACCACCCGCGGGCGGGCCGGCACGCCATCGCCATGCACGGTGGTGATGAGCAGCTTGTCCGTGTCGAGATCGCCATCGTGATAGTCGATCTGCGCGAACAAGCGCGCCCCGGCCAGGTCGAAGCGAAAGCGGTAGTGGCCTTTCACCTCGCAAAACGGCGAGACGTGAAACACTTTGCGCGCCGTCAGCCAATCGCCCGCTTCGATGGGGTGCTGATCGGCATGCATCACCAGATAATTGTGATGCTCGCCAAAGGTGTTGCGCACCTCGGCCAGCGCCGCGATGAGGCGGCCTGCGCGGTCATGGCAGTACCAGATGGAAATGGGGTTGAACACATAACCCAGCACGCGCGGAAAGCACTGCAAGATGATCTCGCCATCGGCGGCGACACCTTCGCGCGCCAGCAGCGCGCGAATCCACGGGAGTAGCGGGCCACCGTCCTTCGCGCCGTGATCACGCGTGCGAAAGCTGACAAGACCGAAGCGGTCGTGCGCGATGCCGCACTGTTCAAGCGCATCCAGTCTCGACAGCGGCACTGACAGGAAGAACACACCATAGACGAAGCGATGCCCCACCGGCTTCAGACGCTGATGCATGACTTTACCGACATGAATTCTCGGCATCAGGCCTTCCACGGCGCCTCGACCCCAAGACCTTCGGCGACAGCGATGCCGGACATCAGCCCGTCTTCATGAAACCCGTAGCGCGTCCACGCCCCGACGAACCAGGTTCGGCGGCGGCCCTGGATGTGTTTCAAGCTCTGTTGCGCCACATCGCTGCCCTCTGCGAACACGGGATGCTCGTAGTCGAACGACTGGATCATTGTGCCAGGTGCGAACTCGCGATCCGGATTCAGCGTGACAATCACCGGCGTCTTGAACGGCAGCGGCTGCAACTGGTTGATGAGGTAAGACAGCGCAACGGGCCGCGTACGGGCCGCCGGGTCTTCCGGCGCATGGAAATTCCACGCAGCCCAGGCCATGCGCCGCTCAGGCAGGAAACTCGTGTCGGTATGCAGCACCGCGAGATTCGATTGATACGGAATCGCGGCCAGCACGGCGCGTTCGTCGGCATCCGCATCAGCCAGCATGGCGAGCGTCTGGTCGCTGTGGCCCGCGCAGACGACGTGGTCGTACTGCGCGCTTTCACCGCTTGCGAATATTCGCACTGCGCCGGCCGCGCGTTCGATCCGTTCCACACTGGTGTTCATGCGGATGTCTTCAATCGCGGCCGCCATGCGCCGCACGTAGTCTCGCCCACCGCCAATGACAGTTTTCCACTGCGGGCGGTTGCTGACCGCGAGCAAACCATGGTTGTGACAAAAATGAATGAAATTGGCGAGCGGAAAGTGGTCGATCATCAACGTCGGCGTGGACCAGATGCAGCCCGCCATGGGGCGCAAGTACCAGTCGCGGAACGCATCGCCATAGCCATTGGCATCGAGGAACTCGCCCAACGTGCCCGGCATGGGCCGATCTTCCACCGCCATCCGCGTGGTCTGCCGGTTGAAGCGGAGCAGGTCCCGCAGCATGCCGATGAACCTGGGTGAGAAAAGATTGGAGGCCTGCGCGAAAACGGTGCGCAAGCTGGTGCCAGACCACTCCAGCGTGCTCCGTCCTTGTGCATCGGTGAGCTTGACGCTGAACGACATGTCCGAGTTCGCCGCCGCAACACCCAGGTGGGCGAAGAGCTGGAGCATTTCCGGATAGGTGCGGTCGTTGAAGACAAGGAACCCGGTATCCACCGGATGGGTCATACCCTCCAACGTCACATCCACGGTGTTGGTGTGGCCGCCGAGATATGCGTTCTTCTCGTACAGCGTGACCCGGTGGCCTCCCCGCGCCAGCAACCATGCGGCCGACAAGCCTGATATGCCAGAGCCGATCACGGCAATCTGCATGCGCTGCGCTCCTGAATTGGGTGTCGCCCCGTCATGCAACTGTCATGTTTGCCCGCATCGCAGGTGTCATCCAGAACGCTGCGGGCGCCGTATGCTTGGGGGAGTTGTGATGGAGAATCCTGCCTTGTTACGCTCTGGCCGCCGCACTGGATGCCAAGCGTGCGTGGTGGCTCTGCGTCAAGCATGAATCTTGCTGCTATTCTAACCACAGACATCCAGACTGCACGTCCCGCCCAACATGAAACCGATGATCTATCCCGAGCTCTTTCGCGACCTTGAGAAAGCCCGCTGGAACATGGCGGACGACATTCCCTGGGACCAATTCGACGGCGCCAATCTGTCAGACGAGCAGGCGCTCACCATCAAGATGAATGCCATCACCGAGTGGTCCGCCCTGCCGGCCACGGAGATGTTCTTGCGGGACAACCAGCATGACAGCGATTTTTCCGCGTTCATGTCGGTGTGGTTCTATGAAGAGCAGAAGCATTCGCTCGTGCTGATCGAGTATCTCCGCCGCTTTCGCCCTGATCTGGCGCCGACGGAAGACGAGCTGCACGCAGTGCGCTTCCCGTTCGACCCCGCGCCCCCGCTGGAGACGCTCATGCTGCACTTCTGCGGCGAAATCCGGCTCACGCAGTGGTATCGCCGCGCCTCCGAATGGCACACCGAGCCAGTGATCAAAAAAATCTACGAGACCATTTCCCGCGACGAGGCCCGCCATGCCGGCGCGTATCTGCGCTACATGCGCCGCGCGGTGGAGAAAGAGGGTCTGCACGCCCTGGCCGCGTTCAGCAAGATCGGCCTCCTCATGGCCAGCTCCGGCCGCTCCGGCAAGCCGCTGCATCCGACCAATCTGCATGTGAACAAGGACCTCTTCCCGTCGGACACGGTGCAAAGCCGCCTGCCCGATCCCGAATGGCTGGAGCGCTGGCTGGACATGCAGATCCGCTTCGACAAGATCTGGGAAGGCAAGGTGGTCAAAGGCATCCTGGCCCAGCTTTCCAAGCTCACCGAGCGCACGTTCGAGACGACGGCGGATTTGAATCGGTTCAGGAAGGAATTGGCGGCGACGCTGGCGGGGGCGCAGCCGCAGAGTTAGAGCGCCCGGGAATGGTACAAACCGCAGATCTGAGTTTTCTAGCCAGAAATCTTGCCTTGGCTGGCTTGCTAAATAGCCTCCGGAGCAAGCATGGGGGCTACGTAATTCTGGAGCACTGGAAGCAAGGCGAGTTCCACCATGACCTCGTGCTGGAGCTCAGGGCGCCTGCAACTGAAGTACCCGGCCCAATCCTTGTCGTCAGCACCAACTGCAATGCCGGCATTAAGGAACTCCTTTGCTTCGATCAGGTACCTGATCGATGGGCACTCTGGCACTTTCGCTGCCCCGACAATCCTGAATTTGGCGGTAACCTTCCTCCCTTGCTGGGCGCCACGCGCACGCAAAATTGGTATGACCCGTGCGGCCTCCTTGGTGAAAACGGGCCAAGCGAACTGAAGCCCGAGTTCAGGCAACGTCTTCGTGGTGGAGGTTGGTGCTACGCCGATCCGACCAAGACTGAGGAATGAAGGCTCACGGGCCTCGCCTCATCCCGTAACAGACTGCTGCAGGCGCTGCTGTGTGCGAATATTCGCTCCATGCGCCCCACCTTCGAATCCAAGTTCTGCCCGCCCGCCGAGCTCGCCGCTCGCGCGAAGGCGCTCGCCCATCCGCTGGTGTTCACCAACGGCGTCTTTGACATCCTGCACCGCGGTCATGTGACCTATCTGGCCGAAGCGCGCGCACTGGGTGCGGCCATGGTCGTGGCGTTGAACTCTGACGCGTCGGTGAAGCGCCTCGGCAAGGGCGACGACCGGCCCATTAACACGCTGGAAGACCGCATGGCGGTCATTGCAGCGCTGGAATGTGTGGACCTCGTCACCTGGTTCGAGGAAGACACACCGCTCAACCGCATTCTTGAAGCCCGACCAGAGGTATTGGTGAAGGGGGGCGACTGGAGCATCGACAAGATTGTCGGCGCAGCCGAAGTGAAAGGCTGGGGTGGCAGCGTGCATTCCATTGTCTTCCAGCACGAGCGGTCAACTACAGCGACGCTGGCAAAGATCCGGGCGCAGCAAGATCAGAGTTAGCCCGATGAACGAGCTGATTGAAGAAATCAGGCAGGCGTTTGCCTGGCGTCCCTACCCTGGTGACAACAATATCGTTCGCTGCACCTACGAGAAGCGGTATGGCGGAACGATGGATGGGCCTTGCTGGGAGTGTGCCGAGATGCAGGAGTATTTTTGCGGCAAGTCTTGGCGCGACTTGAAGTCAGATGAGCTCTTCTACTACGGTCAAACTGACGTCCTGCTCTCCATCAAAGGCTATTGCTATTTTCTTCCGGCCTACTTGATTGCTTCGATCAAAGAGCCTGAGAAACTGGACGCATGTGTCGAATATCTGAGTTTTCGCTTTGGCGCGAAGGAAGATGACGCTACGGGATCCATGCGACTTTCGGAAATCTTGGCTGAGCTGACGATTGAGGAGTGCGCTGCTTGCCTCGATTACTTCAAGTTCGATCTGTCGAGATGGGGAGAGGACTTCGGCGGTTGGCAACAGCGTGCGATTGCGAATCTAACCGAAGCGCAAGAAGCAAAAGCGACTTCAGCCAGGACATCCAATCGGAGGCGTAGCAAATGAGTCATGGCGGCGGCCTCGCGAAATCCTTGATGGACTTGCTCGGACCCAACGGCTGGCTGGCCGCGCCCACCGACACCGCCCCTTACCTCACAGACTGGCGCGGCAATTACACCGGCAAGGCCCTGGGTGTGGCCCGCCCCGCCACGACGGAAGAAGTCGCGGCAGTGGTGAGACTGTGCAGCGAATATTCGCACCCCATCGTCCCGCAGGGCGGCAACACGGGCCTGGTGGGCGGCGGCATACCCGATGCATCAGGAAATGCAGTGCTGCTGTCAACGCAACGCCTGAGCCGCATTCGCACCATCGACCCCGCCGGCAATACCATCGTCGCCGAAGCGGGCTGCATTCTCGCCACCCTGCAAGCCGCGGCACTCGACCAGGATCGGCTCTTCCCGCTCTCGCTTGCAGCCGAGGGCAGCTGCACCGTCGGCGGCAATCTCTCCACCAATGCCGGTGGCACGCAAGTCGTGCGCTACGGCAACATGCGCGACCAGGTGCTGGGGCTGGAAGTGGTGCTGCCCTCGGGCGACATCTGGTCCAGCCTCAAGGGGCTGCGGAAGGACAACACCGGCTACGACCTGAAGCATCTCTTCATCGGCGCGGAGGGCACGCTGGGCATCATCACCGCTGCGATCCTCAAGTTGCAGCCGCTGCCAAAGATGCGCGTCACGGCGCTGGTCGCGGTGCAATCGCCTGCCGCTGCTGTTGCGCTGTTTGCGAATATTCGCAATGTCTTCGGTGACCGGTTGGAGGGTTTCGAGATTTTCTCCGCGCTGTGCCTGCAACTGGTGCTGAAGCACATCCCCGGCACGCGTGATCCGTTTGCAACACCCGCGCCGTGGCAAGTGCTGATCGAGCTGGCGGATACCCAGACTGATGCGCCGCTGGGCGAATCACTGGAAGCCGTTTTGGGCGCGGCCGCAGAGCGCGGCGAGATTCTCGGTGCCGTCATCGCAACCAGCGAGGCACAGGCGGCCGAACTCTGGAAGCTGCGCGAGGAAATTTCGGAAGCGCAGAAACGCGAAGGCAAGAGCATCAAGCACGATATTTCCGTGCCCATCGCCCGTCTGCCAGAATTCATCGACAAGGCCGACGCCGCGTTGCAGCGCGCCTTCCCCGGCATTCGCATCGTCAACTTTGGCCACATCGGCGACGGCAACCTGCACTACAACTGCTCCATGCCGGAAGGCGAGGACAACCTGCGAATATTGTCTTCGGCTCGCTCGGGGCGAGCCTCGATCCCTTCGGGACCGCCTGCGGCGTCGAGCGACATTTCTCAAATGTCGCTACTCGCAAGGTCCGATGAAGTCAACCGCGTCGTCTACGACATCGTCAACGAAGTCGGCGGCTCGATCTCGGCGGAGCACGGGCTCGGCATCCTGAAGCGCGAGGAAATCCTGCGCCACAAGTCGCCGGTGGAGATGCAGCTGATGCGCGCGGTGAAGCAGGCGCTGGACCCGAAGAACCTGATGAATCCGGGCAAGGTGCTCTGAGCGCGGCGCGCTACTGCGCGTGCGTCGCCACAACATCCAGCAGGTCGGCACCAAAGCGCTGCAGCTTGGTGGCGCCGATACCGGAAATGCCGCCCAGCTCGCCCAATGTCGTCGGCCGTGCGGTCGCGATCTCTCGCAGCGTCGCGTCATGCAGGATGACGTAGGCGGGCACGTTCTGCGTGTCGGCCACGCCCTTCCGCCAGACCCGCAGCGCATCGAACAAGTTGCCCGCACGCGCATCGAGCTGCGCCGCCGCGCCGCCAGGCTTGCGGGCACGGTCCTTCTTCGTTTTGGTCTTGGGCGCAACGCGGCGCAATGACAATGACTGCTCGCCCTTCAGCACCGGTCGCGCCGCATCGGTGAGCCCCAGAGCCCCATAGCGTGACGAATCCACGGCCATCAAACCCTGCGCGACCAGTTGCCGGATGACGCTGCGCCAGGTGTTGTCGTCGATGTCCGCGCCAACGCCGAACGTGGGCAGGCGGTCATGGCCGAAGTTCTGCACCTTGTCGGTGGACTTGCCGCGCAGCACGTCGATCAGATGCTGCGCACCGAAGCGTTGACCGGTGCGCAGGCACGCAGAGAAGAGCTTTCGTGCGGCCTCCGTGGCATCCCACGTCTCCGGCGGATCGAGACAGAGATCGCAGTTGCCGCAGGGACCACTTTCCTCGCCGAAGTAATTGAGCAGCACGACGCGGCGACAGCCCGACGCCTCGCAATAGCCCAGCATGGCGTCGAGCTTGATGGACTCCACGCGCTTTTGGGCTTCGGGCGCTTCCGACTGGTCGATCCACTGGCGTTGCAGCACGACATCGGCCAAGCCATACGCCATCCACGCTTCAGCGGGTTCGCCGTCGCGCCCCGCGCGGCCGGTCTCCTGGTAATAGCCTTCGAGACTTTTCGGCAGATCGAGGTGGGCCACGAAGCGCACATCCGGCTTGTCGATGCCCATGCCGAACGCGATGGTGGCCACGACGACGATGCCGTCTTCGCGGATGAAGCGGCGCTGGTGTTCGCGCCGTGTGTCGACATCCATGCCCGCGTGATAGGCGATGGCCTCGATGCCTTCCTCACGTAACCAATCCGCAGTCTCTTCGACTTTCTTCCGCGACACGCAATAGACGATGCCCGCCTCGCCCGGATGGTCCTTCAGGAAACGCAGCAACTGCTGGCGCGGCTGGTCCTTCTCCACCACGCGATAGCGAATATTCGGACGGTCGAAGCTGGATACGAATATTCGCGCTTCACCCAGCCCGAGACGGTTGACGATTTCGTCGCGCGTGACCGCATCGGCAGTCGCCGTGAGCGCAATGCGCGGCACATTCGGAAAGCGCTCGTGCAGCACCGAGAGCTGGATGTACTCCGGCCGGAAATCGTGGCCCCACTGCGACACGCAGTGCGCCTCGTCGATGGCGAAGAGCGCGATGCCGTGGCGCGCCTGCACCTCATCGAGCGAACCGAGAAAACCGTCCAGCAGCAGCCGCTCCGGCGCCACGTACAGCAGGTCCAACTCGCCGTTGTAGAGCTTGCGCAGCACGGCGCGCGCGGTATCGGCATCGAGACTGGAGTTGAGGAACTCGGCCGCAACACCCAGCTGCTTCAGCGCATCGACCTGATCCTGCATGAGCGCGATGAGCGGCGAAACGACAATCGCCGTGCCTTGGCGAAGCAGCGCGGGTAGCTGGTAGCAGAGCGACTTGCCGCCGCCCGTGGGCATGAGCACCAGCGCATCGCCGCCAGCGGCGACATGGGCGACGATATCGGCCTGCCGGCCGCGAAAGCTGTCGTAGCCCCAGACCTCCCGCAGAAGGTCTTGCGCCGCGCGGGATGGGCTCACGTCAGGACTTGGCAGGCTGACTGCTCGGCGCCGCGCAAGCCGCAGCCTTGAGCGTCGAATCCGGCATATCCGCCGACAGCAACGTGAATCGCGCCACCAGTGCCGTGTCCGGCTCGCGCACGGTGAAGATCTGGCCGGTGACCTGTGATGCGCGCGGCGCCTTCTGAGCACCCTTGGCGCCCTTGCCCTGGACTTCGGACAACACCTTCGCAGCCGCCTCCTCGGAGCTGAACACACCGAGCGAAATGCCGTTGTCGGCTTGCAGCGAGATGTCCTTCACGCCTTGGCGCTTGAGACTCGTGATCTGGCTGTCGGCGGCGGCGCGGGTGTTGGCGGGCGGGATGAACACCCACCAGCGGTTGACCTCTTCGAGTTTTCGCTCCGTCAACCGGTCGCCGAGATTCAATTCAGCCAGCGACTTCTGCACCTTCTCCGCGTCGGCGGACTTCACGCTGAACTCGATGCAGGCGCCAGCGGCCACGCTTTCGGCCAGTTGCTTGGCGGCGTTCACGCGCGCGGCGGTGCTGGCCGCGACCTTGGGGTCGGCAATGGCGACGACCTTCATCGCATCGGGATTGATCTCGCGTTTTCTCGGGTCTTCGTCCGCGCCGCGCGCGTGCGAGAGCCAGATGTGGACGCCCAAAGCGGCGTTGATGACGAGCAGCAGGAAGAAGGCGAAGCGCATGACGATGAAGGCGAGGTGCGGTCGGCGGAGCGGGAATGCGTTGGATTCTAGCCGAAGGCTTCGCGGGCAATGCGTCGCAGCCCTTCGAGGACAAGATGCTCGCGCCACTCGAACGCCTTTGTCGTGTCGAGATGCGGCAACAGCGCCGGCGCCGCGCCGCCGGAAATGAGGACGCGCGGCGGCGCGCCGCTCGCCTGGGCAAGCGTGGCGCGCATGCGGTCGATCGCGCCCAGCGTGGCCTTGAGCGCGCCATTGGCGATGGCCTCGGGCGTGGACGCGGGGAAGTCGGTGACGGCGCCTTCCTCATCCGGAAGTTGCGCCGTGCCACGACTGAGCGACTGGCGCATCAACGCAAGGCCGGGCACGATGACCCCGCCCAGAAAGCGGCCATCGGGATGCAGCATGTCGACCGTCGTGGCGGTGCCGGCGACAACCACCAGACAGGCGCCATCACTCGCCGCGCGCGCGGCGATGAGCGCGGCCCAGCGGTCGGTGCCGAGCTGCGCCGGCTCGCGATAGCCGTTCACGACACCGCACTGCGCCGGCAGCGAGCGGATGACGTGAAGCGCGGCGCCATTCAACGCGCACTGCTCCATGATCTGCGCACCGATGTGCGGCCCCGCGACGTTGGACGCGATGACGCGCGGCGGGACATCGCTTGCGAATATTCGCACCACGTCAGCCGTGCGCCAGGCTTCGTGGCGGACGAGATTTCCGTCGGCGAACCAGCCACCCTTGACGCGCGTGTTGCCCGCGTCGATGGCGAGAAGATCGGGCGCCAGGCTCATGTCTTCGGCAGCCTGAGACTGATCTCGGCGGAACTCAGCCGCTGCACGATGAGGCCCATCCGCACGAGGAGCGCGCCATCGCCCGCCACGCCTTCGACTTCACCCGCCATTTCCGGCTCCCCCGGGCGCTGCACCCGCACGGGCCGGCCCTGATACGCATGCGCCGCCTCCCACTCGGTGCGAAACGGCATGAAGCCTTCACGCTCGAATTGCTCCAGCGCCGCCACCAGCGCCTTCAACACTTCGGCGAACACGCGGTTGCGCGACGCGTTGGGCGCGAGCGAAACGAGGTCGGCCACCGGCTGGTCAATCATGTCCTTCACGTCATCCGGCAAACGAAAGTTGAGACCGATGCCAATGACCGCCGTCGACGGCCCCAGCATGTCGCCCTGGGTCTCGATGAGGATGCCGCCCACCTTGCGAAAGCCGGAAATGAGATCGTTGGGCCACTTCACTTCCACACCGGGCACGCGCGCGGCCTTCAAACCGCGCAGCACGGCGACCGCGACGGCGAGGCTGAGACCCGCCAGGCTGCTCGCGCCGCCAGGAAAACGCCACAGCACCGAAAAGGTGAGTCCGCCGCCCAGGCTGGACTGCCACGCGCGGCCTAGACGTCCTCGCCCGGCGGTCTGATGCTCCGCGATCACCACCGTGCCATTGGCCGCGATGTGGGCGCGATCCAGCAGGAGCGTGTTGGTCGATGTGGCCTCTTCGCGCAGATCCAGCTTGATGCGCGCCGCCGTCTCCTTGCCAAGATGGCTGGCAATCAGCGCGAGGTCGAGAAACTCGATGGGCTCGGGCAGCTTGTAGCCCTTTTTCGGCACGCGGAAAAGCGGGATGCCGAAGCACGCCTCCACGTTCTTCAGCGCGGCCGAGATCGCGCTTCGGGAGACGCCCAATTTCTCCGCGAGCACGGTGCCGGAGTGGAATCCACCGGCAGCCAGCTCCCTCAGCAGCCGAAATGTCAGACTGCCCGACGCGCCGGCGTCACGAATATTCGCGCTTGCAGTCGTGGACTTCCTGGGCATAGGCGATACCGGCGATGATGGAATCGAGCAGCAGTTCGACGCGCTTGTAGAGTTTGGCGCGCGCGCCGTAGTCGGCGGGCGCGATGAAATCGACGCGGCCCGCATCGAGGAGTTTTCGACAGGTGGCGAGCGATTCGTCCTCGCTTTCCTGAAACACGGCGATGGTGTGCCCGCCGTTCTTCTTCGTAAGCGCCATCGAGGGCACGTCAGTCATGCCATCGCCGATGTAGATCATGTTGGAGAACGGAATGGGCCGCAGCTGCTCGGCCATGTGCTCATTGATCGACTCGGTGATGAGCTCCCGCCCCTTGTTGATGCGAAAGAGGAACTGGGTCTTCATCGTGTCCGTCACCAGAATCTTGGGAAAGGTGGCGCGGCCATGATGATCGAAGTGATACTCGCTGGCGTAGATGCGCTTGAAGTGCTTCTTGATGGACACGCCATCGAGAATCTCCTTCTGTCCCGCCGAGATGAGGTAGTGCGCGAGCTTGATGCGGCCGCCGCTCTTGGCCTTCACATATCCGTTGACGCGACCAAACCAGCTTTCCACGCCGGCGAAGTAGCGCACGTTCTTGGCCATGTGGGTGAAGTCCTCGCGCCGGATGTGGACTTTCCTGTCTTCCAACGCCTCCACGATGTGGCGCATGTAGACCAGCATCGGGTCGGACTCGGTGGCGCGCGCTTCACTGTGAACCCGCTTCCAGAACTGCGCCGGCTCCACCCCGATTTTCGGCAGCACCGTGTACTCCTGCATCGGCTGCGGCGACAGCGTGCCATCGAAGTCGTAGACGATGGCGATGGTGTTCTGAAAGAAGCCGCCGCGATCCGGCGTGGGCGGGGCTTTGGCAACAGGTTTGCGTGGCATGGCGCTAGTGTAACCGTGGCCCGGAAACGACAACGCCCGGCGAGCCGGGCGTTGAGGTCATGCGAATATTCGCACTACATCAGTCGGCGCTCAGTCTGCATACACACCCGCCTTCTGGATGATGGGACGCCACTTTTCGATCTCGCTCTTCAGGTGCGCGCGCAGCACTTCCGGACCACGACGGTCTGCGGCTTCAGGTGCGGTGCCCAGATCACCAAAGCGCTTGGCGATCTCGGCATCATTCAACGCCGTGTTGAGTGCCGCCACCAGCTTGTCGAGGACCGGCTTCGGCGTGCCTTTCGGCGCCCACATGCCGTGCCAGATGCCTACTTCGAAATCCTTGAAGCCGGCTTCGGCCATGGTCGGCACGTCAGGCAGCGATGCCACGCGGGCCTTGCTGGTCACGCCGTACACCTTGACCTTGCCGCCCTTGATCTGGGACGTGGTGTTGGTGGTCTGGTCGCACATGAAGTCCACCTGGCCGCCCAGCAGATCGTTCATGGCCGGGCCGGTGCCCTTGTAGGGAACGGTCAGCAAGTCCGTCTGGATGGTGGACATGAACAGCATGCCGCAAAGGTGGGACGCCGCACCGACACCGGCGTTGGCGTAGGACACCTTGGCCTTGTTGGCCTTCACGTAGTCGACCAACTCCTTCATGTTGTTGGGCGGGAAGTCCTTCTTGGCGATCAGCGTCATGGGCACCGTGGTGACCAGGCCGATGGGCTCGAGATCGGTCATCGCGTTGTAGCGCAGGTTGCGATACAGCGTGGCGCTGGTGGAGATGCCGATGTGCATCAGCAGCAGGGTGTAGCCGTCCGGCGCCGCCTTGGCGACTTTCTCGTTGCCGAGGTTGCCGCCGGCGCCGCCGACGTTTTCGACAATCACGGTCTGACCGAGCGTCTTGGACATGTTCTGCGCAACGAGGCGGGTCACGGTGTCGGTCGGGCCGCCAGCCGCGAAGGGCACGACGATGGTGACCGGTTTGGTGGGATAGGTCTGCGCCGCGGTGACGCTCGCGAAGACCAACGCCGATGCGGCGGCGGTGGCCGCGGCAAGCAGTGATTTCAATTTCATGGAGTCCTCCGGATGTGTTTTAGGTGCGAATGTCACCCGGTCCGCGC
Source organism: Betaproteobacteria bacterium (assembly GCA_016791265.1). Classification (GTDB taxonomy): domain Bacteria; phylum Pseudomonadota; class Gammaproteobacteria; order Burkholderiales; family Usitatibacteraceae; genus JAEUMY01. The sequence continues at coordinate 139,948 of JAEUMY010000013.1, forward strand.
GCATGCCAGCAGCACCACGCACCCGATCCGGATTCCGCGAGGATTCTAGCGCAGCCCCACAGGGCCGACCAGCGAATTACGTCAAGTCTCGAGACGGCGGTTCAGCGGATGGGCCGTGGCGCGGGCGGCGTGAGCGCCAGCGCCTGATGCGCGGGCATGCGCAGCCAGAGCAGGCAGCCCGTCTCACTCACCAGCCGCTCATGGCGGGAACCGCGCGCGGCGAAGTGAAAGTCCCCGGCATGCAGCATCTCGCCGTTCAGCGCGCAGCTCCCATCAAGGACGAAGCTCTCCTCATCACCATGTTCGTGGTCATGCGCGGAGAGACTGGCGCCGGGCGCCAGGCGGAGCAGCCACGTGTGATGCGTGCCGGTGTCGACCATGACCAGACGCTCCACGCCGCGACCATAACGCTGCCAAGCGCCGTCGGCGGCGCGCACGGTACGCGTGGCGCCGGCCGATGCGCCCGTCTCGGCCACGCGCCGCATCAGCGCGCTCCGCGCACGCGCAAGCGATTCGGCGGCGCCGGCATCAGCGCCTGCAGATGGACCGGCTTCAAGGAGTTCCGTCAGGATGTCGTCGGGCAGGACTGGTTGCGCGGGGTGCTTCGACGATGGATTGCGATTGGGCATGATGGCCGCCTGATCAGTGGTGCGGGGCGCCGGACGCCAGCGCGTCGCGCAAGTGCGCGAGCGCCTTGCGAATGTGCGTCTTGACCGAGCCTAGCGGGAGCCGCGTGTGCGCGGCGATTTCGGCGTGTGACAAGCCCTTGAAAAACGCCAGTGCGACGAGTTGGCGCTGGATCGCGGAGAGCGAGGTCATCGCCGCATGCACGCGCGCGTTGCCCTCGACGGCGGCGAGGAGATTCGCCGGGTCGTCCGCAGCCTGACCGCCAAGCTCGGGCAACGCCGACGCCGGCCCGGCCAGCTCGTGCGGATCGGGATGGCTGAAGGCTTCATCGGCGCGGCGAAGCGCGTCCAGTGCCCGCGTGCGGCCCATGATGAGAAGCCAGGCGATGACCTTGCCGCGCGCCGCGTCGTAGCGGGCCGCTTCCCGCCAGGCCTGATGGAACACATCGGCCAGCACTTCCTCGGCCACCTCCGGCCGGCGCACGATGCGCTGGATGACGCCATGCACGCGCGACGCCGTGGCGTCGTACAGGCTCGCCAACGCAGCCTGGTCTTGACCGCACATGCGCCGCACCAGCTCGCGATGCGTCGCCTCCTCGTCGCTCGCGGTCACCAACACGGCTGGCGCAGGTGTCCGCGCAGCGCTCGCGCGCGCTGGCCGTGTACCCCGCTCTCTTCGTTCCGCTTTGTCACTCATGGCCCAAGGCCAGTCCGTCGCAACCGCCCCCAACATGGCTTCTCCCTCTGGTTCCGGCTGGCGCGGATGGAAGTGACTCCGATCCCCGCCTTTCCAGTGTCTCGGACCCGCTACGCCGCATTTCGGCGGCTGGATGTTCGCGCGGGTCAGGGATGCGGATGCAGGACGGGTTCACAACTCGAGGCGATGCTGGCTGGTGTCGGATCGGGTCAGCTCGAATCGGACATCGCCCGGTTGGTTGCGGGCGAGACTGACCGTGTAGCCCGCCAGGCTGGCCTGACGCGCGACCTGAAAGAGGCCGATGCCGAGTCCGTCGCCGCCATGGCCGGACAGGGGCGCCACGAACAGGCTGGCCGCCACCTCCCGCGGGACAGGCGCGCCGCTGTCGGTGATGGCCAGGGCGGGCTCGGCGCCGGCCATGAACAATTCGATCCAGACTTTCAACGTCGTGCCCGGCGGCAGCGCGGGCTTGCGGAGCGCATTCTCGATGCTGTTCTCGAGCATGCTGTCGAAGAGCCCCGCCGGCACCTGACCGACCGGCTCCGCGTCGCAGATGAACGCGATTCGTTCATCGCCGTGCCGCTGGCGCGCCTCCGCCCACCAGTCGGCCGCCGCCATCGCGGCCGAGTGCTCGGGAATTTCCGGGTTGTGCAGCTTGTTGAGCGTGGCCTGCAGCCGCTTGGCCAGCTGCGGCAACTGGCGCTCCATGAGTGCCTGATAGGCGGCGGGGTTGCCGCCAGACTGTTTCATCATGCTGGCCGAGGTCAGGGCGAACAAGGTCTGCAGGAGATTCTTGATGTCGTGGGTCAGCATTGCCCCGGTTTCATGCACCGCCTGCAAATACGCGTTCTGGCGAAGCGCCTGCTCGCGCCGCTTGCCTTCGTAGAACTCCCCAACGACCTGCGCCAGAAGCCGCACATGCAGGAAGAGTGCTGGCGAGAGCGAGATCTCGGTATGGAACTCGATGTCGAGATCGTGATAGCGGAATTTCGCGGCATTGCCCGTCTCCACGCCGAAGCTGCCGTCACCGTCGGGCGAGCGCCAACGTGCGCCGCGCACCCAAGGCATGCGCGAGGTTTCCGCCATGGCGGAAGAGAGGAATCCGGAGGGATTCAGGTCGGTCTCGGCGAGTTCGGCGATGCGCCGCATCCAAAGCTCGAAGGGCATGCCCACCGTCATGAGGTAGCGCGAGAAGTAGGTGCGCAAGCCGCCAAACCCGGTGCGCGGCCCCCACAGCACCGCGAGGACAATCAGCGCCAATGCGAATCCCAGCACGGCCAGCATGAGCGCCGAGAAGTAATCGTTGTTGGTGAGACGCATCAGCGCGACACTGCCCAAGGCGAGCGCCCCCACGAGCTGAAACACGAACAGGCTGTAGAAGAAATCGAAAACCTGCTGCCCGCCTTCGTCCTCGACACTGACCGGCAGCACCAGCAGCAGAATCAACACCGTCGGCACCACGACTCCCGCGAGCATGGACACGCCCGGCGGCAGCGCCGGCAACTCCAGCAGCAGCACCGGCACCGCCCACAAGAGCAGCATGGCGAAGAGATAAAAGGCGCACACGAGGTAGAAGCGCGAACGCTCATTCGCCTTCTGGGTGAAGACCTTGCCGCCGAGAATGCCGATCAGGATGGCGAGCCACGCGGCGATGAGCCAGCCCGGCAGGAAAAACAGGGTGATGCCGGTGATGGCGAAAATCAGCAGGACGGCGAAGACCTGCAACTCCTCATCAGTCGAGATGAACGGCTGCCAAAGCAGGAAGAGACCGAAATGCACCAGCAACCAAACCCGCTGGTAGGCGCTGCCTGGCGCGACCACGAGCGCCGCATGCAGAGCCAATAGCATGAGCAGGATGATCCATCGCCGGTGGCGCTGGAGTGCGGAGAGCGTTGGCAACCGCACCGACGGCGCGCCGGTGCTGGGTCCGCGCAGCGGATCGATCGGCGGGCCGACGGACGCCTTCGCCGAGCTCTCCAAAGAGGCCTTGCGCTGAGGCTGAGAAGGGGTGGGCGATGCAGCGGACATGGCGGCAGTGTGCCGGAATGCGGTCAACCTGTCGGCGGCATCAGGCGCCGGCGCCCACAAAGCCGCCCTGTCGAAATTTCGGACAGGGTGTGCGACGCCTCGGACAATCCCTGATGCTGGCCGGGGGGCGGCGGGCAAGGGTGAACTTGTTTTTCATTTACATTCATTGAGTTATAACTATTGGCACGAGGGTTGCTGATGGGAACGCACAGCAGTCAACCCTTAGGAGCAAGCCATGAAGCGATTCGAATTGTCCCCCGGTCTTTATGACATCGCCGTCGCTTTCCTGTGCCTGGGGATGACTTTCGGCATGTTGTTGCAGAGCAATCTCTAACCCGGCAGCAGACGCGGCCCACTCAGATCCAGCGGAGAACATCATGAAATCCCAACAGTCCGGCTTCACTCTCGTCGAAATCGCCATCGTGCTGGTGATCATCGGCCTTCTCCTGGGCGGCGTGCTCAAGGGGCAAGAACTCATCAATAGCGCCAAGGTGAAGTCGATGGCAACCGACTTCCGCAACATTCAGACGGCTCTGTATGGCTACCAGGACCGCTTCAAGGCGCTGCCGGGTGATCACAATTTTGGCACCAACGTTCCCGTTGCCGGTATGACATTGTCCACCGACACCACCATTGGAAACGGGCGCATCGACTCCGCATACAACGACACCGGCAACCTGACAGAGTCATGCCTGATGTGGCAGCACTTGCGCCTCGCGGGCTTTTTCGCCGGTCCCACCACTGTCAGCTGCGCGGCGGGCGCCGAGTACCTGCCCAAAAACGCGGACGGCGGCCGCATCGGCATGAGCAGCACCATGCAGATCACCGCCCCGACCGCGATGACTGGCACCTTTAACATCTGCTCCGAAGGGGTTCTGGGAAAGTTTGCGAAACAACTTGACACCCAACTTGACGATGGCAATCCCCAGACGGGATCGTTCAGGGTTGCCCTGACTTCCGCGCCGACTGCGGCGGAGACCATTGCCAACATCAGCGACAGCGCATCGACGATTGTATGTCTGTCGTTCTGACCACGGCAATTGCGAATATTCGCACCTGAAAAAAGCCCGCCACGCGCGGGCTTTTTTCATCCTTGCAGCAACGCGATCTCCGCCTTGCCCAACGCCTCGGGCGTCCCGGCGAGAATCAGCACATCCCCCGCCTGCAGCACATAGTCTCCGGGCGGATTGTTTCTGCGCACCCCCCGGCTGCGCACTGCCGTCGCGACGGCGCCCGCTTCCTCCAGCCCCAGCACGTCCAGGGCCTTGCCGACCGCGAAAGCGCCCTCGGTGATAAGAAATGACTTCAGCCTCGGCTGGGCGGCATCGAATTCCGGATCGTCCACATCGGTGGCGCCGGGGAAGAAGCCGCGCATGAACTCGTAGCGCTCGCCGCGCACCTCGCGCAATCGCCGCAACACGCGGTTGGGCGGCGAACCCAGGAGCAGCATGGTCTGCGTGGCCAGCATGAGCGAGCCTTCCACCACTTCGGCCACGATTTCGGTGGCGCCGCCTTTGCGGAGCACATCGATGTCACTGTCGTCGAAGGTGCGCACGATGACCGGGATGTCTGGCCTCAGCGCATGGACATGGGACAGGATGCTGAGCGCGCGCGGCGTGTCCGAAAAACTCACCACCACGGCGGCGGCGCGTGGCAGGCCGGCGGCGGTGAGCACCTCTCGTCGGCCCGCATCGCCAAAGACGACTGACTCACCCCCAGCCGCCGCCTGGCGCACACGCAGAGGATCGGAGTCCAGCGCGATGACGCGGATGTCTTCCTTTTCGAGAAACCGCGCGAGACTCTGCCCCGAGCGGCCATAGCCGCAGATGATGACGTGGCCGCGCGCGGCCATGGTCTTCACGGCCAGATCGTGCAGCGCCATGGCCCGCGCTTCCCATTCGCCGGCCGAGAACTTGAGCACGATGCGGTCGGTGTTCAGCAGGATGATGGGGGTGGCGAGCATCGAGATCAGCATCGCGGCCAGGACGACCTGCAACGTCTCCGGCGCCAGCAACTGCACGTTCCCCGCGAGTGACAACAGCACGAAGCCGAACTCGCCCGCCGGCGCCAGCGCCAGGGCGCTTCGCAGGGCGACCGAACGGTCGCTGCCGAACACGCGACAGAGCGCGACGATGATGACGAACTTGAGCAGGACGAGCGCGGCCACCACCAGTGCCACCATGATCCAGCGGTCGAGGATGACGGAAAAGTCAAGCAGCATGCCGATGGTGACGAAGAACAAGCCGAGCAGCACGTCGCGGAATGGCTGGATGTAGTCCTCGACCTGGTAGCGGTACTCCGTCTCTGAAATGAGCATGCCGGCCATGAATGCGCCGAGCGCCAGCGACAGGCCGGCCCGCTCGGTGATCCACGCGAGCCCCAGCGTCACCAGCAACACCGCCAGCACGAACAGCTCCGAAGACTTCTGCGAAGCGACGACCGTGAACAAGGGCCGCATCACCCGCTGGCCGACGAAGAGGATCAGCGCCAGCACCGCCGCCGCCTTGATGAGCGCCACCGAGACCGCGAACGCCAGCGCATCGGCGGGCAGAGCCAGCGCGGGCGTCAGCACGAGGAGCGGCACCACGGCCAGATCCTGGAAGAGCAGCACGCCCATGATCTGACGGCCGTGCGCCGAGTGAAGTTGCAGGGATTCGGACAACACCTTGCTGATGATGGCCGTGGACGACATGGCCACGACACCGCCGAGAATGAGACCCGCTTGCCAGCTCAGTCCTGCCGCGAAACAGATGGCCAGGGTCACGAGCATGGTGACGGCCACTTGCGACCCGCCCAACCCGAACACGATGCGGCGCATGGTTGTGAGCTGGGCCAGGCTGAATTCCAGCCCGATGGAGAACATGAGGAAGACCACACCGATCTCAGCCAGGTGGCGGGTGCCCTCGGTGTCCGGCACCCAGCCCAGCGCATGGGGTCCGATCGCCGCGCCCACGATGAGATAGCCCAGGATGGCCGGCATGCTCAGCCGGCGAAATAGAACGACGACCAGGACCGCCGTGGCGAGAAGAATGAGCGTGATGTTGAGCGTGTCGTGCATGACCGGACTTTAATCGAAGTTTCAGCGGCCGAACATGACGAGCCGGTCAATCACGCCTCAAATTTGCGATCACGCCTGTCGCGCGCAGCCGGCGACTTATAATCCCGGCATGAAAATGACGAATTCACCCGGCGCTCCTGCCGCGCCGTCGGCGCCCGACGAGACGGACGGCACGCTTCGCCTCGCCCGTGAAGTGCTCGAAATCGAAGCCGCCGCCGTGCGCGCGATGGCCACGCGGCTCGACGGGAGTTTCGTGGCGGCGCACGATCTCATCCTCGCGGTCACCGATGCCGGGGGACGCGTGGTCGTCACCGGCATGGGCAAGAGCGGCCATATCGGCAACAAGATCGCCGCCACGCTGGCGTCCACCGGCACACCCGCATTCTTCATGCATCCCGCGGAGGCGAGTCACGGCGATCTGGGCATGATCACTGGCGCCGATGCGGTGATCGCGATTTCCTACTCCGGCGAGTCCGACGAAATCTTGCGCATCTATCCGGCGTTGAAGCGCCGAGGCACGCGCATCATCGCGCTCACCGGGAAGCCCGCGTCGTCCATGGCGAAGGATGCCGACGTGCATCTCGATTGCGCGGTGGAGAAAGAGGCGTGTCCGCTGGAACTGGCGCCCACGTCCAGCAGCACGGCGACGCTTGCGTTGGGCGATGCGCTGGCGATGGCACTCCTCAATTCGCGCGGCTTCACGTCGGAAGACTTCGCCTCGCATCATCCGGCCGGCGCATTGGGGCGCCGCTTGCTGGTGCATGTTCGCGATGTGATGCGCCAGGGTGATGAGTTGCCCAAGGTGGCGGCCGGCGCCTCGCTCACCGAAGCGATTTTCGAGATGTCGAAGAAGGGCATGGGCATGACCGCCATCGTGGACCACGATGGTCGCATCCTCGGCATGTTCACCGATGGCGACTTGCGCCGCACCTGGGAGAAGCACGACAACCTGAAGTCGCTGAAGGTCGCGGATGTGATGACGCGCTCGCCCCGCACCATCGGCCCCGACAAGCTCGCCACCGAGGCGGTGCATGTGATGCAGTCTCATCATGTCAGCGGCCGCCTTTTGGTGACGCGGGCCGACGGAACGCTGGTCGGCGCCCTCACCTTCAACGACTTGCTCAAGGCGGGCGTGGTATGACGCACACCACAGAGGATGCGCGCCAGCGGGCAGCCAACGTCAGATTGGCGGTGTTCGACGTCGATGGCGTGCTGACCGACGGCAGCTTGCTCTTCACCGAAGCCGGCGAAACCATGAAACGGTTCCATACGCTGGATGGGCACGGCATGAAAATGCTCATGCAGTCCGGCATTGAGGTCGCCATCATTTCCGGGCGCTCCAGCGCGGCGGTGAGCCAGCGCATGAAGGAGCTCGCCATCACCCACGTGTTCCAGGGCATTCACGACAAGCGCTCGACCTATGAGGCGCTTCTGGCGAGCCTCGGCCTTGCCCACGAAGCGGTGGCAGCCATCGGCGACGATGTGGTCGATTTGCCCATCCTGTCCCGCTCTGGCTTCGCCGCCGCCGTGCCGGCCGCGCCGGCGTTCGTGCGCGAACGCGCGCATCTTGTGACCCAGGCCGCAGGCGGCGCCGGCGCCGCGCGCGAGTTCTGCGACTTCATCCTCGACGCCCAAGGCAAGCTCGCGGCGCTGCAACAGCGCTACCTCGCCTGACCTGCCGAGCCGATGCGCGCGACTCTCTTGCTCCCGCTCGCGGCGCTCATGGCGCTGGTGGCGTTGACCTTCTGGCTGGAGCGCCAGGTCAGCGCTGACGCCTATCGCGCGACCAAGGCCGCCGCGACTGATCCCGACGTGATCATCGACAATTTCAACGCCACCAAAATGGGACCGGACGGCTCGCTCAAGTACCGCCTCAACGCCCGGCGCATGACCCACTACCCGGCAGGCGACACCTCCAAGCTCGACAAGGTATCCTTTGAGTCCCGGTCGCCCGACCAGCCCACCATTCGTGTCACCGCCGAAGGGGGCACGGTCACGCAGGGCGGCGAAGTGGTCGTCATGGAGGGCAACGTGGTCATGAATGCCGACGCGACTGAAACCTCTCCCGCATGGACACTATCAACGGAAAAGTTGACCATGCTGCCGAAGGAGAACATCGCGAGGTCGGACACCAGCGTGCTCTTCAAGAGCCGCGACTTGAACATGACGGCCTCGGCCTTCACATTCAACACGAAGACACGGGTCGCGGACCTCAGAAATATCCGCGCCGTGTACATATCCAAGAGAAACCCGGAACGAAAATGAACACAATCAAAGCTGTCGCATGCAGTCTCTTCGGCGCGACGCTGGTCGCCCTGCCCGCCACTGCGGAGAAGGCTGACCGCACGAAAGAGATGGTGATATTGGGCAAAATCGGCAAGCTGGATGGACAAAACGTCGCCACCATCGAGGGCGACGTGACCATCGAGCAGGGCACGCTGCGAATCGCCGCGCAACGTGGCGAGGTCCGGCAAAACGAGGCTGGACAAAAGTCAGGGTTTGTCACCGGCAGTCCCGTCACCATCCGCCAAAAGCGCGAAGGCTGTGACGCCTACATTGACGCCCAGGCCGAGCGCGTGGAGTTCGACGAATCCAAGGACAGCCTGAAGCTCATCAACAAGGCGCGCATCAAGACCGGGGAGAACGAACTCACCGGCGAGGTCATCCTGTACAACACGGTGACCGAGGCTTTCGAGGTGCAGGGCGCCAAGAATCGCCAGGAGGACGGTCGAGTGCGCATGGTGCTGCAACCGCGCGAGTCGGGCAAAGACCCGTGCGCCAAGAAGCCAGCCCAGGCCAATCGTTGATCCGAACCAGGATCACCTCCCGCTCCGCGACATGAATCAACGACTTCCCGACGGCGCGGGTGCGCCGGACCCGTCCGCCGCGCCCGCGGCGACCGCGAGCGTGCTCGAGGCGCGGCACCTGCACAAGCGCTATCGCAAACGCGAAGTGGTGAAGGACGTTTCGCTCACGGTGAAAAGCGGCGAGGTGGTCGGACTCCTGGGTCCCAACGGCGCCGGCAAGACGACCTGCTTCTACATGATCGTGGGTCTGGTGCCGGCCGATGGCGGCTCCATCCTGCTGGACGGCAAGGACCTCACCCATCTGCCCATCTACAAGCGCTCGCGCCTCGGTCTTTCCTACCTGCCGCAGGAGGCGTCAATCTTCCGGAAGCTCACGGTGTCGGAGAACATCCAGGCCGTGCTGGAGCTGCAGGACCTGTCTCCGGAAGAGATCGAATCGCGCCGCGATGCGCTGATGGAGGAGTTGCACATCGATCACTTGCGCAACAATCAGGCCATCAGTCTCTCCGGCGGCGAGCGGCGGCGCGTGGAAATCGCGCGCGCACTGGCGGTCGACCCGCGCTTCATCCTGCTGGACGAGCCCTTCGCCGGCGTGGACCCGATCGCGGTGCTGGACATTCAGCAGATCATCAAGTTCCTGAAAAATCGCGGCATCGGCGTGCTCATCACCGACCACAACGTGCGCGAGACCCTGGGCATCTGCGACCACGCCTGGATCATCAACCAAGGCGCCGTGCTCGCCTTCGGAGAGCCGCAGGAAATCATCTATAATGAAACCGTCAGAAAAGTCTATTTGGGGGAGAATTTCCGTCTGTAATGCTCAGACGGCGCATTCAACGTCCTTCCCGCGATGAAACACAGCCTCCAGCTCAAGCTGTCCCAGCACCTGACGCTGACGCCTCAGTTGCAGCAGTCCATCAAACTGCTGCAACTGTCCACGGTCGAGTTGAACCAGGAACTCGAACGCTACCTGACGGATAACCCGCTGCTTGAGCGAGTCGACATTCCCGGCGATGACGTGCCGCTGGGCATGAATCCTGGTGCGTCGGCAGCATCCTCCTCTTCCCAGACCACTTCGCAAGCCAACGGCGCCGCCGACGGCGACCCGGCCAACGGCCACGACCATTCTTCAAACGAACATGTCGACTACGGCATGGGCGACGACGGCATCGGCATGATTCGCGGCCGCTCCGGCGGAGACGATGGCGAGGACAACGAGTTCAGCCACATTCCCGCCGCCGAGCCGACGCTGCAGGAGCATCTGCTGCAGCAACTTCAGCTCATTCCGCTGCCGCGACGGGACAAGGAGCTGGCCGGTCTCGTCATCGCGCATCTGGACGAAGACGGCTACTGCACTCAGGACCTGGCTGAGTTGCACGCGATGGTGTGCGAGGAACTCGACGACGTCGAGCCGGAAGACCTCTCCATCGCGCTGAAGCATGTGCAGAACCTCGAACCCACGGGGGTGGGCGCGCGCAATCTGGCCGAATGCCTCACGCTGCAATTGAAGGCGCTGCCGGACGACCTGCCCGGCCGCGACCTCGCGCTGAAACTGGCTTCGCATCATCTCGATGCGCTCGCCGCGCGCGATTTCAACAAGTTGAAGCGCCTCCTGTCGTGCGACGAGATGGCGCTGAAGCAGGTGCGCGAACTGATTCTCACACTGGACCCGAAGCCCGGCCGCAACTTTGGTCAAGGCGACGTGCGCTACGTGGTGCCTGACGTGCTGGTGAAGAAGGTGCAGGGCAAATGGACCGCGACCTTGAACCAGGACGCGATGCCGAAACTGCGCATCAACAAGTTCTACGCCGACATTCTGCAAGCGAGCCGCGACGCGTCGGGCAAGAATCTGGCCGGCCAGTTGCAAGAAGCGCGCTGGCTCATCAAGAACGTGCAACAGCGCTTCGACACCATACTCCGCGTGACCCAGGCCATCGTGGATCGCCAACGCCACTTCTTCGAGCACGGCGAGGTCGCGATGCGCCCGCTCGTGCTGCGTGAGATCGCCGACCAGGTCGGACTGCACGAGTCGACCATCTCCCGCGTGACCACGCAGAAGTACATGCTGACCTCGCGCGGCCTGTTCGAGCTGAAATATTTCTTCGGGAGTTCGGTGTCGACCGACACCGGCGGCGCGTGTTCCGCGACAGCCATCCGCGCACTCATCAAGCAGTTGGTCCACGCGGAGGACGGCAAGAAGCCCCTCTCCGACAACCGCATCTCCGACATTCTGGCGCAGCAGGGCATCGTGGTCGCGCGCCGGACCGTGGCGAAGTATCGTGAAGCGATGCAGATCCAGCCGGCGAACCTTCGCAAGAGTTTGTGAGTCACAATCGACGCAAGAGAAACAGCTTGGGAAATGGATCAGGTTGGCCAACCGGCACGGCGGCTGATTCGGCAGCACCCGGGACCGCATGTGCGGAACCGGCAACGGCGGTAATTCGCAAATAAGGAGATTGGCGTATGAACCTTCACATGACGGGCCATCATCTCGAGATCACTCCGGCACTGCGCGACTACGCGATCAGCAAACTGACCCGAATAAACCGACACTTTGACCACGTCATTGATGTCAACATGATCATGTCCGTGGAAAAGCTGAATCAACGCGTAGAAGCCAATGTGCATCTGTCCGGCAAGGACATCTTCGCGGAGTGCATCGACTCGGACATGTATGCCGCCATCGACCTGCTCGTGGACAAACTCGACCGCCAAATCATCAAGCACAAGGAGAAAGCCCATCTTGGCAAACACGGCAGCGGACTGAAGCACATCCCCCAGCAGTGATGTCTTCCATCCGGGCGTGGCGACACCACGCCCGGATGGCGAAGCCGCCCACCCGACCCACACCCACCCCGCGCTCACATCCTTAAAGCGAATATTCGCAATCCGAGAAAGCGCCCGTCACCCGACCTCGGCGCGCGCATGCGAATATTCGCAAACACCCCGGCAATGTCCCGTCCGCAGTCATGAACCTCATCACCAAATTGCTGCCGCCCTCCATGGTGGTGCTTGACCTGGAAGTCGGCAGCAAGAAGCGCTTGTTCGAACAGATCGGCCTCATGTTCGAAAACGAAAAGCGCATCGCCATGGCCACTGTCTTCGAAAGCCTCTTCGCTCGGGAGAAGCTGGGCTCCACCGGCCTGGGCTACGCGGTGGCCATCCCCCACGGACGCATCAAAGGGCTGCGCGAGACCTGTTGCGCATTCATCCGGACCTCCGCCGGTGTGCCCTTCGATTCGCCGGACAATACGCCCGTGCGTCTCGTCTTCTCGATGCTGGTGCCTGAGCAGGCCACGGAGCAGCATCTGCAAATCCTGTCCGAGCTTGCGCAAATGTTCAGCGACCCCGCCTTTCGCGACGCGCTGATGGCGGCGCCGGACGCGGCGGCGGCGCATCAGCTGCTCGTCCTGTGGTCCCCCTACGCCGCCGTCCATGCCCCGTCTGTCCGTTCAGCATCTATTTAGCGAGCGCCGCGAAAAGCTCGAGCTGACCTGGGTCGCCGGGCAGAAAGGCGGCACGCGCGTCTTTCCCAAGGACGTGCTCAATCGACCCGGCGTGGGCCTCGTCGGTCACTTCAATCTGAACCACCCGATCGTGGTGCAGGTGATAGGCGCGAGCGATGTCGACTATTTGGAGAAGCTCAGCGCCAGTGAGCGCGGCGAGGCGCTCTACACGCTGTTCAGCGGCGAGACGATTTGCGCCATTGTCGGTGACGATCTCGAAGTGCCTCAGTACCTCTCCGACGCCGCCAATCGCCACGATGTCGCGCTCATCGCCAGCGCCAAGCAGAGCCGACCCTTCGTCAATCTCCTGCGCGCCTGGTTGCAGCGCGAATTGTCCGAAGTCAGCACCATGCACGGCGTGTTTCTCGACGTGCTGGGCATCGGCGTGCTGATCCGCGGCGACTCCTCCATCGGCAAAAGCGAGCTTGCGCTCGAGCTAATCAGCCGGGGCGCCGGCCTGGTCGCCGACGATGTCGTTGAGATCTACCAGATCGGCCCCGAGACGCTGCAAGGCCGCTGCCCGCCGCTGTTGCGCGACTTCCTCGAAGTGCGCGGGCTGGGCGTGCTGAACATCAAGCTGATTTTCGGCGAGACCGCGGTGCGCCCGCGGAAGACCCTGAAACTGGTGGTCAACCTCGAGCGCCCCGGCGAGGACTATCAGAAGAACCTGAATCGCCTCGCCGCCGCGGCCGGCAAGGAGACCATGCTGGGCGTGGAAATTCCCTCCGTGACTATCGCGCTCGTGGTGGGCCGCAACCTCGCCGTGCTAGTCGAGGCGGCGGTGCGGAACTACATCCTGCAAACGCGCGGCTATGATTCCTCGCGCGAATTTCTCGAACGACACGAAGCGGCCATGCGCGCGGAGGCTGACGGCGCGGACCCCAACGCCACCGGCGTGTTCCAGTCCTACGAATCCGACTGAGGCGCGCGTGCAACTCATCCTCATCTCGGGTCTGTCCGGATCGGGCAAGAGCGTGGCGTTGAAGGCCCTGGAGGACGCGGGCTATTTCGCCGTCGACAATCTGCCGGCCACCCTCATCGGGCAACTGCTGCAGTGGGTCTCGGCCGACAAGGTGGCGGTGAGCGTCGACGCCCGCTCGGCGTCGACATTGCAAAGCCTGCCCGTGTCCATTGCCGAACTCACCCAACGCGGCATCGACTGCCGCGTGGTGTTTCTCGATTCCAGCAACGCGGCGCTGACCCGCCGCTTTTCGGAAACGCGGCGCCCGCACCCGCTGGCGGATCGCTTCAACGGCATCGATGCCTGCATCGCCGAGGAGCGGCGGCTGCTCGCCGAGGTGGCAGAGCTGGCGCACCGACTGGACACCAGTGATGTGGCGCCCAACACGCTGCGCGGCTGGATCAAGGATTGGCTGAAGCTGGACCGCAATCGCATCACGCTCGCCTTCGAGTCGTTCGGCTTCAAGCACGGCATTCCCTCCGATGCCGACTTCGTGTTCGATGTGCGCTTCCTGCCCAATCCCTTCTACGACCCGGCGCTGAAGCCGCTCACCGGCAACGACGAGCCGGTGATCCGCTTTCTGCAGGACGACCTCAACGTGTCGCGGCTGATCGACGACGTGGCGTCGTTCATCCTGCGCTGGCTGCCCTCCTTCATGAACGACAATCGCAACGCCATCACCATCGCCATCGGCTGCACCGGCGGCCAGCACCGCTCGGTCTATGTCGTGAACCAGCTCGCCGAACGATTCGGCAGCGAGCAGCAGGTGCTGGTGCGCCACCGCGAACTCGGGAACGCCTGATGCTGAAGAAAATACTCGGCGCGGCCATGGGCGGCATCGCCGCCGCCTCCGCCGCGCGGCCCTACGAACTGCCGCTCTTTCCGCTGGGCACCGTGCTGTTCCCGCAAGGCATCCTGCCGTTGAAGATTTTCGAGCAGCGCTACATGGACATGGCCAAGTCCTGCCTCAAGAATCAGGCGCCGTTCGGCGTGTGTCTCATCCACGAAGGCAGCGAGGTCGGCTCGCCCGCCGTGCCGGAGTCGGTGGGCACGCTGGCACGCATCGAAGACTGGGACATGGCGCAGCTCGGCGTCCTGCAGGTGCGCGCATCGGGCGGCTCGCGCTTTCGCGTGCTGGCGACCCGGGTGCTGGACAACGGACTCATCATTGGCACGGTCGAAGACATCGAGGACGACGCGCCCACGCATGGCGCGGAGTTCGCGGAGTGCCGCGCGTTTCTCGAACTGGTGCTGCGAAAAATCGGCAGCGACCGTCATCACGGCGACGCCCGTCTCGATGATCCGTCCTGGGTCAGCTTTCGCATCACCGAAATTCTCCCCATCAGTCCGCGCATCAAGCAGAAGATGTTGGAGTTGACCGATGCGCGCATGCGGCTCGAAGTGGTGCATCGCGTGCTGAAAGAGCAACGACTGTTGAGCTAAGCGTGGGTTTCCGAGAGGCGCTGCAACAGCGTCTTCACCGGTTTGGGAATCGCGGCGTCCAGCGCATCTTCGATGGGCATCCACAGTTGCCCGGGCTCGGCCGCGCGGCGCGATTTGGCGCGGACCTCCACCAGTCGCGGATGGATGGTGAGGTGAAAGTGGGTGAAGCCGTGTTCAAGCGGCGCCATCTCGCGCCCGCTTGAACCGCGAACGCCCAAGCGAATATTCGCAACCGCGACGGCGTCATCATGAGCCGCGATTTCCGGAAAACTCCACAGCCCGCCCCAGATCCCGCTGGACGGCCTGCGCTCCAGCAGCACGTCGCGTCCCGCCATCAGGATCAACATCGCGGTTTCGCGGCGCGGCACGGGCTTCGCCGGGCGCGGCGTGGGCAGGCTCGCGACGCGATTCTCGCGCCGCGCGATGCACAGATCGGCGAGCGGACACGCGGCGCAGCGCGGCTTGGCGCGCATGCAGACCGTGGCGCCGAGATCCATCTGCGCCTGAATGTAAACGGGGACCACCTTCGCATCGGGCAGCAACGCTTCGGCGAGAGCCCAGAGTTCGTTCTCGACGGCGCGTTCGCCGGGAAAGCCTTCGATGCCGAAGCACCGCGCCAGCACGCGTTTCACGTTGCCGTCGAGAATCGCCTGACGCTGTCCGAACGCGAACGCGGCGATGGCCGCCGCCGTGCTGCGACCGATCCCGGGCAGCGCCTCGATGGCAGCGCGGTCCGCCGGGAACACGCCGCCGTGCAGGTCGCGCACGCGCCGCGCCGCGCGATGGAGGTTGCGCGCCCGCGCGTAGTAGCCCAGCCCCGCCCAGTGCGCCAGCACATCGCTTTCATCGGCATCCGCCAGGTTGCGAATATTCGCAAAGCGCGCCATGAAGCGCTCGTAATAGGGGATGACCGTGCCCACCTGCGTCTGCTGCAACATGATCTCGGACACCCAAATCGGGTACGGGTCGCGGGTGTTCTGCCACGGCAGATCGTGGCGCCCGTGGGCGGCGTGCCAGGTGATGAGTCGGGTTGCGAATGCTCGCGAAGGGATGGGCATTTCAGTTTCTTGGAGCGGGTGAAGGGAATCGAACCCTCGTATGCAGCTTGGGAAGCTGCCGTTCTACCATTGAACTACACCCGCATCGGGCCGCCGCATCCGCGAGCGAATATTCGCACACCGACCGACGCCTGCATTTCCGATGTTCCGCCGCTGTTCCAGGGCAGACCGCGGAGGGTCTGCCCGTTCGCAGGCTCGGAAGCCCGCAGGGGCTTCCTCGAAATCCCTGCTCACCCATTGAACTACACCCGCATCGGGCCGCCGCATCCGCGAGCCCGCATTCTACCCCCGGCCCCGGCCAACCACTCGCGCCGTTTTTCGACCGTTCGCGCCAACCGTCCGCCCAGTCGGCGCAATCCCCGCCCGCCTTGCCCGCCCTCCCGGCACAGTGCCCTCCAGTTCAACCCGACCCGGAGATCCTCATGGCACCCAAAATCGCTTTTTCAACCCTGCGCACCGCGCTCATGACCACGGCGCTGGCTTCGGCCGGCACCGCATTCGCCAACGACCTCACCATCGAGGTCCAAGGTGTGGTCGAGGCCAAGGGCAGCGTCTATGTCGCCCTGTACGACAAGTCCGACACGTGGATGAAGAAGGCGGTCAAGGCGCAAGGCGTCGTCGCCGTGGCCGGCAAGACCATTGTCGTGTTCAAGGACCTGCCGGAAGGCGAGTACGCCTTCTCCGCCTTCCACGATGTCGACGGCGACAAGAAGATGGCGAAAAACGTCATGGGCATGCCGACCGAGCCTTGGGGCTTCTCCAAGGACGCGATGGGCATGTTCGGCCCGCCCAGCTTCGACGAGGCCAAGGTCAAGGTGCCGGCCGGCGGCACGACCACGGTCATGACGCTGAAGAGCTGATCATGGAACGCCGCCAATTTCTGCTGGGACTGGGCGCGACCGCCGTCGCCGCCACCCTGCCCGCCTGGGCGCGGGAAAGCGCCGACGAATACTTCACCGGCTTCCGACGTGGGGTGAAACAGCATCCCTGGCTGGGCGCCTACGCGGGCGTGACCGAGGACCTTGAGGCAAGCGCGATCCGCTTTCAGGGGCGCCTCCCCGCCGGTCTCGCCGGCACGCTCTATCGCAACGGCCCGGCGCTGTTTGAACGCGCGGGCGTGCGCTACCAGCACTGGTTCGATGGCGACGGCATGGTGCAGGCCTACACCTTCGCCGACGGCAAGCTGAGTCATCGCGGGCGCTTCGTGCGCACGAAAAAGTTCCTCGCCGAGTCGGACAAGGGCGGCTTCATCTATCCCGGCTTTGGTTCAACCGTGAAGAGCAAGGTGCCGATCACCAGCGCCGACGCCATCAACCCGGCCAACACCAACGTCATCGCGCATGGCGGCCGTCTGCTCGCGATGTGGGAAGGCGGCTCCGCGCACGAGCTGGACCTGAAGACACTCGACACGCGCGGACTGGTGAGCTGGCGCGACGACTTCAAGGGCATGCCCTTCTCCGCCCACCCCAAGGTGGAGCCGGACGGCACGATGTGGAACTTCGGCGCCTTCGACAACCATCTCGCGCTCTACAAGATCAATCGCGCTGGCAAGCTGGAGAAGGCCGAGGTCCTCAAGGTGCCGAACCTCGCCATGAACCACGATTTCGTGGTCTCCGCCCGCCACCTGATTTTCGTGCTGCCCGCCATGCGCATCAATCGCGCCAAGCTGCGCGAGGGCCACTCCTTCATCGACAGCTTCGAGTTCCCCAAGGGCGAGGCCATGCGTGTGCTCACGGTGGAGAAGGACGATTTCACGAAGCAGCGCTGGTATGAGCTGCCGCCCGGATTCGTGTTCCACTTCGGCAACGCCTGGGAGGAGAAGAGCGGACAGATTCGCTTCGACTGCGTGCTCTCCGACCCCGGCGCCGACGTGATGACCCAGACCATGCGCCAGATGATGCGGGGTGACGTGTCCCGCTTGAATCCGGGCGCTTCCCGCTCCGCGCAGGTCGTGATCGACCCCGCCGCCGGGACGCTTCGGCACACGCTGGCCGACGAGGAGGTCGAGTTCCCGCGCGTGGATCCGCGCGTCGTGACTGAGCGCAACCGCCAGCTCTTCCACACCGGTGCGCTGGGCAACGACCGCGGCTTCTCGCTCAACGCCGTGCTGCGCTATGACTTGGAAAGCGGCAAGACCGACAGCTACCGCTTCCCCCGCGAATATTCGCTGGAGGAGCACATCCCCGTGCCCCGGCCGGGGTCGACGAAGGAAGGTGACGGCTGGCTGGTCGGCTGCGCGTACAACGAAAAGACCGGCAAGACCGAGGTCAACGTGTTCGACGCCTTGCGGCTCGCGGCCGGTCCGGTCGCGACCGCCAGGCTCCCGTACGCGATTCCCATCGGCTTTCACGGGCACTTTCTGGCGGCCTAGCGGGCGGGGTCGGGCTGGCGTAGGGGGGCGAGACCCGGCACCACTCGCGCCCGCCCACCACCGTTCGCGCAGTCGCGTGGCCGGTTCATCGCATGTCATCCCGCCGCCGGGATCAGCCTGCCCATACTTGAATCGCCGCCCCTCATCACGCCAAGGAGACCCATCATGAACCCGCTGAAACCCCTGAAAGTCTTCACCGACGCCATCACCTTTCCGTTCACTGCGCTGTTCGTGATCGGCATCACCGGCTTCATCAACTGGATGACCTCTCCCGGCCACTGGTGGTTTCAATGGGTCGTGTTTGGCATGGTCATCGCCCTCATCAGCATCTGGGCGCGCGCGCTGAAGGCGCTGGCGCTGACGCTGGGGGTGGCAGGCATCGCCGGGCTGATCTGGTACTACTGGAAAAAGCGGCGTGCCGCGCCCAGCCAAACCACCGTCCGTTGAGGAGCCTCTGATTGATGCCTCGCGGTCACGCGCTGTCGAATACACTCTCAAACGCCATGTCCGCATTCTCCCTGCCCACGCCGTCGCCGGAAGAGGTCACCGCCGCCCGTCGCGAGCCCTTCCACCCGCTGGAGATCATTCCCCTCTTCCGGCGCTGGCCGTACTCGTTCGCGCGGGACCTTCTCTACACCGCGATCTGGAACGCGCTCATCGGCCTTGCCTTCTCGCTCATTGGCGCGATGATGTGGGGCAAGATCAGCCTGCGGGCGATGATGTTTCACCAGATCTTCTCGCAGTGCATCGGCTTCACCATCCACGCGCTGTTCATCGTGGGTGGATTGACGGTGGAGAATTGGGTGATCCGCCAGCGCCGCTTGGTCATCGTCGCCTACTATTCCACGGTCGCGACCGTGGGCGTGATCATCGGCTGGATCGTCGCGAGCGGGCTGGTCGACTACGACATCGCGCGCATCGTGCAGCGGCCCAGCTGGTTGATCGGGATTGCCATCAACAGCGTCATCATCTCGCTCATCATTCTCGCCATCTACACGGCGCGGGAGAGGAAGATTCTGGAGGAGATGGCGCTTGAGAAGGAGCGCGCCCGCTTCGCCGAGGTCGAGAAAAGCGCCACACTCGCCAACCTGCGCATGCTGCAAGCCCAGATCGAGCCGCACTTCCTTTTCAACACACTCGCCAATGTCACGAGCCTGATCCATCCCGCGCCCGACACGGCCAAGCAGATGCTGGAGAGTTTCATCACCTACCTCCGCGGTTCGCTCGCGGCGTCGCGCGAGGAAACGACCACGCTGGCTCGCGAGTTCAAGCTCATGCGCGACTTTCTCGGCATTCTCAAGATTCGCATGGGTGAGCGTCTGCAAGTCGAGATCGATCTGCCTGACGACCTGGCCGATCTCCCCGTGCCGCCCATGCTCATCCAACCTTTGGTGGAGAACGCGATCAAGCACGGACTGGAGCCGAAGATGGAAGGGGGGCTGTTGACGCTTCAGGCCCACAAGGACGGTGCGAATATTCGCATCGTCATCGCGGACACCGGTCTAGGCTTCTCGGGCGCGACGTCCAGCGGCGTCGGTCTGCGCAATGTGCGCGAGCGCATCAAGGCGCTGTTTGGCGATGCCGGCAAGCTCTCCATCGAAGAAAACGCTGGCGGGGGCACGCGTGTGGTTGTCATGCTTCCGATGCACGAGGTTGCCGGATGAAAGCCACAGCGATCATCGCCGATGACACGGCTGGAGGGGTTTCGCCATTCGTGCCTGCGCACGATTGGCGCCTACAGACGCCCAAGCCGCATGCAGGCGGCGCGGGAGCTGGCTGCAAATCTGAAGCGTGCGAGCGCTCACAATGAGGGCGACAGCGATCATCGCCGATGATGAGATCCATCTCGCCGAATACCTCAATGACCGGCTGACTCAACTCTGGCCCGAGCTCGACATCGTCGGCATCGCCAAGAACGGCCCGGAGGCCCTGAGGCTCATCGATGACGAAGCGCCCGCCATCGCGTTCCTCGACATTCGCATGCCGGGCTTAACCGGACTGGAAGTGGCGAAGCGCATCGATCAGCGCACCCATGTCGTGTTCGTGACGGCTTATGATCAATACGCCATCGACGCCTTCGACAACGAGGCCGCCGACTATCTGCTGAAGCCGGTGGCCGATGACCGGCTTGCCAAGTCCATCGATAGACTGAAGAAGCGGCTGGCCGACAACGCGCCGCCCCAAGCGGTGAGTGAACTCCTGACCCGCCTCGCGGGATCGCTGACCAAGACGACGCAGCCGTGGCTGCGCTGGATTCGAGCGTCCGTCGGCGATGTGGTGCGGCAGATTCCTGTCGAGGAGGTGCTCTTCTTTCAGGCGCAGGACAAGTACGTCGTGGTCACGACGCGGGACGGCGAGTCCCTCATTCGCACCGGTATCGCGGAACTGGCGGCGCAGCTGAATCCGGACGAGTTCTGGCAAGTTCATCGATCCACCATCGTCAACGTCCACGCCATCGCCTCCACCCGCAAGGACTTCAACGGGCACACCATCGTGAAGCTGAAACAACACAAGCAAGAGCTGCCGGTAAGCCGCGCCTATGCGCATCTGTTCAAGCAGATGTAACGCCCACCAAGCCAAGAGCAGGGGCCCCGCTCGCGGGGACACTTCGAGGGGTTTCGAGCCGCATGCGGCGAGCCTCGGAGTGCCCATAACCGATGCATCGGTTATGGGTTGTTCAAGGCAGCGGGGGCGTTGCCGGAGCAATCAACGAATTTCGAAAGGACATCAACCCATGAAACGACTCATCGCATTCGCCGCCACGGCCTTCGTAATCACCACCGCGTCGGCCCAGATGCCCGACTTCAAACGCGACGAGCAGATTGCCGAAATGAAAAAGCTTGCCTGGATGGTCGGCGAGTGGCGCGGCACCGGCAGCATGCAGATGGGGCCCGGCCCGGCGCATGTGTCACAGGTGCATGAGCGCATCGAGTCGAAACTGGACGGTCTCGCCATCATGGTGGAAGGCATCGGCATGGCCAAGGACGCCTCGGGCAAGGACACCAAGGTGCATCACGCGCTCGCCACCATCAGCTGGTCGCCGGAATGCAAGTGCTATCGCTTCCCCGCGCACACCATGCTGGGGAGTTTCGTGAATGCCGAGATGCGCGTCGCGGGCGACACCGTCGTATGGGGCTTCAAGACTGGCCCGATGGAGGTCCGCTACACCATCCGTCAGACCGAAAAGGGCCAGTGGCACGAAGTCGGCGACCGCAGCGCGGATGGCAAGACTTGGCAGCGCTTCTTCGAGATGACGTTGGACCGCGCAAAATGAATTGACCCGGCGCATGGTGGCCGCACGCGCGGGTGCTAGAATTTTCGCACCATGATCGCCATCACCCTCAACGGCGAAAGCCGTCAATTTCCGGTCGCCCCCACCATCGCCCAACTGGTCGAGTCGCTTGATCTCGCCGGCAAACGCATCGCCATTGAGCGCAACGGCGAAATCGTGCCGAGGAGCCGCTACCCTGAACTCACGGTGTCGGACGGCGATGCGCTCGAAGTGGTCGTCGCAGTGGGTGGAGGCTAGATGAACGTGCCCCCCGGCTCCCTTCGTCCGCCACCCCCTCAGGGGGAGGGCTCCAGCTTGGGACGGCCCGGCGCTGTGGCGTCGTCGGACCCACTCACCCTCGCCGGCAAGACTTATCGCTCGCGTCTTCTGGTCGGCACCGGCAAGTACAAGGACTTCGCCGAGACGCGCGCCGCCATCGACGCATCAGGCGCGGAAATCATCACCGTCGCGATACGCCGCACCAACATCGGCCAGAACGCGGGCGAGCCCAGCATTCTCGAAGCGCTGCCGCCGTCGCGGTTCACCATCCTGCCCAACACCGCCGGCTGCTACACGGCCGATGACGCCGTGCGCACGTTGCGTCTCGCCCGCGAGTTGCTGGACGGCCACGCGCTGGTGAAGCTGGAAGTGCTGGGCGATGCGGAGTCGCTCTATCCCAACATGCCCGAGACACTGGCCGCCGCGAAGACGCTGGTCGCGGAGGGCTTTCAGGTGATGGTGTACTGCAACGATGATCCGATTGCCGCGAAGCAACTGGAGGAGATCGGCTGTGTCGCTGTCATGCCGCTCGCCTCGCTCATCGGTTCGGGCATGGGCATCTTGAATCCCTGGAACATCCAGATCATTCTCGACCGCGTGAAGGTGCCGGTGCTGGTCGATGCCGGCATCGGCACGGCGTCAGACGCGGCCATCGCGATGGAACTGGGCTGCGACGGCGTGCTGATGAACACGGCCATCGCCAAGGCGCACGATCCGGTGATGATGGCCGGCGCCATGAAGAAAGCGGTGGAAGCGGGCCGCGAAGCGTTTCTGGCCGGCCGCATGGCGAAAAAGATTTATCAGGCGCAGGCGTCGTCGCCCACTGACGGCATCATCGCTCCACGGAAGAGCTAGAGACTGGGGACTGGGGACTGGGGACTGGGGACTGGGGACTGGAATGAGTATGTCTGTTTGCTGCGAATATTCGCAATGCATCAAGCCCCTAGTCCCTAGCCCCTAGCCCCTAGCCCCTGATTTTCAGAACCGCCAGAACACGTCAAATCGCACCGCATCCCCATCGGTGTCGGCGATGCCGCGATCGGAACCGAGATTGCGATAGCGCTCCACCTCCGCGCGGAATCCCAGGCTGCGCGAGAACTGGTACTGCAAACCCAGGCCGAGCTTGGCCTGATTGATACTGCCGTTCTGGATGAGCTGGGCGGGATCGCTCTCCAGCGACAATCGGCGCAAACCCGCACGCGCCATGACGGCGAAGGCGGAGGAAATCTGCAATGTGCTCACCGCGTCGACACCCGCGCTGCCGCTGCCGGCTTGCAGCCGGAGCGGCAGAATGGTGACGTCGCCCCTGCCGACCCGCGCCTCGATTCCCCATGCGCGGCTCGCGCGCCAGCCGACGGTGAGACTCGATACCGTGCGCGGCGCCAAATCAGGCGTGAGAATGCGTTCAGAGAAACTCGCGGAGACCGTGACCGGGTAGAGCAGGTGGGCGTGCGGCGCCATGCTCAGCACACCGCGAAAATCGGTGTTGGCCCGCGCTTGCGGCGCATGCATCGCCGAGAGCGCGACCAAGGTGAGGCTGTAGAGCATCGTCGTCTTGTTCATCTTCTCCTCCCGAGGACGAAGATCAGACTTCCGGTCGGCGGGTGGGTTCCCGCCTTGAAGCTACTTTAGGAGCCTCGCGGGCGGCCGTCAATCACGGGCTTGCGGGATGGCGGCCCGTCAGCCGCGACGCAGCAAGAGCCCTTTCAGGTAGTCGCCCTCCGGAAAATGCACAGACACCGGGTGATCCACGCCAGGCCCCAAGCGGCGCAGGATTTGCGCATCCACGCCGGCATCCAGTGCCGCACCGGCCACGACCTTTTGGAAGAGATCGGCGCTGATGCCGCCGGAGCAGGAATAGGTCATCAAGTGCCCGCCCGGCCTGAGCAGCTTGAAGCCCAGCAGGTTGATGTCCTTGTAGGCGCGGGTCGCCTTCTCGGCATGGTGCGCCGTGGGCGCGAACTTGGGCGGGTCCAGCACAATGAGGTCGAACTGACGGCCCCGGTCGCGCAACTGGCGGAGCGCCTGGAACACGTCGGCTTCCATCCACTCGGCGCGGTCGGCGGCGAGCCCATTCTGTTTCACGTTGTCCGCCGCGATTGCGAGCGCGGGCCCTGAGCTATCGATGGACAGCACGCTTTTCGCCCCGCCCGCGAGTGCCGCGACGCTCATGCCGCCGGTGTAGCAGAAGCAGTTGAGCACGTCCGCACCGTGCGAATATTCGCGTGTGACTTGTCTGGTCAATGCGCGGTTGTCACGCTGATCGAGATAGAAGCCCGTCTTGTGGCCACGCCAGAGATCGACGCTGAGATGAACGCCGTTCTCCTCGATGACGACCGGTTCATCCTTGACCTCGCCTCGCAGCACGCCCACCTTGGAAGGCAGGCCTTCCAGCTCGCGCACGTCCACATCCGAACGCTCCAGAATGTTCTTGACGCCGGTGACTGCAATCAGTGCATCAGCGATGGCCTCGCGCCAGAACTCGGCCCCGGCCGTGGTGATCTGCGCCACCAACGTTTCGCTGTATCGATCCACAACCAATCCCGGCAAACCATCGGATTCCCCATGCACCAGCCGCCATGCGTCGGCGCCCGGGAATACGGGGCGGGCGGCGACGGACTCGCCAATGCGCCGCCGAAAGAAGCCTGCGTCGATCGTGTCGGCTTCACGAAAACTCCAGGCACGGGCGACGATCTGGGAGTCCGGGCTGTAACCCGCCCAGGCGAGAAACTCCCCATCGCGCGACTGCACGGCGACCGTTTCACCTGCGCCGGGGCTGCCTTGCAGACGATCCACTGCGCCGGAGAACACCCAGGGATGCCGGCGCTTCAGCGATTTCTCGCGGCCCGCTTTGAGAATGATCTTGTGCATGGGATGAATTGTAAGGCGTCCCGCCATGCCGCCCTATAATCTCGCTCATGCAAGCCGAAGACACACAGCCTCCGCACCACCGCCCCATCCGCAGCTTCGTGCTGCGCCAGGGCCGCATGTCGCCCGCGCAGCAACGCGCGCACGAAAACCTGATGCCGCGTTTCGGTTGCGAATATTCGCAAGCGCCACTCAACTTCTCCCAGCTCTTTGGCCGCGCCGCGCCGACGGTGCTGGAGATCGGTTTCGGCATGGGCCACACCACCGCCGAGATCGCCGCCGCGCGACCGGAGACGAACTTCCTCGGCATCGAGGTGCATGCGCCCGGTGTCGGCAGCTTGCTGAAGGAAATCGATGTGCGCGGACTTGCGAATATTCGCGTGATTCAGCACGACGCCGTCGACGTGCTAAAGGACATGATCGCGCCGGCGTCGCTGGCCGGCGTGCATATTTACTTCCCCGACCCGTGGCACAAGAAGCGCCATCACAAGCGACGGCTGATCCAGCCCGATTTCGTGAAGCGTTTGGTCGAGCACCTCGCGCTTGGCGGCTACCTGCACCTCGCAACCGACTGGGAGGACTACGCCCAGCAAATGCTGGAGGTGTTGTCCGCCGAGCCGGCGTTGACCAATACGACCACCGGCTTCGCGCCCCGCCCCGCCTGGCGTCCGCTCACCAAGTTCGAGCATCGCGGCCTCAAGCTGGGCCACGGTGTATGGGATCTTGTGTTCACCCGACGCACCTGAATCCACCGCCAGCCGTCGTTCGTAACTCCGCTCTCTGAAAGGGACCCACCATGAACGCCCACGATGCAATTCCCAACACTGCCCGCCGCGCCAACCTGCAGCGCCTCGCCGCCCTCGGCCTGCTTGGCCCCGCCGGCATTTCCGGACTCATTCAGGAGGCGCTGGCCGCCGGCGACATGCCGGCCATCCCGGGCATCAATCGCATCGAGGGTACGGCGACCGTGAACGGCGCGCCAGCCAAGGTGGGCACGCCGGTGAAACCGGGCGACACTGTCGCCACCGGCAAGGTCAGCATGGCCGTCGTGGTCATCTCGGGTGACGCGTTCCTGCTCCGCGAAAGCTCCACCATCACGTTCAAAGGCAAGGGCGACATCCTGGACGAAGTGATCGTGGCCGCAGGCAAATTGCTTTCCGTCTTCTCCAAGCGCCGCACCGCCAGCCTGAAGGTCGCCACCAGAAGTGCCACCATCGGCATCCGCGGCACCGGCATGTATTTGGAGTCCGTGGAGAAGAACCGTGACTACTTCTGCCTCTGCTACGGCGAGGCCGTGGTCGAAGGCAAGGGCATGTCGCCTCAGACCCTCAAGACCACGCATCACGAGGCGCCCGTTTGGCTGGATCAAGGCGGCAATGCGATGAAGTTGGAGCCCGGCCCCTTCCTCAATCACACCGACGCCGAGCTCATCGTGCTGGAGTCGCTGGTGGGCCGGAAGCCTCCGTTCTGGAATCCGAACTACGATCCGCGCACGACGCGGTATTGATCTGCGGGCCGATCAAGGCAGGAATAGTTCCAGCAGGTCATTCTGAAACCGCCGTCCCTGCTCCGTGGGGCGGATGCGCGCAAGATCACGCTCGACCAAGCCGCGCGACTCGGCCGCGTCGAGTTGCCTGCGAATATTCGCAATGGACAGTCCTGTGCGTTCCTCGAACAACCCGATGTCGAAGCCCTCGGCCAGTCGCAAGGCATTCAGCATGAACTCGAACGGCAGTTCCTTCATTCCCACGACTTTGTCTTCCTGAATCGCGTTGCCGGCCAGTGCGGCCTCCATGTATTGCGCCGGCTGCTTGAAGCGCACCTGGCGCACGATGCGATCGGGAAACGAAATCTTGGAATGCGCACCCGCGCCGATACCGAGGTAATCGCCGAAGCGCCAGTAGTTGAGGTTGTGGCGCGACTGCCGGTTCGGTTGGGCATAAGCTGAAGTCTCGTAGTGCCCGTAGCGCGCTGCCGCTGTGCGCCCGGCGATCATCTGCTGCATGTCCGCCGCGAGATCATCGTCTGGCAGCGCCGGCGGGAAGCGGTGGAACAGCGTGTTCGGTTCCAACGTGAGATGGTAGATCGACAGGTGAGGCGGGGCGAAGCCGATGGCTGTCGCGACATCCGCCTCGCACTCGGCCGGCGTCTGGTTGGGCAACGCGAACATGAGATCGAGATTGAGATTGTCGAAATGCGCGAGCCCGATCTCGACAGCGCGCCGCGCTTCATCCGCGTCATGCACGCGGCCCAGCGCTTTCAGGTGCGCCGCGTTGAAACTCTGGATGCCGATGGAGAGGCGATTGACGCCCGCCGCGCGGAAGCCGCGAAACTTCTCGAACTCGAACGTGCCTGGGTTGGCCTCCAACGTGATCTCGGCGTCCGGGTCCAGGCTCACTCTTGCGCGAATATTCGCAAGGACGCGGTCTATGCCTTCCGCGGAAAACAGACTCGGCGTGCCGCCGCCGAAAAAAATCGAATACACCTTGCGCCCCCAGATGTTGGGCAACGCATAATCGAGATCGCTGGTGAGCGCGTCGATGTAGCGGGCTTCCTGCAGGCCGCCTTTCTGCTCGTGACTGTTGAAGTCGCAGTACGGACACTTGCGGATGCACCACGGAATGTGGACATAAAGCGAGAGGGGCGGCAACGCTTGCAGCCGCACGCCGGTCAGCGGATCGAAGGAAATGTTCGCCATGGCTAGAGCGGCTCGTCGCGCAGGCGCTGAATCAGTGCCGCGAGCGCAAGACCACGATGACTGATGCGATTCTTCTCCTCCGCCGGCAGCTCCGCGGCCGTGCGTTGATGCGAAGGCAACCAGAAATACGGGTCATAGCCGAAACCGCCGTCACCGCGCGGCGTGTCGACGATCTCTCCGTGCCAGGCGCCGTCCGCGACGATGGGGCGCGGGTCGTCAGCCGACCGCACCAGCACCAGCGCGCAGTAGTAGAAGGCGGCACGCGGCAAGTCGCGGAGCGCACCGACAAGCTTCTCGTTGTTGCGTTGATCGGACTTCGGTTCTCCCGCGTAGCGTGCCGAGTACACGCCCGGCGCCCCGCCCAGCGCCGGCACGCAAATGCCCGAGTCATCGGCCAACGCGGGCAAGCCGGCGGCGGCACTCGCATGACGGGCCTTGGCAAGCGCGTTTTCGATGAACGTCGCGTGCGGTTCATCCGCCTCGCCGATGCGAAGCTCGCTTTGCGCGACGGCATCGATGCCGAGCGGCGTGAGCAGCGCGGCGAATTCGCGCAGCTTGCCCGGGTTGTTGCTGGCGATGACGAGGCGCCGCGTGGCTGAACTCATGGGAAGGCGTGGCAGTCGGGGACAGGCGCGCATTATGCGGCCACCCGCCCCTGATTTTGCGTAGACTTGCGGCTCAATGTCCACGCCGCCCCGCATACTGCCTCGCCACGCCTTTCGCGCCCGGTCACTGGACGGAGATCTGCACCGGTCGCGGCTGCGGCAGCGCTATCTGGAGTCGCAGTTCCCGGACTATGCGGCGCTGAAAGCCCGGGGTGCCGCCAGCGCCGAGATCATCGCGCTGGCCAACAGCCTCTATGAAGATGGGGAGAAGCGGATCGCGGCCGAACTGCTCACGGTCGCATTGCAGGATCATCCGCAGGACAAGAGTCTTTGGCTGGCGCTGGCCGAGCTTTACTATCTCGAAGCGGACGCCGCCCAGTTCGCCGCGCTCTTTGAGGCTTTTTTTGCCGCATTCTCCGATGCCGCCGAGCGCACAGAACTGCGGCGCCTCGGTGCCCGCCTCGACCCGATGAACGCCTTGTTCCGCGAGGCCTCGCCGACTCGGCACGAGACCATCCCCGGCTGGCTGCGGCCGGCCAGGCCGCCGGGCGATGACGACGCGGCGGCGAACGTGCATCGCCTGCTCACGCTGAGTACCGCGAGCCCATGAACGCGCCCGTCGAATCCACGCGGCAACGAGCGCAAGACTTCGGTGCGGCCGCGCACTTGCGCTCGCTTGTGCTGGAGCTGACCCAGGTTGCGGCACGACCGGCCGACGACGCGATGGGTGAAGCGCTGGCACGACTCGCCGCGCAGTTCGATGAGGCGCTGGCGGAGCAGGCCAGCCAGCTCCTCGGTCAGATCGTGCTCGAGGCAGCGGACACGACCCGCGACTGGGAAGATCACGTCCGCGCGAGCGCCGACTTCGCGGCGGTCGCGCGCCAGGTTGCCCAGAAGGTCATGGCGTGCCGCGAGCTCGCAAATGCTGAGCGCGCCGTGGCCGGCGCGTGGGGGCTTGCCGCGACCGGCAACGCCATTCGCGCCCGCTTGATGGCGCAACGGCCGCCGGCCGCGTCGACCTTCGCCGAGTTGGGCAGCCTGTTGCAACCGGGGCTTTCGCAGGGACTGTCCGAACAGGTCGTCCGACTGGTGGTCGGGGGCGACTGGAAGGAAGCGACGCTGGAATCCCTCTTTCTGCGCGCGCATTTGCTGATGCGGCTGGCGGGCGGCTGCCTCTCCAACCGACAGGTGCAAATTCTGGATGACTGGCTGTGGGCGTGGATGCCCGCGTTGTGTCTGCGCCGCAGCATCGACGAAGACACCACCGCGCTCTATCTCGACCCGGCGCGTGCGCAGGGTTTGGATATCTGCGGGCCGGATCGGCCCGCAGCGGCCCGCGCGCCACTCTATTTCACCACCCGGGCGTTGGCGCGTCAGGTGGACCACGCCGTCGACTGGTTTCAGCAGGGTCGCATTTTTCCGGGTGAAGGGCTGGGCGCGTCGTTCCGCTTGGAGGAGCATCTTGGCGTCATCAATTTCCTCAATCGCGAACTGGGACAAATTTGCGCAACCGCGAAGCGGGCCGAGCGCCATCCCGTCGAAATTGGAGTGACCGCCGAGGCCTGGTTCGGCTTTCATGACGTCGTTGCACGGGCGCTGAAGGCGCCGATCAGCCCCGTCGGATCCGCAGCGGCACCGCTTCTGGCCGATGTGCCGGGCGGCGATGCGTTCGCCGATCCGGCCCGTTACCGCACCTCTGATTCCTCGCGCCGCGCGGTGACCGTGCGCGATGCCAGCGCCGCCGGGCTCGGGCTCGCGCTCGATACCGCCGCCGCGCGGCAAATCGCGGTCGGCGACATCGCCGGCATTCGCCTCGAGCCGAGGCTGCCCGTGGTGTTGGCTGTGGTGATGCGCGTCTCACCGGGCGCCGGCAATGGGCAGAGCATGGTGGGTGTGGAGTTCATCGGGCGAAGGGTGCGGGCACTCGCGCTGGAACCCGCTGGCGGCGGCAAACGTCCGCCACTCGCGGCCGTGCATGTGGCCGGCGATGACCCCGGCGGCTTCGCCGACGCGCTGATCGTGAGCGAAGTCGCCTATCGCAGTCAGGCCGACTTGCTGCTGCGCGATCAGGATGAGTGCTTCCGCTTGCGTCTGGGCCGCATTCGCAGACAAGGCCGTGGATGGAAAATGGCGGCCTACAGCGTGCATCCGTGCTGACCGATGCACTCGCCTCTCACGCGGCCAGCGCGTCCCGCTGACAAGCGACCAGTTTTTGAATGCCTGCGCCGGCAAGCTCCATCAACTGATCCATCTCCGCCCGGGTGAACGGCACGCCCTCAGCCGTGCCCTGCACTTCGATGAATGCGCCCGCGCCCGTCATCACGACGTTCATGTCGGTCTCGCACGCGGAATCCTCGACATAGTTGAGGTCAAGTAGCGCGACCCCGTCGTGGATGCCCACTGAAATCGCGGCCACGGGCTCGCGCACCGGCGATTCCTTGATGAGTTTTCTCTCCAGCAACAGATTCACCGCATCCATCAGCGCCACGTAGGCGCCGGTGATGCTGGCGGTGCGCGTGCCGCCATCGGCCTGGATGACATCGCAGTCCAGCGTGATCTGGCGCTCGCCCAGTTTCTTCAAGTCCACGACAGCACGCAGGCTTCTGCCGATCAAGCGCTGTATCTCCTGCGTGCGGCCGGTCTGCTTGCCGCGCGCGGCCTCGCGGTCGGTGCGAGTGTTGGTCGAGCGCGGCAGCATGCCGTACTCGGCGGTCACCCAACCTTCGCCGGAATTCTTCTTGTGCGGCGGCACGCGCTCTTCCACGCTGGCGGTGCAGAGCACCTTGGTGTCGCCGAACTCGATGAGCACGGAACCCTCCGCATGCTTGGTATAGCGGCGGGTGATCTTGATGGGGCGAAGCTGGTTGGGCGCGCGGCCGTCGTGGCGGGTCATGGCTGGGGGCTGGGGGCTGGGGGCTGGGGGCTGGGGGCTGGGGGCTGGGGGCTGGGGGCTGGGGGCTGGGGGCTGGGGAGGATTATCCTTGTGTTGCGAATATTCGCAACGCGGCCTGTGGTCAGCATGAGCGGCGCATGGAGCGACTGGCGCTGTGCGAGCCCCCGGTCCCCAGTCCCTAGTCCCTAGTCCCTAGTCCCGCGAAGCTACTTCGACACCTTCTTGATCGCCGACTGAATCTCCGAGATGGCGCGCTCGATGTCGGCTTCGGTGATGATGTCCGAGGTCGTGGCCTCGCCGCCCATGCTGGTGCGAAATCCTTCCATGGGCACGGTGGAGGTGACAGTCTGGGTGGGAATGTCGGCGATCTCGTCCTGCTTTTCCCAGGTCATGGCGACGACCGACAGGTTGTCGGCGTCCGCACCCGCCTTGCGCTCGGCGTCTTCCATCAGGCCCGGCAGCAAGTCGACGATGTTGGCCTTGGTGAGCTTGTTGGCGAGAAAGGGAATCGGCACATGCGCCCAGAAGCCATCGGTCGACATGAGAATGGTGTCGCCCACCTGCAGCGGCCACTCCTCGGAGAGCGTGACCTCGGGCGGCAGCACGCCGCCGAGGCAGTTGTAGATCTTGTTGCGGTCGGGATGGGTTTCGGCCTGCAGCTCGGTGATGAGGCCGGCATCGATCAGCTGGCGAACGCGAGAGTGGTCGAGCGTGGTGGCGCCCAGGCTGCCACCGCGCAACACGTAAAGCCGCGAGTCGCCGGAGTGCGCCCAGTACGCGCGACCTTCCTGCACGATGCAGCCCACACAGGTGGTGCGCGGACTCTCCAGCATCTCGTGCTGATCGGCGAACGCGATGATGGCGCGGTGGGCGGCGTTGAACGACGCGTTGAGGAATTCCAATGGCCGCTTCAGCGGCGCCCGCGCCTCCTGCTGAAACCGCGCGGTGATGGTGTTAACGGTGATTTCGGCCGCGATCTCGCCCCGAGCATGCCCCCCCATGCCGTCCGCGATCACCATGAGCAGGACATCCTTGCCATACGAATAGGCGAGCCGATCCTGATTGACCTTGCGGCCGCCCTTGTGGGAATCCTGGAAGATGGTGAAGCGCATTAAGGAGCCTCTGGTCGAATGCTCGCGGTCGCGCGCTGACTTGGCGGGATGGTATGCAAGGCGTCGCTGTGAAGCCAAGGGTCGATCCCTTGGCGAGCGGCGCAACGACGCAGACCGCCCGCCAAGTCAGCGCCCGAAGGGTTGGCACGAAAACGGCCCATCTTCGGCACGATGCGGCTTGGCTTCGTATCGACGGATACGACCTGCGCCGCCTCCCGCCAAATCTGAGCCATTTTCGTGCCAACGCGATCCGTGATCATTCGACCAGAGGCTCCTAAAAGATCTTCCGGTTCAAGGTCTGCTTCAGGCGTCCGGTGAAGGACTTCTCTGCGTCGGGCGTCTCGCCGCCGGGAATGCTCTGCGGCTCCTGCGTGAGCGCCTTTTGCAATTCGAACGCGGTCTGCGGCCGCTTCAGGTGGTCGATTTCGAGGCACCAATGCACGATGCTCAAGAGCTCGGGCGAAAAGCCGCTTTTCACGATTTCATTCAGCGGTGTCAGCTCGTCCTTCTTCTCGCGGTCGTTGGCCGGCTGAGGATGCTGGCCGCCGATGCAGGTGTACATGGTCGCGCCGACCGAATAGATGTCGGTCCAAGGGCCGAGGTCATTGCCGTTGCGATACTGTTCGGGCGCCGCGTAGCCTGCGGTGTACATGGGCCGCAAGCGCTGATGATCGGACACCAGCGCCTGCCGCGCCGCACCGAAATCCAGCAGCACCGGCTTCGACTCCATGGTGATGTAGATGTTGGCCGGCTTGATGTCCAGGTGCAGCAGCTTGTTGGCGTGGACTTCGCGCAAGCCGTTCAGGAGGTGCACGAATATCCGCCGGATGAAGGTGTCGGTGAACTCCTGGCGGTGGCGCTGCACATGAAACTGCAGCGTCCGGCCGCGCACGTATTGCATCACCATGTAGACGGTTTCATTGGCGCGGAAGAAATTCTCCACGCGGATGACGTTGGGATGCGAGATGGTGGCGAGCGCCCGCCCCTCCTCGAAAAAACACTTGAGGCCATGGCGGAAGAGCGCCAGGTTCTCTTCGGAATTGACCTGCACCTCGGCGCCGGCGCTTCGCAGCACCAGCGCGCTGGGCAGGTACTCCTTGATGGCGACAGGGTTGTCGTTCTCGTCCTTGGCCAAATACACGATGGAGAACCCGCCGGACGACAGCAGTTTCTCGATCTTGTAGTTGTTGAGCTGATACCCCTCGGGCAGCGGCTGGTTTTGTTGTGTAGCCATGCGCTGGATCAGCGTGCGTGAGCAGGAGGCAAGTGACGATTCAGTATAATGACATGAATTTTATGGCTTAATCGCCCGGCATCCCTCCCCGGCGTGACTCGATTCCACCGCCGGCGCCCGCCACCACCCAGGAAAGCGCCCCATGATCGCCAGCATGACCGGTTTTGCCATCGTCAATCGCGAAGTGCCGGGCGGGCGGCTTTCGCTGGAACTGCGCTCGGTCAACCACCGTTATCTCGAGTTCCAGTGCCGGATGCCCGACGAGCTCAGGCTTCTGGAAACGCAATTGCGCGAAGGCGTCGCCGCGAAACTCGTGCGCGGCAAGGTCGATTGCCGCATCAGCTTCAACAAGGTCGCGAGTGCGGCCAGCGTGACGCCCAATGCCGAGGCGGTGGCGCGGCTCAAGGAAACGGCGGCGCTTTTGCAGAAGGACTTTCCGGAGGCGCGCGGCTTGTCGTTGTGGGAAGTGCTGCACGCGCCCGGCGTGCTCAATGACGTCACCCTGGAAGCCGACGACCTCAAGGATGTCGTGATGGGGATGCTCGCCGAGGCGCTGGCCGACATGAACGCCTCCCGCGCCCGCGAAGGTGAAAAGCTCGCCGCGATGATCGAAGAGCGGCTTGCCCGCATCAGCGTCATCGTGAATGATGCGGCGCCGCTGGTGCCGGCCGTGGTGAAGGCTTACGAGGAAAAACTCGCGGCCAAGCTGGCCGAAGCGCTGCTGCCCGGCGCGGACGAGCGGCTGCGGCAGGAGGTCGTCCTTTTCGCGGCGCGGGTAGACGTGGCCGAAGAGCTTTCCCGCCTGACCGCGCACGTGGCCGAGGTGCGCCGCATCCTGAAACAAGGCGGTGCCGCCGGCAAGCGCCTGGACTTTCTCATGCAGGAATTGAATCGCGAGGCGAACACGCTGGGCTCCAAGTCCGCGACCAACGAGCTTTCGAAGATGTCGGTCGAGCTCAAGGTGTTGATCGAGCAGATGCGCGAGCAGGTGCAAAACATCGAATGATCACCGGCAACCTCTACGTCATCGTGGCGCCCTCGGGTGCGGGCAAGACCAGTCTGGTCGCGGCGCTCTTGCGCGATGATCCGGGCATCCAGCTCTCGGTTTCGTGGACCACGCGCCCACCGCGCGAAGGCGAGGTGAACGGCTGCGAGTACCACTTCGTCAGCCGTCGCGAATTCGAACACATGCTGCGCGAGGATGAGTTTCTGGAACACGCCGAGGTGTACGGCAATCTGTATGGCACGTCCAAGCGCTGGATCACCGACGCGCGCGCGGCGGGGCAGGATGTGTTGCTGGAAATCGACTGGCAGGGCGCGCAGCAGGTCAGGCGAATATTCGCTGACACGACCAGCATTTTCATCCTGCCGCCTTCCATCGAAACACTTGAGAACCGCCTCACGGGCCGGGGCAAGGACGCGCCGGACGTCATTGCCAAGCGCCTGGCCAGCGCGCGCGAGGAAATGCGCCACATCGCCGAGGCTGACTACATCATCGTGAACGACCACTTCGACACGGCGCTGGGTGACCTGAAGGCGGTGGTGCGGGCCTGCCGGCTCACCCGTAATCAGCAACTGGCACGCCGCAGCACACTCATCAGCCAGATCGTCTAAGCCGCGACTGACAGCAAAACAGGCTGAAAAACAGCCAGTTAGCGCGGTTTCGGCTATACTGCGAGCATTCCGCGTCGATATTCGCCGGTCGCATCCGCCCCACTGCGGGCACCGCGAATATTCGCACTCATATTCAGACCCGCATGAAGGAAGCATCCATGGCCCGCATCACCGTTGACGACTGCACTAAGTTCTTCACCAACCGCTTCGAGCTCACCCTGGCCGCAACTGCGCGGGCACGCCAGATCGCGCTGGGCGCGACACCACTCTTGGAACCGGGCAAGGACAAGCCCACCGTATTGGCGCTGCGGGAAATCGCGGCAGGCAAGGTTGGCCCGGAGATTCTGACGCCGGCCAAGCCCGCCGAGCCCGCCGACACGCTGTAAGCAAGCTCCGCCAGGGAGGCAATCCATGGCGAGCCTGCACCCCGCGCCGGGAAAACCGGCCCGCAAGCCCGCGATGGACGCGCCGCCGCCGGTCGTCAACACGGCCGATTCCGGCAGCTCACCCGCTGTCAACGCCCCTTCGGCCTTCGCCGAGCTGCGGTCCACCCTTGAGCACTATCTCAAGCGCGAGGATATCGAGCGGGTCGAGCTGGCCTTCAGCGTCGCGCAGTCCGCCCACGACGGCCAGTTCAGAAAGAGCGGGGAACCCTATGTCACCCATCCACTGGCCGTGGCCCGCATTCTCGCGGGCTGGCACCTGGACGCGACCGCGCTGATCGCCGCGCTTTTGCATGACGTGGTGGAGGACACGCCCACCACCAAGACCGAGATCGCGAAGCAATTCGGCAAGGCCGTGGCCAATCTGGTCGATGGTGTCTCGAAGATCGACAAGCTGCAATTCGAGACCGTGGAGCAGGCGCAGGCCGAGAACTTCAGGAAGATGCTGCTCGCCATGGCGCGGGATGTGCGCGTCATCCTGATCAAACTCGCCGATCGGCTGCACAACATGCGCACACTCGACGCCGTGCATCAGGAAAAACAGGAGCGCATCGCGAGGGAAACGCTGGAAATCTACTCGCCCATCGCCAACCGGCTGGGCCTCAACGACGTCTACTACGAATTCGAGGACCTGGGCTTCAAGTACCTGCACCCGCATCGCTTCAAGGTGCTGGAGAAGGCGGTCAAGGCCGCGCGCGGCAATCGCCGCGAAGTGGTCGGCAAGATTCTCGACGCCATCGTCAATCGCCTGAAGGACCAGGGCATCGACGCCGCCGTCACCGGCCGCGAGAAACACCTCTCCTCCATCCACAAAAAGATGCAGGAGAAGTCGCTCACGTTCTCGGAAGTGCTGGATGTCTACGGCTTTCGCATTATCGTGAAGGATGTGCCGTCCTGCTATCTCGCGCTGGGCGCGATGCACACGTTGTACAAGCCGTTTCCGGGCAAGTTCAAGGACTACATCGCCATCGCGAAACCGAACGGCTATCAGTCGCTGCACACCGCGCTCTTCGGACCTTACGGCGTGCCCATCGAGCTGCAAATCCGCTCGCACGACATGCACAAGATCGCCGAGGCCGGTGTCGCGTCGCATTGGCTGTACAAGTCGACCGACGCGGAAATGAACGCGATGCAGCAGAAGACCCACCAGTGGCTGCAATCGTTGCTTGAGATTCAGTCCGAAAGCGGCGACGCGCTGGAGTTTCTGGAACACATCAAGGTCGATCTCTTCCCCGACCAGGTTTACCTCTTCTCGCCGAAAGGCAAGATCTATGCGCTACCTAAAGGCGCCACACCCATCGACTACGCCTATGCCGTCCATTCCGACATCGGCAATCATGCGGTCGGCGCGAAGGTGAATGACGAAGATGTCGCTCTCGGCACGCGACTGCGCAACGGTGACCGCGTGGAGATCATCACTTCACCCGAGGGCCGGCCCAACCCGGCCTGGTTGTCCTTCACCCGCACCGGCCGGGCGCGCTCGCATATCCGCCACTACTTGAAGAGCATGCACCTGTCCGAGTCGGTGGAGCTGGGTGAGTTGCTCCTCATTCAGGCTGTGCGCTCACTCTCGCTGGACCCGCATGAGATCGGCAAGCTGCACTGGCAGCGCATGCTGAAAGGCGACAGCGCCAAGTCGAAAGAGGAAGTGCTGGCTGACATCGGCCTCGGCAAGCGACTGGCGCTCGTGGTCGCTCGGAAGCTCTTCTCCGTCGGCGAAGACGGCGGCCACCGCGCGCCCGAGTCGGTTGAGCCGCTCACCATCCGCGGTTCCGAAGGCATGGCCGTGCAGTTCTCCCACTGCTGCCGGCCCATTCCTGGCGACCCCATCATCGCGCAACTGAACAAAGGCGCCGGCCTCATCGTCCACACCCATGACTGTCCGGCCATACACCCCTTCCGGTTCGATCCCGAGAAGTGGGTCCATGTGCAATGGGACCCCGGCCTGGACTCGCTCTTCGATGTCGCCATCAAGATCACCGTCACCGACAAGCGCGGCGTGCTGGCCAAACTGGCCGCCGAGATCGCCACCGCCGAGTCGAACATCGAACACATCCAGATGGTCGACAAGCAGCACGGGCAGACGGTTTACACCGAGCTACTGCTGACGCTGGAGGTGCGCAATCGCATGCATCTTGCCAGCGTGTTGCGGCAGGTGCGGAGGCTGCCGGAGGTGGTGCGGATCGCCAGGATGAAGGCGCCTGCGGCGCCGAGGGGCGGAGACTAGGGTTTCACCAAGTAGTGCGGCACCGGTCGCGCGCAGGAAATTTGGTGCTGCGTTCCGGCTTGCCAATCGGCAAAGGAACCAAGATCCTCGTCCCACGGGCCGAAGTCATAGCGCGATGCGTAGAATCGCCCGTTGCGCAGGAACACTACCGTGTCGGTATTCACGTGGCGCCGCAGCCACAGCGTCCCTTCCTTCACCAGCGGCCAGTCGGGTGGATCAAAGCGCGTCGGGCATGCGGCAGCAACCTTGTCAAAAACTGCGGTCATCTTCCGGACTTGCTCGGCAAAAGCCGCGTCGGGCAGAGCACCGACAAACAGCGGGCAGCCAAGCGTGTTCAGGCCACCGGGCCATTCGCTGGCGGCGATCAAACGGCACTTGGTCTCATCCACCCCGAGTCCCCAAAGGCTCAATTCCGCCACTAGCGAATCGGGAAACTCACTGATTTCCTCTGCGCTGGCAGCGGACCGAAACAGCATGACCAGGCGATCCGGGTACCGATTGATGAAGTTCCGCACCCGCATCTCGCCCGGGCCGCCTGGCCTCAGGGGCACAATGCCGTGCGCAGCGAAAAAACCCGACTCGCGATTCACGAACGGCGCAATGAATGAGGCGCTGTTCTGCCCGAAGGAAAGGTATCCGTGTGGCTCTCGAATCTGCTCGACAGGTGGATTGACGCGCACCCAGGGGCCGCCCCAAGGCACCCAGCCCCAGCGTGGATTCCCGGACTGAAGCAGCACCCAGCACTGAATCAGTATCAGCACTGCGCAGGCGATTCGTCGCAGCTGCCTGGTCGAAATACATTTGTCCATCAACGCAACACCAAGCGGTCCAAGCAAGAGCAGCAGCGGAATCACATAACGACCATTCCCGGAACCGGCGAGCCAGATAAACGTCGCCACCAGAAAGAAGACCCATGGCCGAAGCGATCCGCCCGCGCTCTGTGCTGATGGGATCGCCGATTCGCTTGCGCCGCCCCAGAATCGCCGCCCGATCAGGCCAACAGTTGCGACCAGCACCAGCACGGCCGGGCGCACGTCGGGCGCCGAGTTCTCGGCATAGATCCAGCTATGGGAGCTTGCCATGCGAAATGGGAAGAGCAGAAACTCCATCCAATCATGCGGGATGAAACGGTCTGGACGAATTGGCACCGCCGGGAAGTCCGCAGATCGAAATACCTCGTTGAGCAACGGAAAAACGGGATTTCCGAATTGCTCGTAAAGCCGCCACGCCCACCACCCATTGACCAGTATGCCGCCCGCCAGGACGCCCGCCAGCAAGCACCCGAGTCCCGCCAATCGGTTGCGCCAATCGCCACTCACCATCAGGGTCGCGCATGCGGCAGCGACAAGAAAGGGAAAATTGCTGAGCTTGAGTCCGCAGGCGATGCCGATGCAGCCGCCTGCAATGAGGCGAGGCTTCCAGGCGTCGGGTCGATGCTGTGGCAGCAAGGCCGCCAGGCCCGCCAGCACAAAGATGGAGGTGATCGGATCGGAAAAAGTGCTGCCGAGTGTGCCCAGAAAGACGGGCGACGAGGCGGCCAGCAGGACAGAAAGCGTCGCTTTCTGAGTGCGGTCGGGGTCCTGCACGAAGAGCTGGTTCGCCGCGATATGCCAGACAAGCAGCAGATTCAGACTGTGCAAGGTCGCGAGCATTGCGCCGACGGCCCAGTCCGGCCAGTTCGACACCACCGACAAATAGAGCGGCAGGTACGCGACCGGGTTCAGATAGGACTGCGGGCCGCCACCCATGAAGTCGATGTCCAACCGACCATGCAGCAACAAGTGGGGCGCATACAAGTGATAGTTGAACAGATCCCAGTTGCGGTCCTTCCCCAGCAGCCAGCTCATGAGAATTGAGCCGACGAGAATGCCAAGGGCTGGCAGAGCGCGGCGGGGTTGAAGCGCCATCGGGAGGCGGTGCATGACTGGCAGTGGCGTCAGGAGGTGCGCGCGGAGAAATAGGGGCGGAGTGGACAATGCGCTAATCTATGACTTGCATGGACAAGCGTACTTCCGCAGGCATGATCGCTGTCCCGCAGCTCACGCCGCATGTTAGCCGAAAGCGATTTTGAATGAGCCTGAAACGCCATCTTCTCCAGCGGATCGCAGACGCGATCTACGCCGTCTCGCGAATACTTGCCCCCGGCGTCTACGCCCGCGACGGCCTCATCAGCGTCCACGACCACGACTTCATGCGCGATCCGGTGTTCCTCAAGGCCTACGATCGCGGCATCCAGGCCATCGGCGGAAAGGACGCCTACCAGTGGCAATGGCGCATCCACATCGGGCTCTGGGCGGCGCACACAGCCAGCAAAGTGCCCGGCGACTTCGTCGAATGCGGCGTGAATCGGGGCTTCCAGAGCAGCGCCATCATGCAGATGCTCGACTGGGACAGCACCTGCCGACACTTCTATCTGCTCGACACCTTCGCAGGGATTGACCCGCAGCATCTGAGCGAGGAAGAGATACGTCGTGGCGCACTGCAGAAGAATGAGGACTCACTGCGCTCCGAGTTCTACGTCAGCGGTGTGGAAGGCGTGCGCGCGAACTTTTCACAGTGGCGCAACCAGACCATCATCCAGGGCAGCGTTCCGGATACGCTGGACCAGATCAAGTCGGAGCGAATCGCCTACCTTCATCTCGATATGAACTGCGCCCCCCCCGAAGTGGCAGCACTGCGCTTCTGCTGGGAGCGCATGCCCGCAGGTGCGGTCGTGCTCATGGATGACTACGCTTACTTCGGCTGCCAGCCGCAGAAGGACGCACTGGATGAATTCGCCGCCGAGAAGGGCGTCGCAATCTGCGCCCTGCCGACCGGTCAAGGCCTGCTGATCCGGCCGCCGGGTGCATGACACACGCGCGAGTGATTCGCTCCGGCGCCGAACTTCGGCATGCATTCTGCATCCCCGCCTTCGGAGAGGCTCCATTTCTGGAGAAGTGCATTGAGTCGCTGCTCGTGCAGACAGCCCGCACGAGCAGCATCCTTGTATGTACGTCCACGCCCAACGAACGGATCCTGGGCGCCGCCGCTCGCTTCGAGCTTGAGGTGCGGACCAACCCCGACAGTGGCGGCATTGCGCCGGACTGGAATTTCGCCTTGACATCGAGCAACGCGGAATTGGTCACGATCGCACACCAGGATGACTTGTTCGCCCCGACCTACGTCAGTCGCATGCTCCATGCCTTCAACTCTCATCCGGATGCCGTCATCGCCTTCAGCGACTACCAGGAACACGATCCGGACGGACCGCGCGGAGAAAATCTTAATCATCGCGTGAAGCGCATGCTGACGCACTTCGCATTTCTTGGCCGCAAGGCCATTCGCTCGCCGTTGGACAAGCGGCGCCTGCTGTGCCTGGGCAATCCAATCTGCTGCCCGTCGGTGGTCATCAATCGGGCGCGCGTGCCTGACTTTCGCTTTGCCTCGCACTTCCGCACCAATCTCGATTGGGATGCGTGGCTGCGCCTGGCGGACGCACCTGGTGCTTTCGTCCGGGTGCCGGAGGCGCTGATCTCCAAGGGAATTCACCAAAAAAGTGAAACATCGGTCACCATCGCCGACTCTTCGCGTGAACGTGAGGACAGGCAGATGCTGGAGCGTTTTTGGCCGCCGCCCTTGGCCGCGCTGCTGATGAAGGCTTACCGCCTGAGTTATCGGGGCAATCGCGTGTAGTCTGCGGCGGCTATCTCAGCCCACCCGAGCCAGCGAGATGCAGATCACGCCGACGGTGACAAACAGAATGCCTGCCCACTGCAGCGAAGTCAGTGTTTCGCCATAGACTGCCCAGGCTGCAAATGCCATGAGCAGATAGAAGCCCGCACCCACGCTTGCAGTGGCGACGCCGAGCTTTTCCTTGGAGATCAACACCATCCACAACACGAATCCAGCCACCTGCAGCGCAAGTGCGACGTAGGTCCACGGCGACTGCATCGCGGCCAGCAGAAAGCGCCACATCGCATCGAAGGACAAGCCGGGAGAGGGCGCATCCTGCAATGCGCGCTTGAGGAACAGCTGCGCCACGACGGCGTTGACGGTGATGCCGATGATGAGGAGCTTGATGTACATGTGCATGGATCCTGATGCGGTGGTTGCAGCGGCAATTCGAAGGGGTCTCAGATGTCGATGGCAACCACATAACCGAAGCTCAGCAGCGGGCAGAGCCACTCGCCGGCATTGATGCCCGACTCGCCCAAAGACACCAGCCAGCCGCGCACGCCCGGGTTGCGCGCCTTCATCTCGGTGAATCGCGAGTAGTAGGGAATGATGTCCCAGCGGCTGAAGCCGGCACGATGACAGAGCGTGCACAAGGTCTTGTACGACAGGATGCACAAGTGATCGTGGTGCGTGGACTCGCGTCCGAGCATGCCCACGAGGCCGTTGTGCAGGGCCGAGGCATTCGGCGTGGTCAGCAGGAGTCGCTTGCCATGCAACGCGGGCAGCGCGCGGAAGCTCCGCAGGAATGCGAGCGGATTGTCGATGTGCTCGATGAGCTCGCCAGCCACGATGACTTCGGGATCGAATCCAGTCTCGGCCAGGATGCCGGCCAGCGCCGAAATGCTGCCCCGGATGATGCGCGAGCGCTCCCCCGTGACCAGTCCGTCAGCCGGGACTTCCGGCGACGCATCCACGCCCAGCACTTCCGCAGCCGCGTGTGAGAGCTCTTCATGCAACCAGGTGCCCTGGCCGCGCTTGGCCTGATAGGCCGTCTCGTCCATCGCCCCCAGATCCAGCACCCGCTTGCCGGCCACTGCCGCGCGCAGATACGGAATGCGATCCACCGGCCGGGGGACGGCGAGCTTTTCCATTGGCGTGTAGGCGGGAAGATGGGCTGCGTCGAGGGACATGTTGGCGGCAGGCAAGCGGAATCTCTCAGAGGGGGTGTTGCAGTCAGTTGATATCATACAAGCCACCACACAATCCTCCCGCGCAGGGGTTCTGTCCCGATTGCACCCCAGCCACGCCGCATGGACAAACTCGTCGTCACCGCCCTCATGCCCTGCCTCAACGAGGCGGAGACCATTGCCACCTGCGTAAAGAAGGCCAAGGCCTGCATCGAGCGCATGGGGGTGCCTGGCGAAGTCGTGGTCGCCGACAACGGCTCGACCGATGGATCCATCGAACTGGCGCTGCGGCATGGCGCGCGAGTGGTGCATCAGCCGATGAAGGGCTACGGCGCCGCGCTGATGGCAGGAATCGAGGTGGCCCGTGGCGAAATCATCGTGATGGGAGACTCGGACGATTCCTACGACTGGACTGCATTCGACCCGCTTGTTGCTAAGGCTCAGGAAGGCTATGACCTGGTCATGGGCAACCGCTTCAAGGGCGAGATCAAGCCCGGCGCCATGCCGTTCCTTCATAAGTACCTCGGCAATCCAGTGCTGAGCTTTCTGGGACGGCTTTTCTTCAAGGCGCCGGTGGGTGATTTCCACTGCGGCATGCGCGCCTTCCGCAAGGATGCCATCCGGCGCATCAAGCTGGAAACGCCGGGCATGGAGTTCGCCAGCGAGATGGTGGTCAAGGCTTCATTGCATGGCCTGCGCTTCGCCGAAGTGCCGCTCACGCTCTGGCCGGATGGCCGCTCCCGCCCACCGCATTTGCGCACATGGCGCGACGGCTGGCGGCATCTCAAGTTCCTGCTGCTTTACAGCCCGCGTTGGCTGTTCCTGTTACCTGGTCTCGCGCTCCTGCTGCTGGGCGCGCTGGGGCTGGCCATGATCAGCCAGCAGGGAATTCTGATCGGGAACATTGGGCTCGACATTCACTCACTCGCATACGCGGGCGCCGCGACCGTGCTGGGTGCGCAAATGGCGCTCTTTGCGGTTTTCACCAAGCTGCTCGGCATCCGCTCAGGCTGGCTGCCGGCCGATCCGCCGTTTGAAAGGCTGATGCAGAGAGTCAGTCTCGAAGCGGGACTGATTTTCTCGCTGATCCTGCTCGCCCTGGGCATCGTGCTCACCGTGCAAGCAGTGAGCGCGTGGTCCGCCACCGAGTTCTCCGCACTCGACCCGCGCATCACCATGCGCAAAGTCGTGCCGGCGGTCACCGCTTTGACGCTGTCAGGAGAAGTGCTGCTCGCGTCATTTTTCCTGGAAGTCATTCGCGTGCGCCGTCCGGGCGACAATCCGCTTCCGCCGCTCACCATCAGCGACCCCACTCCACCCAACTGAGCATCCGAGCAATCGCCCATCATGTCCCGAACCATCGTTTCCTCGCCCAACGCCCCCGCCGCCATCGGCACTTACTCGCAGGCCGTGAAGGTCGGCGACACCGTCTATCTGTCCGGCCAGATCCCGCTGGACCCGGCCACCATGCAGCTGGTGGAGGGCATCGAAAACCAGATCAGGCGCGTGTTCGACAATCTCTCCGCTGTGGCGCAGGCATCGGGCGGCACGCTGAATGACATCGTGAAGCTGAACATCTTCCTCACCGATCTCTCGCACTTTGCCAAGGTGAACGAGATCATGGCGACCTACTTCCAGGCACCCTATCCCGCCCGCGCCGCCATCGGTGTCGCCGCGCTGCCGCGCGGATCGCAGGTGGAGATGGACGGCATCATGGTGTTGCCCGAAGCCTCCACGGGCGGCTGATCCAGCCACCTTCGCCGGGAAATCCCGGGCACTGGTGATAAATTCCCGCCGTGCCCACCGCGTCCGCCCCCACGTCCACGTCCAAGAAGCGCAAGGCTGCGTCCACGTCTGCGCCTGCGGCCGCCACCGCCATCTCCTTCGCCACGCCCGCCATCGCCGACAAGTTGGCGCGCATCGGCATCACCCGCGAGGCCGATCTCATCCTGCATCTGCCGCTCCGCTACGAGGATGAAACCCGCATTGCGAATATTCGCGATGCGCTGCCCGGCATCCCGGGCCAGTTCGAGGTCGAGGTGCAAAGCTGCGACGTGATGTACCGGCCGCGCCGCCAGCTGGTGGTGAAGTGCACCGAGCCAGCAAGCGGCGAGGACGTGGTGCTGCGCTTCCTCAACTTCTACATGAGCCAGGTGAAGCAGCTTTCCGCAGGCAAGCGCCTGCGAATATTCGGAGAGGTGAAGCCTGGCTTCTTCGGTGCAGAGCTGGTGCA
Organism: Betaproteobacteria bacterium; assembly: GCA_016791265.1. GTDB lineage: Bacteria > Pseudomonadota > Gammaproteobacteria > Burkholderiales > Usitatibacteraceae > JAEUMY01. Next base: position 184,821 of record JAEUMY010000013.1, read on the forward strand.
CCCGCGTTACAAACTGGTGGGCGAGGCCACACCTGTGCCGGACGCACTGACCCCGGTGTATCCCGCCACGGCAGGGCTCGGCCAGTATCAACTGCGTTCGCTCATCGAGCGCGCGCTGAAACGTGCCGACTTGAATGGCAGCCTCGCCGATACGTTGCCGCCGGAGGTCCTGAAGCCGCTCCGTCTGAGCGCGTTCGCGGCCAGCGTGAAGACGCTGCACCATCCACCGCCCGATGCTGTGCTGATTCAATTGGCCGAGCGCACGCATCCCGCATGGACCCGTCTCAAGTTTGATGAACTGCTGGCCCAGCAGATCGCCATGCGCATCGCGCACAACACCCGGCGCGACAAGAAGGCGCCGGTGCTGAAGCCGGGCAAGTCGCTGCAACAGAAGCTACTGAAGTCGCTCCCTTTTGCGTTGACCAAGGCACAGCACCGCGCGCTGGCGGAGATCGCGAACGACCTGGCGCAACCGCATCCCATGCAGCGCCTGCTGCAAGGCGATGTCGGCTCGGGCAAGACCATCGTCGCAGCACTCGCCGCACTGCAAGCCATCGAGAACGGCTACCAGGTCGCGCTCATGGCGCCGACAGAAATTCTCGCCGAGCAGCACTTCACCAAGATCGCCAAACTGCTGGAGCCGCTGGGCATCACGGTCGCGTGGCTCACCGGCAGCCAGAAGAAGAAGGAGCGCGCCGCGTCCGTCGAGGCCGTCGAGTCCGGTGCCGCCCAACTCGCCATCGGCACCCACGCGCTGTTCCAGGATGACGTGACATTCAAGAAGCTGGGCCTCGCCATCATCGACGAGCAACATCGCTTTGGTGTGGGCCAGCGGCTCGCCCTGCGCCAGAAGGCGAAGGTCGAAGCCCACCAGCTCATGATGTCCGCGACCCCCATCCCGCGCACGCTCGCCATGAGCTACTTCGCTGATCTCGACGTGTCAGTCATTGATGAACTGCCACCCGGCCGCACGCCTATCGTCACCAAGCTGGTCGCCGATGCGCGGCGCGACGAAGTGTTGGGGCGCGTGCGCGCCGCCTGCAGCGAAGGCGCGCAGGCCTACTGGGTCTGCCCGCTCATCGAGGAAAGCGAGAAGCTGCAACTGCAGACAGCATTGCAGACGTTTGAGCAGGTGCAGGCCGATTTCCCTGACCTGAAAGTGGGCTTGGTGCATGGCCGCCTCAAGCCCTCCGAAAAGGCGGCCGTGATGCATGCCTTCCAGTCCGGCGAGGTGCAATTGCTGGTCGCCACCACGGTCATCGAGGTCGGTGTGGATGTGCCCAACGCGTCGCTCATGGTCATCGAGAATGCGGAGCGCATGGCCCTTGCGCAATTGCACCAGCTGCGCGGCCGCGTCGGACGCGGCGCCGCCAAGTCGACCTGCATCCTCATGTATCAGGGGCCGCTTTCGGAAACGGCGCGCGCGCGGTTGAAAGTGATTTTCGAGAACACCGACGGCTTCGAGATTGCGCGCGCCGACCTGCAGCTGCGCGGCCCCGGCGAATTCCTTGGCGCCCGCCAAAGCGGGCTGCCCATGCTGCGCTTTGCCGATATCGACAAGGATGCGGCGCTGGTCGAGGCTGCGCGCGATGTGGCCGCGCGCCTGATCGGCGAAAATAGCCCTGCCGTGGGCGCCCATCTGGATCGCTGGCTGGGCGGCCGCACCCATTTCCTCAAGGCATGAGAACAATAAAGCTCACCCGGATCGACGCCTGGCGCGAGAAGCCGCCGTCGTATCCGCATCCGCTGCGTCGCTGGTTGACCGATCGGGGATCGCTCACCGCGCGCATCAAGGCGCACTTCCCGGCGTTCAACCTGCAGCGCCTCGGCCAGTCGCTCAAGGTGCCCCATCGCGATGAGCACCGGCACATGGATTTTCGTCCGGGCGAATTGGCGGTCGTCCGTGAGGTCCTGTTGAAAAGCGGTGACACGCCACTGGTGTTTGCGCACAGCATCGTCGCGCGGCGCGATGTGCGCGGCGTGTGGCGTGGCCTCTCGCGGCTGGGCGCGCGGCCGCTTGCGGAAATGCTTTTCCATGACCCGACAGTGGCGCGACTGCCGATGGAATATCACCACATCGACGCGCGCCATCCGCTGTTCCGCCGCGCGCTGGCCGTCGCACCGCATGACGCCAAGTCGCTGTGGGCGCGGCGCAGCGTGTTCATGAAGCACGGGCGGCCGTTGCTGGTGACGGAAGTCTTCCTGCCCGGCATCCGATCATGACCCTCACCCAACGCCTGCGCGAATATTCGCTGCTGGTCCGCCTTCACAAACCCATCGGCATCCTGCTGCTGCTCTGGCCCACGCTCTGGGGATTGTGGATCGCGAGCGACGGCGTGCCCTCGTGGACGCTGCTCTTCGTGTTCGTCATGGGCACAGTGTTGATGCGTTCGGCTGGCTGCGCCATCAACGACTATGCCGACCGCGATTTTGATGGGGCGGTAAAGCGCACGGCCGATCGTCCGCTCGCGTCAGGACGCATCCAGCCTAAGGAAGCCGTGTGGGTCGCCATCGTGCTGGCCGCCCTCGCCTTCGCCATGACCGTGGCGCTCACCAACACGCTCACGGTGCAGCTCTCCGTCATCGCAGCCTTTCTCGCCGCAAGCTATCCGTTCACCAAGCGCTTCTTCGCCATGCCGCAGGCGTATCTCGGCATCGCGTTCGGCTTTGGCATCCCGATGGCGTTCGCGGCCGTGCAAAACGCGGTGCCGCCGGTAGCTTGGGCGTTGCTGGTGGCCAACGTGTTCTGGACGCTGGCCTATGACACCGAGTACGCGATGGTGGACCGCGATGATGACGTGAAGATCGGCATCAAGACGACGGCGCTGCTTTTCGGAAAGTACGATGTGCTGGCCGTGGTGATTTGCTATGCGATCTCACTCGCCATACTGGTGCAAATTGGTTCCCACCTGGGCCTGGGCTGGCCGTACTTCTGCGGCATCGGCATCGCGATCAGCATGGTACTGTCGCACTACCAGTGGATTCGCGGCCGCTCCCGCGAGGGCTGCTTCAAGGCGTTCCTCCATAACAACTGGGTGGGTGGTGCCATTTTTGCAGGGCTGGTGGCAGACTACGCGCTTCGCTGACCTTCTGTTCTCGCACCATGGCTTTAGACCCTGACAAATACGGCACGCTGGACAAGTTGAACCAGCTCACCGAATCACACGGCGAACTGCGTTTCGGCACGGGCATGATCACCGGTGTCATCGCCCTGTCGCTCGCCATCCTCTGCTTTCTCGGCGTGCTGGCGTTCCACTTTCCGGCGTACCTGACCACGCCGGAGTTGCGCAAGTCTTATAGCGTCGACACGCTGCGCACCGTGATGCTGGTCGCGATGGTGTTGTCCGGCGGCATGTCGCTGGCACTGATCATTCTGGGCCGTGCGCGCTGGCTGGCCTCTGCGGCCTTTCTGCTGGTGGCACTCACCGCACTCCTGGGCGGCCACAAGGTGCCGGTAAACGACTTCGCCGACAACACGCCTTACATCGGGCTGGACTGGTTCATCCTTGATCTCCTTGGCTCGACGCTGATCTTCATCTTCATCGAGAAGCTGTTCCAGCACCGCAAGCAGGCGGTGTTCCGCCCCGAGTGGCAAACAGACTTCCACCACTTCATCGTCAATCACCTGCTGGTCGGTTTCATCCTTTTGATCGTCAACAAGCTGGTGCATGGCGGCTTCAGCTGGGCCATCAACGACAGCCTGCAAACGTGGATTCGTGCGCTGCCGTTCTGGGCCGAGCTCTTGCTGATCATTCTGGTGGCGGATTTGTTCCAGTACTGGACGCATCGTGCGTACCACGAGGTGCCGGTGCTGTGGCGTCTGCATGCCATCCATCACAGCGCCAAGAGCATGGACTGGCTGGCAGGGTCAAGGCAGCACGTACTGGAATTGATTCTCACGCGCACGCTGGTGCTGGCACCGATCTTCGTGCTCGGCTTCTCCAAGGAAGTCATCGACGCCTACATCATCATCGTCGGCTTCCAGGCGGTGTTCAATCATGCCAACGTCAGCGTCCGGCTCGGGCCGCTGTCGTACATCATCGTCACGCCCAACTTCCACCACTGGCATCACTCGCAGGACAAAGAGGCGCTCGACCGCAATTACTCAGCGCACTTCGCTTTCCTCGACTATCTGTTCGGCACCGCGGTGAAAGCGGACAGGAAGTGGCCGGAACAATATGGCGTGCTCGGCGACTATGTGCCCAATGGCTTCCTGAAGCAGCAGGCGTTTCCGTTCACCTGGGACGCCACCGCGACCCCACCCCCGCCGCCACCCGACGTCTCTTCCTCCAAGACCTGAGCGGGTCAGGCCTTTTTTCGCAGGCGCAGTTTCGCAAGCTCGATGAACGCCCGCGTTCGCGCAGGCGGCTCCACCCGATCCGTCCACGCTGCGTGCAGATACAGCATCGGCTGCCTGGCCTCCGGCAGCAGGCGCACGAGCCGCCCCGCCTCCACATCCGCGCGCACCATGAAGTCCGGCGAGCTGGCAATGCCGGCACCGGCGAGACACAGCGCCCGCGCGCCCGCCGCCGTCCCGGCAGACACCCGGCCCTGGAAACGCACGACCACCTTGCGCCCCGTGCGGGTGATGAACTCACGCGTCCACGGATTCGCCAGTTGCGAAAACGCGATCCAGTCGAGTTGGGCAAGGTCTTCCGGCTTTCGCGGCAGTGCCTTGCCCTTGAGATAGCCCGGTGACGCCACCAGCCAGAGCGCCATCTCGGCCAGCTTCACGGCCTTGTGCGTGCCGTCGCGCATGGGGCTCACGCGCAGGCTGAGGTCGATGCGCGTCTTGAGCGGATCAAGAACTTCGTCGCTCGGCAGATATTCCACGCGCATGTCCGGATGCGCCGCCAGATACTCGGCAATCAGCGGCGCGACGAACATGGCGGAGTCGGCGGAAGATGTGATGCGGAGCAGTCCCGACAGCCGCGCCTTGCCCGCACGCATCCGCTCGCCCAGCGCGTCGGCACGAGCCAGCAGGTCCTGTGCCTCCGCGAGCAGCTCTTCGCCCGATTCGGTGAGATTCAGGGCCCGCGTGGTGCGGCGCATGAGCTGCACGCCGAGCTCACGTTCGAGCAGGTTCACGGCCTGACTGACGGCAGACTTGGTGAGTGACAGGCGATCCGCCGCTGCCGTGAAGCTGCCGGCTTCAGCGATGGTGGCGAATATTCGCAGGCGGTCGAGGTTCATGGTCTAGGCGGGAGGCGGAATTATGGATTGTTCAGTCTTTCGTGACAAACAATTCATTAATAGGCTGTTTTTCTGAACAGACGAATTGCCCACAATTCGCCCATCACCACTCACCACCGAAAGGAAAGATCATGTTTGTGCTCATGGGCGCCAACGGCAACATCACCTCCAAGACCGCACACATCCTGCTGAAGCAGGGCCACAAGGTCCGGGTCATCGGCCGCAAGGCGGAGAGCCTGGCCGCACTCAAAGCCGCCGGCGCCGAGCTCGCCATCGGCGATGCCGGCAATGCGGATTTCCTCGCGCAGAGCTTCAAGGGCGCCACTGCGATCTACACCATGATTCCGCCCAACCACACTTCCAACGCCTTCCGCGCTTGGCAGAACCAGATCGGTGCCGCGATTGCCGAGGCCGTGCAGCGAAGTGGTGCAAAGCGCGTGGTCAGTCTCTCCAGCATCGGTGCGCATCTGCCCGACGGCACCGGTCCCATCGCCGGACTGCACGACCTGGAACAGAAGCTGAATGCGATCGCTGGCCTAGACCTCCTGCACCTACGCCCCGGCTACTTCATGGAGAACCACTTCAATGCGCTGGGCACGATCCTGCCTTTTGGCGTGTATGCCGACATGATCGACGGCAGCGTGCCCATCGGCACCATTGCCACGCAGGACATTGCTGCGGTTCTCGCAAGAGAACTTGCGAATATTCGCGGTACGGGTCCACGCTTCCTGCACCTGCGCAGCCCGAAGCTCACCACACAGGACGAGGCTGCGGCCATCCTCGGCGCCGCCATCGGCAAGCCGGACCTGAAACACGTCCGCGCCGATCCCGCACAGGCCAAGGCCGGCATGACCGCGCATGGGCTGTCGCAGAACATGGCCGACCTCTTCGAGGAAATGAGCGTCGCCATCTCCGGCAGCGAGTTCAATCGCGCGTTCGCTGACGGTCCGACGGAGATCACACCGACCACGCTGGAGGCCTGGGCACCGTCCTTCGCAGCGGCTTATGCACATGCTGCGAGCGCCGCAAAAGCTGCCTGAGCTTCCCAAAAACAAATGCCGGATGCCGCGTATGCGGCATCCGGCATTTTTGGGTTTGGGCGGTGTCAACCTGCCCACGGACTTATTTGAACGTGTACTTCAAGCCCAGCGTGACATAGCGACCGCGCAAGTCGTACTGGCCGACATCGTGCTGAATGGTGGTGCCCGTGCCGCCGTTGGTGGGGTCAAAGGGCGGCTCGGTGTCGAGCAAGTTCTGCACTGACATCGAGAGCTTCAGGTTCTTCATGGCCTGATAGGCAACGTGCAGATCGTACTGACGATAAGCGCCGACACGCTCCTGTGCAGGCGGCACTGAAGTGCCCTGCTGATCCCAGGAATGGTTATAGCTACGGGTCAGCGTCGTGCTGAAGTCGCCCTTCTGCCAGTTCAGAGAGAGGCGGCCGCGATATCGGGGAATACCACTGCCGGTGGGCGGGAAGCCATTCGAGTCGACGTAATCCACCGCCGGCTGCCCTTCCGCCGGGGGCGTGCGGAAGCTGGAGATATAGATCCAGTCGCCGGCCACCGTGAATTTTCCATATGACTTCGTGTTGAAAGTCTTGCGGAAATCCAGATCGAAGCCGGACGTTTCCAGAAACTCGATGTTGCGGAAGCGATCGGCGACGGAGATCAGCGTGCCATCGGCCGCTCTGAGAATCTGACCCGGGAACAGGTTGGGATTGTTGACAATGAACTGGAATCCCGAAGCCTGGACGATGCCGTTCTGCCGGATCTTGTACCAGGTGAGACCCAGGTTGAAATCAGGCACCGGCTCCCAGACCATGCCGAGGTTGAAGTGCTTGGATCGCTCGGGATTGAGGTCCGTATTGCTGGCAAACGACCCTGCGATATTGACCAGGCGTCCGGTATTCGGCGAGGAGGGCAGCGTATCCAGCACTGCGGTGAAGAACGTTGCCGCGCTCTTTGAGTTTTCCGGCAGCGTGGGAGCACGGAAGCCGCGCGATACCGCACCACGGATGGCGAGCGTCTTGTCCACCGTCCACTTGAAGGCCAGCTTGGGCGAGAACGCGTTGCCGAAGTCACTGTACTTGTCGTAACGGCCGGCAAGCTGCAGCTCCAGCGACTTGCTCACAGGCGCCGAAAACTCGACGAATCCCGCTGTGTTGCTGCGCGAACCATCTGTCTGCACCGCGCCCTGGCCGAGCACATTGCCGTTGCTGATCAGTGGGTCTGGCACATCCTGGATCGACTCGCGGCGATGCTCGATACCGACTGCCATGCCCATCGGCCCGCCAGCCAGCTGGGTCAGCTCCCGCGATGCCTTGAAGTCCGCCGCATCAAGCTTTGACGTCGACTTGCGCACCGGGTTGATACGCAGTTGCGCCGCCGTGACCGATCCTGCCGAGGGATTCAGAAAGTTGTAGGTATTGTTGGCAATTGCGCTCGTCAGGACATAAGCATCCACGCGGTTGTAGTTGATCTGCTCCACCTCGTTTTCTGCCTTCATCAGCCCGAGATCCCAATCCCAGCCGCCAGATTGCCCTTTCAGACCGCCCAGCAGGCGATACGATGTGGACTCGATGTCTGAATTGCGATTGCCCACGTCAAAGAAGGTGTAGTTGATTCCGACCGGTACCGTGAAGGGATTGCTGGAATTGCCGACAGGAAGTGTTCCATTGATGGAGCGCGTGCCACCGGTCAACGGGTTGTAGGCCACCGATGTCGGGGAGACGGCAGAGGGGGTGCCAATGATGAACGTCTTGTTGTCGCTATAAGCCAGCTCGGCGAATGCCGTCAGCGAGGGGGAAATGTCGAACGTTGCGCGACCCAGCGCCGAGAGACGCTCGCTCTTGGGGAACAGCGTGATGTAGGGCGCCGTGTTGTAGGCGCAGAGATTGCCGCTTGAACCCAGCTGGCTGCCGGGAACAATCACGCCGGGATTGCCGACCCCGCAGGAGGGAAAGGCTTGACGCGGATTGGTACGATAAGTCGCGTTACTCCCCCAGTTGAGCAATCCGCCCGGGAACCGGCGCGTGTCCTGATCCTTGGTGAAGTCGCGCTCTGAAGCCAGCAACAGGTCACGCTGGAAATAGTCCACCGTGCCCAGCACGTTGTAGCGATCGCGCACCAGATTGCCGAAGCCCAGCCCGAGGCTCACACGGGATTCGTCCATCCCGCCCTCGGTCGAGGTGCCGACACTGGCACCGACTTCGCCGCCCTCGTAGTCCGAGCGCAGGATGATATTCACCACCCCGCCGATTGCGTCAGAGCCATAAACGGCGGACGCGCCGTCCTTCAGAACCTCGATGCGCTGCACCGCAGTGGCGGGAATGGAGTTCAGATCAACATAAGTGTCCTGGAGATTCTGCGCGAATCCGAAGTTCGCCATGCGCCGCCCGTTGATGAGCACCAGCGTGGACTTCTGCCCCAGACCGCGAAGCGAGAGGCCGGCTGCGCCTGGAGAGAAGCTGTTGGTGAAGACCTCGTTGAGACTCGCCGCCGCGTTGATGGCGAGCGACTTCATCACTTCGGCAACGGTCGACTTTCCAGACTGCTCGATGTCGTCCTTGGTGATGACCTGAACGGGCGATACACCCTCGCTGTCGATGCGCTTGATGTGCGATCCGGTGACCTCGATCTTTTCCGTTCTGGCCTGCTGCGCGTGGACCGACTGGACGAGTGTCGCCAAAATCGTGGCGGCCGCGATCGCGGTGGGTCGGATGATGCGATGGTGCTTCATATGCTCTCCTGTGGGTGGATGTTGGCCGTCACGGCATGCGAAAGTCCGCGCGGGCTGTTTGAATCGAGGCGCGAATCTATGAGTGCGATGCGTTGGTGGTCAAAGAAAAGTGCCTGTCAACGGATCGCTCGCGTTGTCGCAAAGCGACATCCCCATTTCCATGGGGATGCCTGTCCCCGGTTCTCGGGGACATCCGGTGCCATTGCGCGCGGCGAGTGGAGAGGCGACCATGCGCAGCAGTTGCGTCCGCTCGGATCGCAGCGCGGCCAGACGAGACTCGAGGCGGCGCACCTGCCGGCGCAGCTCGCGCAGTTGTCGATCCCGCGACGTGAGGCGCAAGTCATCCAGACTGGGCTCGGCCGAACTGCCATGCTCCCTCAGCCAGGAGAGAAGTTCGGCCGGCGTGATGTCGGCTGCCGCAACGGCCGCTTCAAGGGCCAGATCGCCCTGCCGCACCGCGTTGACGAGCGCGATGCGGCTGCCGCGGTGATGAAAAGTCTTCATTGCGGCAACGCGCTCAACAGATAACCGCTGCCCCTGACGGCCCTCACCTGCAGCCCGCAGCGCAGCCCGTCCAGCCGCTCGCGCAATCGACACACGACGGTATCCACCTGGCGCGGATAGCGATGGCCGGAGACGTCGTGGAGGAGATCCGACAGCTCGTCACGCCGGACAACCCGGCCAGCCTGACGCACCAATTCCCAGAGCACGGCGAACTGCGCGACCGGGAGTGCGTGGTTCACACCGTTGACCAGCACACTGCGGCCGGGGTGATCGAGCAGTGCGCGTCCTATCTGCAGGCGATTTCCGCGCTCACCTGCGACGCATGCTCGCAAGCGCGCGGATTGTCGCAACATCGCCCGCACCTGCGACATGAGAACGCGGCAGCCCTCATCAGCACGGACGAAGGCGTCGGCGCCGAGTTCAAGGCCCAGTACTGTCGCGAAGTCATCGCCCGGCTCCGCGACCAGCAGGACTGAAGCGGCCGGCGCGGACCGGCGAATCGACGCGATGAGATCGTGATGGGACATCGCCATGACTTGTCCGACCAGAATGACCCGGGCGCCGCCCAGCGCGGCGGGCGATGCCGCGCGGGCCTCCATCACTCTGAGTTGCATCGCCACGCAGGCCAGTGCTTCGCGCAGTGTTTCGGCGAGCCGCTCGCCCAGCGCGATGCCCACCACTTCATCGTCCGACGGCGACGCGGCGCTGGCGGGCAGCATTCGTGGCGCGTCGGCCCAATCCGCAATGACCTGTCCGAACGCCATGATTCACCGTCCTTCGCGAAGGAATGGGGATGGAGCCGCTGGACCGGTCTTGCTGTCGGCTCGAAGACCCATTGCGCGGACGTTTTGCAGTCGCTGCCGCAGCAGATCCACCTCCAGTGTTCGCTGGCCCAGCAGGCGCTCAAGCTCGGCCACGCGCGCGATCAACCGCTCCAGCTCGCCCGGCGGCTCGCTTGCCACCGCGCTGGGCTGGTGAGCGCACAGTGGCCCGAGCATTTGCTTCCAGCGCGCCAGGGTGTTCTTCCCGAGTCCATACTTGCGCGTGACGTGGGCTTGACGCACGCCACCGGCCAGCGCCTCACCGACAATCCGCAGCTTCTCTTCGAGCGAGAACTGTGTACGCGCCGCGCGTTGACATGATTGACCCTGCTCCCGGCTTGCGGCATGGGCGGCGTCGATCGAGACCTGGGTCATTGCGGCCTCGCTTCGTTCCCGGCCGCTGCCGCATGCGCTTGACGACTTTCACGCCATTCCCGCATCAGCTCCTGCAGGTTCATCGATGCGACTGCGCGCGGGTCCATGCCGTAGCCCTCGCGCTGCTCGGCGGCCCCGACCAGTGCCTGAACCGCACGACTCCGCGCCGCCGCGGTCAGCTGTCCGGCATCGGTCAGCGCGCCGGGCTCGGCGCGCACCGCATTCATGACTTCGCGCATGCGCTCGATCTGGCGAGTGTTCTCGCGCAGAAGCGCCCCCAGGGTCTCGGGGCGATAGTGTCCCGAATAGACGCTGGTGTCCGCGGCGAAACGACTCGCGAGCTGACGCAGTCCATCCAGCGCCTTCTGTGACCGCCCATCTCCGACGAAGTAGACCGCGTTGGAGACGGTTGCATCGCCGCCGAAGAGTACACCCGCCGCGGGCAGGTGGAAGACCGTGTTGTTCTCGGACTCCATCCCGCCAAGATCAAGGACCCTGAAAGCCAGGTTGCCCAGCGTCACTTCCGCGTCTGGCTCAAGCACGCAGTCCGGCAGGACGACATCCGGATCATGGTCATCACCCAGCGCCTTTAGCCATCCCTGTGCGGTTGCCTTCGCCATTGCCCGCAACATGCCGTCGGCGGTCGCCCGAGTGGCGCAGACCGGTACCGGACCAAACGCCGCGCGCAGCACGCCAGTTCCACTGAAGTGATCGACATGCGGATGGGTGATGAGAATGGCGAGCAGCGGCTTTGCGGTCGCTTTCAATTTCTCGGCCAGCCGCCGCGCGTCGGACTTCAGCAGCAACGTGTCGATGAGCACGATTCCCTGATCCGACTCCACCCAGTGCGCATTGACGTGGTAGGACCTTGCGTCGCTTTCGTAGGCGTGAACCCGGACCGCGCCGGCCGACCGGGACGTGGCCATCGCACTTGAAGACGTTGCCGCGACGCCTGCCACACAGGCGACGCACGCGGCCTTGCGCAGCCGCCTGAACCCACGCGCCCAATCCCGATTGCCGGACAACCGCCACCTTTTCATTCGGACTGCCCCACTTCGTGATGAAAGATGAGGCAGCGTAGCGACGCGCCGGGGACCGGCGGAAGTGAAGTGTGATCAGTCGCCGCCTGGAAGTGGCAAGAGGGCGCTTCAGTGCCTGGCCGCGTGACGAAACGCCGCCGGCACGGGACGAGTGCTGACCTCGGGCTTGGCCGCATCCCTTAGACTGTGACCATGAGTAATGGCGATTCACTCGAACTCAAGCTGGGGGACATCACGATCGACGCCGCGTCCCGGCGTTCCGCGTGGCGGGTCAAGCCAGCCGTCGCGGCGTCGTGGCTCGGACTGTGGAGCTTCCTCTGGCTCGCGCACAGCTTGACGAGCTACGGCTCCTTGCAGCGACAAGGCAAGGCGGCGGACCTCGCCACGCTGTTGAGCGACTACCTCTGGTACTACGTGCCCTGGTTCCTGTTCTCGCTGGCGTTGTTCGCATTCCTGGATTCACGGCGGGACCGCCTCATTCAACCGGCGCGTATCGTGACCGCCTACGCGGTCTCGGCCACGTGCTTCCTGGTTCCCTACCTGCTGTACGTCGCGCTGCGAACGCTTCACCTCGCCGGCAAGCGTCCAGCCGGCTTGCAGTCCCTGCTGGATGCCTATCCTCCCGTCTTCTGGTTCATCGACCTGGTGCTGTTCACCGGCTGCTTCGGTGCGGTTCTCGCCCTGGCCGCCGTGCGCGCCACACTCGCGGCGGAGAGACGCCAGCGCGAGGCGGAGAGGGAGAATCTGACCCTCAAGGTCGACCTGGAACGACAGCGCATGGCCACGCTCATGGCGCAATTCGAGCCTCACTTCCTCTTCAATGCGCTCAACGCCATCAGCGGACTCGTGCGCGGCAACGAAACCGGCCGCGCGGTGGAAGGCATCAGCCAGCTCGGACAGTTGCTGCGGCATGTGCTGCAGGTCGGGCGCGCCGAGCGCAGCTCTCTCGGGGATGAGCTGGACTTCGTGAGCCGATACCTCGCCTTGCAACAGATGCGGCACGGCGATCGACTCGAAATCGTCACCGATGGCATGAGTGCGGACCTGCAGGACATTGCGTGTCCGCCGCTCATCCTGCAGCCGCTGGTGGAGAACGCGCTTCGCCACGGCATCGAAACCCACGGGCAGAGTGATCACATCTCGATCTCCGTGACCGTGTCCAACGCCGATGCCGTCATCCGCATTTCCAACACCCGTCTCGCCGGCAAGCCGTCGAATCCCGGCCTCGGCCTTGGGCTCGCGAATATTCGCGACCGGTTGCGGCTGGCCTACGGCGGCGCGGCCGGCCTTGAAACCGGCGAAGAGGCGGGGCGGTTCATGGTCACGCTGCGCATTCCCGTTGAACCCGGGGCAGGCTCGCCGCTCGGCACATGATTCGCTGCCTGATTGTCGATGACGAGGCTGCCGCGCGGACAAACCTTCGCCAGGCGCTGCGACCCCATGCGCATTGGCAGGTCCAGGCTGAGTGCCACGACGCGGACTCGGCCCGGGCCGCCTTGGACCGCCTTGACGTCGATGCCGTGTTTCTCGACATCCAGATGCCCGGCAGGAGCGGCATTGCCCTCGCGGCCGACATGGCCCGCATGGACGCGCCACCCGTGATCATTTTCGTTACCGCGCACAGCGGACATGCCCTCTCCGCATTTGACGTCCACGCCCTGGACTACCTGCTGAAGCCGTTCGACGATGCCCGGCTGGCCCAGACGCTTGAGCGCGCGACTGACCTCATCCGGTTGAAACGCCCGCAGGCGTACGCATTCGCGTTGCGTGGCTTTGTCGGTGATGCCGTCAGGGCGTCATCGCCGCATGCCGCGCTCTCGCACTTCACGGTTCGATCCGTCGGCATGATCGAATCCATCGCCGTCGCGGAAGTGCGGTGGATCGTCGCGTCAGGCAACTACGCGGAGCTGCACCTTGCGGACCGCAAGGTGCTGCATCGCGCCACACTCCGGGCGCTGGAGCAGCATCTCGACTCCACCGAGTTCATGAGAGTTCACCGCAGCGTCATCGTGCGCAAGAGCTTGATGAGAGCACTCAGCGTGGAGGGCGATGGCGTCTACCTGCTTCACCTGCGGGACGGCGCGACACTCCCGGTCAGCGAGCGACACGCCGCCGACGTGCGCACCCACCTTGCCCAGCGTGCCGTTGTTGGCTGACCGCCGGGGTCCGGACTCTACGCTGGCTGGCACAGTCCTACCCACTCGACAAGGCAAAGCTCGCAAGCAGGGTTCTGAATGACCGGATGTACGAGTCCAACCGATCAGGGCAGCGCACTTCCGGGTTGGCGGCTTTCGCGGCGACACATTCCCCTGACTCTCGCACGATCTCGTCGATGGATCGAACAGCAAGGATCAGCGATTTCCAGGAGATGCCCAACTCGTAAATCGCCAGGGAGTCCTTGTCGACGCACACGGCCATGAAGTTGACCATGCGCTCACTCAACTCGAAGGGCTGATCGAGCGACGTGTTGACGCAGGCCGGATTCGGGCCGGCCAAAAAAGTCATGTTCGGGTGCATCGCGCCGGCAAGTTGCAGCGCTCCCTGGCCGGCCTTGGCCGTCCCCTGGTAGAGCACGCTCAGCGCGTAGGTGTCGTAGCCAGTCATGCCGGTGACCATGACCGCATTGCGCGGCTCACGAAGGTCGCTGTACGCCTTCCATCCCATCGACGTGTAACCCGTGTTTGGCACTTCATAGTTGAACGCATAGAACGCGGTCTTCACCACGCCGGACGCCGGACGTTCACCCAGATGCTTGTAGTTGTTGTTGGCGGCCGAGGCGACATACGACGCAGTGGACAGCACGAGTGCGGCAATGATCGAGCGGAAATCCATGGATTCACCTTTGCATTTCCACCTTTGCATTCCGACCGCGGACGCGGAGTGAGTGCGGAAGCGGTTGTTCTTGGCGTTGCGCCGTCATGCGGGGCATGACGCAGATGTCGAGGATAGGATGGCGAATCATCGCCGACAAGATCAGAGTGACCAGTCCCCGAATGTGGATGACCGATGGCGGGAAAGCCCAGCGGTAGAATGCGCTGCGAATATTCGCGAGACACAGAGTGAGACTCAACGACGACTGGCGTTGCAAAGTGTGCGACGCCCCCAACCACTATGCCGCTGATGTGTGCAGCGAGTGTCACGCACCGAAGGTCATGCGGCCCATCGAGGTCGATGCAGTTCGCGCAGCGCGTGGCGGATTTTCCATTCCACCCGAAGATGAGCAAGAGCTGACCCGATTGCGAAAAGTCGACAGGCTCGCGCCAAGTGAACAGGCCCTGCACTGGGCGTTTGTGACGCCGGCTGTCGCCATCTTGGTGCTGATCAAGTTTGGCGCGTGGGCACTCATTTCGGCCTTCGGTTTCCTGGGATTCATTGCCCTTGCGGTCTTCGGAGTAATCTCCTCGATCATTGCTTCAAGTCTTTCAGCGCCAAAGGACAGGCAGTGAACCCAAACAGCATCGCGGCAGTGATCGCATGAAGGAGAAACCATGAATTCCCCCACCTACCTCATCCCGGGCCTCCGCACCCCGTTCTGCAAGGTCGACGGCCCGCTGAAGTCCTTTGACGCCATCCAGATGTCCGTGCCGGTCGCGCAGGCGATGGCGAAGCAGGTGGATCGGCCGGATCTCCTGATCTGGGGCACGGTGATTCCCAGCCTGCGCTGGAGCAACATCGCGCGCGAAGTGCTGCTGGACGCGAAGCTGGATGCCACGACACCCGCTTTCGCCACAGTGCAAGCCTGTTCGACTTCGATGGTCGGGGTCTTCGAGGCCGCCGGCATGCTGAACGATCACACGCAGCTCGCCCTGGTCGGCGGCGTGGAGGCGATGAGCCGCGTGCAGATCGGCCTCACCCAGGGCATGAGCGACTGGCTGCGCGCGGTGATGCAGGCCAAAACCTTCGGGCAGCGCATGGATGCGCTCACCGGCATCACGCTCGGCCTCGACATCCCCAGCGTCAAGAACCGCGTCACGGGAAAAAGCATGGGCGAGCATTGCGAGGAGATGGCCAAGGCGTGGAAGATTCCACGCGAGGCGCAGGACAAGCTGGCCTACGAAAGTCACAAGCGCGCCGTGGCCGCGATGTCGGCCGGCTTCTTCGATGATCTCGTGATGGCCGTCAACAATACGAGCAAGGACGGCATTCCGCGCGCCGACTCTTCGCTGGAAAAACTCGCGACGCTGAAGCCCGCGTTCGACCGCTCGGGTGGCGGCAGCATCACGGCAGGCAATGCTTCACCACTCACCGACGGCGCCGCCGCAATCTGGGTGGCGAATGAGAACGGCATGAAGCGCATTGCGAATATTCGCACCAGTGCCAGGCTCATCGACTACGAGATCGCCGGCGTCGACATCTTCAAGGAGGGTCTCCTCATGGCCCCGGCCTATGCCATCCCGCGCCTCCTCGCCCGCAACAACCTGCGACTCGATGGCATTGACCTCTGGGAAATCCACGAAGCTTTTGCCGCACAGGTGCTGTGCAACGTGGCCGCGATCGAGAACGATGCGTTCGTGCGCGAGAAGGCCGGCGTGAATCACGACCTCGGCAAGTTTCCGTGGGATCGACTGAACCCCAACGGCGGCAGTGTGGCCATCGGCCATCCCTTCGGCGCCACAGGTGCCCGCATCCTCTCGCAGGCCGCCAAGGAGCTGGCCGCGATGGGCCCGGGCAAGCGCGCCGTGGTGAGCATCTGCGCCGACGGTGGTCTGGGCACGGTGGCGCTGCTGCAAGCCTGAGCTTCAGCGCGCGCCGATCCCGCAGCCAAAGGCCGGGCGTATCGGCGTATCCTGTGCGGGGAGGACACCGAGTCAAAGAGCCATAAGCACCGCGCATCACCGCATGGTCAATTCGCCCCACAATCCGGTTTCGCATCCGCCCGAGGACGGCGCATCCCCGGCAGCGCTGCTCCATCGCGCGTGGGAAATGCATCTGTCCCGGCCGGAGGAGTCTTTCCGGCTCGCGGAAACCGCGCACACACAGGCCATGATCGCGGAACGGGTCTATCTCGCCGCCTGGGCGCGGCTCACCATGGCACTGGCGCGCTGGCGCTGGATCGGCGCCGATCCGGATTCGCTCGAAGAAGACTTCGCCGACGCGGGCCGTCTCATGCATGCGCTGGGCGACGAGCGCGGCATTCGACTGACCGAGCTGGGAGCGGCCGTCGCCTGTTTCAAGCGCGGCGAGTGGGCGGAGGCGCTGGTGTTCTTCGAAGCGCTGGTCGGCCGGTTCGACGTGAACCAGCTGGACGCTGACAACTTCTATCCGCTGTTCGGCCTCGCCACGAGCTACGTCTATTGCGGCAACCTGGCCGAGGGCCTGCGCTTCGGCTACGCGGGGCTGCACCTCACCCAGCAGCTCAACCTCGCCGCGCATCAGGCGTCGATGTCCCTGCCGCTGGGTGTGGCCCTCATGGCGGTGCGCGACCCTGAGGAGTCGGCCGCCATTTTCGAGCGTGCCGAGCTTATCGCCGAGAAGATCGACAGCACCATGCTGCTGAAGGCGACGCGCACCAATCTCTCCATCGTCTTTCGCCGCATGGGCCGTCTGGCCGAGGCGGAAGAGCGCATCCGCTGGGTGCTGGGCGAGGCGCCGGGCATGATCGGCGCGCAGCAGTTCGCCCACTTCACCGCCGCCGAACTTCATGTGCAGCAAGGGCGCATCGATGATGCCGAGGCGGAACTCGCCCGCGCCATCGCCTGCGCCGGGCCCGCGCCGCAGCCGCTGGACGCAGCCAAGATCCGTTTTCTCTCCGCCATGATCGCGAGCCGCCGCGATCAGCTCACCGATGCCATCGCGCACTTCGAGGCCGTGGTCGCACTCCTGCCCACGGTACCGGCGCTGCGTTTTTCCGACCGCGCGCTCGTGCATGAGGAATTCGCCGCCGCCCTCGCCGCGTCCGGCCGCTTTCAGGAGGCCTACCAGGCGCAGCTGCATTCCTCGCGCGAATACCTCGCCAACGTGAGCGTGCTGAACCGTGTGCGCCAATTCTCGATGCAGGTTCGCCACGAGATCGGCCGGGTGCGCGCCCAGTTGGTCGAGGCGTCGCAGGAGCGGCGCACCCTGCAACATTTCAACGCCGAACTCTCACTCGCCATCGAGAAGAGCACGCGCGAGGCCGAGCGCTTCCGCGACGAGGCGACCCACGATCCACTCACCGGCTTGGTCAATCGCCGCTATCTGGATCAGGCGCTGCCGAGTCTCATCAAGCTCGCCCAGCAAAGCGCCACGCCCGTGGCCATCGCCTTCATCGACCTCGACCGGTTCAAGCGCGTCAACGACGATTTCGGTCATGCCATGGGCGACACCGTGCTGCGCGGTTTCGCCGAGGCGGCGCTGGAGCAGTTGCGCGGCTCGGACATCATCGGCCGCTACGGCGGCGAGGAGTTCGTGGCCGCCATCATCGGCTGCGGGCCGGCGGCGGCGGAGAAGCGTCTCGACGATTTGCAGCATCGCGTGCGCCACGCCACGTTTCGCTGCGATGGCGCCGAGCTGTCCGGCGTCACCTTCACCGCCGGTGTGGCCATCTATCCCGAGGACGGCATCGAGCTGGATCAGCTCATGCGCCGCGCCGACGAGCGCCTCTATCGCGCCAAGGAAGCCGGCCGGCAGCGCGTCGTGGCCGACGATACGCCGCGTCTCTATGCGCGTTGACAGCGCACGTTGACTGCGCACACGGATGGCGTGCGCGAAGCAACACGCCAGGCGACACCACGCCTCCCGCCTCCCACTTCACGCCTCACGCCTCACCGCCCATTTGACCTGGATCAGCCGCACGCCATTCTGATGATTGAATGCCTGTCCATGCACCTAGAATCAGGCATCTCAATTTCGCGGTTGTTGTCCCATGCGTCTCGCCTCCGCTCTCCTCCATGCGCTCCGCGATCACGGCGCGCGTGAGCTCTTCGGCATTCCCGGTGATTTCATTCTTCCGTTCTTTGCCGAGAACGAACGCGAAAACATCCTCCCGCTGCACACGTTGAGTCACGAGCCGTCGGTGGGTTTCGCCGCCGATGCGGCCGCGCGTGTGGGTGGGCGCATCGGTGTGGCCGTCGTCACGTACGGCGCCGGCGCGCTCAACATGGTCAATCCGGTGGCGCTCGCTTACGCGGAGAAGTCGCCGCTGGTCGTCATCAGCGGCGCACCGGGCGCACATGAGCTGGCAGCGGGCCTGCTGTTGCACCATCAGGTCAAGACCCTCGATTCGCAGCTACGCATCTTTCGCGAAATCACCTGCCATCAGGTGCGGCTGGATGACCCCGCCACTGCGCCACGCCTCATCGCGGAAAGTCTCGCCGCCTGCATCCGCCAGTCGATGCCGGTCTACATCGAGCTGCCCCGCGACATGGGCGCACGTGACTGCGCGCCCGTGCAATCCCTGCCGCCGCCGCCCGCGCCGCAGGCCGCCGTGGCCGCGTGCGCCGATGAACTGCTGGCCCGCCTCCGCGCAGGCCGCCGACCGGTGCTGATGGTGGGTGTCGAGGTGCGCCGCTTCGGACTCGAGCCCGCCGTGACCGAGCTGGCTCGCCGCTTGGGCATCCCTGTCGTCACCAGCTTTCTCGGCCGCGGCGTACTGGCCGAAACCGGCGCACCCGTGATGGGCACCTATCTCGGTGTCGCCGGCCAGCCGGACGTGAGTGCCGCCGTCGAGCGCGCCGATCCGCTCATCCTGCTGGGTGTCATCCTGTCTGACACCAACTTCGGCACCGCCGGGCCGGACCTCGATCTCGGTCGCGCCATTCGCATCGCTGATGGGCGGGCGCTCTTCGGCCATCATCTCTATCCGGACATTCCGCTCACCGCGCTGGTCGCCACCCTGCTCGACCGCGTGCCGGCCGATGCCGCCACACCGCCTGCGCCGCGCGGCCCGCATCCGCGCGGCCTCAAGACCGATGACGCCGCCATCGCGCCGCTCGACATCGCCACTGCGATCAACGATCTCATGGCGCAACACGGCCAACTGCCCGTGGCCTGCGATGTGGGCGATTGCCTGTTCACCGCCATGGACATCGAACACACCGCGCATGTCGCCACCGGCTACTACGCCAGCATGGGCTTCGGCGTGCCGGCAGCACTCGGCATCCAGGCCGCGACCGGCCAACGCCCGCTGGTGCTGGTGGGCGACGGTGGTTTCCAGATGACCGGCTGGGAGCTCGGCCATTGCGCCCGCCTCGGCCTAGACCCCATTGTCGTGCTCATGAACAATCGTGGCTGGGGCATGTTGCGCGCGTTCGAGCCGGGTGCGCGCTTCAACGATCTGGGCGAGTGGAATTTCACGGCCGCCATGTCGGCGCTGGGCGGCGATTGCGCGCGTGTCGGCACCCGGGCCGAATTGGCCGCGGCGCTCGCCCGCGCGCAGGCCACGCGCGGGCGCTTCCAGCTCATTGAAGTCATGCTGGGGCCAGAGGCGCTTTCACCCACGCTCAGACGCTTCGCCAGCGGGGTGAAACGGCTTTCCCAGCCAGCCTGCCTGCCAGGCTGACGGGAGCCTGTCGGCGGCCATTGCGGCGGCGAGCGCTCCGATTCCGCAAAAAAATCCGCAAAAAACCCCGAAACCCCACCAAGCATGGTGGGGTTTTTTTTCCTGGGCCGGGTCAAAATCGGCCCATGATGATCGAACCCCACCTCCACCGGCCCCATGTGCGCGAGCTGGTCATCGGCGAGACCGCCGGCCCCATCCCCGTACTCGCCATCCTGCTTTGGAACCCGTCGCGCATCCTCGCTCGTCCGGGCCAGCGCTTCCTCATCGAAACCGATGACAGCGTCTGGACCGACGACGGTCTCCCTGCCACCGCCGCCGGCCTGCCCGGCCACGGCATCCAGCGCTTCACCGCCGCCATGTGCCGCAACAAGAACGCGGGCTGGCTGGAGCTCGTGGGCGCGCTTGGCCGCGACAGCGACGACCACTTCCGAGTGGGCAAGGGCACCGTCTGGGAAAACAAGACCGGCAACGAGGCCGAACTTTTCTTCTACGCCAACGACGTGTACTTCATGTACTTCAACAACGCCGGCAGCGTGATGGTGACGGTGACGCGGTTGGCGTAGCCACCGCTGGAACCATTGCGAATATTCGCAATGCGTCCGATACTTTCCTCGATATCAAAAAGGAGGAAAGCGTCATGGCTCTGTACGTTGATGGGTTCCTGTTGCCGGTGCCGAAGAAGGAGGTCGAGGCCTATCGCAAGCTCGCGCGCAAGGCCGGCAAGATCTGGCGTGAGCACGGCGCTCTGCATTACGTCGAATGCATCGAAGACGACGTGAAGCCGGGCAAGTGGACCTCGTTTCCGCAGGCGGTGAAGCTGAAGAAAAACGAAACGGTGTGGTTCTCGTGGATCGTCTACAAGTCGAGAAAGCACCGCGACCAGGTCAACGCCAAGGTCATGGCCGATCCGCGCATGCAGGCGATGGCCGAAATGAAGGACATGCCTTTCGATGGCAAGCGCATGATGTGGGGCGGGTTCAAGTCGATGGTCGAAGTGTAGACACCGTCGCGAACTCGCTCGGCGCCGCCCGCCGCGGCCGCTCCTGCAGGATCATCCGCTTGCCCGGATAGTCGAACGTCACCACGTAGCGCTTCAGGAGGCCGATGCCGATGGCGCCTTGCCGTGCGCCCAGACCAATGGCATCGACTTCTTCATAGGCCACCGCCACATCGCGCGCCTCCAGCGCCGCATCCAGCCCGAGCGCCAGGGTGACCGGCTCGCCTTTGAGCACCCTGGCCTTGCCCGAGACATAGCACGCCGTTTGTGGCTCGCCCTTTTCCGGCATGCGTATTTCCGGCTTGCTGCCGGCGATGAGCGCCAGCGCGCTGTTCTTGCCGGTGTCGACATGCACATGCACAGGCACTGCGGCCGCGTTCAGATTCACCTTCATGTCCGTGTAGATGTGCCCGTTGCGGAACGCGAGTGGCAACACGGCGACACCCGGCTTCGCGACGGGCGCCACCCAATGGCGCGGGTCGAAGAGGCGCACGCGGCCGCGCTCATGGTCGATCTCCACGATGAAGCGCTTGAAGATGTCCGCGCCGATGACGCCCTGGAAATTGACGCTCGCGAACCGCTCCGCGCACGGCATGGTGTGTGCCGGGATCACAACCGCCGTCAGGTCTGAAAAGGTGAGTCGGTTGAACGCGAAGGTGAATCCCGGCGTGATGACGCCTATTGGCGTCGCCGGGTTGTCCGCCGGACCGAGCTTTCTCGCCTTCGACGTGTCGAGATTCAGCGCGCGCGTGGCGGGGCTGTCGATGATGACCGACACCGGGGCGCCGGTGTCCAGAATGAAATCGTAGCGTCCGCCGCCGTTGACCTGGCCCGAGATGATGACCAGCCCACCCGGGCCTTCGCGGAAGGGCAACTCGATGGGGTCGCCGTCGAACTGCGCCTGCACCGTCGGCTCGGTGAAGCCCCGCAGCGCCTGCTGCAGGTTGCAGCCGGTGAGCAGCGCAGCAGTCATCACGGCGGCGGCAAGTTTCAGTGGTCCGGACACTCGAACGAGACGAACAGAACGGTTGGCTGGCACGGCGCACCTCTGGCGATGATGAAAGCACGGAGTCTCGCCCCCGCCGCACGCCGTCTCCATCGGGATTCGACGAAGCGCTGAAATCACGGGTTGGAATGCGGTGGCGTGCTCATGACGACTCGCCTCGCCCACCGATCGCTGTGCGGCCCATTCCGCCGAAAAAAAAGCCCAAGTCCCTATCAACCTTGATGGGGACTTTTCGTGCCAACCCTGCTAGCGTCTCAGTGATCCCATCGCACGCATTGAGGAGGCCCCATGCCATCACGCCAAGTCACCCTCACCCAGTCCGGCCTGCGCACGTTTGATGCGCGGCCTGATCGCCTCGATCTGCGCGACCGGCCGTACCTGCCGCCGGTGAAGTCGCTGCCACACCGCTATCCCAGCGACGCCAATCTCAAGAAACTTCTGCCCCAGTATCTGAAGAAGAAAATGGTGCTCGATCAGGGCCGGGAAGGCGCCTGCACCGGGTTCGGTCTGGCCGCGACCATCAACTACATGCTTTGGAAGCGCCACGTCGACACCGATGGGCGCTACGACTTCGAGTGCGTAAGCCCGTACATGCTTTACGACCTTGCGCGCTTCTACGACGAGTGGCCGGGCGAGGACTACGACGGCTCCAGTTGCCGCGGCGCGATGAAGGGATGGCACAAGCACGGCGTTTGCGAATATTCGCTCTGGACGCGATCGGTGAAATCGCCGGCGGGAAAGAAGCTCTACGCACCCAAATCCGCATGGCCCGCGGACGCGGCACATCGGCCCATCGGCGTCTACTACAGGGTGAACCGCGAGTCGGTCACCGACATCCAGGCCGCCATCAACGAGATGGGCGCGGTCTACGTCTCGGCCAACGTGCATCGCGGCTGGGACGGCGCAAACGTCGCCGCCCGGTTGAAGAGTCACGACGACCTCCCCGTCATCGCCTGGACCCGTGATACGCAGCCCGACGGCGGCCACGCGTTTGCGCTGGTCGGGTTCAACGAGTCCGGATTCGTCGTGCAGAACTCCTGGGGCGACCGCTGGGGCAACCAGGGCTTCGCCGTGATGACCTATGCCGACTGGGTTGCCAACGGCGCCGACGCATGGGTGTGCTCGCTCGGTGTGCCGCAATCGCAACCCGGCGCCAGCACGACCACCAAGGTGTCCCGCGTGCGTCAGATGGGCAGCTCGGTCGTCGCACCTGCGCGGGCGCTCGCGTCCTCTGCGCCCCCCGCTGCGGAACCGTGGGACCCCGACACCGCTTACGCCCACACGCTGGTGGCCGGCAACAACGGTGTCGTTCGACTGAACGAACCCGATGTCGGCAGCCCCGCCATGCAGGTCGAGAAAGTCCTCGTCGATGCACCGCTCGCCTGGGCCAAGGCGAACAAGCTTGGCAAGCCAGGCAAGCCGCTGAAGCTCATGCTCTACGCGCACGGCGGCTTGAATTCGGAAGAAAGCGCCGTCAAGCGCATCCGCAAACTCGGCCCCTACTTTCTCGCCAACGGTGTCTATCCTGTCTTCTACACTTGGCGCACCGGGTTCATGGAAACGCTTGGCAACGCCTTGGGCGATGCCTTTGCGCCGAGCGAGGCGCCCGCCACCGGCAAGTTGGCCGACGCCAAAGACGCACTGCTCGAAGCGCTCTGCCACGGCATGCGCTTCATCTGGAGCGAGATGAAGGAGAATGCCGCGCGCGGCGCCGACTCAGGCCACGCCATCGATCTCGCCGCGGAGGCGCTCGCCATGCTCGCCAGCAAGGTCGACGTGGAATTCCATCTCGTCGGCCACTCCGCCGGCTCGTTTGTCCACGGACATCTCATGGACGCGCTGAAGAAGCGCAAGCTGCCCGTGCATTCGCTCACCTTGTACGCGCCGGCCTGCTCGCTCGACTTCGCCATCGAACACTTCATGCCCGCCGTGGAGAAGAAGCGCTTGGCCAAGGACGCGTTCTGGCTGCATGTGCTGTCCGACAAACGCGAGCGCGACGACACCGTCGGCCCGTATGGCAAATCGCTGCTCTATCTCGTCTCCCGCGGATTCGAAAGCACGCGAAAGACGCCGCTCGCCGGGCTGGAACACTGCCTCGATCCCAAGGCGGACAACCCCGACGACGATCTCTGGACCGAGCGCGAATATTCGCAAGTGCTGGCGTGGCGGGACTTCGTCAACAAGCTGCCCGCGCAGGCCGATGGCAAGGCTGCGGTGGAGGTCACGACCGCCGACGTCGTGCCCGCGAAAATCGCTGGCGATGGCGGCATCGCCACCATCGACTCATCGCACGGTTCGTTCGACAACGATCTGGAGGCAGTCACGCGCACCATCAATCGCATCCTCGGCAACACGCCGTCGGCGCCACTGACGGTCGCGGTGATGGACTTGAAGTACTAGCAGCGACAAGCATTGCGAATATTCGCAACGCAAGCCGACAACGAACCATCGTCCCGGCGAAGGCCGGGACCCAAGTTCGTACGTGTACTGAGCCCGTTGGGAAGCAGCTGACCTTGGACCCCGGCCTTCGCCGGGGCGACGATCAACTCAAAGCGCGCATCGCCAGCGCACGCGAGGAGGCGCAACATCGCCTGACTCAGCGGCCAGGCAGACCGACATCTGGCAGGGCGGGCCGCTTGGCGAGTGCCTCGTCCATGACTTTGTCCACGAACGCCAAGTCGTCACCCGCCAAGGGCAGCCGCGGTGGTCGCGTCCGCCAGCTGCCTCTGCCCATGCGGTGTTCGCACCATTTGATGCACTGCACGAGATCGGGCCTCGCATCCAGATGCAAGAGGGGCATGAACCATTCGTAGATCGGCATGAGATCAGTGAACCGTCCGGCGCGGGCAAGGCGGAACAAGGTCTCGCCCTCGCGCGGGAAGGCGTTGCTCATCCCGCTCACCCAGCCGACCGCGCCCATGGCGACACTCTCCACCACGACATCATCCAGCCCGGCGAAGAGCGCGAATCGATCGCCCACGCGGTTGCGGGCATCGATGAAACGGCGGGTATCACCCGAGCTGTCCTTGAAGCAGACGATGGTGTCGCAGTCCGCCAGACTGGCCAGGATGTCCGGGGTGATGTCGTTCTTGTAGATCGGCGGGTTGTTGTAAACCATCACCGGCAAATCCGTCGCACGCGCGACCGCGCGGAAGTGGGCTGCGGATTCATGCGGCTTGGCCGAGTAGACCAGCGCGGGCATGACCATGACGCCATCGACGCCCGCCCTGGCTGCGGCGCGCGCGGTCTCCACGGCAAAGGCCGTGGTGAACTCCGCGATGCCACAGATCACGGGCACGCGCCCGGCGGCGGCTGAACGCGCCGCCTCCATGACCTGCACTTTCTCGTCCCGGGTGAGGGACGTGTTCTCGCCCACCGTGCCGCAGATGATGAGACCGGAGACCCCATCACGGATGAGCCCATCGATCACTCGGGCAGTGGCCTCCACATCAAGGGAAAAATCTTCGCGGAACTGGGTGGTGACGGCGGGGAAGACGCCGGACCAGGAAACGGCTTGGGACATGGCAACTCTCTCTTGCGGGATTGAAAAGGCGGGCGATGGCGCCAGCGAATATTCGCAACGGCAAACAAGCCGGCCCATCGGCGACCGAATCGTACATCGTATACAATCTACACGCCAATGATCCTTGCATCGCGCGCCGGCTGTTCGGCCGGCTGAAGCGCCGCCTTTGATTTTCACGACCATGACCAAACCACTGCTTGTTCACCGGACGCTGTCCGCCGCCATCGTCGAGCGGATTCGGCAGGACATACTCGATGGCCGGCACGCGCCGGGCCAGCCGCTGCGCCAGGACAGCCTCGCCGCGAGCTTCGGCGTGAGCCGCATCCCCGTGCGCGAGGCCCTGTTTCAACTCGAGGCGGAAGGGTTGGTGCGCATCGAGCCGCACAAGGGCGCGATCGTGCTGGGACTCGTTCCCGATGAGGTCGATGACGTATTCGACCTGCGGCTGCTGCTCGAGCCGCGTCTGCTCGCGAGCTCGCTGCCGCGATTGACCGACGCGGACTTCGCCGAAGCGCAGGCGCTGGATGCGACCTTCGGGGACGCCATCGAACAGCAAGACATCGCCCGCTGGGGTGAGCTGAATGCGGAGCTGCACCTGTGTCTGTATCGGCGCGCCACCCAGCCCCGAACGCTGAGCATCGTGGCCTCGCTGCTGCAATCCAGCGAACGCTACACCCGGCTGCAACTGGGCGGGCTGCCAGAACTCACCCGCGCGCGCCGGGAACATCGCGCATTGATCAAGCTCTGCCGGACAGGCGACAGCAAGGCGGCCTGCAAGCTGCTCACCGCCCATATCGAGGAAGTCCGCAAGGATCTGCAGCGGCTCTTTCAAGCGCCCAAGCGCCGCGCGCGCAAAGGCCGGAGCGCATCATGAGCGGGTCATCCACCATCCCACCCAGCGCGCGCATTGTCGACTCCCACACCGGCGGCGAACCCACCCGCCTGGTGGTGGACGGCGGGCCCGATCTCGGCGGCGGCTTGATGCAGCGGCGGCTTGACGTCATGCGCGCCAAGCATGACGCCTGGCGTCGCGCGCTGGCCAACGAGCCGCGCGGACACGACGTCATCGTGGGCGGCATCCTGACCCCGCCCGCCGAGCCGGGCAGCCTGTGCGGCGTGATTTTCTTCAACAATGTGGGCTACCTCGGCATGTGCGGCCACGGCACCATCGGGCTCGTGGCCACACTCGCGCACTTGGGGCGAATTCAACCGGGGCTGCATCGAATCGACACCCCAGTCGGCACCGTGAGGGCAGAGCTGCACGCCGATGGGGGCGTGACCGTCGCCAATGTGGCCTCGTACCGCCACCGTCAGGGCGTCAGCGTGGAGGTGCCAGGGCATGGGCGGGTCACCGGCGACGTGGCTTGGGGCGGGAATTGGTTCTTTCTGTGTGCCGACCACGGGCTGGCGCTCACCCAGGCCGCCATTCCCCAGCTCACCGACCTTGCCACGCGCGTCCGGCAAGCCCTCGCCGAGGCGGGCATCACCGGCGCCGCGGGTGCGGTGATCGATCACATTGAGCTGCTGGGACCCCCCGCCCATTCGGCCCATCACGGCCGCAACTTCGTCCTCTGCCCCGGGCTCGCTTACGACCGCTCCCCCTGCGGAACCGGCACCAGCGCCAAGCTGGCCTGCCTCGCCGCCGATGATGCGCTCAAGCCAGGCGAAATCTGGCACCAGGAGAGCGTGATCGGCAGCGTGTTCAGCGCCCACTACGAGCGGGCGCCGAACGGCAGCTCAACCGTGCTGCCTTTTATTCATGGCCACGCCTACGTCACGCTGGATGCCCAGGTCGTGTTTGATCCACGGGATGTTCTCACCTGGGGCATTGGCTGAACCCATGGTGGTGGAGCTGGCGCCCGACGCCCCGTTGCCGCCGGTCACCACCGCTGATGCGGAGCAGGTTCATGATGCGGTGGTCATCGGCGCGGGCGTGATCGGGCTCTCCATCGCGCTGCGGCTCGTGCTTGCAAATTCCGCCCGCCGGGTGCTGGTGCTGGAGCGCGACAGCGTCGCAGCCGGCGCAAGCCGGGGCAATGCCGGCGCATACGCGTTTTCAGACATCGAGCCGCTCGCCTCGCCAGGTATTTTGCGCAAGGTCCCGCGCTGGTTGTTCAATCCCTTGGGCCCGCTCAGCCTGCGTCCCGGCTACCTGCCGACGCTGGCGCCTTGGTTGTGGCGCTTCTGGCGCGCCAGCCAGCCCGCCCGCGTCAGCGCGAGCACCACCGCGCAGACGGCGCTCAATCGCCTTTCCGCCGCGGCCACGCTGCGCCTGCTGGACGCGGTCGACGCCACCTCCATGCTGCACCAGGACGGCAATCTGCACCTCTACGAATCAACCTCGCAGTGGAAAGCCTCGCTGCGCGGCTGGGAGGCCCGGCGCGCGCACGGCATCGACTTCGAGCATGCGCACGGCCCCCATGTGGCCGAGCGCATTGCCCAATGGCAGCCTGGGCTGGCCCCCGGCTTCGCCGCAGCCACGTTCGTGCCCGGTTGGGCCACCATCGACGACCCCCATCAACTCGTGCGACGCATCGCGGGCCATTGCGCATCGCGCTCGGTGCGCTTCGCACGCGCAACTGCAAAGGCGATCACCCCGCTTTCAGCCGTCGTGGCTGTTCAACTTGATGGTGGGTGCGTCGTATTCGGCCGCCATGTCGTGATCGCGGCGGGCGCGTGGTCGCATCACCTCACGCACTCGTTGGGCGATGACATCCCGCTTGAGACCGAACGCGGCTACAACACCACACTGCCCCCCGGCGCGTTCGACTTGCGGCGGCAACTCACATTTCCTGCTCACGGGTTTGTGGTCACGCCCGTCGCTGGCGGTGTGCGCGTGGGCGGCGCGGTCGAGCTGGCGGGCCTGAACGCGCCGCCCAACTATCAGCGCAGCGACGCCATGCTCACCAAGGCGAAACGGTTCCTTCCGGCCCTGAAAGTGGAAGACGGCACGCGCTGGATGGGCTTTCGCCCCTCTCTGCCGGACTCGCTGCCCGTGATCGGCCCCGCACGCAAGGACAGCCGAGTGCTGTACGCCTTTGGACATGGTCACCTGGGCCTCACCCAATCCGCCGCCACGGCCGAGATCGTGGAAGCGCTCATCGCGGGACAAACCCCGACGCTGGACATTGCCGCCTTCAGCCCACGGCGATTTGTCTGAGTCGGCGTGGCGCGGTGTACTCGGTGTTAGTCGCACGGCCAACGGCGACTTGGCGAGTTACAACGACCTGCTCGACACCGGCAAGCCGCCGGCCGCCGAATCGTGAAACCCGCTGCTGGAACCGCCATGACCGCCGACCCAACCGCGAACCCCACACTCCGGGCGGCTGGGCTACGCAGCTCACTGTCTGTTGCGAATATTCGCAACGCTCTTAAGCCCGTCCGCAGGGTCCATCACCGGGCTGACTTTGCTTCGCGAATTCCGTTGGAAACCTCAAAACCCTATCAAGGTTGATGGGGTTTTCAGGTCCATGTTCCTACATACTTGTCTGTGACTCAGCCTGCGAACGCATCGAGGTGCGCAAATTCCGTTATCAGAAGGATACGATCAGGAATATCGAACACGGCCCCTTTTGTGTCATTTGGCTAAAAGAGCCCAGCCTGAGGCATGGTGGAAGCCACTTGGGGCAATTCTGCGAGCGCGGAGTCGGAATCGCGGATCGTACGTGCCGCATCCAACTGATGATTGAGGTTTGCAATGAAAGACAAAATAACAGCCAGCCCGCTTCGGGACTCTCCCTCAAATACAGATGAATTTGGCATTCACCAGAGAATTGCAGATGCAATTGCATCATTTATTGAAAACGAGAAAGGCGGCCTTGCCATTTCGCTTGAGGGTGCGTGGGGCTCAGGTAAAACTACCACGATAGGGCTCTTGAGGAAGAGATTGACTGAACAAGGGACGTCAAACGCTCGCATCATTTCGTTCGACGCCTGGGTGCATCAGGGCGACCCACTAAGGCGAGCTTTTCTCTTTACTCTCATTGACCAACTTTTGGCGGAAGCAGATTGGTGCAGCATCGTCTCGAATAATCGCAAGCACTGGCAGAGCAAGAAGGATGAACTGTCTAGGCGCGTAGTAAGGACCTCAAAGCGAACATTTCCTGGACTGACACCGGTCGGCAAGGGCGTCGTTGGTTGGCTGATTACACTTCCGTTGGCCATTCCTCTCGCCACAGACGGTGCACGCTTGCTGGCAATTCGTCCAATCCAGGAACTCATGAGCGAGGGATTGCTCATGTACTTGGCACTCACTACAGCCTCCCTCGTTTGGGGGCTAGTGCCGCTGATTTACCTGGCAAGACAGAAAATTGCCCACGCGATTGGTATGTCCAAGTTTGGTGACGCAGAGCTCTTTTCGCTCTTACTTAACAAAACTACGACAGAGGAAACTTCAGAGTCGAGCGAATCACCGGAACCAACCTCGATCGAATTTCAAGACGTCTTCGGAGAACTCCTGAAGGATGCTTTAGTTGGCGATCGGAGACTTGTCTTGTGCATCGACAATCTTGATCGCCTCAGACCATTTGAAGTTGAAGCTGTTTGGTCTTTGCTTAGATCGTTTCTTGACAACTCAGCACTGCAGTCACAGTCTTGGTACGAAAAACTTTGGGTCATCGTACCCATTGCTGCAATGCCAACTTTGCCATTGGGCGCTATGCCTAACCAGGCAACCGATGATTCAGAGGTACCGGATAGGCGCTCTAGCGTTTCAGAGCTTGCATCTAGAGAGCGCCTGCTCGAAAAGGTCTTCCAACTAAGATTTCATCTCCCCCCTCCGCCAACTGCGAACTGGCGTAAGTTCGCACTGGAAAGGTTTCGCGAGGCCTTTCCGGACATGCATGCACAACAAGTTGACGAAATTGTCTATTTCTACGAGTACAGCTTTGTTGGTCGCACCGGCTTTCCCATTCGAATTCCAACGCCTAGGGAAATCAAATCATTTGTAAACGACCTTGTGGTACTCGTAGCCCAGTGGGGTGGAAGCTTCACTCCCGGCGAACTTGCTGCTTACTTATTGGACACAACTCCAGAGGGCAACCATCTTGACGCACTTCAAGAGCGACGCATTCCGTCGCCGCTCTTCGCAATGGCACTTGGGGAAGATCTCGCGGATAGCTATGCGGCAATTCACTTTGGGACCAGCGACAAGAAGATTGGGGGAGAACTGCTTCGTCGCCCATTGATTTTGGAAGGACTCATCGGAGGAAAGGCTGATCTTGTCACCAGGGAACTCAGGGGCAGCGCCGCACACTTCGACTACCTAACTCACGTGCTGACCGAGGAGCGAGTACTTTGGGACGTAAGCAGTTCCAAAGTGGGTATGTTTGGGACTCTGGTCACCCTAGCATCGGTGCTGGGAAGCTTGGAGGAGTCAAATGAGCTGCCTGCCCTTACGGCAGAAGGAAAAGCCAGGCTTTATCGGACAATCCAGAAATCAATTCGAAGCAGGCTGGAACGCCTATCCAGCCTTGACCTGCATGTGAAGCAGTGTCAACGCGGATTGATTGGGCTGATTCAAATTAGCAAATATCTACAAGGCACCCAACCCACTGGAGCTGGACTGGTCCTAGCAATATTGAACGTAGCTGGCGTTCAACACGCCACAATTGAGGAACGCGAAGGACTAACGCTTGAAGAATGGTGCGATGGCGCAGTACGAGTCTTGCGGGCGCTGAAAGAGTCCTCCGATGTACTCGAATCTCACAAGCTAAAGTTGCCGCTCGACTCTCACGGATGGCTTGAATTGTGCAGAGTCGCAAATGGGCAAGACGCGGGCTGGATTGCAGATTGCACAACAGTGCGAGCTCCAGATTCAATGCTAATTGAAACTCTGAAGAGAGCCGCGACTGATGGTGATTTTCACGCCGGATGTTGTTTGGCAATAGGCGGGCTCGACGCCAGTGTGCGAAGCGAAGTTGCGCTTATTTCCCTTCAAAGAATCTCAGCAGGCACTACGATTTCTACGAGTCAGTTGCGGTGGACTGTTGGATCGGTTTCGGCATCTGATCACTATCGCGAACTGATAGAACAGTGCTTTACCAGTGGCGGCCTGCACAAACTGGCCTTTGAAGCATCTGAATCAATTGACCATGAATTTAGCGCGTCCGCTCTGCTCTTGATGCTTATTGCTAGAAAGCAAATCTCTGACAGGCCGAATCAGTTTCCGGCGCATGGAAAAGAGGGATTCAACTACCTTCGTACAGTATGGGCTAGCGGCGAAAACCAAGAGCTCGCAACTGCGCTCGCTGATCAGATTATCGAGTTCAACCTCTTTGGCGAGTTCTTGGAGTGGGTCCTAGCCGCCGGAAACCCGATGGAACTCGCAATTGCAACGCTTAAGAACAACACGCTGCTCGAAACCATCGCTACAGCGCTCTCAGAAGACGAAATGTTCTCGCATCGCGCCAATGTCCTTCAAAAAGCCATCTCTTCTGCGAAGTCAGAAGGCGGCTATGGCGTTGTCGCCTCAATTGTCGATCACTGGAGAAATGCAGAGGCCTCAGTACTGCTGTCGAGACAGCTCTCAAACCCTATCGAAAGCGCCTGGATATTCTCAGAACTCAAGGAATCTGACGAAGCGTTTTTTGATCAGTTCGCCGAATTCAATAGGGAACGCTTGCGAGCGCTGAAGAGTCAGGATTGGATTCTGGACTGGAACCTTGGCGGAGAGGTTTCGACGAGTCTATTGGTGTCGGAGGGCAATAAAGCCAAAATCTCACTCGGGCACGAACTAAGGCAAGCAATACTTGCTGAAGCCAAGAATCAACAAAATGAGAATTCAGTCCGACAGCAAGCTTTATTTGCAGGGCTGTCGACGCAGCTCTTGACCGATGTCGAGAAGGTCACTCTGCTTGATGAGATTTTTGAGTTGGTCGCTGCTGCGCCCGTTGAGCCGTCAGATGCCTTTTGGAATCAGTTTGGAGCTTTGTTTCAAGAAGCCGCCATCGAATTGCAAAAGAGGGGAGAGCGCGTCGCGCAGCGCGCTGTTGAGCCGATCATTCAGCGCAAGAATCCAGCGTCTATGGTCTTGATTCCACCAATTCTTCTCGCTTGTCCCAAGGACGTATTCACTAATCAGCAAGCCAAGTTTGACGATCTTGCACGCCTTTGTCGGGGAATCATTGCTGAGAGCCCAGGCAGCGAAGCTGAGCGCTTGGCGGGGAGCATCTTGGAAGCAATTGAGAACCTGACGGCAGCGGCAAGATAGTTACCTTGAAAGCACAACTCAGGCGGCGAATGCGTGGTTCCTCGCCATCGTGGCGACGTGGCGGGTGCTGCTGTTGTGGTTCTTCATCCGCCGCGTGGCGGGGCTTTCCTGGCTGGATACGCTGGTGGCGTGCCTCTTGCCGCTCACGCTGATCGTGGTCGCGCTGACCGCGCTGAACCTGGAGCACGTGGTGTTCAACATCATGGCGGGCATCCCGGACAATCAGAAGTCAGCCAACGATGCGGCCTACGGCATCCTGTTTCTGATCACGTTCTATTCGATGATGCTCTCGCCGATACTGGCGCTGCTGTATTTCGCACGGGCGGGGACTCGGTGGTGGGAGGCGCGGGTGGAGCGGGATGCAGCGGAAGCGGCGAAACGCGATGTCGCGCCGTGACCGTGCGAATATTCGCAGCGCGCCTTCCTCCGACGACCCACTCTGACGACTATCCCATGCAGAAGCGCCCCACCCGATTGTTGCTGTTGTTGCCTGTCGTTACTGTGCTCAGCGGTTGCAATCCCGCCGGATTTTTCGACCTGATTGACTCGCTATCTGGCGGGAAGAAGCAGACCGTCGTGCTTCTGAACGCGCCCCTGGTCATCAACGACCAGCCGCGCACCTTCATTGCAGACTAGCCCAAGTTGACGGTGATGGGTGGCAGTACGTCGGTGTGCGTCGTGCTGAAAGGCGATACCGAGATGGGCGCGTCGATGGAGCAGGTGGAGAAGAACCACCTCAACGGTGGCCGCCTTCAGGCGACGCTGTACATGGATGACGGCACGCAGCATGTGCTGGATTCGCGGAGCGTGGGCTGGAGCATGTTTGGCCAGGTGGTGAAGCGGGGCGAGCTGGTTGCCTGCGCAATGTCCGGCTGCGGTTCGAAGCCCCCCGTCGGCGGCACCGTGGCTCGCATGACGCTCAGCGCAACCCAGCCCGTGAAGACACTGGGCGTGTACTGGGAGTCGAAGACGATGCCCGGCGAGAAGGCGGATCCCAAAGCGCCGGCCAGCAGTCCTGCAAAGATGGCGCCCAGGGATGCGCCGAGCGATCCCGAATCCGCGAAGTCCGCGCCCCGCTCAAGTGATCAGAAAACCACGCGTTGTTGAGTATTGCGAATATTCGCAGCGAAGTTGAACTTGGACCCGGCCTTCGCCGGGGCGACGGGATTGCGAATATTCGCGCTGCGCTCTCCATCGTCACCGCATTGCGCGACGCCGCATCCTCGCCGCCTTGCACGCTCTCTGCGTGAGGGCGAGCTCCCAAAAAAAGTCGGCCGGCACACGCCGTGGCCGGCCGCAATCCCCTGTTGATTCTGTGCAGTGCCGGGCTAGCGCTGGGCGGCTCCGTGCGAGTGCGCTGTGACGGGCGGGTCGGCGAATGCCGGAAGGCTCACGACCGCGAAGCCCGTGACGGCGATGACAATGGCGATGGCAATGGCGGCCAGGACGATGCGGCGGGCCGGGCCCGGTCGGGTTCGTTCGGGGGTTGCGCTGACGACGTACATGAATGCCTTTCGTGATGCGGACGGGGATGACGGTGCGGGGCTGTCGCCACCGCAGGCGAATCGTTGCAGATTCCGAACGGTTTGAAACCTACCAACCTTGATAGGTTTGGCGATTTATTTGCATGGGCTGGCCTGCGGGCACGCCAAATCCGCATTACGGGCGAGGGATTGCGGAAGATTCGGTCGGGGTGTTGGTTACACTTTGGGCGTTCTGGCATTCATTCCTCTTGCGCGGTGCAATGACCTCGGCCCGCTCATGCTTCGATATCTCAGCACGAACGGGGTGGAGATTGGCGTGAATGCTGCGGCCCAACAATTCGTGTCTCGATGCATCGCAAATCAGGTTCAACAGCAGCACGGGCGACAAACTCACGCCACATACATCATGAGCATCCTGAACTTCCGCCCCGCCACCGCCGCCGACGTGCCCGCCATCACAGCGCTGACCAACCTTGCCTATGCGGGCAACAGTTCTGAAAAAGCCTGGACGCACGAGGGCACGCTGTTTGACGAGGCGCGGACGAACGATGCGGAGATCGCCGCTCACATCGCGGCACCGGGCGCGATGTTCCTGCTGGGCTTCGATGGCGATCAGCTGGTGGCGAGTGCGCTGCTCAAGTTCACGGACGATGCGGGCTATCTCGGCATGCTGGCCGTACATCCCGACCTGCAGACGGGCGGTGTGGGCAAGCAGATGCTGGCGGAGGCGGAACACATGGCCATCGCGCGCGGCTGCACAAAGATGACGATGATGGTGATCGCCACGCATCGGCCGGAGCTTGTCGCCTACTACCAGCGGCGCGGCTATGCGCTCACCGGACGCTACGGGCAGTTTTCGCGGGCGGCGGTGAAGGCGTATGCCGAGGAGATCGGGATGCGGCTGGAGTGGATGGAGAAGAAGTTGGTTGCCAAGTAATCCCCCTTTTCGAAAGGGGGAAGTACG
Source organism: Betaproteobacteria bacterium (assembly GCA_016791265.1). Taxonomy (GTDB): domain Bacteria; phylum Pseudomonadota; class Gammaproteobacteria; order Burkholderiales; family Usitatibacteraceae; genus JAEUMY01. The sequence continues at coordinate 220,158 of JAEUMY010000013.1, forward strand.
CAGGTCATCCTCGCTTGCGAATATTCGCACTGGCTAAACAAGTTGCCCTGTCATTGCCGCACAGGCGGGAACGAAGAATTTGGAGCCGGCTTCGCGCCTGCGAATATTCGCTTCGCGCAAGTATTCATCTCTCCCATTTCTCAGGGTCTCCCCGCACTTTGAATAGTGGTCGTAGCAAATTCGCTGCATCAGCGTTGACGATTGATCTGTGCCGTTGACAGGCGCGCGCGGCGGCTTGAATACTTCGATCACTTTTCCCACCGCACGCAGCCCGTTCATCGGGCCTTCACCACCATGACTTTTGCCCGTTCCGCCGCGGCCGCGTTGGCCGCGTTGTTGTTTGTTGCTTCCATTCACTCGCTGGCGCAGGACGCGCCGAAAGACGCCGCCAAGCCGGCAGGCGCCGACACCAAGCCGGCCACGCCCGAGAAGAAAAAATGGGACGTGAACAATCCGCCCGGCGAGAAAGCCATCGTGAAGCTGGACACGCGCACCGGCACGTGGATGACCGTGGACGTGAGCCCGGACGGCAAGCGGATCGTGTTCGATCTTCTGGGCGACCTCTATCTGCTCCCCATCGAAGGCGGCGACGCGAAGCCGCTCACCTCCACCATCGCCTGGGAGATGCAGGCGCGGTTTTCGCCGGACGGCAAGCGCATCACCTACATGTCCGACGCGGGCGGCGGAGACAACGTGTGGGTGATGGACGCTGACGGGAAGAATGCGCGCGAGGTGTCGAAGGAGCCCTTCCGCCTGATGAACAACCCGGTGTGGCACCCCAACGGCCAGTACATCGCGGCGCGCAAGCACTACACCGGCACCCGGTCCGCCGGCTCAGGCGAAATCTGGCTCTTTCATGTGAGCGGCGCGGCCGATGGCGGCGGCGTGCAGTTGAACGAGAAGCCCAACTGGCAAAAGGATCTGGGCGAGCCGGCGTTCTCGCCGGATGGCCGTTACCTCTACTACTCGCAGGACACGACACCCGGCACGACGTTTGAATACAACAAGGATTCGAACAAGCAGATTTATCAGATCTTCCGCCGCGATCTGCAGCGCGGCAAAACCGAAGCCTTCGTGAGCGGACCCGGCGGCGCCGTGCGGCCCACGCCGTCGCCGGACGGCAAGTGGCTCGCGTTCGTGCGCCGCGTGCGCGAGCAGTCAACCCTGTTTCTCATGAACCTTTCCAGCGGCGAAGAGAAGCCGGTGTGGAGCGGGCTCGAGCGCGACATGCAGGAGGCGTGGGCCATGCACGGCGTTTACCCCGCCTTCGCGTGGATGCCGGGGTCGAAGGAGATCGTGGTGTGGGCGCAGGGGCGGCTGTGGCGGCTGGACCTGTTCGGCGGCGCGGACGGCATGGCGAAGGCGAAGGACATTCCCTTCCGCGTTCAGCACGAGCGCGAGGTGCGCGTGCCGGTGCGGTTCGCGCAGACCGTCTCGCCCGAGACGTTCAACGTGCATCAACTGCGCTGGGCGAATGTCAGCCCTTCGGGCGACAAGGTGGTGTATTCCGCGCTGGGGCAACTGTATGTGAAGCCGCTCGCCGGCGGCGACGCCAGGCGCGTCACGACGCAGAACGAGCATTTCGAGTTCTTCCCACGCTTTTCGCGGGATGGCACGAAGCTCGTGTTCACGACCTGGAACGATCAGACGCTGGGCAGCGTGCGCGTGCTGGACTTGAAGACGAACAAAGAGACCATCGTCACGCGCGAGCCGGGCAAGTATCTGCAACCTGTTTTCTCACCGGACGGAACAAGCGTGTTGTACGTGAAGCAGCGCGGCGGCTATCTCACGTCGCCGTGGCACGGCATCGAGAACGGTGTGTATGTGGTCAGCGCCGACGCGAAGACCGCGCCAAGACTGCTGACGGAGGATGGGCTCTGGCCGCAGTTCGGCAAATCGAATGAGCACTTCTATCTCACCCGTATCCGCATGACGGGCGAGGTCGACCGCGAGGCCACGCTGGTGCGGCTGAAACTGGACATGAGTGAGGAGGCGCAGATCATCGCCAAGGGCGACCAGACCTCCGACTTCGCCATCGCGCCCAACGGGGAATGGCTGGCGTTTCGCGAGCGCTATCGCACGTACGTCATGCCGCTGCCGCTGGCTGGTCGCGCGGTGACCATCGGGCCGAAGGCGAAGACGCTGCCGCTGAAAGGGCTGGACGTGAACGCGGGCGACTGGTTGCACTGGTCGGGTGACTCATCGGCGGTGCATTTCGCGCTGGGTGATGAACTCTTCACCCGGCCTTTGAAGGACACGTTCGACTGGCTGCCTGATGCGCAAAAGCCGTCCCCGAAACCGTCCGAGAACGGCATCAAGATCGGCTTCACCGCCAAGACCGACGCGCCCACCGCGACAGTGGTGATCTCGGGCGCCCGCATTGTCACGATGAAAGGCGCGGACCACAACGAGGTCATCGAGAACGGCCGCATCGTGGTGAGAGGACAGCGAATATTCGCAGTGGGCCGCGCGGCGGACATCGCCGTGCCACCGGGCGCCACGCTGATCGACGCGACGGGCAAGACCATCATCCCCGGCATCGTCGACGCGCACTGGCACGGCGGCATGAGCGAGGGCGGCATCATTCCACAGCAAAGCTGGATCAACTACGCGTCGCTCGCGTTCGGCGTGACGGCGATGCACGACCCGTCGAACGACACGCCCAGCATCTTCACCCAGGCTGAACTGCAGCGCGCCGGCAAGGTGGTGGGGCCGCGCATCTACTCGACCGGGACCATTCTCTATGGCGCCAAGGGCACTTTCACCGCGGAAATCAACAGCCTGGAAGACGCGCTCACCCATCTGAAGCGCATGAAGGCCGCGGGCGCCATCTCGGTGAAAAGCTACAACCAGCCGCGCCGCGACCAGCGCCAGCAGGTGCTGGAGGCCGCGCGCCAAACGCGCATGATGGTGACGCCGGAAGGCGGCTCGCTCTTTCAGCACAACATGACCATGGTCATCGACGGGCACACCACGCTGGAACACGCGATCCCGGTGGTGAAGTCCTATGACGACGTGAAGCAGCTCTGGACGCAGACCCGCGTCGCCTACACGCCCACACTCGGGGTGGCGTACGGCGGGCTGGATGGCGAACACTACTGGTATGCGCGCACCGATGTGTGGCGGCATCCGCTGCTCACCAAGTACGTGCCGAAGTCGACGCTGTGGAGCCGCGCCGTGCGCCGGCCCACGGCGCCCGACGAAGACTTCAACATTCTCAAGGTGGCGAAGAACGCGGTGGACCTGCAACGCGCGGGCGTATGGGTCAACATCGGCGCGCACGGCCAGCGCGAGGGGCTGGCGGCGCATTGGGAGATGTGGACGCTCGGCAAGGGTGGCGCCACCCCGCTGGAGGCGATCCGCGCCGCGACGCTGGACCCCGCGCGCGCGCTGGGGCTCGACCAGGACATCGGCTCGCTGGAGCCGGGAAAGTTGGCCGATCTCGTCATCATCGCGGGCGATGTGCTGAAGGACATCGAACAGTCCGACCGCATCACCCACGTGATGCAGAACGGGCGGGTGTATGACGTGGCGACGATGAATGAAGTGGGCGCCACGCCGAAAGCGAGGAAGCCCTTCTTCTTCGAGCAGGGGTTTGTCTCCGGCGCGCGCAGCGCGCAGGCACAGACGCAAATGCACGCGCAGAACTCCGCGCAGATTCCAGGCTTGCCGGCGAGCGACGGCACGGGATTTCATGAGGGCTGCGGCTGCCACTGATCCGCACTGGCGAATATTCGCAAGAAAAAGTGCCGATGGCCGCATCCCGCGATCCATCGGCCAACGGGGAGGTCGTTGCCGTGAGTCGTCTGGCAACGGCGTTCCGTTCACCCTTCACGCGGGTCATGCCGACGATGTTTTTTGTGATCCGGCCGGCGAGAGGATCGAGGACACGGCCGACAAGCGGCAGTGATCCACAAGCGAAGCAGCCCGCTGCGTGGCCGGGGCGGCACTGTCCGGGTCAGCCGTTCATCTGCGTCACCGTGCGATCACGAGGCAGCCAGAAAATCAGTCGCGTGCCGCGTCCCGGCGCCGCATCGATCTCGAAACCGCCCTCCAGCGCGCGCATGCGCTCGCGCATGCCGATGAGTCCGTGCGACGTGGGCTGGTGCTGCGTGCCCGGCTCCATGCCGACGCCGTTGTCGGTGATGGTCATCTCCACACCGCTGTCGCGGCGGCGCATGACGATGTCGACCTGCGTGGCTTGCGCGTACTTGGCGATGTTGGTGAGCGACTCCTGCAGCACGCGGTAAAGCGCGATGGAGTGTTGCTCGCCCAGGCGGATCTCGCGCTCGGGCAGGCTCAGGTTGCACACGCAGCCAGTGCGCTCGGTGAACTGTCCACAGTGCCCGCGAAACGCGGCGGCGTAGTCGAGATTGTCGATCAAGGTGGGCCGGAGGTCTTCGATGATGCGGCGCTTCACCTTGATGGCTTCGTCCAACGCGGTCAGGGCGCGGGTGAGCTTGCCGTGCGCCTTCTCGTCGGCGCGCACGGCCGCCTCGTTGGCGGCCATGTTCAGGTCCAGCTTGATGGCCGAAAGCGTTCCGCCGAGCTCGTCGTGCAGCTCGCGCGCGAGGCGATGGCATTCGGTCTCCTGCAAATCCTGCAAGTGAATGGAAAGCTCGCGGAGCGCCGCCGTGCGCTCGTTCACCGCGCGTTCGAGCGCGCCGCGCTGGGCGGCGAGGTCGGCCTGCTCGCGCTGGCGGCGGCGAAACTCGATCAGGATTGTGTACGCGCCAGCGAGGATGAGCAGCGCATTGACCACGAAGAGCGCGACAAATCCCCAGCGGACCTTGGCCTCCAGCGCCTGGCGCTCGGCCAGCTTGGCCGCGCGGACGCCCTCCTCCAGCTCGTTGATGCGGGCGATGTTGAGGTCGAGAATCGCCATCAGTTGCTTGCCCGCGTTGGCCCGCACCAGGTCGGCGGCGAGGTCGAACGACTTGAAATCCGCCAGCGCGACGGTCTTCTCCGCATCGGCGATCTTGTCGCGGGCGACGGTGTCGATGCCTTTGAGCAGATCGTCGTACCCGTCTCGGTCGCGGGTGAGCTTGCGAATATTCGCAACGCCATCGTCGATGGCCTTGATGTCCTTTGGAAAGGGTTGCAGGTAGGCGCGGTCGCGGGTGAGCAGGAAGCCGCGCTGCGCGCTTTCCAGTCGCAGGAGCTGCGAGCGAAGCCGCTCCAAGCTCACCATGATGAGTCGCGCCTGGGCGGCCGCGGCCTGCGTCTCGTCGAGGGTCTTGGCGGCGCGGTGGCCCGCGAAGAGACCCAGCCCGTTCAGCACCAGCAACACGGCCAGGAGCGCCAGGCCCGCCCGCGAAAGCAGGCTGCGATACAGGGCGTCGAGGTCGTTGCGCGACATGGCGGCGGGTGGCGGCAGCTAAAGGGGGTATGAAGGGTCGTTGTTGGCGCAGTGTAACGACACCGGCCCGGCGGAACAATCCACGCGGCGCCGGAATCGTCAAAGCCAGCGTTCGTCCCGTGGGCAGCGCTGCGGGCGGCGTGGACGAATCCGGGCATGGGACCCTGAACGCACGGTCCCGATGTCGAGTGGACGCCCACGTTTCCGCCACGCCGGCAGATGTTGGCAAATCCTCCGCGCAACATGGCGGTATGCTGCGGCTTTCGTCTCACCTAGTCCGCCATGTCCCCACTCATCCACGCCTTCACGGGCCGTTGGCGCACGTCGTTTGGCGTGCTGACGCTGAACATCGCCGGCACACGGGTGACCGGACACTACGGTGAACACGGCGCGCTCGCCGGCACGTTGGACGGCGACACGCTCAGCTTCGACTACGAGGAGCCGGGCGAGCGCGGCTCGGGAGCATTCACCCTGAAACGAGCGGGGCGGTTCGTCGGCCGCTATCTGGCCGAAGGCGGTGACACGCCGCGTCCATGGATCGGTGAGCGCGGCTGGGACGGGCTGTACGAAACGACATTCGGCCGCTTGCGCCTGCTGCACGCGGCCGACGGCGTGGAAGGCTTCTATGAGGCTGCCGGCCCCGCCGCATTGCGGGGGCGCGCCGACGGCGACCGCCTGCACTTCCACTACGAGGAAAAGAACGCCAGCGGCGAGGGCTACTTCGTCATGGCGGAGGACGGCGAATCCTTCACCGGCCAGTGGCGCGCGAGCGGCGACGAGGAATGGAGCGACTGGACCGGCACGCGCATGCACGCGGAGCGCGGCATTCAGTGGCTCTTCGTGCTGGAAGCGCATTGGCAGAAGAGCCTCGCCGACAACGACTACGCGTTCGGCGACATGCTCAGGGAAGTGTTCGCGCGCCTAGCGAATATTCGCGTGCGCCATCGCATCTTTCACGACGCGGACAGTCTGGCGCATTGGTGCCGCGAGCTGATGTATCTGGCCGAGCCGGCGGTGCTGGTCATCGCCAGCCACGGCACGGAGCGCGGGCTCTCGGTGCATGGCGAGATCATCAACACCCCGCGCATCATGCAAAGCCTCGCCACGGCGGAAACGCTGAAGTATCTGCACTTCTCCGCCTGCCTCGTGGCCAACGACGAGGCGCGGTCGCTGAAGTCGCCGCCCTTCCCCGTATCCGGCTACACCACGAGTGTGGACTGGGGGGCGTCGGCCATGATCGAGTTCACGCTGCTGGACATGGTGTTGAACCGCGGCATGACGCCCGATGCGGCGGCGGCGATGCTGCCGAAGCTGGTGACGTATGCACTGGATGAGGCACCTGAAAGGTCGCCGTATCCGCCGGCCGGATTTCGTTTTTTTCCGAAGGCAAAGTGAGCGTTCGATGACCGGATTGGGCGCAATCGTCGTAGTTTCAGGTTTGGCTCTGACCATCGGCGGGGGCATCTGGCTGATACTCGATCTGCGCGGTCGGGGACAACTGCCGGACGAGGGAATCATTCTGCTTGCCCGCCAAGTTTCTTCTACTCACAGCAATATCGAAGTCGAGTACCAGTTCAAGGGTGAGACTTACAGAGTACTGCTGCCAGACGCACGAAGCTCTGCTGGGCTCGTTCCGATTTCGATTCATCCGCAAGCACCGGATTGTCCGGTACCGGTACTTTTTAGAAGAAGGCTCGGGCTCGGAGCATTGACGGCGACCTCGGGCCTCATCTGCATCAGCTTTGGCGCGTGGATGCTCGCCAAATAGCCGATTTGCAGTTGGACCCGACTCTTATTGCGAGTATTCGCTAGGCGACTGACGGCGCACAGACCAGGTCATGCCACGGTTCCGCCATATTCCCGAGCCACTCAAACCGCATTCGAATGCTGCAATGGTGTCCACAAAGGACCACCATGCACAGCAGCTATTCCCGCATCGACAACGATGTCACCCTTATTGGTGCCAGCTTCGCCGGCCTCGCCTGCGCTCGCGCGCTGGCCAAACGCGGTGCGCAGGTCACGCTGCTGGACCGCAAAGCCGACGTGGGCGAGAAGCTGCACACGACCGGCATATTGGTGAAGGAGGCAGCGGAGCAGGAGGAAATCCTCCGCGACATGCCGCCGTATCTGGTGCGGCGCGTGGAGGGTGTGCGGCTTTACTCGCCCAATCTGCGCCATATCGACCTCGATGCGCCGGGCTACTACTTTCTCGCCACCGACACACCCAATCTCATGCGCTGGCTGGCCAATCGCGCGCGCAGCGAAGGGGTGCGCGTGGTGCTGGGGACTGCATTCCAGAATGCGGTGGAGCGGGACGATGGCTGGAACTTGGATGGCGCGGGCCGCGTGGGGCATACGCGCTATCTGGTGGGCGCGGATGGGCCGTCGTCGCGCGTGGCGCGCCTGCTCCATCTCGGCGTCAATCGGGAATTCCTGACCGGGGTCGAGTACGAATATTGTCGTGACATCGCTTCAGGCGATGCCACGATCCCTTCGGGACCGCCTGCGGCGTCCGGTCTGAGTTCCCCGGACTCAGCCTCGTCGCATTCAGATGTTGATCTGGAAGGCCGGCTGCACTGCTTCATCGACAAGCAGCTCGCGCCCGGCTACATCGGCTGGGTGGTGCCGGGCGTGCATCACCTGCAGGTCGGGCTCGCGCGCCGTCAGGGAGCAGGCAGCCTCTCGGCCACGCAGGCGATGACGCAGTTTCTGGAAAAGATCGCGCCCATCGCGGACTTCCGTAGTGCGTCACCAGTGTCGGTACGCGCGGGGCTCATTCCCTGCGGCGGGCTGGTGTCGCCATTGGCGCGGCCACGCGCACTGCTGGTGGGCGATGCCGCCGGGATGGTGTCGCCGGTGACGGCGGGCGGCATTCACACCGCGCTGAAGCATGGCCACGCGGCGGGCCACGCCATCGCGGATTTCCTGCAGGGCAAGGCGGGCGATCCGTGTGGCGCGTTCACGCAGAGCTATCCCCGCTTTCGCACCAAGCGCGCGCTGCGCTGGCTGTTCGATCACGGACAGACCGACTGGGCATTCAACCTGTTTCTCAACACCCCGCCGCTCCGCTGGGCGGCGGGAAAGGTTTACTTTCACCGAAAGGGCGTGTGGGCCGGGAAGTGATGCTGCACAATGCGGAGATGAACACACCCACCGACGACGCCATCATCGCCGAGACCACCGACTGGCTCACCCGCGCGGTGATCGGCCTGAATCTCTGCCCCTTCGCCAAAGCCGTCCACGTGAAGAAGCAGATCCGCTATGTGGTTTCACATGCGACCACACCCGATGACCTGATGCAGGACCTGCTGCGCGAGCTCGACCATTTGGCGGAAGCCAACCCCGAGACGACCGACACCACGCTGCTCATCCATCCGCACGTGCTGAACGACTTCCTCGATTACAACGACTTCCTCGAAGTGGCCGATGCCGCCGTGGAGGAGCTCGACCTGGAGGGCATCCTGCAGGTGGCGAGCTTCCATCCGCAGTTTCAGTTCGCCGACACCGAGGCCGACGACATCACCAACTACACCAATCGCTCGCCGTATCCGACGCTGCATCTGTTGCGCGAGGACAGCGTGACACGCGCCGTGGAGGCGTTTCCGGAGGCGGAGTCGATCTTCGAGAAGAACATTGCAACATTGCGGAAGCTGGGGCATGAGGGGTGGAAGAAGGTTGTTGCAGGCGAGGACAGCTAGAGACCCATGCGGATAGTTGCAGTAGCCGATTGAATGAAAAAGCCCGCCGACTTTCGTCGACGGGCTCAGGTTGAGGTTGAAGAACACACTGGCGAAGACCTAGCGGATTTTCACGAGGTCTTTCAACACGCCATCCAGGCCACCGAACACGGAGATCTTATCGATCTTTTCGGTCACCTTTTCCAGCGTCTCCAGTTCCTTCAGGCGCAGGGCGGTCGGGTTGTCTTCCATCACCTTGGCGGTGTTCAGCAGCGAACGGGTCGCAGCCGTTTCCTCGCGACGGCGGATCACGTTGGCTTGCGCCACCTTTTCCGCCTCCACCACGCGGGCGAGGATGGTCTTCATCTCTCCGGGCAGGATGATGTCCTTCACACCCACCGACTCGACTTCCAGACCGAACCCGGCCACACGACGCTGGATGTGCTCGCTCACCACCTGGTCGATGACGTGCTTGTCTTCCAGCAGCTCATCCAGGGTGCGCGTACCCACCGCGGCGCGCAGGCCAAACTGGAGTTCCTTGTACAGGTAGTCCAGCGGCTTCCCCTGCTTCGCGAACGCAACGAGCACGTCGGTGATGCGGTAGCCGGCCGTCAGGTTCACCCGCAGGGACACCTTGTCCTTGGTGAGGATTTCCTGTCCCGCCACTTCCAGCACCTGCAGGCGGAGATCCACCGGCATGGCCGAGAGCTCACGCGTGTACTGCCAGAAGCCATGCACGCCGGCCTCCAGCACGCGGTCCACCTTGCCATCCACGTACAACACGGCCACGTGGTATTGCGGCACGTGCATGATGAAGAGGCCTTCCAGTCCGGCCACCTTCTTCACCTTGCCGGTGACAGGCGCCAGCTTGGCCAGCAGCTTCTTGTCCACGTCGAACGTGTCGGCGATGGAGAGCTTCTCCTGCTTGATGTCGATGTAACCCTTCCAGTACAGGCGGCGGGTGTTGGGCGCCAGCACTTCCACGAGCACGTTGTCCTCGAAACGCAGGCCGACTTCGTCGGCGCCGGTCTCCAGCACATGGAACTCGCGCTTGGCGATTTCAGGCTCCCGCTTCAGCAGGTACTCGGCCAGCTTGTGATCGAACAGCGGCTTGGCCAGCGGGAACTTCTCGATCGACAAACGAAAGAACGGGTCGAAGTGCGAATATTCGCCCGGCTCCAGGACTTGAACGAAATCTCCCTTGTTGAAGAGGAGAGCGCGTTCATCCTTCTTGATGTGAAACTTTTTCAGCATGATGCGTCTTCCTTTCTTGGTTGAAAAAATGGCGGGGGATTTGTGTCCACTGCCGGGGTGTTCATCACGGTGACGATTTCGCGGCGCCGGAATGAATGGGGTTGTCGTCACGATCCGTTCGTCCTGAGGTATCGAAGGATGAGCGGATCGTGATGACGGAATTTGGTGTGGGGCCACCTCCCGACCGGACGCGGGCTGTCACGCAAACAGATGTCCCACGCGAAACGCTGCGTGACGACACCCATGAGCGCGACCCGTGTTGCACCGGCGGGAGACAGGCCGCGCCGCAGATGTGACTGCGCTTCCCCACACTGCAGGACGAGCAATCTGATCATTGGCTGTTGCCTGTTCGCGCCGGCACGCGCGCGGTGCCATGGCGTCCGGAGCGGCGTGCATTGTTCCGCACATGAGGTGGCCCCGGGTGCTGCATGAAGTCCTGATTAAGGACGATGGTTTTCCAGCGGGAGTCGAACCCGCAACCAATCGATTCTTTTCGATCGCTCTACCGATGAGCTATGGAAAGGGATGATCGTGGGAGTCGAACCCACGACAACCGGCTTTCGCCGGTGCTCTACCAGACTGAGCTAGATCATCTTGCATTCAACACCGCCCGCATCGCGGCATACGGCGCACCAATTTGCAGGTGTGCCGTACCAGGGAGGCACGCAGAACCTCGCCCGCTGTCGATGCGTTTGGAGAAGAATGGGGTTGGGAGGATGCGAATATTCGCACCGTCCCGAATGAGTGTCCCCGCAATGCAGGGACAGTGTTACTTGTGCCGCGAACTCGCCGGCAGCGCCGCACGCAGAAACTCCATCTGATCCGCCAGCACGCGGCGGCCGGACAGAATCATCCACTCGTTCCGCACCGGTCGATACGGCACGTACAAGAGTGGCATGCGCGCCTCCTCCGGCGTGCGCGCACCTTTGCGCGTGTTGCAGCGGCGGCAGGCCGTGACCAGGTTGGTCCACGAATACTCACCACCGCGCGACTCGGGCAGGATGTGCTCGGCCGTCGGGTCCTCCGCATGCTTGCCGCAATAGGCGCACAGGCAGTGGTCACGACGGAACAGCGTGGCGCGCGTCGGGCGCGGCGCAAACAGCGGCGCCTTCAGCGCATGACCGCGCACGAAAATGATGCTGCGCACTTCAATCTGCGAACGCAGACCCGACACGGCATTCACGCCGCCACGCAGCGTGGCGATGCGGGTACCGGCCGAATCGTCGATCACGTGGCCGCCGGCATAGAAGCCGGCAGCCTCTTCCACCGTCAACCATGAGCGGGCATGCCCATGGCTGTCGATGGCCAAAGCGTCCGGGTAAGACATTTGTCACCTCCTGTGGGCCTCGTCTGCCGTCAATGCATCTGAGGAAGTTTGAAAAATGGAACAAGGCATCTCGCCTCATTCCGGAATGGGTGCCCCCGCATTCCGACGAGCGGAACACGGGGACGGGTACTACAGCCGCAGCCCCTTCACAGATTGGGCGTTGGCGATCGGGGTAGGCATGGATCACCTCCTTTCAGTTGCGGGTAGCGCGTGCATCTCATCCCGATGATGAGACTTGGGACGCTATCCCTTGACACAAAGCACTTGCTTCAGCGTGTGAACGACCTCCACCAGGTCGGCCTGCGCGGCCATCACGGCGTCGATGTCCTTGTAGGCGGCGGGAATTTCGTCGATCACGCCACCATCCTTGCGGCACTCCACCCCGTCGGTCTGGCGCGCCAGATCCTCCACGGTGAAGTTCTTGCTCGCTGCGGTACGCGACATGCGGCGTCCTGCGCCGTGCGAACACGAGCTGTACGCCTCCGCATGTCCCTTCCCTCGCACGATGAAGCTTTTCGCCCCCATGCTGCCGGGGATGATGCCGAGCTGATCCTTGCGCGCCGACACGGCTCCCTTGCGGGTGATCCACATCGAACGCCCGAAGTGGGTTTCCTTCTGCACGTAGTTGTGGTGACAGTTCACCGCTTCCTGCGTGATCGAGAACTCTTTCGGGATCACATGACGCAGCGACTTCATGACCAGATGCATCATGAGATCGCGGTTGGTGGCCGCGTAATCCTGCGCCCACAGCAACGCTTCGACATAGGCTTCGAACGGCTCGCTGCCTTCATCCAGCCAGGCAAGATCCTTGTCCGGCAGATGCACGTCGCGCTTGGCGGCTTCGGTCTTGGCCATCTCGATGGCCAGCGTACCGATGGTGTTGCCCACGTTGCGCGAACCCGAGTGCAGCATCACCCACACCGCCTCTCCCTCGTCGAGGCAGAGTTCGATGAAGTGGTTGCCGCCCCCGAGCGTACCCAGTTGGGTACCGAGGCGGGTCTTGTTGAAGCGGCCCAGGCGGTCCAGCAGGCGCAGCTTCCAGAAGCGTTCATCGAGTGCGTCGATGCGGCGCTTCAGTGCAATGCCTTCCAGCCCGTCATGCGTGGGGTCCAGCGTTTCCTTGTGAGCATGAACGCCGACAGGTACCGAGCGCTCGATCGCATGGCGAATATTCGCAAGCGAGTCGGGCAGGTCGGACGCTTTCAGCGACAGTCGCACGGCGCACATCCCGCAACCGATATCCACGCCGACGGCGGCCGGGATGATGGCGGCTTCGGTGGGGATGATGGTCCCGACCGTTGCACCTTTTCCGAGATGCACGTCCGGCATGATGGCGACGTGCCCCGCGAGAATGGGCAGCGCAGCCATGTTGCGAATCTGGGCGAGCGCCGCGTCCTCCACGGGCACACCGCTCACCCACATTCGGGTGTTTTGCAGTTCCATTGTTTTTCTCCTTGGTGTGATTGTGAAGCAGGTTGGCGAATGCTGGATCACGTGCTTCATCGCGCTCCGGCTGTGTTGGTACCCACCGTCCGATTCGAACGGACATGCCCTTGCGGGCGCCTGCTTCTGAGGCAGGGACGTCTACCTATTCCGCCAGGTGGGTGTTGATGGGTGATGGCAAGGGTGGTGAGATTCGAACTCACGATGACTGGCTTCAAAGGCCAGTGCCTTCGGCCGCTTGGCGACACCCCTGGTTGTGTTTGGTGGATCCGGCAAGCAACGAGCTTGCGACCGCGTGGTTATGAGCCACGTGCTCTACGCTGAGCTACGGATCCGCTGTTGGCGGGACGTAGGGGGGTCGAACCCCTGGCCTGTGCATCGACAATGCACTGCCCTGCCGGCTGAGCTAACGCCCCATTGGTCGTCGGAACGCGATTTGAACGCGTGACCTCCCGGTTATCAACCGGGTGCTCTCCCGCTGAGCTATCCGACAAGTGATCGATAGTCTGGCTCTGCACTCCGGTAGCCGGATTCGCGCAATGCGCGTCGCGCGAATCATGCGGACGGTGCGCGCCGTCCACGCAACCACCAAAGTGCAGAGTGAGACAGACGATTGAGTTGGGGTGAGCGACCGGATTCGAACCGGTATCTCCTTCGTTCACAGCGAAGGGCAAACTTGCCACGCCGCTGCATCGGCGTGACGTTCGTGCAGCAGTCCATGCGCGCAGGCGCATGGACCGAATTCCTGCACTCACCGCTCTCCACAGAAATTTCGCCGCGCGCCGGGGCCAAACGGCCCCGGGCCCGACTGTTGACCGCATCCCGTTGCGCGACGGAATGCGGAGGCATGCCCGCAAATTCGGTGAGGTGCGCCGCGTACAGCGCACGAACATGCCAAGTCTCCAGTCCCGTATCAGCGACGGTCGTGGAGCGATGCAACAACAACTGGACTGTCGCCGCCGGGCAGGCCAACGCCTGCCCGGCACGACATCCGGTGAGGGGTTCCAATCTGACTTCACCGGGTTCTTCCCCGACCGGGGTCTTCTTTC
>JAEUMY010000009.1 GCA_016791265.1 Betaproteobacteria bacterium
TCGGCATCGCCGTCATCATCGCCGGCGGCGTGCTCGCGACACAGGTGGAGACGAGGCGCATGGAAAGGTGGTGGTGGAAGATTGACGGGCTTGCGAATATTCGTCAGTGCGCCACAATGCCCCCAGCCCCCAGCCCCCAGCCCCCAGCCCCCAGCCCCCAGCCCCCAGCCCCCAGCCCCCAGCCCCCAGCCCCCAGCCCCCAGCCCCCAGACATGCTCGTCACCACCGCCGAACTCGCCAATCACCTGCACGACCCCGCGTGGATGTTGTTCGACACGCGCCATGATCTCATCGACACCACCAAGGGGCCACGCGAATATTCGCAAGGGCACATTGAAGGTGCGCACTTTTTGTCCATCGACGATGACCTGTCGGCCGCGAAGACGGGTACAAACGGGCGCCACCCGCTGCCTGATGCCGGCGCCTTCGCGGCACGGATGGCGGCACTGGGCGCATCGCCCGATCACCAGTTCGTGATCTACGACGGCACGGGCGGCATGTATGCCGCGCGGCTGTGGTGGATGCTCCGCTGGATCGGTGCGCCAAACGTCGCGCTGCTCGATGGCGGCATCGCCAAGTGGATGGTGGAGAAGCGGCCGGTCACCCCTGCAACGCCGCGGCCGCGCACACCGGTGGCCAACGGGTTCAAGCCGCAATCCGGCCTCACCGTGGATGCCGGCGATGTCCTGGCGCATCTCGGCGATGCGCAGCGCACAGTGCTCGATGCGCGCGCGGGCGAGCGCTATCGCGGCGAAGTCGAACCCATCGATCCCGTGGCCGGCCACATCCCGGACGCGGTCAATCGCTTCTGGCAGGCCAACCTGAATCCCGATGGCACCTTCAAAACGCGCGACGATCTGCATCGCGAATATTCGCAAGTGCTGGCAGGCCGCCCGCCCTCAGCCATCGTCCACCAGTGCGGCTCGGGCGTGACCGCGTGCCACAACCTCTTCGCGATGGAATGGGCGGGGCTCGCGGGATCGCGCTTGTACCCCGGTTCGTGGAGCGAGTGGGTGGCTGACCCCTCACGTCCTGTTGCAAAGGCGTAGCGCCCGCGAGGCGTAGAATCGCAAGTTTTCGCATCACTGACGATTTCATGCGTTCAGCCGCGACGATTGCGCTATGTTTCGCATTGCTTGGCGCGCCGCCCGAAGTGGCCGGCAGCAGCGATGTCATTCGCCCGCCGGAGGCGTTGGTGCTCACCGGCATCCCGCCCATTCCCGCCGAACTCGCGAAGAAGACCGCACCCTACACCGACTTCCGCGCCTCGCGCGTGACCGCGTGGCATCCGGCCCGGCGCGAGCTGCTCATCGCGACGCGACAGGGCAACAGCAACCAGATTTTCCGTCTGGCCGAACCGGGCGGAAAGCTGGAGCCGGTCACCGACTTCAAGGACCCCGTCAATGGCGCGAGCTATCAGCCACGCACGGGCGATTTCATGCTCTTCGAGAAAGGCAGCGGAGGCGACGAGGCGTTCCAGATTTCGCGGCTTGATCTCGAATCAGGCGCGGTGACGCCCATCAGCCCCGGCGGCCAGCGCGCCAGCGCGCCGTCGTGGAACAACGATGGCACGCGCGTCGTGTATACGACGACACAGCTGGATCGCCACAATGCGGGCCGCGAGGTGAAGACCGAGGTTCGGCTGGTCGACCCGGAGCGGCCCGAAACCGAGCGCATCATCGCGACGCTGGAAGGCGCCGGCTGGACCGGATTTCGCTGGTCGCCGGATGATGCGCGGCTGGTGTTCCAGGAATCGCGTTCGGTCAATGACTCGAATCTGTGGATCATGGAGATCAACACCGGCGACCGCCGGCAGCTGAATCAGGACCGCCCGGACGAGGACGTGCGCTATGCCGACGCGCGCTTCTCGAATGACGGCATGCGAATATTCGCGACCTCCGATCGGGCCGGAGAGTTTCGCCGCATCGTCGCCATCGATCTCGCCACCGGGCGCGAAGAGCCGATCACGACCCAGCCCGCGGATGTCGACGAATTCGCCATCTCGCGCAAGACCCAACGCATCGCCTACATCACCAACGAAGACGGCGTGCATGCGCTGCGCTTCTTCGATCTCGAAGCCGGCCGCGAAATGAACCGTCCGCCCCTGATTCCCGGCGTCATCAGCAATCTGCGCTGGAGCAAGAATGGCGAGGAGCTCGCGTTCACCCACGCATCGTCGCGTTCAGCCGGCGACATCTTCAGCTGGAACCTGAAGGAGGGCCGCATGACGCGCTGGACCAATGGCGTCGCGCCCGGGGCCAACCCGTGGGAATTCGTCGAGCCGAAAGTGGTGCGGTGGAAGAGCTTCGACGGCCTCTCCATCAGCGGACTTTTCTACGAACCGCCGAAGGACAAATTCAAGGGCAGGCGCCCGGTCATCATTAACATCCACGGCGGGCCGGAGTCGCAGGCGCGGCCCGGCTTCATCGGGCGCAACAACTACTTCGTCAACGAGCTCGGCATCGCACTCATCTTCCCCAACGTGCGCGGCTCCGCCGGTTTCGGCAAGACGTTTCTGAAACTGGACAACGGCAAGAAGCGTGAAGATGCCGTGAAAGACATCGGCGCGTTGCTGGACTGGATCAAGACCCAGCCCGACCTCGACGCCAACCGCGTGCTGGTGACAGGCGGGAGCTATGGGGGTTACATGTCGCTCGCGGTCGCGACGCTCTATCCCGAGCGCATCGCCGGCGCCGTCAGCTCGGTGGGTATTTCCAACTTCGTGTCCTTCCTGCAAAACACGGAGAGCTATCGCCGGGACCTCCGCCGTGTCGAATACGGCGACGAGCGCGACCCCGACATGCGCAAGTTTCTCGAGGAGATTTCGCCGCTCACGCGCGTGGACAAGATCAGGAAGCCGCTCTTCGTCATCCAGGGAAAGAACGATCCGCGCGTACCCTACACCGAGGCCGAGCAGATCGTGAATTCGTTGAAAAAGCGCAAGGCGCCCGTGTGGTTCCTCATGGCCAATGACGAGGGTCACGGCTTCGCCAAGAAGTCCAATGCCGACTTCAGCTTTCATGCGCAGGTGAGGTTCATCGAGCAGGCGCTGCTCAAATGAATCCTTGCGCTCTTCCGGCGTCCGGGGGGCGCCGGAAGGATGCCGCAGTCAGTCCCGGAGGGATTCACGATTCGCCATGAGCGATTCGTGAACAATATTCGCACTATGCTGGCCGACCTGATCCTCGTCGCTCACCTCGCCATCGTGCTCTTCAACACGCTTGGCTTGGCGCTGGTGTGGGTCGGCGCCGCGCTGGGTTGGAAGTGGGTGCGAATATTCGCATTCCGCATCGCGCAAGTTCTGCTCATGGGCTACATCGCGCTCCAGGCGATCCTGGGGCAGATCTGTCCGCTGACGCTTTGGGAAGACGCGTTGCGCGGCACGGCGGATGAGCGCGGCTTCATCGCGCGCTGGGCGTCCGCGTTGCTGTACTGGAATGCGCCGGCGTGGGTGTTCGCGGCGGGCTATGTCGCGTGGTTCGGACTGATGCTGGCCACGTGGCGGTGGGTGCGGCCGGCGCGGCGCGACCGCTAGCCGCGGTCAGCGCTTTTCCGGGGGGATGCCGCGCATCATCGCGACAAATATCGCGTGCGCGGCAAGATCGACCGGCCGATGTTTCACGGCGGTGCTGGCCGGATAGTTGCCCAGAAAATTTCCACCCTTTCGGTCGACTTTCGGCCTCACCGGACGCGGCATGAAACCGCCGCCGCAATTCGGGCACACGTCCCGCAGCACATCCTCCACACACTCGGCGCAGAACGTACACTCGAAACTGCAGATGTAGGCCTCGACCGAGTTGGGTGGCAAATCGCGGTTGCAGTGCTCGCAGGTGGGTCGCAGTTCCAGCATGGTCAATCCTTTCAGAATCCCCGGCGCGGTCCGGCTCCAGGATGCGCCCACTGGTGGATGTCACGCGCGCCGACAACGCGGAAGCCGGGTTCGGCGGTGGTCAGAAAATGCACCGCGGCCTTGGCGATGAGATCGCTGCGCAGGTGTTGGAACGACTGCGGCGCGAGATAGCCTTTCAGCACCGACAGCCAGCCGGCTGCGAAGCGGCTGAGCAAGGTCTCGCCGGCCTCGCCATCTTCATCGCGGCTGGGCCGCAGCACGACGGTGGCGGGCAGGCTGTGCTGCTGCAGGGCCAGTTCCACCTCGCCAAACGCGGCGGCGTCGACGGCCGACAGTTGCTGCCACGCGGTCATCGGCGACACCAGCAGGAAGCGTTGCGTGTTCATGCGCCGCGCGGCGAGCGCGATGGCGGCAACCTCCTCGGCACGCACCGGCACATAGGCCTGGTCACGCTTGTGCCAATTTTCTTTGCCGGAGATACAGCAGAGGACATCCCGCACCTCGCCTGACCATTGCCAGGCGGACGGGCTGGCATCGCCCAGTGGCTCCACGATGAGCTTGGCATGCGCCGAGCGGAGCGGCGCGCGGGCGGCCACGCGCACATGCGAATATTCGCTGGTGGACAACAGGTGGTTCAGCAGCTTCTCGCCCAAATCGCCGATGTTGCCGATGAGCAAGGCCTGACGCTGGATCGCGGGTTTCGCCACCGGCCGTTCGATGGCGGCGATGGCGTCGGTGACCGAGACGTTCACTGCCTGGGTACGTCCACCGGTTCGAAGGCGGCTTTCTTCTTGTCTCCGATGCGGCTTTCCTCGCCGTTGGCCAGCTTGCGAATATTCGCAGCGTGGCGCCAGATGAGCAGCGCCGACATGAGAATGACCACCACCAGCGCGATGCCACTGCCGAGAAAGTAGCCCGCCCCGATGGGCGCGAACACGGCGGCGACCAACGCACCCAGCGACGAGTACCGCGAGAGCGCCACCACCGCCAGCCACACGCCAATCGTGGCCAGCCCCAACCAGCCATTGAAGGCGATGAGCACACCGGCCGCAGTGGCGACACCCTTGCCGCCTTTGAACCCCAGCCAGACCGGGAAGAGGTGGCCGAGGAAAGCGGCCAAGCCCACCAGCGCGAGGGTGGTCGCGTCCAGTCCGAACTGCGGCGCGAAATGCTGGGCCAGCACAACGGCGACCCAGCCTTTCACCGCGTCGCCGAGCAGCGTGAGAATGGCCGCGACCTTGCTGCCGGAACGCAGCACATTGGTGGCGCCCGGATTGGATGAGCCGTAGGTGCGCGGGTCGGGCAGGCGCATGGCGCGGCTCACCACCACCGCGAACGGGATGGCGCCGATGAAGTAACCGAGGGTGATGGCGATCAACTGAGCAGTCATGGGCGCTACTCTACAATAGGGCAATCAGTGAGGCGCGAGGAGAGAGGCGTGAGGCGGAAGGCGCGAGGCGGAAGGCGGCAGATCCGCCATACCCGTTGCGAATATTCGCAAGCGCGCGACGCCATCTCGGACGACAAGTCATGAACCAGATTTTCATCCGCGAAATGCGCGCCGACGCCTGGGTCGGCGTCTATGACTGGGAGCAGTTGAGGCCCCAGACGCTGGAGTTCGACATCGAGTTCGGCGTCGCCACCGAAAAGGCGGGCGCCTCGGACAAGTTGAAGGACACCATCGACTACGGCGCCGTGGTGGAGCGCGTGCGCGCGGAACTGAAGGACCGCCGCTTCAAGCTGCTGGAGGCGCTGGCCGAGGATCTCGCGCAGATTCTCCTCAAGGATTTCGGCGCGCCCTGGGTGCGCATCTCGGTCGCGAAGCTGAACCATGTGCGTGGCGTGAAGAAGCTGGGGGTCGTCATCACGCGCGGCGTCAACGCTGATCCATCGAGACCCGCCTGATGCTGAAGTGGCTTATCGTGCTGGTGGTGTGCGTGGTGCTGCTGGGCCTCTTCTCGCGCCAGCTTTCCCGCATGGGTCTGGGCCGCTTGCCGGGTGATCTTCGCTTCACCAAGAATGGACGGGAGTACTACCTCCCCATCACCAGCACGGTATTGATTTCGCTCCTGCTCACGTTGATCGCGCGTTTCATCTGAGCGCGCTCCGACCTCAGGCCCCGGCCCGGCGGACGCCGCCTTTCCCGCCCGCCTTGCCGGCGTACATGGCCGCATCCGCCGCCTTCAGCAAGTCGGCGGCGACCGAGCCATCGACCGGCGCCACCACATAGCCGATCGTGACGCCGACAGAACATGTCCTGGCCGCGAGCGTGAACGGCTGGTCGAACACGGCGCGGAGCTTGTTGCCGAGCTCGGCGGCCTGCGCGGCGGCTTTCAGCTCCGCCGCCACCACCACGAACTCGTCGCCGCCGACGCGCGCCACGAGATCGCGCGAACGCACCACGCCCCTCAGCCGGTGGCTGATCGCCTGCAGCAGTTCGTCGCCGGTATCGTGGCCGTGGGTGTCGTTGACCGGCTTGAAGCCGTCGAGATCGAGCATGTAGACCGCCAGCATGTGCTCGGCCGAGGCCCGCGGCAGCAGCGCGGAGAGCGTCTCATTCAGGCCGCGGCGATTGGCAAGACCGGTGAGCGAGTCGGTCAGCGCGAGCGACTTCATCACGTCGCGCTCTCGGCTTGCCAGCTGCGCCGCGCGATGCTCGGCGGCGTTGCGCAGGATGACGATGCGCATGAACAGCAGCATGTCCAGGGTCGCCCCGAATTGCAGCGAGTGCAGGGTCCAGAAGTTGGCGCCGATGCGGCCGGTGATGGTGAGGTACAGCGTGGCGCCGGCGAGAAAGTAGCCCGCCCAAGCGGCGATGAAGTAGGCGCCGATGGCGTCGCCGCGCCGCACCCGCGCGATGGCGCCCTGCAGACCGAACAGCGCCGGCAACAATCCGAACACGCCGGACACGATGCCGAGCCAGCGGTTGTTCATCAAGTCCAGCGCGAAGAGCGATGCGCAGAGCACGAGCAACGCAGCCAGCCCCTTCAGCGCCTTGCGGGTGTGCGGGTGCAGGTCCGTGCCAAGAATCGCCTCCACAAAGAGCGCCAGGGTCGCCGACACCATGAGCGAGGACAGTCCGGCCATATGCACCTCGATCCAGGGCTGATCGGTCCAAAGATAGATCGCGCCGAGACCGAAGAGATGGGCACTGAACAACAGGTGGCAGACGATCTGCGCGGCGTACTTGGCGTAGACGGTGTCCTTGAGGCTCAGCCACTGCTGCAGGCTGAACGCGAGCAGGCACAGCCCGATGGCGATGAGCAGACCCTGCAACATGAACTCGTTGTTGGCGCGCGAGTGGAACGCCGCCGGCTTCAGGAGCTTCACCGGCACGATCATCGAGCTGCGGGTCGCCACGCGCAGCAGCACATCCACGCGCTCACCGGGCGCCAGCGTCAGGGCGATGGCCGGCACGCGGGCGCCGAGCGGTCGCGACTCGAACGGCTGCAGGTTGCCCAGCGTGCCGAGTCGCGTGACGCTTTCGCCGCGCGCCAGATACACATCGATGCGGTTCAACAGCGCATAGTCGATCTCCAACACCCAGCGCCCGTCGGAGTCGGCGGCGACTTCGAGCGGCACATGGAACCAGAGTGGTGTCGCGACAAAGCCCAGCCCCGCGTGCGGCGAAGCCGGCGTTCGAAACGCATCGAGTTGGCGAACGACCGCCAGAACGTCCGGCGGTGCTGGCTCGCTTTCCACCCAGAGACGCGTGTTGGGCCAGGCGTCCACGACGGGTGCCGCGTCATGCAGGCGGATCGGCGTGGCGCCCGCCGCCACGCCCCATGCGCAGCACGCGAGGACGAGCGCCGCCCCCAACCAGCCGCGCAGTGCGGGCCGGTCGCGGGGGGCGTCTGGCGGCATGTTCGGCGCAGGCTCAGCGGGCGAAGAACGCGTCCTTGTAGCCCGTGTACATGGTGAGCATGAGCACCGGCGCCATGACCAGCAATCCCAGTCCAAGCGGAATGATGGCCAGTAGCAGCAGCACGAGCGAGACAACGCCGTACAGGAGAAACGGCAGCATGTTCTTGACGCAGCCGATGAACGACGCCTTCATCGCCTCCACCGGTGGAACGTCATGGAACTGCACCAGCGGCACGGCGAACCAGTACGCCATCAGGAGCGGCAGGTACAAGGCCAGCGCCACCAGCGCCGCGATCAGGAGTCCCAGCACGATGCGGACGGAGTAGAGCTCGGTGAGGCGTGCCGGATCGAGCAGCGCGGCGAAAAACGCGGTGCCGAGCATCGCGATCACGACGCCCACGAATGCGGCGGTGATGATGAGCGAGCCCGCCATGTACAGCGCGCCCACGACGAGCAGCGGCATGGGCTTGCCGGTGAAACCGGCCATGAAGTCCTCGGGCTTCACCGCCTCGCCACGCGCGAGGCTTTGCGCGGACACCATCACGCCGGCGAGGATGATGGGCGACACGAGATTGAACAGGAACTGGCCGATGAGCGGCACCATGGCGAAGGCCAGCGCGGCGATGATGAACACCACCGTGAAGGCGAGCCACGCCAGCGGCGCCGCCATGAACAGGCCGAACGCATCCGAAATCCAGGTGAAGCCGTTGCCGAAGCCGACCATGCGGCCGCGCGGAAGAAAGGTGTGGTCGGGCGGGGCGCCGAGTGCGGCGGTCGATTCAGTGGTCATGGTCGCCTTCCGAGTATTCGCGATGGGTGGGCCGAGAGAGCCTAAGCGGTGGGTCGCGCCGCGTCAATCCTCGATGGCCACATCCACCAGCGTGGGCTTCACCACGTCAATCACCGTTTGCGGCGCAAGCCCGAGCAGATAACCCCGCCGCCCGCCGTTGATGTAAATCTTCTCGAGATCGAGAATGGATCGCTCCATGAACACCGGCATGGGCTTGCGCAACCCGAACGGCGAGCAGCCGCCCACCTGATAGCCCGAGTGCCGTTCCGCATCGGCCTGCGCGCAGGGCGCCACGCGCTTCACCCCGATCTGGCGCGCCAGTTCCTTGGTGCTCACCTTGCGGTCGCCGTGCATCAGCACGCAAAGCGGCGCGCGCTTGTCGTTTTCAAAGATGAGTGTCTTGACGACGTGATGTTCATCGACGCCAAGCGCCGACGAGGACACAGACGTTCCGCCGTGTTCCACATAGTCGTAGACGTGCTCGGTCCAGGTGATGCCGAGTTTCTTGATTAGCGCGGTGGCGGGCGTTTCGGAGACTTTGACCATGACCGAATTCTAGCCGAGGCGGTTGCGCATCGATTCGGGGCCGGCGACGCCCCGTGGCTGCCTTGAAGGCAGCATAATGGGTCCCTTTTTCGCAGGGGACATTCGATGTGGCGCTCCGCTTTGCGTATCGCTGTCCAGCTCGTCCTGGTCGCGCCGGTGCTGTTCTTTTCCCCTTTCGCCTTGACCCTGGCGGTGGCTTCGTTGCTCGCGGTGGCGACCATTGGACCCAAGGAGCTCGACGTCATTCTGACCTTTGTCTTGTCCGGCCTGTCGCTGCCCTTTCTGCTCATGTCGATTCTGCTGACCACGCGCGCGCTCCGTCGCTCGCCGTGGCGGTGGCTGGTCACCATTGGCCTGGTCGCGGGCGTGATCGGCACCGTGCTATGGCTGGTTGGCACTGGCGGCGCGAACCAGCCCGGCAGGATTCCCTACGATACGTGGACGCTGTACCTGTTCGGTGGGCCGGTGGCGGTTGCCGGGTGGAATCTCTGGCGCGCCTGGCGCGCTGAGCCGCCTGATGCGCCGGGGGCGACCTCGGCGCCCGAGGCCGCCTCGCAGGAGACAGGCTAGTGCGTCACTTCTCGTCCATCACCCACACGCCATTCCACTCGCCCTCAGGCGGACTCTTCTTCAGCTTCTCGCAGCGCGCGATGTAGGTGTTCGAGAGCTTGTCGCCCGGGTTGGCCGCCAGCGCCTCCTTGAACGCGGCGATGGCCGCATCCCACTTGGCCTGGCGATACTTGGCGATGCCATCCTTGAAGTGGTTCACCACGTCCATCAGGTTGGGGAAGGTCGCTTCGGTGTGGTGGTCCAACACTTCGAAGATCGCCACCGGCTGGGTCTTGCCCTTGACCACCACCAGATCGACCTCGCGCGTGCGATACGTGCCGCGCAACTTGCGGTGGGTGAATTCGCTGATGAGGATGCTGGCCGAGTACTGCTTGCAGGCGGACTCCAGGCGGGCGGCCAGGTTCACGCCGTCCCCGATCATGGTGAAGCCCATGTGCTTCTTGGAGCCGATGTTGCCGGTCACGACTTCGTCGGTGTTGAGCCCAATGCCGATGTTGATCGGCTTCTTGCCTTCGGAGAGCCGCGTCACGTTCCACACCGCGAGACTGCGGATCATGTTGATCGAGCAGCGCACGGCGCGGTCTTCGTCGTCATCGTGACTGAACGGAATGCCGAAGGCCGCCATGATCGCGTCGCCGATGTACTTGTCGAGGAAGCCGTCTTCCTTCTTCAAGCTCTCCATCATGATTTCGAAGTACTCGTTCAGCATGCTCACGGTGGCATGCGGGCCGAGTTCCTCGGTGAGGGTGGTGAAGCCGCGGATGTCGGAGAACAACACCGTCGCCGTCAGCGCCTGTCCGCCCAGTGCATCCGCACCGCCGGCCAGCAGCTGATCGACGATCGCCGGGTCCATGTAACGCGCCATGGTGGCCTTGGTGCGCTTTTCGCTGGAAATGTCCTCGATCATGATCATCGAACCGAGCTGCTTCTGCTCCGCGCTCACCAGCGGCATGACCGTGGTATTGACCGACAGCGTCTCGCCGCCGAATTGAAGCTCGGCATCCATGCTGAGTTCCTGGTCGTGCGTCTCGGCCACGCGCTTGATTTTCTCCAGGAGCCACGCGTTCGGGCCGGTGAAAAACGACTCGGCCGGCTTGTTGATCACGTCCGCCGCCTGCATTGCGAATATTCGCAAGCCCGCGCCGTTGCAGGTGACGATCTTCTCCGCTTCGTCCAGGGTGAGCACGCCGCTGGACATGGATTCCAGCACGCTCTCGTTGTAGTTCTTCATGTTCTGCACATCGGCGAACAGGTTGGCGTTTTCCAGCGCGATGGAAATTTGCGCCGTGAATGCCTTGAGGCGGGCTTCGTCCTCGCTGGTGAACGGCCCGCCGCGCTTGTTCAACACCTGGGTCGAGCCGATGATCTTGCCGCTGTGATTGGTGATCGGCACACACAGGATGGAACGCGTGAAGTAACCGGTGCGCTTGTCGAACGCCGGGCTGAAGCGCAAGTCCGCGTAGGCGTAGGGAATGTTGATGGTCTTGCCGGTGGTGAATACCGCGCCGGCAATACCTTCCGTGTTCGGCAGGCGAATCTGCATGGCGGACAGGCCCTGGCCCAGCTCCGACCACAGCTCGCCGGTTTTCTCGTCATTGAGAAAGAGCGTTGAGCGCTCGGCATCCAGCATGCGGGTCGCCTCGCCCATCACCTTGTTCAACAACGAGCCGATCTTGATGTCGGACGTGACGGAGGACACGATGTCCATGAACTCCAGTTCCTGCGCCCGGATGCGCTTCATGCGCTCGATGTACTGCGCACTCTGCAGGGCCAGCGTGCCTTGCCGGGTCATGGCGACCAAAAGCTCCAGGTCACGCTGGGTGAACTTGCCCTCGCGCTTGTTGAGCAGATCCACCACCCCCATGACTTCCTTCTTCGCCGTGAGGATGGGCACGCAGAGCATGGTCTTGGTGGTGAAGCCCGACTCGTCGTCCACCGACTTGCTGAAGTACGGGTTGTTGTAGGCGTCATCGACGATGATGCTCTCGCCGGTGGTGAAGACGTGTCCCGTGATGCCCGTGGTGTTGAGGATGCGGATTTCGCGGTGGTAGCCGCCCTGCGCGACGCGCGAGTACAACTCGTTGGTCGTGGGATCGTTCAGGAACAGCGTGCCGCGCTCCGCGTTCAACTCCGCCATCGCCACTTCGATGAAGGTCGCGAGCGCTTCGTCGAGCGACTCCGTCTCGGCCATCTTCTGCGACAGCCTGAGCAGAAGCTCCAGCACCCGCAGGCGATCCTTCATGCCCACACCTTCCAGCAGCGTGTCCATGCTCGCGTCGTCAATGCCGATGCGTGATCCCGCATCGTTCTTCTTGCCGGCCGACTTCCCTTTCACCGCGCTTTTCATCCTAGCTCCTCACGCCTTCGGCCTCCAGCAGATCGCGGAGCGCGATCACCGTGGCTTCCAGCTGTTGAATTTCCCCTTTTGATTTGCGCACCGCATCCTGCAAGTCCTGCGCATGCGCATGGCGCTGATGCTCGCTGGCCTCCCGCTGCGCCGCGATCGTGGCTTCGAGTAGCTTGATCTGGCGGCTGTTTTCGGTGGCCGCTGCGCGCAAGGCCTGTTCCTTGCCGACTGTCTCGGCCTCCACCGCCGCGCGCAGTTCCGCCGCCGTGAGCCGCAACTGCGCCAGTTCCTGATTGGCGTGGTTGAGCGCCTGGCGCACGGCCGTCTCCCGCTCCGCGCGCTCTTTCTCCATCGCCTCGCGCAACGCCGCCGAGGTGGATTTCAATTGCGCGATTTCCTGATTGGCCGCGACCACCGCCTGGCGAACCGCCTTTTCCTTGTCAGCACGCTCGGCTTCGAGCGACTCCCGCAACGCGGACGCGGTGGACTTGAGTTGGGCGATTTCCAGGTTCGCCGAGCCGACGGCTTCGCGCACCGCCTTCGCCCGGGCCTCACGTTCCTTCTCCAGTTCCTCGCGCAGCGCCGTCGCCGTCTCGCGTAACTGACTCAGCTCATGATTCACCGTGAAAATGGCCGCGCGCACGGCGCGTCCGCGCTCGTCGCGCTCCTCCTCCAGCGTGAGACGGAGCGCCGCGGAAGTCGATTTCAATTGGGCGATTTCGCCGTTGGCGGCGATCAACGCGTCATGCACCGCCTTCGCCCGCGCATAGCGCTCGGCCTCCAACGCCTCGCGGAGCGCCGTCGCCGTGGACTTCAACTGCGCCTGCTCCTTGTTCGCCACGGCCTGGAGCTCGCGTATCGCGGCGTCCTTGTCGACCCGCGCCTCCTCCAGCGCGGTTCGCAGCGCGGCAGCGGCCGCCTTGACCTGGTTCAACTCCTGGCTCGCCGCTGTCGACGCGGCGTGAACGCTGGTCTCCTTGTCGGTGTGCGCCTTCTCCAGCGCCTCGCGCAGCGCCGCGATCGTGTTCTTCAGATCGCGGATTTCAAGCGAGGCGAGCTGCGCTTCGGTCGGTTTTGGGGGAGAGGCGGGCGGCGTCATGGCGAACGCTGATGATATGCGAAACGAAGGACAATGCAATGCGGCGATGCAGCGTATTCGACGGTTTACCCGGCGCGTCTGAAGGCCGATTCTGGCGCTACCGACGCCCTGAATTCACTTCCTGGATGTGGATTTGAGCAATGCGCCAACCTGTGCCGCGAACAAGTCGTGGACTTTTTCCTGTTTGCCCCTGAACGCGAGCGTGGGTGAACGCGGGCCGGTGTACATCAGTACGGCCACCTTCCCTCGGACGTGAGACTGCCAGTCCTTGGCTGCGAATATTCGCAGTGCCGGCAGCCTTCCCGCATGGCCAAGCTCCAACTGGATGGCGACCTCGCCCTGAGCATTGGTTGGCCATCTTGCCGTGCCGAACTCGACGGCGTTCGCCGAGAAGCGCATCTCCTTGCCGCGCTCTTCGGCGAGCAGGCAGGCATACAGGCTGGGTACCGGATGACCGCCGAATATCTCCAGCATAGGCAGCCGCTCAAGCGAGCGCACATCCGCAAAGCAGACCCGCGCCGCCTTATCGCTGAAGCGGGCCAGCGGCAGCCAGCCTGCATCGCCCTGGATGGCCGGCTGGAAAGGCGGCTTGCCAGGAAATCGGAACCTGGCCGGCAATTCACGCGTGGTCGGTGGCTCCGTGTTGACGGTGGCTTGAAGCACGGTGCGGCCCTTGCCGATGGCTTCGGCAAGCTGAGTGTTGTCGGGCTCCTTGCCGGGGCCGTCCAGGAAGAACTTGAGGATGACCGCCTTTGCGCCGGCGCCATGCAATGCACTGACCAACTCGGCCAACGCGGCCCGGCTGGGAAAGTCACCGTGCGCCTTCACGGTCTCGGCGTCGTAGTCGACGAATACAACCTCGCCGCTGGCGGGCGCCGCCGCGAGGCTAAGACAGGTCAGCGTCAGGACCGAGAGTTTTTGTGCCTGATTCATGCGAGAAGGTTCCTCTTGCCGGCCTGGTCGGTCAACTGCATTGGAGCACCACCCAGACGTTTGAAAAGTCGCCACGCTTGGCATCCTGCTCCTTGACCCAGAAATACAGCAGACCGCAGTCTCCCCACATCACACCTGCGTCGTCGTCGGTGTCGACCTGCAACAAGAGCCGCCAATCACGCGCACCGGCACGCAGCGTCGCCGCCCGCGCATCCTGATAGCCGGTGGCGTCACCGCAATACAGACCATTGCTGGCCAGCTGAGCCTCCTCCTCCATGCAATCCAACTGCACACAGTCGGGGAAGCCGGATACCTGATGGTGTGGCTTGCCGGCGTAGACCGCGTGACGAACTTCGTCGTAGGCGTAGTACTCCTCCGCATCCAGCTTCAGGGATGCCGCCGGCTCACGGTCCACGGGTGGAAACACGCGCACGCGCTGACAGGCAAGGTCAACGCGGTTCAGCCGGTAGTCCTCTGACAGGTCTTCAGGTTGGGGCGACTCCTGACCGGGCGCCGTGGTGTAAACAACTCGCCATGCATCGCGGTCTGCCGGATCAAATCCCCAGGGCTCGTCTTCCATGTGATAGAAAAACAGCAAGCGTCCGCTCTTGGGCAGCCACTCCACCTCCAGGCATTGTTGTGTCGTGGCCAGATCAATTTGACCAATGAAGGCCATGGGGCGCGAGCCGCGTCGCGGCCAGTCTTCTGCCTGAGGCAGTTCAGGCAATCCGCCAAGATAGGTTGTGCTCCGTTCAGGGTGGGCAACCAGATGCACCGCGGGCTTGCGAGATTTTTCCAGCAAGGCTGCAAAGTCACGAGGCGGGGGCGGAGGGCGCTTGAAGAGTTTGTTGAACATGGGCGTGAGTGGTCAGCGACGGTGATCAGCGTGGATGAAAGGGATGGCTGCGTTGGTTAAGCGACGAGATGGGTGGGCCATCACCCGGCATGGCGCATATGCCACGACTCGCCCGCTTCATCCTCGGGGGTGATGCTTCGCATGAATTTGCTTCAACCGCTCCCGCGCCACATGGGTGTAAATCTGCGTGGTCGTGATGTCGGCATGCCCCAGCAACAGTTGCACCACGCGCAAGTCCGCGCCGTGGTTGATGAGGTGGGTGGCGAAGGCGTGGCGCAGCGTGTGCGGCGAGAGCTCGGCGCGAATATTCGCACTGCGCGCGTGGCGCTTGATGATGAGCCAGAAGTTCAGCCGGGTCATCGGGCCGCCGCGCCCGGTGACGAAGAGCGCGTCACTCTTCTTGCCGGCGAGGATGTGGGTCCGGGCTTCGCGTTGATAGCGCGTGATCCAGTCGATGGCTTCCT
Organism: Betaproteobacteria bacterium; assembly: GCA_016791265.1. Lineage (GTDB taxonomy): Bacteria > Pseudomonadota > Gammaproteobacteria > Burkholderiales > Usitatibacteraceae > JAEUMY01. Next base: position 15,320 of record JAEUMY010000009.1, read on the forward strand.
GGCCGAGCGGGGTGAGGCGTTCTTTCGAGCCCTTGCCCAGGATGCGGACGACACCCATGTCGAGACTCACCTGCGCTACTTTCAGACCCACCAGCTCGGACACGCGCAGGCCGGACGCGTACAGCGTCTCCAGCATGGCACGGTCGCGCAGACCGAGGTCGGTGCGGACGTCGGGTGCGGCCAGCAACGCCTCGACCTCCTGTTCCGAGAGCGACTTGGGCAGCGAGCGCGGCAGCTTGGGCGTATCGAGATCGTGGCTCGGGTCTTCGGCACTGAGGTTCTCGCGCAGCAAAAAGCCGTAGAAGCGCTTCAACGACGACACCACGCGCGCCGAGGTGCGCGGGCTGGCGGCGCGCGCTTCAACCAGATGGGCGAGGTAGGCGGTGAGCGTGTGTCGCTGGATCGCGGGCAGCGTCTCGTCTCGCTTCGCCAGCCACTTCGCGAACTGGCTGACATCGCGGCGGTAGGCGTCGATGGAGTTCTTGGCGAGACCGTCGGACAGCCACAGGCTGTCGGCGAAACGGTCGATGAGCGAGGCGTCGTCGGTGTTCATCTCGGGTGCTTCGCCAGGCGGCATTGCGAATATTCGCAATGTTGGCTTCCGGCAGCGGGCGGCAATGGACGTACCGCGAAGCCGGGAATGGCCCGCATGGGCACGTATACGACAACCTTTGGAGACAGGTTGCTTGTCCCCCTCCCCTCAAGGGGGTGGGAGCGACTCCGCGCTGTCATCAACGCTGTCATCAAAACAGTGCTCCCTGCATCCTCGGAATTCCTTCCCACCCCTCATGCGCCAGCAGCCATCGCTTGATCGCCACCGTCTCCTCCCCCGTCCCGCCCATGAACCCGCCCAGCCCATTCGCCGCCACGATGCGGTGACACGGCACGACAATGGGCACGGGATTCAGCCCGCAGGCGGTGCCGACGGCGCGCGCGTTTGAGCCGACCTCGGCCGCGAGGTCGCCGTACGTGCGTGTCTCGCCCGGCGGGATCGCGCGCATCGCTTCCCACACTTTCAGTTGATGCAGCGAGCCGGTGAGGCGGATGGGCAGGTCGAAGCGATAGCGCGGATTGTCGAGATAGCCGGAAAGCTGCACGCACGCGAGGTAGGCCAGCGTGTCCGGTGGCGGCGCCTTGGCGCGGGTGGCGGCGGACAGCAGCGATAAGCCCGTGACATGTCGCGCGTCGGTGCGAATGCCGATGGCGAAGGCAGGACCCTTCACGATGGCATCGAACGGGGCGCTCGCGCTCACCGGCAAGACGTGTCGTGATGACGCGCGGTCACGGCCCCGCCTGCGGCCGCGCCGCAGTGACGCTCGCCCGGGCGCGCGGGTTCGTGGATGGCCTCACCGTCCGGCCAGCGTGTTGAGCTCGGCCAGCAAGTCGTCGGGAATCGCCATGCCCTCGGCCTCGGACTGCGCGGCCAGCTTGTCGCGTCGCGCGCCGGGCAGGCGCACGCCTTCGTCCGCCAGCATGAGCGAGACCACTGTCTCCACCCGATCCAGAAACGCGTCACGACCCGCGAACCGGGCCGGGTCGATCACGAGAAAGCCCTGTGCGAGGTTGGCCGCGTCACTGGCCGCGTCGTAGAACTGCGGCGCCTCTGACGAGAGCCCGCCGCCAGTGAGACCGGCGCAGAGCAGCTCGACCATCATCGCGAGCATGGCGCCCTTGGCGCCGCCTGCGGGCAGCATGAAGCCCTTCAAGCCGAGGTTGGGGTCGGTGGTGGGATTGCCATCGGCATCGGTCGCCCAGCCGAGCGGAATCGGCTTGCCCTCGCGGGCCGCGACCATCAGCTTCCCCTTCGCGACTTCGGATAGCGACAGGTCGATGACGATGGGCGCCGCGTCGCGGCGTGGAAAAATCGCCGCGATGGGATTGGTGCCGAAAAGCGCCCGCTTGCCGCCCGGCGCGGGCATGACCGCGGGCGCGTTGCTGAAGGTGAGACCGATCATGCCCGCCGCCGCGACAGGGCCGAGGTGATGCGCGGCCATGCCGTAGTGATTGCTGCGCACGATGGCCGCCCACGACACGCCGAGCGCGCGCGCGCCGTCGATGGCCCGCGCGACCGCGAGATCGCAAGCGGGAAAAGCGAGTCCATTGTCCGCGTCGACCAGAATGGCGGCACCCTCGTGCGTGCGAATATTCGCCTTCGCCGCGCCATTCACGCGGCCGCTGCGGATGTGCTCGCAGTAGTACGGGGCGCGCGCGACGCCGTGCGACCCCATGCGCAGCGCGTCCGCAGCCACCAGCGCGCGCGCCGTGGAGTCGGCCGCGTCGGCGGTGGCGCCCGCGGACCGCAATGCGGCGGCGGTGAGTTCCATCAATGCTTCTTTGCGAATATTCGCCATCACGTTTCCTTGTTTGCGGTATTCGCGGCTTTGCGCCGCGCAAGTTGCGACACGATCACCAGCGCCAGCAGGCCAAGACCCACGGCGTCGAACCACGAGCGCGGAATCACCATCAACGTGCCGGCGACGATGAGCATGATGCGCTCCGGCGTGGTCGTGCGCGTGAGGAGCCAGCCCTGCGCGCCTGCCGCCAGCGTGCCGATGGCGACGAACGCCATCGCGATGACGAGCGCGATGTCCTGCCAGTGGGCCGCCCAGGTCAGGGTCTTGGGCAGTTTCAGGAGCAAGCCCGAGCCAAACGGGTCGATCACGAAAATGAACGGCACCACGAACGCGGGCAGCGTGTACTTCCACGATTGCAGCGTGGTCTTGTACGGGTCGCCGCCGGTGATGGCCGCAGCCGCGAAGGGCGAGAGCGCCGTGGGCGGCGACACCTCGGACAACACCGCGTAGTAGAAGATGAACATGTGCGCCGCGTAGTCCGGGATGCCCAGCTGGATCATCGCGGGTGCGGTGATGACCGCACAGATGATGTAGCTCGCCGTCACCGGCACGGCCAGGCCCACGATCCACACGATGAGCGCCGTGTAGAGCGCGGTCAGCATCACGCTGCCGCCCGCGTAGGCGATGACGATGGACGAGAACTTGAGACCCAGCCCGGTCAGGGTGACCACGCCGACGATGAGGCCCGCGGCGGCGCAGGTCGCGGCCACGTTCAGCACCTGGGTCGTGCCGCCTTCCAGCGCCTTCACCAGGTTCGAGTTCCAGATGCCCTTCAGCACGGGCATCTTGCCGGTGAACACGTCATACGGAATCAAAGCGCAGTCGCGGCGCAGAAAGCTCACCGCGATGGCCACCAGCGTCGCGTAGAACACCGACAGCGTGGGTGAATAGCCCAGCAGCATGAAAATCACGATGGACATCAAGGACAGGAAGTGGAACCAATAGCGCTTGGCCAGTTCCCACGCCGTCGCCGCGCGCTCGAAGGGCACCTGGCCCATGCCGTACTTCCGCGCGTCCAGCTCGACCATGAAGAAGAGTGAGAAGTAGAACAGCACCGTCGGAATCGTCGCCATCAGGATGACTTCGAGGTACGAGATTTTCAGGAACTCGGCGATGAGGAACGCAGCCGCGCCCAGCACCGGCGGCGAGATGATGGCGCCCAGTCCCCCCGCGGCCAGCAACCCGCCCGCCGCGTTCTTTTCGTAGCCCGCCTTGGACAGCATCGGGAACGCGACCGAGCCGATGGTCACCGTCGTCGCCACACCTGAGCCCGACGGCCCGCCCAACAGAAAGGACGACAGCACGACCGTGCGCCCGGCGCCGGTGGGCTTGCCCCCCATCACGGCGAAGCTGAAGTCGAGGAAGAACTTGCCCGCGCCGGAGAACTGCAAGAACGCGCCATAGATCGTGAAAAGAATGATGAGTGTCGACGACACATCGACGGCTGTGCCGAAGATGCCCTCCAGCGTCATGGTCATGTGGCCGATGAGGCGGTCGATGTCGTAGCCGCGGTGGGTCCACGGTGCGGGCAGGTACTGGCCGAACGTCGCGTAGAGCAGAAACACGACAACCACGATGGGCATGATCCAGCCCGACGTGCGGCGCGTGGCCTCCAGCACCAGCACGATGAGCGCGACCCCCAGCACCTTGTCCCACACATTGGGCGTCACCGCCCGGTCGGTGAAGTCGTCGCCCCCCGCCAGCATGTAGACGATGACCGCGACCGACATCAGCATCGCGATGAGGTCCCACCACATCAACCGGTCGCGGTAGCGTTTCGCCACCGGGAACAGCAGAAACGACAGCACCAGCACCAACCCCACATGGATCATGCGCAGCTGTTGCGTGGGCACGATGTCGTAGGCGGCATACAGGTGAAAGAGCGTCGTGCCGATGGCGAGCAACGTCACGAAGGCCGCCAACCAACCCTTCAGATGGCTCGCCGCGCCTTCCTCCTCCTCGATGAACTGTTCCGCCTTGGCCAGCGCCTCCGCACTGACGGCACTTTCATGTCCCCCGGCTGGCGCCACGCCGCCCGGCTTTTGTTCTGTTGGAATCAAGGACTCTCCTCCTGTGTTCTCCGCCATCATAAGGGGTCTGCGGGGCGGGCACTACCTTGGCTGCGCAGCCGTGCCCTCTCCTTCCCCTTGAGAAGGAAGGCCCGGACGAGGGTGCGCGGTCTCGCCGGGAACTCGGAACACCCCAAAACAGTCCATGCTTCGTCGGAAGAGGCGGTGCTGGCGTCTGCTGGCGCTTTCTTATACGCTTCCGCGTTGCATCGAAGATCAACCACAATGGAGGGGAACATGAAAAAACTCGCACTCATCGCCGGCCTGTTGACGGCCGCGCTCCTGCCGCTCACGGCCGCGGCGCAAACCAAGATTTCCATCGCCACCGGCGGCACCGGCGGCGTCTACTATCCGCTGGGCGGCGGCATCGCCAACGTGCTGTCCAAACATGTGCCCGGCATGCAGGCCACCGCCGAAGTGACCGGCGCATCCGTCGAGAACATGAAGCTCGTCGGCGGCGGCAAGGCCGATGTCGGCTTCACCATGGCCGACACCGCGTGGGATGCCTTCAAGGGCCTGGACAAGTTCAAGGACAGCGCCCAGCCCGTGCGCGCACTGGCCGTGTTCTATCCCAACCACATGCAGGTCGTGACCGTTGAAGGTCGCGGCATCGACAAGCTGGCCGACTTGAAGGGCAAGCGCATTTCCACCGGCTCGCCCGGCAGCGGCACCGAAGTCATGGCCTTCCGCCTCTTGGAAGCGATGGGCCTCGACAAGGACAAGGACGTGAAGCGCGAGCGCCTGTCGATCGCCGAATCGGTCAATGCCATGAAGGACGGCAAGATCGATGCGTTGATCTGGGTGGGCGGCGTGCCGACGCCAGCCCTGACCGACCTGGCCGCGACACCCAACACCAAGATCAAGCTCATCGATCATGGCGAGGCGCTGGACAAGATGAAGGAGAAGTATGGTCCGCTGTATGTGAAGACCAAGATCCTCGCCAACTCCTATCCCGGCCAGACCAAGGATAGCGAGAACATCGCCGTGTGGAACATTCTCGTCGTGAACGAGAAGGCCGACGAGAAGGTCGTCTACGACATCGTGAAGACCATGTTCGAGAAGAAGGCCGAGATCGTGGCCGTTCACAAGGATGCGGCGGCGCTGGAGCTTTCAACGCAAATGGCCGGCGGCTCGCCGATTCCGTTTCATCCGGGTGCGCTGAAGTACTTCCGGGAGAAGGGGCTGAAGGTTAACTGAACCTTGGCCTGAGTTGATGCAGTGAAAGTGCCCGCCTTGTGCGGGCACTTTTGTCGTTGGGGTATTGCGAATATTCGCAACCTGTTTGATAGCATCGGCAAAGTCAGGCAGGTTGTTGACGCGCTCTTTCTATGTGATAGATCAAGCTAGCCTTCATCGATGCAAATTTCTTCAGAGCAAGGTAACGATTGGCGCCAATGGCTGCTGGTAACGAGCATTCCACTGGTTCAGTTGGACGACGATGGTCAAGCTGTTCGCATGGGGTCGGGCACTATGGTCGATCACAAGGGCAGACGCTTCCTTATCACCGCAAGGCATGTTGTGGAGCTAGGTTCAAAGGGGTGGGCAATCATCGTCCAGCAGCATCCAGACGGACGAGCGGAATACTACAAGCTTGATTCCTTGATCTACATAGGCGAGTTCTGCCGGGTCGAGCAATCTTCTTGCTTGCTCGACATCTGCGCAGTACAGGTTTCTTCCGACTTGGAGACTTGGTACGAGTACCGCACTCCGCGAGGACTCTTCGACAGGAGACCGCATCATGTATTTGACTCGCACCAACTAGCAACTCCCGCCCAAGATCAGATCTATGGCTTCTCCGGCAGAGTGCGCACGGAGTTGCATGGCCCTCAGTCATTCGTATCCGAGATGACCGTGTTTCCTGGACTTACACATAAACAAAGTGAGGCCGAAGAGCACCACTTTGCGCTACCGGTACCACATCCAGGGCACGATGCCTTTCAGGGTAGCAGCGGCTCGCCAATGTGCGATTTCTCAAGAAGACTTCTAGCAATCGTTGTCGGCGGTGATATCGAAACCAATTCAATACGTGGCGTAGCAATTCAGCGAGTACTTCCGGGGCTTGATTTTCTGGTCGCACAGCTTGCAGCGAAATAACCAAACGACTTTGGGCTAAGGAACTTGAGGCGATAAGGGGCCGGGGTGAATTGATTCGCGTAGTACCTACCGCTCAAAGGCAATAAGGGGCCAGGCTGATTTTCCGCAGACGCATTCAATGCGAATATTCGCATCACTGTTGGAAACAAGTACTCACGCCCGAGCTCAGGTGCGTGGCGCGGCCTTTATAGGCTTGCTGCGATGCGGCGCACCGCCAGCCAACTGATCAATCACCACCGGTGGTCGATTTGGGAACTGGGCAACCAGTTCCAACTTGCCGCCCATGCTCTCCACATGCATCCGCAGTGTTGAGAGCAACATGTCGCTGCGTTTCTCCAAACGCGAAATCGTGTCCTGACCCACGCCGAGTGTCTCAGCCAGTTGCGCCTGGGTCTTGCCTGCGGCAATGCGCAGGTCCTTCAGCGTCGCCAATTCCAGAGCGCGCTTCTCGATCCGTTTCTGGCGTGCCTTCGGTAATGCGGCGAGGATGTCATCGAGTTTTCTTGCCATGGGCGGGTCCTTTCCGAATGTGATTGATTTGCTGCAAGTGATCGTCGTAGCGGCTATCGGCCAAGCTGATCAGCCGCTTGTAAAACCTGCGCTGGTCCGCGCCACCTTTGTCGCCGCCCACCAGAAGGATGGCCTGACGTTGTGGATCAAACGCGAAGGCCACGCGCCATACCTGGCCTTGCCATGAGAACCGCAGCTCCTTCATGTTGGCGTGACGCGATCCGTTCAAGGTGTCCACGGTTGGACGCCCCAGATTGGGGCCGAATGTCGCCAGCAGTCGGGCGTGCGCGAGAAGCTCGTCCTGTAGCGCTTCCGCCAAAGCGCTGAACTCCTTGGCGAAGTCATCGTGGAACAGAACATGCCAGCTCATTGGCAAAGTATGATCTTAAAGACATATGTTGTCGAATGCATATTGCTGGTTGGCGATCGACGACTCAGCAGGATGCCCTTCTGCGTCGAAAGGGAGATTTCAGCAACCAGGTTGAATCAAGGGCATCGGGCACACGTGTTGCGAATATTCGCAATCACGCCCAGCGGAGCGCAATCAACACCACCCCCGCAATAAACACCGTCTCCACCACGATCAACGCCACCGGCTTCCATCCCATCACGGCCATATCCTTCGGCGATGTCTTCATGCCGATAGCGGCGATGGCAGCGACGAGGCACCAGGGTGAGATCTCACCCGCGCCGGTCTGAGGCGGCGCAGGAATTCAGCTCATGCTGTTCACTGCCGCTTGCACGGCGAGTGCTGCGACGAGCCACGCAGCAGCATGGCGCCGCGTAATTACTTCACGTTGATGGCGTCGGGGACGGCGCGTGCGATGTGGCAAACATCGGGTCCCATGACTCATCCCGCCTTCCACCCGCGCAGTATCAGCACACCCACGCCTGCCAACCCGACAAACTTCGCCAGGGCGCACATCGACATCGCGATCCCAAGCGCGTAGGCGAGCACGGTCAGGTCGTTCATGGCGCTGGTGATCATGAGCCAGGTTAAGGCGTTCTCGAACACGTCCGCGAAAACCATCAGCGTGAGTGACCAACCCAGCGCATTGAGAAACTTGGAGACAGGTGCGCCGGCCGTGCGCACACCGGCCGCGCGCGCGAAGGATCGCACAGCGAACCAGGAGAGCGCATAGGCATAGGCCGCGATGAACAAAAAATCCCACACCACGGCCCAGCGCGGCGCCCAGAATCTTCCGTTCAGCACGGCGTCCCATCCACCGGACCACCACCAGGTGAGCTGCCAGCAGGCGAAGCCCATATTGGCGTCGAAGAACGCCGGCGCCTTGCGCAGGAGCTCCAGCGGCTCGAATACAAGATCGTTGAAGGACGCCGCCTGCACCAGCATCTGCCCGAGGCAGAAGAACACCACGGTCATCATCAGTACCGCCACGAGCAGGCCGCGCTTGGGGCGTGCTTGCGTCCATGCCGTGCCCATGGGGAACGGCCCCGGTGCAGGTTCACTTGAATAGGCGTTCGCCTTGAGCTCGAACCGCGTGCCGTCGTCGAGCTTGAAGCACTGGGTGTCTCGCACCTTCAGACCTGTCACGGCCCACAGGCAGGTATTGAACAATTGGCTATGCACGACCGGGAGTGATACTGGTGCCGGGTAAGTCTGCTTGAGTACGGCGGCGACCTTGGCTTCTGTGTCGAGCGGGCCGTTGGCGTCCTTCAGTGAGAGCCCGCAATTCACAGCTTCACTCACCAGCCAGGTGAGCGCGGCATTCGAATAGCCGGATTCGCCGGTTGCATGGCCCCCGCCGACATCGCAGTGATCGCCCTGGAACCAGAGTTGTTTCAAGGTCGCCTTGTGCTTGCGCTGAGTCTGGTAGTGGTCGCCGTTCTCATCCTTGTAGGCGCGCGGACCAAACTGCGCGCGTAGTTCGTCGAGCGCCAGCGCCTGACGCACATTGCGGAAGCGCTTGTTTTGGATGGTCGGCTTGGCGGTGAACTTGGTGTTGAAAGGAAACATGCCCACCGAGGCCACCGTGTCCCAAACGCCGACGTACTGCATTTCCACATACTGGGCCGATTCGGGAACAAGCAGGCGCACTGCCTGCTCGCTGATTTTCTTCCAGTTCGCGACTTCGCCGTCTGGCGACGCGTCGACGGGCCGCTCGGAAAAATAGACGTGCAAGAGGGTTGGAACGAAGTTCTCGAGCTGCGGCGCCAAGAGGCCGAACTGGTTGACGAGGCCGGAGAGGCTGCGCGCGGTGAACGCGCCCCGCGAAAAACCGAAAATGAAGATCTCGTCGCCTTCGCGGTATTCGCGCATGAGGAAGCGGTAGCAATCGGCGATGTTTTCGTACACGCCGCCGCCGAAGGCCAAGCCGGCGACGCGTTCCTTCCAATTCTTGATCTTGTCGGCCAGTGTCACGCCCGGCAACTCGCCCGGATTGCCGACGCCGGGATCGTAGAACACCAGACGCCGCGGATCAGGATCGCGCGCCAACAACTCGGCCAGCTTGACGAGATTGGTGTCGTTCTCTTGGCCGGTGAGATTGTTGTTCGTGCCGTCGCAGAGGACGATGAGCTGGCGGTTGGTCGTGGCGTTCATGGCACTCTCCCTGTTGGCGAGGCTGAACAGAGCCCGCCAGTCGGCGCTGGCGGGCTCCATCCGGGCACGCAGTTACTTCAGCTTCGCATCGAACTCGCCCGGCTCGATGGTGCCGTTGCCGTTCGTATCCATCTTCTTGAAGCCTTGCGAGACCTCGTCCGCCGTCATGGATGAGCCACGCTTTTTGAGCCAGGCTTGCGCTTCCTGAAGTGTGATCTTCTTGTCCTTGTTTGTGTCGACGGTGTCAAAACGCTCAGAGGGTGATTGCTTGGGTTCAGCCTTCCCTCCACCGCCGGGCGCGCATTGGCCGGAGCCGCTCGTTGTCTTGGTTACGGGTTTTGCGCCTTCCGTCGTGACCTTCCCATCGGCTGCCGTTGCGCAGCAGCTCTGTCCGTTGTTGCAGCAGGTCGTGCCCGGATTGCAGTAGCCCGTGCATTGCCCGCTCGAGTTGACGCAGGTGTCATAGCCTGGGCACTGACCGCATACGTCACCAGACTGGTAAACCGGCGGGCAGCTACAACCATAGTTGGCGCACGGCCCGTCACAGTTGCAGCAAAAAATATTGCAACAACTGCTGCCCACATTGCAGCCCGGCCAACTGCAACAGTCGGCCCTCGCGGGGCCGGCTCCCAGCAAGAGAGCGAAGAATGCGCCGAAAATCAGCGAGGTCCACAACCGCGACTTGCGATTGCCATGCGGGGACGCCAGTGCTTTGAAGAATGCGATGTGCTTCATGAATGTCTCCTGATGAAGAACTGAGATTTGACTTCGAAGCAGGCGCTGAGTCCCCTATCGCGCGAGCATCGACACACTGGAGCGAACCCTGAAGTTGCCTTGATGTATCGACGGCAAGAGTCTCTTCGATCTGAAAGCGGAAGTCCCCACCAACCCTTGTAGGGTTTGCGGCTTTTTTGATCTTTTTTTGACTGGGTGGTCCGTGGGAGCGCGAACTACCGAATGAACACTTAGGGCGTGTTGGTGGAAACTACTACCTCCGACGAGCTTCCTGATGCGACAGAGGCGCTGCGAGTATTCGCGATCACAGGAATCGAAGAGCGACCAACACCATCGCCGCGATAAACACCGTCTCCACCACAATCAGCGCCACCGGCTTCCATCCCATCACCGCCATGTCCTTCAGCGATGTCTTCATGCCGATGGCGGCGATGGCGGCGACGAGGCACCAGCGTGAGACTTCGCTGGCGCCGGTCTGAAGCGGCGCGGGAATCCACCCCATGCTGTTCACCGCCACCAGCACGGCGAACGCGACGGCGAACCAGGGCAAGAGGGGCGCCTTCTTCACATTGTCCGGGCTGTTGAGATGCGTGATGAGCGAGATCACGAACACCACCGGCAGCAGCATGGCCACGCGCAGCAGTTTCACGATGGTGGCGGTGTCGCCCGCTTCCTTCGAGATGCTGTAGCCCGCGCCGACCACCTGGGCCACGTCGTGAATGGTGCCGCCCAGGAAAATGCCGGCGGCGCGATGATCCAGGCCGAGCGCACCGGCGAGGATGGGGTAGGCGATCATGGCGATGGTCGACAGTGTTGCGGTACCGATGACGGCGAAACTCACGTCGCGATCCGTGTGCGCGTGGCGAGGGAGGACGCTGCCTATGGCGAGCGCGGCCGAAGCGCCGCAAATGGCGACGGCGCCGCCGGTGAGCACGCCGAATATTCGCGATTGCGAGAGCAAGCGCGCCGCGACGATGCCAGCCACGATGGTGGCGATGACGGCGGCGATGACCAGCGCCACCGTGCCCCAGCCGAGCCCCGTGACCTGCGTCAGTGTGATGCGCACGCCGAGCAATGCGACGCCAACGCGCAGCACGGTCGATGCGGCGAACTGAATGCCTGACACGCACTTGCCCTCGTGGGACAAGAAGTTGAGTGCCATGCCCAGCAGCAAGGCGAAGAGCATGACCGGGCCGCCGTAGTGTTCAGACAAGAACATCGCCGCAATGGCGATGACGGCGGCGACGGCCAGGCCGGGAAAGTGGCGGTTCATGGTTGTTGTTGGCGTGATGCGCGTATTGCGAAGTGCGAATATTCGCAGAGGTGGGGAAAGTGCGCTGCGGTCAGCACCCCCACCCTAGCCCTCCCCCTGAAGGAGGAGGGAACCCGCGGCCAACTCGGCTGATCAGGCGCTCTCGTACAACCTCGTCAGCACGAACTCGCGATGCCCCAGCGCCTCCGCTGCCGTGAGCCGGCCGTTGGCGGTGCGGAGCATCATGTCCAGCAGCTTGTCACCGGCTTGATCCATGTTGATCTCGCGACGCAGCAGCCCGGAGGTGTCCACGTCAACGTGTTCGGCCATCGTGCGCACGGTTTTCGGATTTGCGCAGATCTTGATGACGGGAAGAATCGGGTTGCCGATCACGTTGCCCTGCCCGGTCGGGAAGAAATGCACCGCGTAACCGGAGGCGGCGCAGAGCGTGACCATTTCGGCGGCGGCGGATGATGAATCCATGAACCAGAGGCCCGAGTGCGTGGGCATCTCGGCCTTGTCCAGCACGCCATCGACGACACATTTCTTGCCGATCTTCTGGATGTTGCCCAAGGCCTTCTCTTCGATCGTGGTGAGGCCGCCGGCGATGTTGCCCTTGGTGGGCTGCGATTCGGAAAGGTCGCTGGTCTTGTGGCGATTGATCATGTCCTGATAGCGATCGAACATGAACTTGAAACGCTCGCGAACCTTGTCGTCGCGGCAGCGGCCAAAGATGAGCTTCTCGCCGCCGGTGATTTCCGACGTCTCGCCGAAGACGAGCGTGGTGCCGAGCGGGTAGAGCTTGTCAAAGGCGTTGCCCACCGTGGGGTTGGCGCCACAGCCGGAGGTGGTGTCGGATTCGCCGCACTTGGTGGAAATCCAGAGATCGCTGATCGGGCACTCGACGCGATGCTTCTCGCTGGCCCATTGCAGGAACTCCTTGGCCTTGGCCGAGGCTTTGCGAATGGTCTCGTGATCGCCGTGGCCCTCGATGCCGAAGCCGACCACGGGCTTGCCGGTGGTGGCGATGGCGTCGACCACCTTCTTGGTCCAGCCGTCCTCGATGCCGATGACCACGACAGCCGCAACGTTGGGATTGCAGCCCGTGCCGATGAGGGTGCGGAAATGCAACTCGAGGTCGGCGCCGAATTGCAGGCGGCCATAGGGGTGCGGAATCGCCAGCGTGCCTTTGATGTTGTTCGCGACCGCTTCGCAGGCCGCGTTGGAGAGATCGTCAACGGGCAGGATGATGACGTGGTTGCGCACGCCGACTCGGCCGTTTTCGCGCTTGTAACCCCAGAAGGTGGTGTTGGAATTGATCATGGAATTCTGTTCCTCATTAGGTTGCCACGTGTGGTGGCCACTTGAGTCATCAACGGCCGCACCGGCGTCGCATCCCCGCGAGCGCGGCCCCTGCTCTTGCCGTGGTGGCCATCACCACCGCTTGGTCTTGATGTTGTGAACGTGAGCGTGCTCGCCCACGGCGATCGGCGCGACGACGCGGCCGATGTCCACCCCGTACTTGATGACGGTGTCATCCTTGCCCAGGGCCTTGATGGCGAGCTTGTGGCCGATGGGAATGTCGCCTTTCGTTTTCACCACCAGCGTCTTGTCCTGTTCCATGATCCAGCCGGTGACATCCTCACCGGCTTTCACGCCCTCGACCACGACAACGCCGACGGAATCGCCTTCGTCATGCACCACGAAATGAATCATGCCTGTCTCCTCGCGCGGGCCCGCAGGCGCTGCCGTCCCGTGCGGGCGGCTCCTTCGAGCATGGCGGGGATGATACCGCCCGCTGCGGGGCTGGTCAATTAGGTGATCTATATGAGTTGAAGCTGTCCAGTGGCCGGGCTATGATGGGTCATGAAAAAGGCCGCCCCCATCTCACCCTCGACCTCCACCGCCGCCCGCCGCCCCGCGCGCGAGATCGCGCCGCCGTCGTTGAGCGCCGCCGCGCGCCCCGGGGTGCCGCTTTACAAGGAAGTGCGGCGGCTGATGGTCGACGCGGTGAGCTCGGGCGAGTGGCCGCCCGCCTCCGCGATTCCGTCGGAGAAAGTGCTGGCGTCGCGCTTCGGCGTGGCCATGGGCACGCTCAGGAAGGCGGTCGATGAGCTCGTCGCCGAGCATGTCCTGATCCGCCAGCAGGGGCGCGGCACCTTCGTCGCTCGCCACGACCGGGCGCGGCTCATGTTTCATTTCTTCCATATCGTCGGCGCCGACGGCAGCAAGGAAACGCCGACGGTCGAGCTGCATGCGTTCGCGCGCGGTCGCGCGGACGCGGACGAGGCCGCGCATCTTGGCATCGCTGAAGGCGCCCCCGTGTTTCGCATCGTCAACATTCTGAAGCTCGTCGGCGTGCCGGTGATCATGGACCGCATCGCCATCGCCCAGGCGCGCTTTCCCGGCATGACGCTCACCGCCTTCCGCGACCGGCCGAACACCATCTACCACCTGTATCAGAACAGCTTCGGCATCACCGTGCTGCGCACGGCGGAGCGCCTGCGCGCGGTGGCCGCCGATGCCGATGGCGCGCGCTCTCTGGGTGTGAAGACTGGTTCACCGCTTCTGGAAATCCGCCGCACCGCGCTCACCTTCAATGACGAACCGGTGGAATATCGTCGCTCGCTCGTGAACACGGCGAAGCACGAGTACTTCAGCGATCTCGCCAAGACGGTGTGACGCGCGCCGCCTCCCGCGAAAGCGAGGGCGGCGCGTTCACCCGGCGACGGACACCTGCGCCAAGCCCGCGTCGACAATCAGGTTCTGCCCCGTGATGGCGGCCGAATCGTCCGCGGCGAGAAACAGCGCCGCCCGCGCGATGTGGTCCGGCTCGAGCCGGAACTTGAGGCATTGCGCGTCGATGAAGCGCTTGTCGGTGTCGGCATCGCGCCAGAGCGCCGTCTGGCGCGGCGTGACCACGGCGCCGGGCACGAGCGCGTTGACGCGAATATTCGCAGGTCCCAGCTCGCGCGCGAGACCGCGTGTCATCCCCGAGATGGCCGCCTTGGCCGCGATGTAGCCGGTGAGCTCGGGCCGGCCGCGCATCCACGAGACGGAACCGAGATTGATGATGGAGCCGCCGCCGGCCGCCGCCATGCCAGGGGCCACCTGCTGGATGGCGAAGACGTGGTGTTTCAGATTGACGGCCAGTGCGTTGTCCCAACTTTCCGGCGTCAGCTCGGCCAGCGTGTGCCGCTGGTCGTTGCCGGCGTTGTTGATGAGGACGCGGATGGCGCCGGCGTCCTTTTCCAGCGTCGCCAGGAGCGCCTGGTAGGCCGTCACGTCGCGGATGTCGCAGGGTGAAAACCGCGGCGCGTGGCGCGCCGCCGCGAGGCGGTCCGCCGCCGCCTGGCCCGCCTCGGCATCAAGATCGCAAAAGGCCACCCGCGCGCCCTGCGCGGTGAAGTGTTCCACCAGCGCCAGGCCGATGCCGCTGGCGCCGCCGGAAACAAACACCAGCCGATCTTCAAGTCCCGTGTAGCGTGTCATGGCGTCATCCACTGTCGTCGTCACCGCTGCGAATATTCGCACTCGGGGCGGCCGGGCACGTCGACCTCGCAACTGAATAGTCCGCCGGAGTGAGGATAGCGCGCCAGCTCGGACGCGTCCGCGCCGTCGCGCGCGGTGGTGATGTAAAGGGTGGTCAGGCGTGGCCCGCCGAACGCGACCATCGTGGTGCGCTTGGCCGGCACGGTGACGACGCCGATGGTGCGGCCCGTCCGGTCCAGCCGCAACACCCGGCCGCCTTCGTACTGCGCGCTCCAGTAGCAGCCTTCGCTGTCAAGAGTGGCGCCATCCGGTCGGCCGCCGTAGTCGGGGCGCGCGCGGTTGTCGGTCATGCGGGCGAAGACGGTGCGCTCGACCGGCTCGCCATCGACAAGCGCGAATCGGTACACCACATGGTTGGGTGTGTCCGATTGGAACGCGTGCGTGCCGTCGGCCGAGAAGGCGAGGCCGTTGCTCACCTTCACGCCCCAGCCACGCGCGGGGCCGAAGACTTCGCGCACCCGTCCGTTCTCAAGACGAAACATCGCGGCCGCCTCGCTCGTGCGCGGCTCGAACATGGCGCCCGCCCAGAAGCGGCCCTGGGCGTCCACCTTGCCGTCGTTGAAGCGCTGATTGGCGGTGTCATAGGGCGCGTCGGCCAGCTTGGTCAGCGTGCCCGTGCCTGGGTGAAAGTGATGGAAGCCGTCGCGCAAGGCCGCGACCAGTCCGCCGCCCCGAGCGAGCCCGATGCAGCCAGGCTCGCTGGGCATGGCCCATGCGGCATCGAGCCCCGCATTCGGATCCAGGCGATGAATGGCTTGGCCGGAAATGTCGACCCAGTACAGCACCTGCTCCTTCACCGACCAGAGCGGGCATTCGCCCAGGCGGGCGCGCGCCGCATGCACAAGCGTGGCCACGCCGTGGTCGCGAATCGCCGGCGTCATCGATGGCCTCTTCCGATCATCGCGATGCGCAGCGAGCCGGTGAGCGTGGCGCCGGGCGGCAGCGTTAGCGCGCCAGTGTCCTTCACGCCGTCCATGTCCATGTTGAACGCGTTGATGACATGCGACACCGGCTCGATGGCGACGAAGTCGCGGCCATCCCGCGGCGCGAAACACACCACGCGCGACAGCACCTCGTTCGCGGTGAGCACAACCGTGTGGCCGTCGTGCTCCAGCCGCGCCACCCGCTCCCAGCCGGTGAAGACGTTGTCGATCTTCCAGCGGTCCACCGGGCGCGGCACGCTGAAGTCCGACTCGGTCGGCGTGGCGACGTGGCGCGTGGGCAACTTGTCCTCACCCATCTCCCACATGCCCGACCAGCGGGTCTGCAAATGCAAGCCGGGCCGGATGGGGAAGAAGGGATGAAAGCCCAGCCCGGCCGGCATGGCGCGGCTGTCGCGGTTGGTGAGGCTGAGCGTGAGGCTGAGCGCGTCCGGCTCCAGCTTGAACGACTGCTCGGCGCGGAAGGCGAACGGCCAATCCGGGTCGGGCGCATGGTCCAACGCCAGCACGGCCTCGTCCTTGTGCGACGACAAGACCTGCCACGCGCGTTGCCAGCCCACACCGTGAATGGCGTGCGGCTCCGGCGGGAAGTTGGGCCGTAGCGAATATTCGCGGTCAGCGGTTTTCAGCTTGGCGTGCGCGATGCGATTGGAATACGGCACCAGCGGATAGCAGGCCATCAGGCGAACCCGGCCGTCCCGCACCGCCTCGTCGGGCGCGGGCCGCAGGATGTCGATGTCGCGCCAGCGGTGCCGAACCAGCGCGCCGCCGACTGCGGGCGCGATGACGAGCCGGCTCGGTCCGGCGATGAGCTCAAGCGTTGCCGTCACGTCTCACCATCACGCCGCCGGCGGCGTCTTCCACGAATGCGCCGCCGAACGGCATGCACATCGCGGCTGTCAGCGCGAAGCCCACGCCGGCGAGGTGCGCGCCTGTCGCCTGCTCGCGCAGCCGCAGCATCGAGCCCATCACGCAAGGTTGAGCGCGGGTCAGGCCAAAGAGCTTCACCGCTTCGACCGGCGCGGTCAGATCGATTTCACCCGTGTGCCGCACCGCGCGGCCCAGGGCCAGCGCATGGCCTTCGCGGCCCCAGAGGGCGATGCTGTCGAGGTCGCGCTTCACCGTGCGGACGCTGCCGCCTTCGATGCGTTCGCCGCTCGCCCAGTCGATCCAGTGTTCGCCGCGCGGGAAGTAGACCTCGACTTCGCCGCCCGGCTGCACGATGGGGGCGAAGAGCAGGGCCGGGCCGAAGAGGTATTGCAGCGGAAACGCGCGCGCCGCGCGATCATCGGGAAACGCGAGCGCCATCGCGCGCATCAGCGGCAGCCCGGTGCGCGCGGCCTCCTCGGCCGCGCCGGCGATGTAGGGAATCAGCCGATAGCGAAGCCGCAGCAGTTCGCGCGCGATGTCGAGCGCTTCCGCGCCGAACGCCCACGGCTCGCGCTCGCCGATGCCGTGATAGCGGAAGTGCGAGGAGAAGAGTGCGTTGGCCGTCCAGCGCAGATACAGCTCGGCGTCCGGCTGCGCGCTGCCGTAGAAGCCACCGACATCGGTCGCGTAGTACGGCACGCCCGACAGCCCGTAGCCAAGACCGGCGCGAATGCTGGCCGCCATGCCCTCCCAATCACCTTGCGGATCGCCGCCCCATTGCATCGGATAGCGTTGCGAACCGATGAAGCCGTCCCGCCCCCAGACCATGGCCGGCCCCCGGCCGTGGGCGTCGTTGAAGCGTTGTGTCGCCTCGTACACGCAACGGTTGTAGAGCAGGGGATAGACATTGTGCAGACGCCGCCCGGTCTCGCCGTTCGCGGCCACCATGTCGTCCTCCACCTGCTCGCCGAAGTCGGTTTTCATCACATCGGCGCCGTCGGCGAATAGCTGCTGATGCGAATCGGCCCACCACGCGGCCGCATCGGGATGGGTGAAATCGACGATGCCCGACGGTGGCAGCGGGGTCAGCACGCTGCCGAACGGATTGTCGCCGGGATCCTTCACCCAATCGAACACGGCGGCCTTGCCCTCGCGATTCTTGAGCAGCCAACCTTTTCGCTCCAACTCGGCGAAGAGCGGGCTGTGGATGGAGATGTACGGATACTCCCAGACGCAGACTTTCAGCGCATGCGCCTTCAATGCCGCGAGAATACGCGGGGGATCGTCGAAGCGCGCCGGGTCCCACTGGAAGTTGAAGCGCGTCTTGACCTCCCACGCGGCGCGGCCGTCCAACGTGATGACATCGCAGGGCACGGCGAGGTCGCGCAACTGCTGGGCGGCGGCGAGCGCATCGGCCGGGGTGCGGTAGTAGGCGCGCGAGAGCCACATGCCGTAGCTCCACAGCGGCGGCAATGCTGGGCGGCCGGTGAGCGCGGTGTAGCGCTCCAGCATCTCGGCCGGCGCGCCCGCGAAGCAGAAAAGGTCGAGCGCATCGTCCTCGACCTCCAGCACGTGGCTGCGCTGCGACCATTGCGGATGGCCCACGCCGTGGCGGGTGGTGCCGGTGGTGAGCGCCAGAAGTCCCCAGCCGGCGCTGCTCCAGCAAAACGGGATGTTCTTGTACGACAACTCCGTGTTGACACCCAGCGCATCCTCGATGCGGCCGCGGATCAGCTGGCCACGCTTGTCCAGCGGGCCGAACTTCTCGCCAAATCCGTAGATCGCCTCGTCGCTCGCCAACGCGAACGAGGCCAGCCAGCGGCGCGGCGCGGTGTCATCGACCCCGAACGCGGGCAGGCGGCTGTGGCCGCGAAAATGTTCGTCGGTGATCGATCCGAGCACGGGCTTGCCGTTCCGGGTGAGCGTGATGCGCAAGGGTTCGCGGGCGAGTTCGAGTGCGAGATCGCCGGCGGCGACCCGCCAGCCGCGGTCGGTCGCGCTGACGGCGAGATTGCCGTGCAAGTCCTGACCCACCACGAGGCCATAGTCCGGCGCGGTCGGTGCGCCCAGCGTGAGGCGGAGAATGCCGGGCGCGTGCGCGCGCACGGTGAGCGGGAGATCGCCCAGCGTGAAGCGCGCCTCGCGCGCGTCGTGGCCCTGAGCTTCCAGCGCGCCCAAGCGGCGAAAGGTTGCGTGATTCAATGCGGTCGATGTCATGTCTATCCTTTGACGCCTCCACTGGTCAGTCCGCTCACCACCCGCTCCTGGAAAATCAGGATCACGATGACCACCGGCACCATCGCGATGACCAGCGCCGCGGAGATCGTGGGCCACGGAAACGAGAATTCGCCCTGATACATCTGGATGCCCACCGGCAGCGTGCGGTAGGCGGTGGCGGAGTTGAACGAGAGGGCCAGCAGGAACTCATCCCACGCGTTCACGAAGGCGAGAATGCCGGCGGTGAAGACGCCCGGCGCCGACAGCGGAATGACCACGCGCCACAGGGCGCCCAGCCGGGTGCAGCCGTCGATCATGGCGGCGTTCTCCAGGTCGCGCGGGATGTCCTGGAAGAAGCTCACGAGAATCAAGGTGCAGATGGGCAGGTTCAACACGGTGTAGGGAATGATGAGCGCCCAGTAACTGTTCAGGAGGCCGACGCCGCGCATGATTTCAAAAAGCGGCACCATCAGCGTCACCAGCGGGAACATCGACACGGCGACGATCGCGGCCAGGATGATGCCGCGCCGCTTCAGCTGGAGACGCGCGATGGCATAGGCCGCGAGTGCCGCCAGCAGCAGCGACAGCAGCGTCGCGCCGAGCGCGACGATCGCGCTGTTGGCCAGATAGAGCGGCAGCGGCTGGTCGCGGAAGGCGGCGACGAAGTTGGCCGCGGTCGGGTCCTGCGGCCAGTAGGTGATGGGCTTGGTCGTGAGTTCCACCTCGGATTTGAACGCGGTGGCGAGAATCCAGAGCGCCGGGAAGCAGCCGTTCAGGATGACGCTCGCCGCTGCGAATATTCGCAAGGCGCGACCGGAGGTGAACGCGGTCATCGCGCCTCCTCCCCGCGAATGTGGCGCATGTACACCCAGGTCGTCAGCATGGAGAGGCCGAACATCACCACCGCCAGCGCCGAGCTGTAGCCGAGATCGAGATAGTCGACCGCGTTCATGTGGATGTACATGGCGAGTGTCTGCGTGTCCTCGCCCGGGCCGGGAATGCTGTAGGGAATGTCGAAGGACTGAATCGCGGTGAGCGTGCGGAAAATCAGCGCCACCAGCATCGACGGCACGAGGAGCGGCAGCGTGATCTGGGTGAACTGCGTCCACTTGCTGGCGCCATCGACCTCGGCCGCTTCGTAGAGCGAGCGCGGAATGGTCTGCAAGCCCGCCAGCAGTATCAACGCCATGAAGGAGGATGTCTTCCAGATCGTGGCGATGCA
Source organism: Betaproteobacteria bacterium (assembly GCA_016791265.1). Classification (GTDB taxonomy): domain Bacteria; phylum Pseudomonadota; class Gammaproteobacteria; order Burkholderiales; family Usitatibacteraceae; genus JAEUMY01. Next base: position 35,699 of record JAEUMY010000009.1, read on the forward strand.
CACGGCGAACATCGTGAGCATGGCCGACGCCGACCAGATCGGCGTGGGCAATCCCAGGCGGCGCAGCACATCGTTGACGATGCCGTAGTCCGAGTGGAAGAACCACGCGAAGATGAGGCCCACGAATGCGAGCGGCATGGCCCAGGGCAGCAACAACGCCAGCCGCACCGGCCCCTTCCAGCGCACGGCCGTGTTGGCGAGGAGTGCGAGGCCCATGCCCACCACCAGCGCGCCGGGCACGGTCACGACGACGATGACCAGCGTGTTGCGAAGCGCGCGCCAGAACTGCGCATCGGCGATGACCAGCGCGTAGTTCTCCAGCCCCGCCCAGCGCGCGGGCTGGCCGGTGAGCAGCCGCGCGTCATGCACGCTGTTCCACAAGAGCACCAGCACCGGGTAGACCACGATGACGGCGATGAACACGAACGCGGGCGCCAGCAGCCACGCGGCCAACGTGGCCTCGTCGGGGTCGGCGAGGCGTTGCCTGAGCGAGCGGCCGGGCGGTCGGGTGTTCATCAACGCAGCGCCCGCCCGACGCGATGCTCGATTTCATCCAGCGCCTGCTTGGGCGAACGCGCACCGGCCAGCACGGCGTTGAGATTCAGCCGAATGGCATCGGACACGGGTCGGTACATCGGCGTGACCGGCCGCGGCACGGCGGTCTCGACGACGGGCAGCGCATCGGCGAACCACGGCACGGCGGCCAGCACCTCGGGGTCGCGAAACACGTGCGCATGCACCGGCTGCAACGACGCGCGCAGCGCGAGCTTCTTGCTCGTCTCCGCCCCCGAGAGCCAGGTGACCAAGCGCGCCGCTTCGGCCTTGTGGCGCGAGTACGCCGACACCGCCCAGTTCCAGCCGCCAAGACAGGACACCGCCTCGCCGCCCGGCATGGCCGGCAGGCGCACGACGCCGACCTTGCCCGTCACGCGCGTGTCCTTCCCGGTCTGGAAGAGGTTCCAGCCGTATCCCCACAACACGGCGAAGACGGCTTTGCCGGCCTGGAATTCCTTTCTCGTGTCGTCGGTGCCGACCTCGGCGACATTGGGTTTCGCCACACCCTGGCGAATCATGTCCTGCCACATCGCGATGCCAGCTTCGGCTTTGGCGCGGTCGAAGGCGAGCTTGCCGTCCCGCACCACCTCGCCCCCCAGGCTCCAGTAGGGCAGGAGGAAGGTACACACCGCGCCTTCGATGGCGCGGCCCTGGAAACTCAAGCCCTGCAAATTGGGATCGCGCTCGGCGGCGAGTATTTTCTTTGCGGCGGCGGCCAGCTCGGGCCAGGTTGTCGGTGGCGCGACGCCGTGCTTCGCGAGCAGGTCCTTGCGATAGTAGAGATACATCGCGTCCGAGAACGCGGGCAGCGCTTGCAGGCGACCGGCGACCGTGTTGGCGGCGCGATAGCGCGGCAGATAGCTCGCGAGCATCGCCTCGCGGTCCGCGCCGAGATGGGCGTCCAGCGGTTCGGCCCAACCGGCGGCGGCGAACTGCGCGGGCCGCACCACGTCGATCAGGAACACGTCCAGCGAGCTGTCGCGCGCGGAGAGCAGGGTGTTGAGGTAGCGCTGGAGCAGCTCCGAGGTGGCGCCGCCCACTTCGAGGGTGATGGTGACGCCGGGATTCAGTTGCGAATATTCGCGCAGGAGCTCGCGAAACACATCGGGCCGGTGCTGGCCGCCCACCAGCACTTTGAGCTCGGTCGCGGCCTCGCTGGCGAGTGCCGCCGAAAGCAGCAGGGCGCCGAAAAGGAACTTCACGCCGCCGACCCGATCAGCGCGCCGTCGTCGGCGCGAAACGCATGCGCGCGGCCGAGGTCGAGATACACCGTGTGCCGTTCGCCCGCCGCCATGCGAATCGAAGGCGAGAGCCGCGCGATAAGCGGGCCGGCCGCGGTCGTGAAAGTGACCAGCGTTTCGGCGCCGAGCGGCTCGACCACGTCGACGGCGGCCGCGATTGGCGTGTGCGTGTTGGCGGTGGCGCCCGCGTGGACATCCTCGGGGCGGATGCCGAGGACGACGGCGCCGCCTGCCAGCGGCTTGAGCTTGGCGGCGAGCGCCTCATCCGGTTGAAGCGCCGCACCTTCGCCCAGCAGCAGCCCGCCCGCGTCCGTGGCTCGGGCCGAGAGAAAGTTCATCGGCGGCGAGCCGGTGAAGCCCGCGACAAAGCGGGACGCGGGGCGATGGTAGATCTCATCCGGCGTGCCCACCTGCATGATGCGTCCGGCCGACAGCACCACGATGCGCTGGGCCAGCGTCATGGCCTCCACCTGGTCATGGGTCACGTAAATGGTGGTGACGCCGAGCCGCTGATGCAGCTTCTTGATTTCGGTGCGCACCTCGCCGCGCAACTGCGCGTCGAGATTCGACAGCGGTTCGTCGAACAGGAAGAGTTTCGGCTGGCGCACGATGGCGCGACCCATCGCGACCCGCTGGCGTTGGCCGCCGGACAGCGCGCGCGGTTTGCGCTCGAGAAGATGGTCGATCTTGAGCGCCTTGGCCGCGTCCTTCACCCGCGCGTCGATTTCGGCCGCCGGCGCCTTGCGCAGCCTGAGGCCGAACGCGAGATTTTCATAGACGTTCTTGTGCGGATACAGCGCGTAATCCTGGAACACCATCGCGACATCGCGCTCGCGCGGGGGCAAATCGTTCACCACCCGCCCGCCGATGGCGACCGTGCCGCCGGTGATGCTCTCCAGTCCCGCGATCATGCGCATCAAGGTCGACTTGCCGCAGCCCGAGGGGCCGACGAACACCATGAATTCACCCGCGGCGATCTCCAGGTCCACGCCGTGAATGACCTGCGTCGCGCGGTCGTAGGCTTTGGTGACCTGCTTCAACGAGACGCCGCTCATGGCGTGTCGCCTTTGCGAATATTCGCAGTGCCGGTTTCGCGCAGCGGCGACAGGAATTCCGGGGCGGGGCGCGTGTTGCGAATATTCGCAACGGGCATGCAGCCGCCCGGACTCGTCGCCGCGATGATCAAACCCCGCGAGGTGCTCGATGGCGTGCGCATGGCTCAGTACACGCCTGACGACACCTGCTTCGCCAGGGCGGGCCGGAGCGCGGTGAGAAACTGGTTGGCCTGGCGCATCATCATGCCCATGTCGGAGGCGATGGCGACGTAGTCGTAGCCCATGTTGAGGAAGGACTGCACCATCTCCGGCGTGGGTCCCACGGTGCCGATGGGCTTGCCGAGGGCGCGGGCGCGCTTGGCGGCATCGGCCATGGCGTTTTGCACGTCGGCGTGAGCGATGTTGCCGATGTGGCCCAGCGCCGCCGACAAATCGCCGGGCCCCATGAAGATCGAATCGACGCCGTCGACGGCCGCGATTTCTTCAAGGCGGCCCAGCGCCTCACCGGTCTCGATCTGAATCATGCGGAAGACGCCTTCATTGGCGCGCTTGCCGTAGTCCGCCACCGTCGCGTAGCGACTGGCGCGATGCATGGCGGCGAAGCCACGCGTGCCGGGCGACGCGGCGCCGGGCAGCGGGTAGCGCGTGGCGGCCACGGCGCGGCGGGCGTCGTCGGCGTTTTGCACGAAGGGAAACATGAGCGTCTGCGCACCGATGTCGAGGGCGCGCTTCACCAGCACGCCGTCGTTCCAGGCGAGCCGCACCACCGGTGTCGCGGGCGTGCCGGCGATGGCTTGCAGCAGGTGGTAGGCATCCTTGTAGTCGATGGGCACATGCTCCATGTCGACCACGACCCAGTTGAAGCCGGCGCAACCCATCGCCTCCGCGGTCGAGACCGCGCCGGACATGAGCCAGGTGCCGACAGGCACGGCGTTGTTGGAAAGCAGTTCGCGAAACGGATTGGTGAGCGGATCCATGTCAGTCGTGGGCTCCCTAGTAGATCGGGGGTTCGGGGGTGGGTGCGGTGCCGGTCAGAAAGTCGAAGTCGCAGCCGCGATCCGCCTGCAGCACATGCTCGGTGTAAAGACGTTGCCAGCCGCGCGCGAAGACCGGCGCCCGCGGCGGAAGCGTCTCGCGGCGTCGCGCCAGCTCCGCGTCATCGACCAGCATGTCGAGACGGCGCGCCGGCACATCAAGGCGAATGCGGTCGCCCGTCTTCAACAGCGCGAGCGGGCCGCCCACGGCGGATTCGGGGGTGACATGGACCACGCAGGTGCCATAGTGGGTGCCGCTCATGCGGGCGTCAGAGATGCGCACCATGTCGCGCACACCCCGTGCGAGCAGCGGCTTGGGGATGGGCAGGTTGCCCCACTCCGGCATGCCGGGCGCGCCGACCGGGCCGCCGTTGCGAAGCACCAGCACGCTGTCCTCGTCGATGCCGCTGTCTTCGCGATGCACGGCGGCCAACATCGCCTCGTTGCTGTCGTAAACGAACGCGACACCCTCGTGACACAGGAACTTCGGGCTGGCCGCGCTGGCCTTGATGACCGCGCCGTCCGGGCAGAGATTGCCGCGCAGCACCGCCAACGCCGGCTCGCGAGTCACCGGTTGATCGAGGGCGCGGATGACCGCGGCGTCCTGCACTTCGGCCGTGGCGATGTGCTCGCCCAAGGTGCGGCCGGTCACGGTGAGCGTCGTGCCATCGACTTCATCGCCGAGCCGCTTCAAGAGCGCCGGCAGGCCGCCCGCATAGTGAAAGTCTTCCATCAGCCGGTCGCCGTTGGGAAAGAGATTGGCGATGACTGGGATGCGGCGCGCGACGGCATCGAGTTCGTCCAGGTCGATCGTGATGCCGGCGCGTCCGGCGATGGCGACGATGTGGATGGCGGCGTTGGTCGAGCCGCCCAGCGCCATGCAGGCTACGATTCCGTTCTTCACGGCGGCCGGTGTGAGGCAGCGCGAAGGGGTCAGCTCCTCCCACACCATGTCGACGATGCGTCGTCCGCACGCCCACGCCATGCGGGGGTGCCCGGCATCCATCGCCGGCAGGGATGAGGCGCCCGGCAGCATGAAACCCATGGCTTCGATGATGCCGGCCATCGTGCTGGCCGTGCCCATGGTGTTGCAGGTGCCGGGCGAGCGGGTCATGCGCGCTTCAAGGCGTATCCACTCCTTCTGGTCGATGTTGCCGGATTGGTACTCATCCCAAAACTTGCGCGTATGCGTGCCGGCTCCCACGGTCTGCCCACGATAGCGGTCGTTCAGCATGGGACCGGCCGGGCAGCAGAGCGCGGGAAGGCCCATGCTGAGCGCGCCCATCAACATGCCCGGGAGGGTCTTGTCGCAACCACCGAGCAGCACGGCGCCATCGACCGGATGAGAGCGCAACAGCTCTTCGGTCTCCATCGCGAGGAAGTTGCGGTAGAGCATGGTGGTGGGCTTCACCATGACTTCGCCCAAGGACAGCGCAGGCAGCTCGACGGGAAAGCCGCCGGCCGCGACAATGCCCTCGCGCACCGAGGCGGCGCGCTCGCGCAAATGGGCGTGGCAAGGCGAAAGATCGCTCCACGAGTTGATGATGGCGATGACCGGGCGGCCGAGAAACTGCTCGCGATCGAGGCCTCGCTGCTGCAGGCGTTGGCGATGGGCGAAGGCGCGCATGTCGTCCTTCGCCAGCCAGCGCTGGCTGCGCAATGACTCCAGACTTCGCCTCGGCGGCTGCGACATGGGGCTTAGTGAAACGGCGGAAAAGTGGGAAGGCAAAAAACGGGACAGCGCTTCCGCCCTGCGCTGTCCCGCCAGAGGCGATCAGAACGAATAGCGGAAATTGACGCCGAAGAACCGCTTGTCATCGCGCGGCACGGACCGCTGGGTGTTGGCGCCGGGCAGCAGGAACGCCGCATAGGACTTGTCGCCCAGGTTCTTGCCCACCAGCGAAACGCGCCACTCGCCGGTCGACAGCGCGATGAACGCATTGTAGATGCGATAGCTGGGCTGGATCGTGTTGGGCGAGGTGGAGAGGTCGAACTGCACGGCGCTGGAGTAGGTCGTGTCCGCGCCCAGGGTCAGGCGCATGCCGTTGGCAAGATCGGTCCACCAGTTGGCGCGCAGCACGCCTTTCCAATCCGGCGCCGACGGCAGCGGCTGGCCGTCCAGCGCTGGGCATGTCGCACCGGTCGGGCAGTTGAAGCGGTCGACGCGGGCCTTGGTGTTGGCGAGCGACAACGCGACCGAGAACTGGCGCGAGACCTTCGCCTCCATGTCGAGCTCGAAGCCCTTCGTCGACACGTCGCCCGCGTTGATGAAGCGGGTCACCACGACGCCGCCCACCAGATCGGGATAGTTGGCCTGATAGCCCTTGTACTTGGTGTCGAACGCGGCCAGGTTGAGCGTCATGCGGTCGTTCAGCAGCGTGGACTTGAAGCCGATTTCGTAACCCTTCGAGGTCTCGGGCTCCAGCGCGATATCAGCCGTGGGCTGCATGTTGAAGAACGCGTTGTAGGCCGGACCCTTGTAGCCGCGCGAGAAGGTGGCGTAGAGCATCACGTTCTTGGAAAGATCAAACTGCGGCCCGATGCGGCCGGACACGCCGGTCTCCTCGGTGGAGCCGGACACGCGGTTCCGGGTGGGCTGCACACCGGGAATGGCTGCGGCCTGGGTCGAGAACCGGCTGTGGTAGTAGGAGAGCTCGTCCGTGGTGTAGCGCAATCCGAATATGCCGCGAAGCGACGGGCTCGCGTGGAAGGTCGCTTCACCGAAGAGCGAGGTGCTTTCCGACAGCGTGCCGTACTCGGCGCGGCCGAAATCACTCAGCGTCGCCGCGCACGGCGTGAGTCCGTTGGGTAGCGCTGCGAGCGTGCCGTTGCAACGTGCCACATCGCGCCGATAGACCTCATCGGTTTCGTTGCGCATGAAGTAGGCGCCGGCCACGTAGTCAAAGGATTTGCCTTTGGCCGAGGCGAAGCGGAATTCCTGGGTGAAGACATCCGACTTCAACTCGCCGCGGTCGGAAAGCTGGGCGATCTGGCTGGACAACGGCGTCGGCGCCGTGCCATCGATATCCTGGAACTGGGTGTTCCGCCACTCGCGCAGCGCCGTGATCGAGGTGAAGGTGCCCCGGCCGCCGCTCCAGTCGACCTGGGCCGACACGCCGGAGTTGGTGTCGTGGACGCGTTCATCGACGTCGGTGGACACGGTCCGGTTCTCAAGGCTGGGCACGATGGGCGCGTGCGTCGCGTTGATGGCGGCGCTGGCGCGCACATAGGGGCCGCGAATGCCGTTGTCATCGGCGCGTGTGTAGTCGCCGATGAGGGTGACTTTCACGTCCTTCGCCGGTTTCAGCTCGAACTTGACGCGGGCGCCGGTGCGGTCATAGCCATTCACCTTGCGACCGAGGAAAGTGTTCTCCACGTTGCCGTCGTACTGGCCCATGAAGGCGGTGAGTGACGCGAGGACGCCGTTGGTCAGCTCGCCCGAGATGCCGGCGCGGATGCGTTGTTCCCGGCCTTCAAACCAGGAGGCGTCGACATAGCGTTCCAGTGCCGAGGAGATGGGCACGGACACGATGTTCAGCACGCCGGCCGACGCGTTCTTGCCGAAGAGCGTGCCTTGCGGTCCGCGCAGGATCTCGATGCGGTCGACGTCCATCAGGTCCACGGTCGCCATGCCGGGGCGCGGGAACACCACGCCATCCACGACTGTGGAAACGGTAGGCTCGACGCCGGGCGACGTGGAGATGGTGCCCACGCCGCGGATGAAGAGCGCGGTGTCCTTGTTCGATGCGTTGGCGCGGAAATTCAACGTCGGCACCTGCGACGTGATGGTGCTCATGTTGTTGAGATTCAGCTGCTCCATGCGCTCGCCGGAGACGACCGTGACGGCCACAGGCACGTCCTGGATCGATTCCTCGCGCTTGGTCGCCGTGACCGTGATTTTCTCCAGCTTCTCGTCATCTTTCTTCGGGGCGCCGGGCTGGGCCTGCTGCGCCTGGGCCATGCCGGCCAAAAGACCGGTGACGGCGGCGACGATGGGGACCAGGCGGAAGTGGGGACGACGGCTCACACGGCGGGCTGTGGTGTTCATGGGCTCTCCTCGCGATTGTTGTAGGACGTGCGCGGACGGAACGACCGGCCGCCGGAATGCGTGAAGCCATACTAGGCAGCAGGTTGCCCAAAGTCAAGTAGGTGATCTAGATGACCTGGCCGGCCGGGGCCAAATGGGCGGCGACCCGTTCCGCGATGAGCGCCGATACGCGCTCGTTCGACTCGGCCGTGACGCCGGCGATGTGGGGCGTCAAGAGGAGGCGGGGCGTGTCGGCCAGCGCGCTTCCGTCAGGCAGGGGTTCGGTTTCGAACACGTCCAGCGCGGCCCCGGCGAGACGACCCTCGCGCAATGCCAGCGCCAGCGCGGCCTCGTCGATGACCCCGCCGCGCGCGGTGTTGATGAGCACCGCCGAGGGCTTCATGGTCGCGATGCGCCGGGCGTCGATGAGGTGCCGGGTCGCCGGCACCAGCGGCACGTGCAGGCTGATCACGTCGGCACGACTCAAGAGCGCATCAAGCGTGGTCGGCGCCACGCCGCTCGCCTGCCACGCCGCGTCGTTCTCCGCGATGGCCGGATCGTGCGCGATCGCGGCCATGCCGAGGGCGCGCGCGAGCATCGCGGTGTGCCGTCCAATCCCGCCGAAACCCACCAGACCCAGCGTCTTGCCGGCCAGCTCGCGACCTTCCGACAGCGCCGCGCGCGGCCAGCGCCCGGCCGCGACGTCCGGGCTGGACAAGTAAGCGCCGCGCAGCAGCATGAACGCGGTCGCGATGACGTACTCGGCCACGGCCACGGTGTTGGCGCCGGTGGCCGGTATGACTTCGATGCCCCGGTCACGACAGGCGTCGCAGTCGATGTTGTCCAGGCCCACGCCCAGCCGTCCCACAACGCGCAGTCTCTTCGCGCCGGCGAGGAGCGCGCCACGCACCTGGGTGCGGTTGCGCACGATGAGCGCGTCACAGTCGGCCGCGCGCGTGGCGAGCTCATCCGGCTGGTCTACCAGCTTCGGGTCGTAGTGAACATCGAAACGGCCTTCGAGCGAGCGCACCGCGTCGCTGTCCATGAATTCACTGATGAGAATGCGCATGACGTGTCCTGAACGGGAGTCGATTTGGAGAGGATGACGGGCAAGCGGAACGCGAGATGGTACACAACGAACTTCGCCGCGGTCGACTTTTTCGTGTCCGCGGCGGTGCTTCGGGAGAAGGACCTGCTCGCTGGCATATCATGCGAGCTGCCCGCGTCCGCACGCCGAACCCACGAATCATGTCCACCGCACTGCTGCTCCTTCCCGACTTCGCGATGATCCTGGCAGGATGGCTGTTGCATCGCTCGGGCAAGTTCACCCGGCCGTTCTGGGAGGGGCTGGAGCGGCTGATCTACTACGTGCTCTTTCCCGCGCTCTTGTTCCAGTCGCTGGCGAAGAACCGCATCGACTTCGGCGTCGCGGGCCCGGCGATGCTGGCCGCGATTGGGGTCGTTTCAACCGGCATCGTTCTGGGTTGGCTGGGCAAATGGCTGCTGAAACCGGACGGGCGAATATTCGCATCAGGGGTGCAGACGGCGTTTCGCTTCAATTCATATATCGGCCTGGCCGTGGCGAGCCGTCTGTATGGTGACGCCGGGCTGGCCGCGTTTGCCATCATCGTCGCGGTGGCGGTACCGCTCGCCAACATCGCGTCGGTGTGGACGCTGGCGCGCCACTCGGAAAGCAATGTGTTGAAAGAGCTGGCGCAGAATCCACTGCTGCTCGCGACCGTCGCGGGTGTTGGCTGGAGCTTCACCGGGTGGACCATTCCGGAACCCATCGCCGTGACCCTCTCGCGCATGGGTGCCGCGTCACTTGCCTGCGGCCTGCTGGCCGTGGGGGCGGCACTCACGCTGGAAAGCGCCGGGCGCAACCTACCCATCATCAGCTGGTTTCTTGCGGTAAAGATGCTGGCGCTGCCCGTGGCCGCCTGGGTGCTTGCCGGGGCGTTGGGCATGACGGGTGCCTACCACCAGATCCTCATCATGTTCGGCGCACTGCCCACGGCAACCTCTGCCTATGTGCTCGCGGTGCGCATGGGCGGCGACGGCAAAAGTGTGGCGCTCATCATTTCGTTATCGACGCTCTTGGGCATGATCACGCTGCCCGTCGCGGTGGCGTTGCTCTCCCGCTGAGTCTGCGAGAATATGTGCCATGAGAACGCGCATCAAGATCTGCTGCATCGCCTCGGTCGAGGAAGCGCGCATGGCCATCGCGGCCGGCGCGGATGCGTTGGGACTGGTTGCGCGCATGCCGTCAGGGCCCGGCCCCATTCCGGATACGTTGATTGCGGAAGTGGCGGCGGCCGTGCCACCGCCTGTCGCAACGTTTCTGCTCACCAGCGAAACGACCGCGGATGCGATTTCCGCGCACATCCACGCAACGCGGCCCACGACCGTGCAAGTTGTGTCGCACATTTCTCCGGCGGAGTCGGCACGGCTCGCGGTCCTCGAGCCACATGTGCGGCGCGTGCAGGTCATCCACGTCGAGGGTCCGGAGGCGCTGGACCTGATCGACGCCTATAAGCCGCACGTGCATGCGTTCCTGCTGGATTCCGGTCGGCCGAATGCGGCCGTTGCGGAGTTAGGCGGGACGGGTCGGCAACACGACTGGGCGATCAGCGCGCGCTTCGTGAAGGCGTGCCCATTGCCCGTGTTTCTCGCGGGCGGCCTCTCTGCTGCCAATGTGGCCGACGCGATTCGGCAGGTGCGGCCCTTTGGTCTCGACGTGTGTTCCAGCGTGCGAACCGATGGCCGGCTGGACGCTGGCAAGCTGCATGCATTCATGAATGCCGCGCGGCGGGCGTGCGAGGGCATCACCACGGCGCAATGAAAAAGGGCGCTCCATGGAGCGCCCTTTCCGTCCTGCCCGAAGCGAAGACAGTTACTTTTTCTCTTCGGCAGCCTTCGGCTCTTCCGGCAACATGTCTTGCGGGGCGGCGTTGAGCTTTTCCTTGATGCGCGCGGACTTGCCCGAACGATCGCGGAGGTAGTAGAGCTTGGCGCGGCGCACGTCACCCTTGCGCTTCACTTCGATGGAAGCGATGGAGGGGGAGTAGACCTGGAACGTGCGCTCGACCCCTTCGCCCGAGGAAATCTTCCTGACGATGAAGCTTGAGTTGAGGCCGCGGTTGCGCTTGGCGATCACCACGCCTTCGTAGGCCTGGACGCGCTTGCGCTCACCTTCGATCACGTTCACGTTCACGATCACTGTATCGCCGGGGGCGAAATTCGGGATCTTCTTGCCCAGGCGGGCGATTTCTTCCTGCTCGAGTTGCTGAATCAGATTCATGTTGTTTCCTTTCGTCTATGGCCCTTGGCCTTGCCGGTAGAGCGACACCAGAACCTGTCCCAAAGTTACTGCGCAGCCCAATCTGTCAACTGCGATGCTCGCTGTACAGGATGTACAGCTGCGCGTCTCGCTGCCAGCGTGGGCTTGCTCGCTACACTTTTGAACAGATTCTGTTCGATGCCGGGTTTTTGTTGTTGAATCAAACTACTGTTGCTGCTGTTCCTGTTGCCTTTGCTGCGCTTGCTCCTGCCTGAATTCCTCAAGCAGTTTCAAATCCTGTTTGTTCAGCGTCAGCGCCGCGATCATCTCGGGGCGGCGAAGCCAGGTCCTGCCCAGCGCCTGCTTTCTGCGCCACTTCTCTATCGCCGCGTGGTTGCCCGACTGCAACACGGGCGGCACCTTGCGGCCTTTCCAATCATCCGGCCGCGTGTAGTGCGGCCAGTCCAGCAATCCGTCGCTGTACGAATCCTGGCTGGCGGATTCGCCGTCGTTCAACGCCCCGGGCAGCAGACGCACCAGCGCATCGATCAACACCATGGCGGGCAACTCACCGCCGGACAGCACGTAATCACCAATCGATACCTCTTCATCGACGCGCGCCTCGATCAAACGCTCATCGACCCCTTCATACCGGCCGGCCAACAACACCAGCCCGGCGGATTCTTCTTTCAGCCTGCGCACACCGGCATCGGTGAGCGGCTTGGCCTGCGGGGTCAGGTACACCACTTTTCCCGCCACACCCGCATCCTGCTGCCGCTTCAACGCCGCATCAATCGCCGCGTTCAACGGTTCCGCCAGCATCACCATGCCGGGACCGCCCCCGTACGGCCGATCATCGATCGTGCGGTAGTTGTCCTCAACGAAGTCGCGGGGATTCCACACGCCCAGCGACCACAGGTGTTGCTCCAATGCCCGCCGCGTGATGCCATGTTTGGCCACCGCGTCGAACATCTCCGGAAACAGCGTGATGACATCGATGTACACGACTGCTTCCTTACCAGTCCTTCTGCCAGTCCACCGTGATGCGGCGGGCTTTCAGGTCCACGTCCTTCACGGCCTGTTCGGAATAGGGAATCAGTTGTTCCCTTCCATCCGACTTCACCACCAGCACATCATTGGCGCCGGTTTCGAGGAGGCCATCCACCACACCCAGCGCATCACCTGCCAGGTTCACCACATCGAGGCCGATCAAGTCAATCCAGTAGATCGCGTCGTCGTACTCGGGCAATGCACTTCTCGAGAGGGCGACATCGATGCCGCGCATCAGCTCCGCGGCATTGCGGTCGTCCACGCCTTTCAACTTGGCGCTGAAACCGAGATGCACCAGCTCGGAATCTTCCACCTCGCAGGGTACCCAGCTGTCGCCCCGTTTCAGCCACCAGACATCGAAGTCGGCCAGTGAGTCGGCAGCTTCCGTGAATGTCTTGACCTTGAGCCAGCCCTTGATGCCGCGGGGCGCCAGGAGGCGCCCCATGATCACCAGGTCCGCCGGCGCCTTACTTGGCAGCTTGGGGGACGGCTTGTTGCTTGCCACGCTTGATCAGCTTCTGCACGGCGTCAGAGGCTTGCGCGCCTTTGGATTCCCAGTGAGCGACGCGGTCAAGCGCGATACGGAACTGTTCGGTGCCTTCCGGCGCCATCGGGTTGAAGAAACCCAGACGCTCGATGAAGCGGCCGTCACGCGGATTCTTGGAATCGGCGACGACGATGTTGTAGTACGGGCGGTTCTTGGCGCCGCCACGGGACATTCTGATCACGACCATGAATAACTCCTGTCTAAATAGAATCCATGCGAGATGGATTCGAATCATTCCGTTGAGAACGGAAAACGGACCCGTTGCGAACGGGGAACGTCCGCGCTGCCCATAAACGGTCTGACAAAGCGCGGAAAGCCTTGAATTCTAATTGAAATTCGCCATCGGCCGCAACCCGAAGCGGTGTGTGGCACACGGGCGCTCGAAGACGCGCCGCGAGGTGGCTCAGGGATTGGAGCGCTTACTTACGCTTGAGTGCCTCTTAGCAATGGCGCAGCAACGCCTGCTCGGCCCATCTTGCCGCCTGCAGGAGCGCCACATCCGACCACCCCCAAAACTGAATGCCCAGGGGCATGCCAGCCCCGGTGCGAAAGTGGGGCAGGGTCAATGCCGGAAGGTGCAGGGCCGTGGCCGCCCGGTTGAACACCGGGTCGCCGGTGGCCTCAAGGCCAGCCGGAGCGGCGCCCGATGCGGCCGGCAGCAGGAGCACGTCGACACCGTCAAAGACTCGCGGCAAAAAGGCTTTGCAGGTATCGATGACCGCGCGGGCGGCGCGATACTGGTCCCAGGTCCGCAGGCGACCTTCTTCCAGCAAGCCTGCCAGCCGCGCCGAGAGTGCGTGCTTGTGTTGCGAATACTCGCAGTGGTAACTCCGTGCGGCCTCGAACAACTGAACCGTTGTCTGCGCCGCATTCAACGCGTTGAATGCGGCAGGCGGCGACACGCTGCGAATATTCGCACCGGCACTTGCGAATATTCGCAGCGCGCTCTCGATGGCGGAGAGCATCTCCGCGTCAGCCTGGTCGTGCTCCGGCAGTTCAAGGACACCGATGCGGGGCGCGACCGGCGTGTCGGGCAATCTGAAGGACGTGTCCCAAGTCAGCGCCTCCGCCATCAACGCGATGTCGTCGACGCAGTTGGCCATCCAGCCTATCGTGTCCAGACTCTCCGATTGCGACTTCACGCCTGCGCGCGGAACGAGGCCGAAGCTGGGCTTGAAACCGACCACGCCGCAATACGCGGCCGGGCGGATGACGGAGCCCGCTGTCTGCGTGCCGAAAGCGATGGGCACCATGCCCGCGGCGACGGCGGCGGCGGAGCCCGATGACGACCCCCCGGGCGTGTGCGCCAGGTTGTGCGGATTGCGCGTCTTGCCGGGATGGAACCAGGCGAGTTCCGTGGTGACGGTCTTGCCCATGACGATGGCGCCAGCGGCCTTGGCGAGCGCCACGCAGGCGGCGTCGGCGGACGCGACCTGGCTGGCGTAAATCGGCGATCCGCAGCGCGTCGGGAGGCCGGCCGCGTCGATGATGTCCTTCACGCCGATGGGGATGCCGTGCAGGATGCCGCGAGTCGGGCCGAGGTCGCAGGCGCGCGCCTCGTCCAGCGCGCGCGCGACATCCAGCGTTTCCCACGCTTGAACGTGAGGCTCGACTTCCTCGATGCGTTGCGAATATTCGCGCAGCAACACCCGCGCGGTCAGCGGCGTGGAGGCGATACGCTTGACCGCGTCGATGGCGTACATGACACCGCGGGCGGCCCGGCTAGCGCATGCCGGGCAGCATGCCTTTCATCCCGCGCATCATTTTCTGCAATGCGCCGGACTTCATCATTTTCATCATCTTCTGCATCTGCTCGAATTCCTTGAGCAGCATGTTCACTTCCTGCACCTGCACGCCGGCGCCGGCTGCGATGCGGCGCTTGCGCGACGCTTTCAGCAAATCCGGCTTCTTGCGCTCGGCCGGCGTCATTGAATTGATGATGCCTTCGGTGCGCTTCAGCTTCTTCTCCGCCAGTTGCGGGTTGCCCTGCGCGGCCTGGGCCAACTGCGCCGGGAGCTTGTCCATCAGCGCCCCCATGCCGCCCATGTTGCGCATCTGGATCAGCTGGGCCTTGAAGTCCTCCAGATCGAAGTCCTTGCCCTTGCGAATCTTCTCGGCAAGGCGCTTCGCTTCGTCGTGATCCGCCTTTTGCTGCACCTCTTCGATGAGTGACAACACGTCGCCCATGCCAAGAATGCGCTCGGCCATGCGCGCCGGGTGAAAGGGCTGCAGGCCGTCCGTCTTCTCCGACACGCCAACGAACTTGATCGGTTTTTGCGTGATGTGCCGCACCGACAGCGCCGCACCACCGCGCGAATCGCCGTCCAGTTTGGTCAGCACCACACCGGTGAGCGGCAGCGCTTCGTTGAACGCCTTGGCGACATTGACGGCATCCTGGCCTTGCATCGCGTCGGTGACGAAGAGCGTCTCGATCGGGTTCAGCGCGGCATGCAGCGCCTTGATCTCCGCCATCATGGCTTCGTCGATGGCGAGACGGCCGGCGGTATCGACGATGAGCACATCGTGCAGATGCGTGACCGCCCAATTCTTGGCGGCCAGTGCGATGTCCACCGGCTTCTGCGACGGGTCGCTCGCGAAGAAATCGACCTCCAACTGACCCGCCAGCGTCTTCAATTGCTCGATGGCGGCGGGGCGGTACACGTCGGCGCTGACCACCAGCACTTTTTTCTTGTGCCGCTCCTTCAAGAGCCGCGCGAGTTTGCCGACGCTGGTGGTCTTGCCGGCGCCCTGCAGGCCGGCCATGAGAATGACGGCGGGCGGTTGTGTGGCGAGATCGATGCCCTCGTTTTCGCCGCCCATCAAGCGCACCAGTTCCTGATGCACGATGCCGATGAGCGCCTGGCCCGGTGTCAGGCTCTGCATGACTTCGGCGCCCAGCGCCTTTTCTTTCACCGCCGCGATGAAGTCGCGCACCACGGCCAGGCCCACGTCGGCTTCGAGGAGCGCCATGCGCACCTCGCGCAACGCATCCTGGATGTTGGCTTCGGTGAGCCGCGACTGGCCGCGAAGCGTTTTGACGATGCCGGAGAGGCGATTGGTGAGATTGTCTAGCATCGGTAGCGGGAAATCCTTCGTGTAAACTGGTCGCATCGTCTCGCGACTGTGCCGATCAAGCCTGTGACACGGCAAGCGAGCGGGGCGCAAACGCCGCGCCGTCTTCATTCATGCAAATCGACCTTCATTTTATCACCGCGCTCTTCTATCTCGGCGCGGCGGTGCTGGCGTGGTGGCCGGGGCTCACCACGGCCGGCGCGGTGACGCGCGAGTCGGCGGCGAAGCGGGCGTTGCCGATGCGGCTGGCCGCCATTTCGACGCTGCTTTGCTTCGCCGTCCTGTGGCATGGCTTCAATCTGAGTCGCGACCTCTTCGCCGAGTCCGGGTTCAACCTGAACTTCGCCGCGTCGCTTTCGCTCATCACCTTTGGCACGCTCGCCATTTACGTCATCATCGGCTTCTCGGTGAGCCTCACGCATCTGGTGGCGCGTTATCTGGCGCCGCTCGCGGTGGTGGTGGCGGTGCTGCCCATTTTTCTGCCTGCGGAGCATGTGGTGCCGTATGGCGGCCAGCCGCTTTTCAAGCTGCATTTCATCGTGGCCATCACCGCCTACGTGCTGTTCACCATCGCGGCGCTGCATGCGCTCCTCATGACGGCGATGGAGCATTGGCTGCATCAAGGCGATCTGCCGCCGCAGGCGGGCGGGTTGCCGCCCTTGATCCGCATGGAGCGGTGGCTGTTTCGTTTGCTTTTGGCCGCCTTCGTCCTGCTCACGGCGACACTGGTGTCGGGTGTGTTTTTCAGCGAGGCGCTCTTCGGCAAGGCGTTCAAGTTCAATCACAAGACTGTCTTCGCCATCGCGTCCTGGCTGATCTTCGCCTGGCTCCTGTTCGGCCACTGGCGCTTCGGCTGGCGCGGCAAGAAGGCGATTCGCCTCACACTGATCGGCTTTGTCGCGCTGCTGCTGGCTTACATCGGTAGCAAGTTCGTGCTGCAAGTATTGCTCGGTCGCATCTGACCGCATGGCCAGCATTCCACTCAGTTGGCTGTTCGCAGCGCAGGGCATTCTGCTGCTCATTTCTGCATGCTTCTCCATCTCCGAGACCAGCATGATGGCGCTGAACCGTTACCGCCTGAAACATCTGGTCAAGCAGGGAAGCCGCTCGGCCCGGAAGACCAGCGATCTTCTCAATCAAACCGACAAGCTCCTGGGCGTCATCCTGCTGGGCAACAATCTGGTCAACTCGGCCTCGGCGGTGCTGTTCGCGCTCATCGCCGAGCGCCTGTTCGGCCAGGATGAAATCGTGTTGGCGCTCGCGACGGGCGGCATCACCTTCCTCATTCTGGTGTTCAGTGAAATCACACCCAAGGTCATCGGCGCCTCGTATCCGGAGCGCATCGCGTTGCCTGCGTCCTATGTGCTTTCGCCGCTCCTGCGCCTCGCCTATCCCGTGGTCTGGTTCGTCAACCTCTTCGTCCAGGCCCTGCTCAAGGTGCTCTTCATCAAGCCCAAGGGCGATGTGGATGGCGACGGCCAATTGTCGATGGAGGAGCTGCGAACGCTCGTGCTGGAGTCCAGCCGCTTCATCCCGCCGAAGCATCAGACCATCATGGTCAATCTCTTCGAGCTGGAGAACATGACCGTCGATGACACCATGACCCCGCGCTCGCAAATAGAGGGCGTGGACATCGCCGGCAAGATCGAAGACATCCGCAACACCTTGTCGACGGCGCATCACACGCGGCTCGTGGTGTATGACGGCGGGCCGGAAAGCGTCGTCGGCATCGTTCACGTGCGCAAAGTTCTGAACGCCATCCGCAAGGAGCCGCTCAGCAAGGAGTCGCTACGCGAGATCATCCGCGATCCCTACTTCATTCCCGAGGGCACCGGCTTGCTGCAGCAATTGCAGAATTTTCAGGAGAACCAGCGCCACATGGCCATCGTTGTCGATGAGTACGGCGAAATGCAGGGGTTGGTGACAATGAAGGACATCCTCGAAGAGATCGTCGGCGAATTCACCAGCCAGAGCCCGACCACGGGTGGACTCATCCACCGTCAGGAGGATGGCACGGTGATCGTCGAAGGCTCTTGTCCGTTGCGCACCTTGAACCGCAAGCTGGGCCTCCACTTTCCGTTGGACGGACCCAAGACCATCAACGGCCTGCTGCTGGAGCAGCTGGAAGATATCCCCGAACCGGGGCTCGCGGTGAAGGTCGCGGGTTATCCCATCGAGATCATGCAGACTCAGGACAAGATGGTGAAAGTCGTGCGCATCGATCCGAAAAAACCGCGTCTCGCCGACACTGCCTGAGAGGCGCGGCTCGCGAGGTCAGAACTCGTAGGCCGCGACGATGGTGCCGAAGCGGTGTACGCCGCGCGGCGTGCGCTCATCGACCGGTTTGAACTCCATGGAGCGCCAGGTCTGCGTGAAAGTGATGCGGAAGTTCTCCATGAACCTGACTGAGGCGCCCGCCGAGACATCCCACGCCCAGGGGCGCTTGGTCACATTGGCGCTGCCACGAAAGGTGTTGCCGTCGAGAAAGATGTTGCGCGCGACCAGCCGTCCCTCGGTGCGGGCGAAGAGGTAGAACTCGGTGGCCGAGCGTTCCGGCGGCAGGCAGAAGCCGCTGATGGTGGCACCCCGCCGCAAGCTGGTCACGCTGCGGTCATCGCCGAAGCCGGACAAGTTGCGGCCCACGCGGAGCGTCGCGCCGACCGCGGCGTAGGTGTAGATGTTGCCCAGCGCCGCGCCGTAGTGCGGGATCAGGTCGAGGGTGTTGCAAACATATTGGCGACGTATCTGGCGTTTCCACGTGAGATTCACGCCCAGCTCGTTGCTGATCTGATTCGCCCAGCCCTCCGGTTTGGGCGCGCCAATGAATCGGTGCCAACGCGTCTGCACAGACCGCGCGCCACTGTTTGGCCCGACCGCACCGAGATTGAGTTCAACCGTGTCTTGCGTGTCGGGCGAGGCGGCCTGCGCCAGTGCGCCGACATAGGTCCAGCCCGCCCAGGGGCGATCCCACGGCTGCGGGTTGGGATTGCTGATGTCGCGTGGCGTGTAAATGTCCTGTCCCAGCGTGAAGCCCACGCGGACAACAGCCTCGGGATCGTAGAAACGGCGCGCCAGACGATTGAATTCCTCGAGCTGCGTCCATTCCTGCTTGCGCGGCAGATACACGATGCGCAAGCCGTTGGTGTACCACTGGTCGGTGCTGCTGCGGCTGAAGAGATCGTTCTCGGTGAAAACCTGGATGCCGTGTTCCGGGTCCGCCGACTGGGCGCGTGCCACGCCGCCGACCATGAGACAAAGCGCGAACAGACCAATGAAAAGGGGGCGTCTGACAGCCCCCTTGCTTGCCATCTGCATCGTGAATACTCGCATCAAGCCATGCGGCGCTTGAGTTCCTTGTCGATTTCCAAGAGGAAATCTTCAGTGTGCAGATACGGATGATCAGGGCGAATCAGAATGGCCAAGTCCTTGGTCATCTTGCCTGATTCCACCATGTCCACGCACACCTTCTCCACCAGTTGCGCGAAATTGACGAGATCCGGCGTGCCGTCCATCTTGCCGCGGAAGATGAGGCCGCGCGTCCAGGCGTAGATGGATGCGATCGGGTTGGTCGATGTGGGCTTGCCCTGCTGGTGCATGCGGTAGTGGCGTGTCACCGTGCCGTGCGCGGCTTCCGCCTCGACTGTCTTGCCGTCCGGAGACATCAACACGGAGGTCATCAGGCCCAGCGAGCCGTAGCCCTGCGCGACCGTATCGGACTGCACATCGCCGTCATAGTTTTTGCACGCCCACAGATAGCCGCCGCTCCACTTCAGGTTGGAGGCCACCATGTCGTCGATGAGGCGGTGTTCATAGGTCAGACCGGCTGCGTCGTATTTGGCCTTGAACTCGGCGTCGAAGATGTCCTGGAACAGGTTCTTGAAGCGACCGTCGTAGATTTTCAAGATGGTGTTCTTGGAAGACAGGTACACCGAGTAGTTGCGCTCAAGGCCGTAGTTGAAACAGGCACGGGCGAAACCCTTGATGGATTCATCCAGGTTGTACATGCCCATGGCGATGCCGGCACCTGGCGCCTTGAACACTTCGCGCTCGATGGGCGCGCCGCCGTCCGCAGGCGTGAACGTCATCTTGAGGGTGCCGGCGCCCGGGAACTGAAAGTCGGTCGCGCGGTACTGGTCGCCGAACCCGTGACGGGCCACCACCACCGGTTTGTCCCAGTGAGACACCAGGCGCGGCACGTTCTTGCAGATGATGGGCTCGCGGAAGATCGTGCCGTCGAGGATGTTGCGGATGGTGCCGTTGGGGCTCTTCCACATCTGCTTCAGGTTGAATTCCTTCACGCGGGCTTCATCGGGCGTGATGGTGGCGCACTTCACGGCGACGCCGTATTCCTTGGTCGCCATGGCGGAGTCGACCGTGACCTTGTCATCGGTCGCATCGCGATGCTCCATGCCGAGGTCGTAGTACTTCAGGTCGATGTCCAAGTAGGGCAGGATCAGGCGCTCGCGGATCATCTGCCAAATGATGCGGGTCATTTCATCGCCGTCCATTTCGACGACGGGGTTCTTCACCTTGATCTTGGCCATGCTGGGCTCCTGTTGTGGCAGTGGGGATGGGGACGTGGATGCGAATATTCGCAAGGACGCGAGGCGGCCTTGGCAGACTGCGAAACACAGCCAAAAATTATAGCAAAGGGGTGCTGGTCCGCCGTGTGCATTCGCTGTCGATGCAAACGCAAACGCCCCACGAGGGGGCGTTTTGCGATTTGGTGGCCTGGGGCGGAATCGAACCACCGACACAAGGATTTTCAGTCCTCTGCTCTACCGACTGAGCTACCAGGCCGGAATTGGGGTGCGGCAAAGCCAGAAATTATAGCCGGAAACGCGAATCCGGGGAATCAGGCCGAATTGACGAGCGACAGCTTGAGGGAGACCCGGTTGTGACCAAACAGGTAGTAGTACTCGGCATCGAGCGCCATTTCCCGGGCCAACACCACGCCCAGGCCACCTTCCTTGCCGCCTTCGACATGTTCCGCAGCCTTGAACTTGTCCGCATAGGCCAGCGGATTGAAGGGGGGTGCCTGATCCTCGTAAGTGAGGCGGATGCCGTCAGGCAGAGTGGCCAGGGTCATCACCACGGGCGCGTCACTACCGCCCCGGTGGCCGTGCTTGACGGTGTTGGTGAACAATTCCTCGGCGACCAGGTGCAGCCGCAGGCAGGCGCCGTGCGCGACACCGCTGTCGGCACAGAATCGATCCAGAAAGGCGCGCACCGCCACCATGTCCTTCATGCGCGCGGTGAACATGGCTTCGTGCGACGCCTTTGTGACACTATTCACAGGCGTACTCATTCGGGCATTATAGAGTGCATAGTCGCTCGCTCGGAGCGCCTCATTGGGGAGTATCGACATGAAAGGCACCTATCTCATCGCGCTCTTGCTCGCCGCCGGTTCAGTGAACGCGTCGGTGGTGGGGGAGATCAAGATTCTGAAGGGCACGGCCGTTGTGGAGCGCCAGGGCCAGAAACTGCCTGCGGCGGTCGGCATGAAACTCATGCAGGCCGACACGGTCGTCACGGGCGCTGACGGCGCGGTGGGCATCACCTTCGCCGACAACAGCCTGATGTCCAGCGGCCCCAACAGCACCTTGGCCATCGACAGCTTCCGTTTTGACTCCACCACCCACGTGGGCGAGTTCAACTCATCGGTGAAGCGCGGCACGGTGGCAGTCGTCTCCGGCAAGATGGTGAAGCAGAACCCCGATTCGATGAAAATTCGCACGCCATCTTCCATCATGGGTGTGCGCGGCACCGAGTTCGTGATCAAGGTCGACGACGCGCGCTGATGAAGGCGGCGCTGCTTCTCGTCGCGGGCGGCGTCTTCGTCGCTGGCTGCGCCAGCGCGCCGCAGGGGCCGTCGCCCAACGAATCCGTCATCATTCTGCCCGGCAAGGATGGCCATGTGGGCGGTGTGTCGGTCGTCAGCAATTCGGGCCAGCATCTCCTCGACAAGGCGTGGGCGGGCGTCGAGGTGCTTGGCGGCACGGCCAGGGGCCGCAGCTTCACGCAGGCCGAGGTGCATGACCAATTCGCCTCGACCCTCTCCGCGCTTCCACCCAAGCCGGCGTCATTTGTCCTGTACTTCCTTGAAGGCAAGGATGAATTCACGCCGGCGTCGCGCGAGGAAATCGCGCGCATCCTGAACGAACTGAAAAGCCGCCCAGCACCAGATATCGTGGTCATCGGCCACACCGATACGGTGGGCGGGGAATCGTCCAACGACAAGCTCTCCTTGCAGCGCGCCGAGCGCGTGCGCGAGCTGTTGGTGAAGCCGCTGGGTCTCACGCCGGACCGCATTCAGGCGGCGGGGCGGGGTAAGCGCGAGTTGCTCATTCAGACGGGCGATGGCGTGTCCGAGGCGAGAAACCGGCGCGTCGAAATCAACGTCCGCTGACGCGCGCTTTCGCTTTCGACGTCAAGCCGACGGGCCGTTCCACCGCACCACCAGCAGAGTGAGGTCGTCAGCCGGTACCGCGCCTTTGGCGAACGCGGCGACATCAGTCTGCAGGCGCTTCACCACTTCTCCGGGCCATGCGGCCAGTGCCGGCTTTTCCAATGTCTCGCGAATCCGCTCGATGCCGAACATCTTGCCATCCGCACTCGTCGCGTCGGTGACGCCGTCGGTGAGGATGCAGAGCCATTCACCGGCCTGCATTGGGCGCTCACCTTGCGAATATTCGAAGTTCTCCAGTGTGCCGAGAGGCGGCCCGTCCGCGCGCTCCAGGCGGATGAGCCGCCCGTCTGGCAGGCCGGCGAACGGCGGCTCGTGTCCCGCATTGGTGTAGACGAGGCGGCCGCTGCGCGCGTCGAGGATGCCGGCGAAGGCGGTCACGAAGAGGGACTCCGGATTCTCGCGGCCGATGTCCTCCTGCGCGCGACGCATCACCGTCGACAGGTGTTCATCAGAGGCGAGCGCCGCGCTTTTCATGTGCGACTTCACCGCCGCCATGAAGAGAGCTGCCGGTAGCCCTTTGCCCGACACGTCGGCCACGACGAAGAACAAGTGATGGGGGTCCAGCATGAAGCAATCGTAGAAGTCGCCGCCAACCGTTCGCGCCGGCTCCAGCAAGGCCGCGACCGTGAAGCGGCCTTCGCCAGCGAACACTTCCTGCGGATTCGGCAGGAGCCCCATCTGGATGCGTTGCGCGGCGGAGAGCTCGCCGGAAATCCGGGCCGCCTGCTCGCGCAGTGCGCGCCGCTGACGCTCGCTCCGCGCCAGGCTGTCCGCCAGCACAAGGCTGCTGGCCAGCAAGGTGCCCACAGCCGGCCAGGCGATGTCCAGCAGCCCGCCGGCGACGCGAAACACGAGAAGTCCCGCGACGATTTGCGCCATGCCCAGCGCCAGCGCGACCGCGACCAACCGATTCGCGCTCAACCGATCCGCCAACCAGCGGACCGTGAGGATGCCGCCCATCAACAGCGCGATCTCGATCCAGAGAAACCAGCTGGGTCGCCGCAGATACTGGCCCGTGAACATCTGTTCAATCATCTGCGCATGAATGTCCACGCCCGGCACGAACTCTCCCAGTGGCGTGGTCTTGTAGTCGAGAAGCCCGATGCCGGTCGCGCCGATCAGCACGAGTTTGTTTTCGAACGTGTCGGGCTTCAGTGCGCCTTTGAGGACTTCCGCGGCGGACACGATGCGGTGCTTCGCATCGTGGCGGCCGAACCAGATCAGGAAGGTGCCATCGCTCGCGGCCGGCACGCGGAGTTGGCCTACCGCCACCTCGGCCATGCCGCCACCCAGATCGGTCGCCAGAATCGGCGAGCCGGTCGCGGCTTGCCACATGGCGAGACTGAGCCCCGACACCTGCGTCCCCTTGACGTCGGCCAGAATCGGTGCGGTGCGAATGACGCCCTGATCGGTGTCGCCATTCAGCAGCGCCTGGGTGAATGCGCGCGAGGCGATGGTCTCGATGCTGGACTGGAAGCCCGCGTATCGGCGCAGGCTCGCCCCGAGTTTGTCGTCGATCAGCAGCGGCGCGATGCCGGTCAGCGTTCCCGCGCTGGGATCGGACTCGCCGACGAGCGCCATCACCACGGGCGACCGGCTGATCTGCTCGGCCAACACCGTGTCATTGGCAGGCAGCGAGCCGAGCTGCTCGACCACCGGGCGCGGCAGGTCGGGCAGACTCTTCGCCAGCGCGCCGGGCGAGAGCCGGTCCGCCTCGCTGAATGTGATGTCGAAACCGATGGCGGCGGGCCGCAGCGCCTGAATGCGCGCGACCAGCTCCGCGACCTTGGTGCGCGGCCACGGCCACTGGCCGGCGACCGCCAGCGCGTTCTCGTCGATGCCGACAATGATCGCGGGCGCTTCGCGCCGGTCGCGTGGAAACAGCCGCTGGTACTGATCGAAATTCGCATTGCGCAGCCCCACCACCGGTCGTGGGGCCGTCCACATCAGGACGGGTAGCGCGATCGCGAGAGCGATCAGCGCGAAGCCGAAAGCGCCAATGCGAATATTCGGATGGACGCGCTCGGCGACGGACTTCAGGCTTCCAGCTCCAGCCCGTCGTAGGCGGCGCTGATCTGCAACTGATGATCGCCCCGCGTGAGCTCTTCGTAGCGCCGGGTTTCGACCAAGAGGCGATTGAGCGCCGTGTCGTTGTTGGCAGGCTCATGGTGGAAGAGCACGAGGTGCTTCACCTTGGCCTGCTCGGCCAGCTCCACGCCGACGATGTTGCTGGAGTGACCCCAGTCGGCCTTCACCGAGATGGCGTCGGCGAACGTGTACATGGCGTCGAAGATGAGCATGTCCGCGTCCTTGAAGAACTTGGTCATCTCGTCGACCTGCTTGTGATCGTCCAGCTTGTACTCGGAGTCGGTCGAGTACACGACGGTCTTGCCGCCGTGCTCGAACCTGAGGCCGTAGGAATCGCCTGCGTGCAGTTGCAGATGGGTGGTGACCTTCACGCCGCCGACTTCAAACGGCTTGTCCGGTTCCACCACGACAAATTCGATGTTGGCCGCGAGCTGCTCGAACAGCACCGGGAAGCAGGGTGCGCACTGCTGCAGGTGGAAAGCGCTTTCCACAATCTCGTGGCTGGAATGAATGCGGATCTTGCTGCCCGGCACGTACGCCGGCCCGAAGAAGGGGAAACCCATGATGTGGTCCCAGTGAACATGGGACATGAACACATTGATGGTGGCCGGCCGACCGGCCTGCCGAGCCAGAATGTTGACCCCCAACGGACGGGCGCCCGAGCCCAGGTCGCAGATGAAGTACTCGTCGCTGCCGGTCTGCAATTCCACGCACGGTGTATGGCCGCCGAAGGTGTGCGTGAGTGAGAAATCCAGCTCATTGGTGGCGTAGGTGTAGGCCTCCTGCAGATTGCCGAAGGTTTTCCCCGAGGCCTGCAGCAGCGCCTGGGCGATCTTGTTGCGCAATTCGGCGGAGGTCATCGCCACACCGATGGAGCCACGTGTGCCCCAGAATCTGACTCGCATGCCTGCTCCTAGGAACGAGGGGTGCTGCTGCTCGCGCTATCTGCCGCCAGCGCCGTGAGGGCGGCTTCTACGTCCGCATAAACCTTCAACACCAGGTCAAAGCGGCTGATCTGGAAAATCTCCGCGACCATGGGTTGCAATGCCGCCACCACGATGCGGCTGTCCTGACCGCGCGCCTGACGGGCCGCGAGCATGAAGCAGCGCAACCCGGCGCTGGATACATACTCTAGCCCGGAAAGGTCCAGCACAATGTGATGCGGTTCACTGGTGGCCGATTGCAGGAACGGCGCCAGTTCCGCGCGAAAGGCCTCGCAGTTGTCCTGATCCAGCCGGCCATTCACGGAGAGCATGCGGGTGGTGCCATGCAGTTTGGGCGTGATGAGCATGAATTTCTTGTTCTGGCTCTCGAAAGAAGTCCCCTATTGTGGTGAAAGCCGGTCAATCCATCAACCGCAGATTGATGGCCTGAATGCCCGGAGACGCGGCAACCCATGAAAAAAGGCCCCGCGAACGGGGCCTTTCCGGTACTGCGGGGACTGCCGGTGAAGCCTGACTTACATGTCCATGCCACCCATGCCGCCCATGCCACCCATGCCACCGGGCATGCCGCCGCCGGCCGACTCATCCTTCGGCAGTTCGGCAACCATGGCGTCGGTTGTCAGCATCAGCGAAGCCACGGAAGCGGCGTTTTGCAGCGCGTAGCGGGTGACCTTGGTGGGGTCGAGAACGCCCATCTCCACCATGTCGCCGTACTCGCCCGTGGCGGCGTTGTAGCCAAAGTTGCCCTTGCCTTCGACAACCTTGTTCACCACCACGCTGGGCTCGTCGCCTGCGTTCTGGGCGATCATGCGGAGCGGCTCTTCGATCGCGCGCAGCACGATCTTGATGCCGGCTTCCTGATCCGGGTTGGAACCCTTGATCTTGCCGGCGTTGGCGCGGGCACGCAGCAGGGCCACACCGCCGCCTGCCACGATGCCTTCTTCAACGGCGGCGCGGGTCGCGTGCAGTGCATCTTCCACGCGGGCCTTCTTTTCCTTCATTTCGACTTCGGTCGCCGCACCCACGCGGATCACTGCAACGCCGCCGGCCAGCTTGGCCACGCGCTCCTGCAGCTTTTCCTTGTCATAGTCGCTGGTGGCTTCCTCGATCTGGGCGCGGATGGTGGACACACGCGACTTGATCTCGTCTTCTTTGCCGTTGCCGTCGATGATCGTCGTGTTTTCCTTGCCCACCTCGATCTTCTTGGCGCGACCCAGATCCTTCAGGGTCACGTTTTCCAGCTTCAGGCCCAGCTCTTCAGCGATGACCGTGCCGCCGGTCAGAATGGCGATGTCTTCCAGCATGGCCTTGCGACGATCACCAAAGCCGGGCGCCTTGACGGCCGTGGTCTTCAAGATGCCGCGCAGGTTGTTCACCACGAGGGTGGCCAGCGCTTCGCCGTCCACGTCTTCAGCGATGATCAAGAGGGGCTTGCCGGCCTTGGCGACTTGCTCCAGCACGGGCAGCAGGTCACGGATATTCGAGACCTTCTTGTCATGCAGCAGGATGTACGGGTCGTCCAGCAGGGCGACCTGCTTGTCCGGGTTGTTGATGAAATACGGGGACAGGTAGCCGCGGTCGAATTGCATGCCTTCGACGACTTCCAGTTCGTTGTCCAGCGACTTGCCGTCTTCAACGGTGATCACACCTTCCTTGCCGACCTTGTCCATGGCATCGGCGATGATCTTGCCGATGTTGTCGTCGGAGTTGGCGGAGATGGAGCCGACCTGGGCGATTTCCTTGCTGGTCGTGGTGGGCTTGGACATCTTCTTCAGCTCTTCCACGATGCCGATCACGGCCTTGTCGATGCCGCGCTTGAGATCCATCGGATTCATGCCGGCGGCAACGAACTTCATGCCTTCCTGCACGATGGACTGGGCCAGCACAGTGGCGGTGGTGGTGCCGTCACCAGCCACGTCGGAGGTCTTGGAAGCGACTTCCTTGACCATCTGCGCGCCCATGTTCTCGAACTTGTCCTTCAGCTCGATTTCCTTGGCGACCGACACGCCGTCCTTGGTGATGGTCGGGGCGCCGAACGAGCGCTCCAGCACCACGTTGCGGCCCTTGGGGCCCAGCGTGACCTTGACCGCGTTGGCCAGGATGTTCACGCCGTTGACCATGCGCACGCGCGCATTTTCGGAGAATTTGACTTCTTTGGCTGCCATGTTCGTATCCTCGTATCTAAATGGGTTGCGGGCTTACTTGCCGACCACGGCCATGATGTCGTCCTCGCGCATCACGAGGAGCTCTTCACCGTCGACCTTCACGGTCGTGCCGGAGTACTTGCCGAACAGAATCTTGTCGCCGACCTTGACGTCGACGGGGCTGACTTTGCCTTCTTCATTCTTCTTGCCCGGGCCCACGGCCAGGACTTCGCCCTGGTCAGGCTTCTCGGCGGCGGTGTCGGGGATGACGATGCCGGATGCGGTCTTACGCTCTTCTTCCAGACGCTTGACGATCACGCGATCGTGCAGGGGACGCAGTTTCATTGCTCACTCCTTTATTGCGGTGTTGACGAAATTGGGCCGGCAGGCACTTGCCCGTAGGGGGGGCTGGCCGGCGGGGAATCCGGTGCTGTGGACCGAAAAATTAGCACTCAGTTCCAGCGAGTGCTAATAGTAGCGACGGATGAAGCCAAATTCAAGCCGCCGACAGCGCGAAGAGCGGGCAATGGCTTGGAAAGTAAGCAAATGCTTCGGTAATATGCGCTGCAAAAAAGGCGCTAGTGGGGGCGCTCGCTTGCATGAACAATTCGTCTTCGTACTGAATCCGCAGGTTGCGCCCGTCGATACGGAAGACACTAGCGGCCCCCCAACTCTTCTGAAGCCTGGATAGCGTCTTTGGCGCAAGCATGAGTTTGAACGCCAACGCGCCCTGGCTAATGGTGGGCGCCCAGCAGGCATGGCTGCACGATTCCCTTCGCGGCGAGATCTTCTGCGTCGTACCCTTCAGGCATGACGGGTGCAGCCGTGGAATGATGGCCTCAGGTGTCTCCGACCGCCCCGCGCTCAGCGCAATTCGAAATCGCTGAAGAGGCCGCGCATCTGCTCAAGCAATGCGGCGGGCGGGCTGACCGCATTGAGCCAGTGCGGCTTGCCGTCCCGTCGGGGCGAATATTCGCGCAGCCGCTGCAGCACGAATTTCGTCACACCTTGGGCCTTGAGCGCTCGCACCAGATCACACAACTCTTCCGCGGAAAACAGGGCAGGCGACCAGGTCGTCCTGACTTCCAGATCCACGCCGCTGGCGACCGCGATGGCTAGCGACTCGGCGACGCGACGATCGCAATTGGCGCCAGTGATGGCGCGCAAGTGTCCGGTCGGCGCCTTGATGTCCAGGCCCAGCCATGACACGCGGGGAAGCACGGCTCGCAAGGCGCGCGGATGCGTGCCTGCGCTGTGCAGTCCCACCTCGAATCCGAACGTCCCCACCGTTTCCATTGCAGCAGCCAGTCCCGGCTGCAGGCACGGTTCGCCGCCGGAGAACACCACGCCGTCGATCAGTCCCCTGCGCGCGTGCAGGGCGCGCAGCACCTGCACGTTGTCCAGCACCGAACCATCGCGCGCGATCAGGTGGGGATTGTGGCAATAGCCGCAGCGCAGCGCACACCCTTGCGTGAAGAGTGTGGCCGCGATCCGGCCCGGCCAGTCGCAGAGGCTGAAAGGCTGGAATCCGCCGATTCGAAAGTCGGCGGGAAACGCCGAATCAGGCGTGGGTGGAATGCGCTGCACGCTGCTCGGTGAAGAACTTGCGCTCCGAGAACTCCGCCTGCTTGCCCGGATTGAAGGACGCCACCGGCCGGTGATAGCCCATGACGCGCGTCCACACCTCGCACGGCTGGCGTTCCTCATCAGAGAGCGTGCACTGCGGGTTCGCGGCCTCAATGACGGCGTTGAGTTCAATCGTGTTGTGCTGGGTCATGCGGTTTCCTCCATGGGCTGGGACGGGTTGCTCTGTTTGGCTTGCGCTGCCTTCGCGGCCAGACGATCCGCATCGCAGTGCGGACAGAACTTGTGTTCGCCTGCCAGATAACCATGCGTGGGACAGATCGAAAACGTCGGCGTGAGCGTGATGTACGGCACACGGAAGCGGGACAGCGCGCGCCGGACCAGATTGCGCGCGGCGGAGACCGACGTGAGCGGTTCGGCGAGGTAGAGGTGCAGCACCGTGCCGCCCGTGTACTTCATCTGCAAGGGCTCCTGGCGGGACAGTGCTTCGAATGGGTCGTCCGTGAATCCCACGGGCAACTGTGACGAATTGGTGTAATACGGACGTTCGGCTGTGCCGGCCTGCAGGATGTCCGGGAAGCGCTTTCTGTCCTCGCGGGCGAAGCGATGGGTGGCACCTTCCGCCGGGCTCGCCTCCAGGTTGTAGAGGTGGCCGGTGGACGCCTGGTAGGCGACGATGCGGGCACGCACGTGATCCAGGTAGCGCAGCGCGAAGTCTTCACCCCAGGGCGTGGTGATGTTCTCGGCATCGCCGGTGAAGTTGCGGATCATCTCGTTGATGCCATTCACGCCCAGGGTCGAGAAGTGGTTGCGCAGCGTGCCCAGATAGCGACGTGTGTAGGGAAACAGTCCTGCGGCCATCCAGCGCTCGATTTCCTTGCGCTTCACTTCGAGGCTGGCGACCGCCATGTCCAGCAACCGGTCGGTGCGTGCCAGAAGGTCGGTCTCGTCGCCCCGCGCGAGATAGCCCAGCCGCGCGCAGTTGAGGGTGACCACTCCGACCGATCCGGTCTGCTCTGCCGAGCCGAATAGACCGTTGCCGCGCTTCAGCAGCTCACGCAGATCGAGCTGCAGCCGGCAACACATCGATCGCACCATGTTCGGCTTCAACTCGGAATTGATGAAATTCTGGAAGTAGGGGAGCCCATACTTGGCCGTCATGGCGAAAAGACGATCCGCGTTCTCGCTCTCCCACGGAAAGTCCTCGGTCATGTTGTAGGTCGGGATGGGGAAGGTGAACACCCGGCCACGTGCGTCGCCCGCCGTCATCACGTCCATGTAGGCGCGATTGATGAGATCCATCTCCGCCTGCAGATCGCCATAGCGGAAGGGCATCTCCTCGCCCGCGATCACGGGGATGTCTTCACGCAGATCTTCCGGGCACACCCAGTCGAACGTGAGGTTGGTGAATGGCGTCTGCGTGCCCCACCGCGAAGGCACATTGAGGTTGTAGATCAGTTCCTGGATGCACTGGCGCACTTCGGCATAGCCGAGGTTGTCCTTGCGGACGAACGGCGCGAGATAGGTGTCGAACGAGCTGAACGCCTGGGCGCCGGCCCATTCGTTCTGCAGCGTGCCGAGGAAATTCACCATCTGCCCCACGGCCGAGGACAGATGTTTCGGCGGCCCCGACTCCACCTTGCCTGGCACACCGTTGAAGCCGAAGGCGAGAAACGTGCGCAGCGACCACCCGGCGCAGTAACCGGCCAGCATGTCCAGATCATGGATGTGCAGATCGCCTTCACGATGGGCCGCACCCACCTCCGGCGCATACACCTCGTCCAGCCAATAGTTGGCAACCACCTTGCCCGACACGTTCAGGATCAACCCGCCCAGCGAATAGCCCTGATTGGCATTGGCCCGCACCCGCCAATCCTTCTGTTCCAGGTACTCGCTGACACTGGCGGTGGCATCGACCAGCGTGCTGCGCGCGTTGCGCAACCGGCGATGCTGTTCGCGGTAGACGATGTAGGCGCGCAACGTCGTGAAGTGGCCCGCGTCGAAGAGCACCCGCTCGACCAGATCCTGCACGGCCTCGACCGAAGGCGGCGCATTGCTCGCTGTGGTGTCGAGACGGCCGAGCACCGCCGTACACAGCGCGGCCGCATGGTCGGCGTCGAACTCGCCGGTGGCGACGCCCGCCGCAGCGATGGCGTGCGTGATTTTCTGCGGTTTAAAAGGCTCGCAGCGTTGATCGCGCTTGGTGATGTTTGCCCACCGACTGGTGATGGAGGCGGAAGCAGATGACTCTGTGGACATGGTGATTGGGAACCTGTGGTTGATCGGTCATGACGCAATGTATGGTGGTCGGGATGCTAGGCTGCCCCAATATGTAGAGACAAGCCACGCGGGCGGTTATTTCACTTTTCCTTGCCTTGCATCAAGTTCGGACCTTTGCTTCTGCGTTTTCATTACGCCTTGTCAGTTCTCCCGGCTGCGCTCGCTTGTTGGGCGACCCGGTCCCCACATGAAGCAGATTCCAATTCTCGACTCATCCATGGCGCAGCCCCGGTTGCGGGCGCGCCTCCAACCGCAGTGGCTGCTGGCTGCGCCGCATCGCCTGTTCTTCTTCATGGGCACCAGCCTGCTCGTGTTCGCGATGGCGCTCTGGGCGCTGGATGTGCTGTCACGCTATCTGCCGCTGTTGCCGGGCACCTGGATGCTGCCGATCGCGCAGAGCGCACCAAGTCTGCCGCCGGGCTGGATCCATGCCATCAGCCTGCTCGCGGGTGCGCTGGCGGCCTATGTGTTCGGCTTCGTCTTCACGGCGCTCCCGCGCTGGCAAAGCCGTCCGCCGGTGCCGGCACGCGCGGTCCTGCCAGGCGCGCTGCTGCACTACACCGGCGCGATTCTGTTCATCGCGGGTCTTGCGAAGTGGGGCCTGCCGTTGATGCTGGCCGGATGGATCGTGCTGGCCCGCTTCGCGATTCGACACATCCTCGCCGGCCCGCATCCGGACAAGCGCCATGCTTCGCTGGTGCTGGGTTTCATCCTGATGGGCGTTGCGGGTCTTGGCGCGGGCCTGATCGGCGTGTGGTCGGAGTCCGCGTACGGATTGCGCGTGGCGCTGTGGGCGATTCTCTGGGGCATGCTGTTCCCGGTGCATCTGGTGGTTTCGCATCGCATGCTGCCCTTCTTCACCGCCAATGCGGTGGCGGATGCGTCGCCCTGGCGGCCCTACATCCCGCTGTACGCCATTCTCATTGGCGCCATGATCCTGGGCGCGGCGGTCGAGTTGCGCTGGCACGCCGTCGGGCTGGTGGCAGCGCTGACCTGCGCGGGCATCACGGCGCTGTTCGCCGCGCGTTGGTACGCCAGAGGTGTGCTGTCCAATCGGCTGCTGCTCATGCTCCATGTCGGCCATGCCTGGCTGCCCATCGCATTCCTCCTCGCGGCCGTGCAACAAGGCTTCGCCCTGCAGGGCATTCACGTGCTGGGGCTGGCGCCGCTGCATGCGCTCACCATGGGGTTCCTGCTGTCGACCGTGGTTGCGATGGTCTCGCGCGTATCGCTCGGCCATTCCGGGCGACATGTGTCGGCCGACCGGCGGACCTGGTGGATTTTCTGCATCGTGCAAGCGGGTGTGGTGCTACGCATCGCAACGGAACTGCGGGTGGGCTGGTTCGCCGTCGGGATCATCCTCACTGCTCTGCTCGTACTGGCAACGCTCGTGGCCTGGGCGCTCCGCTACCTGCCGATCTATCTGCAACCTCGCGAGGACGGCCTGCCCGGCTGATCGGGCGGACCTTCCGGCCCCTCGCGAATATTCGCAACTGGGAGACTTTGATGACTCAAGCCTGTGGTGGCAAATGCACTTGTTCAGACATGTCTGAAGGATTCTCGTGCCCCGCATTTGATGCCGCGCCGGTCGCGCTGCCCGCGAAGTTCGGCCTGGGCGACGCGGCTTTGCGCGATGCCGCTAAAGCGCCAGTGCCCGACGTGCCGACGTCCGAGACACTGCATCCGGACGCGCAGACTGCCGCGCAAGATGCAACCGCCGCAGTGACGCCGCGATCGTGACCGCTCGTCTGCCTACCTTCCGTCTGCGCGGCCGGGAACTCAAGCCGGTGGTGCAGGGCGGCATGGGCGTGGGCGTTTCGGCGCATCGACTGGCCGGCAGTGTCGCGGCGCATGGCGCGATGGGCACGGTGTCGGCGGTGGATCTGCGTCGCCTGCATCCCGACCTGATGGCTCGATCGGAAAAGTCGCGCGACGCCGCAGCGATCAACGCGGCCAACCTGGAGGCGCTGGATCGCGAGGTGCGTGCGGCGCGAGAGCTATCCGCCGGCCGCGGGCTGGTGGCCGTCAATGTGATGCGCGCCGTCAGCGAATATTCGCAGTATGTGAAGCAGGCCTGCGCCAGCGGTGCCGAGGCCATTGTCGTCGGTGCGGGCTTGCCGTTCGACCTGCCTGCATTGACTGCGGCTCATCCCGATGTGGCGCTCATCCCCATCCTTTCTGACGCGCGCGGGGTGTCAGTCGTCATCAAGAAATGGTCAAAGCAGGGCCGCCTGCCCGACGCGATCATCATCGAGCACCCCGGCTGGGCCGGTGGCCATCTCGGCGCATCGCGGATGGAGGACGTCAACGATTCGCGCTTCGACTTCACCGCGGTTCTGCCCGCTGTGTTCGCCGTGTTCGACGAGCTGGGCATCGCGCGCGACGCCGTGCCGGTGATCGTCGCCGGCGGCATCGATTCGCACGAGAAGGCGCGGGCCGCATGGGCGCTGGGTGCGTCGGCCGTGCAGCTCGGCACTGCATTCGCCGTGACCGAGGAATGCGACGCCCACCCGCGCTTCAAGGATGTGCTGGCCCAGGCAAAGCCCGAGGACATCGTCACCTTCATGAGCGTGGCCGGCCTGCCTGCGCGCGCCGTGCGCACGCCCTGGCTGGAGAGCTACCTGGCCAAACTGGACGCGCTCACCCGGCGCGCCTGTCCCAGGAAAGCCTGCACGCTCGCCTTTGATTGCCTTTCCACCTGCGGGCTGCGGGATGGCATCGCGCGCATCGGCCAGTTCTGCATCGACAACCAGCTGGCCGCCGCGCTGCGCGGCGACGTGGCGCGCGGCTTGTTCTTCCGCGGCGCCGGGCGGCTCCCGTTCGGTGCGAATATTCGCAGTGCGCGCGAGCTGATCGACTACCTGCTCACCGGGGTCATGCCGGACATGTCCGCCTCGCCTGCATAGCCCGTCATGCACCGGCGATTTCACTGAACCCATGGAGAGAGATTCACACCATGCCCATCCCGCTTGAATCCCTGCTCCAGTCCGGCCCCGGCTTTGATGCGCCGGTGGAGATGTTGCAGGCCTGCCATGACCGCATTGAAGGCCAGTGCGACACGTTGTTGCGGCTGTTGCCGCACCTCGCGGCGAATGGTGCCGACAGCCAGGCGCGTGAGGCCGCCGCCGCAGTGCTGCGCTACTTCGACACGGCCGGCGAGAATCACCACCAGGATGAGGAGGTTGATCTCTTTCCGGCTTTGCGCGCGCATGCGGGCGCGCGGCTGCCGGAAGTCGAAGCCCTGCTGGCGGTGCTGCTGGCGGACCACCAGCGCATGCGCGACGCGTGGATGCAGCAAGTGCGGCCCGCACTGCAGGCGATCACGCGCGGTGAAGCCGCATTGTCACCAGCCGGCACACAGGCTTTTGTGGACCTGTATCGGCAGCATATCGACCGTGAAAACAGCGAGCTCCTGCCGCTGGCGCAGGCGGTGCTCGGGCCGGCCGTGCAGGTGGAGCTTGGCCGGCACATGGCGGCACGGCGGCACGTGCCGGCGAACGTCACCGTCAAAGCATGATCGACGCGCAGCGTCCGAACTGATACACCACGCGATCATTGCGTGTGCGCGGCGGCGCGGAGAGCACCGGGCAGGGCGGATTGCGATAGCCACCAGGCTCGAGGGTGATGTCGTCGGCCGTGTCGGCCCAGAGTCCGCCATGCACCGGACGGAAGGTCCACTGGTGATAGCCCGCGCGCGCTGCGCAGTCGAGCAGTTCCTCACCGTCCGGCACCTCGGCCACGTAGGGTGCGGAGCCTTCGATGGCGGTGGGCAGCGAGCCGAACGCGTTGAGGCAATCCAGTGTTTCGCCGGCATCGGCGCCGGGGCGTTTGCAGGCGCGCGCATCGCGGCGCGCCAAGTCCCAGGCACCCAGTTCCCATGCCGCTTCCAAGAGCGCGTTGTCGAGATCGTTGAAGCGGTCCCAGCGTTCGTTCACCTGCAACGCGGAGCTGGGCACGGGCTGATACGCCACCGGCGCGGCATTGTCCTGGTCGGCGAGCTTCACTTCGACAAAGCCATGCCAGTGCAACGTCAGCACGACGGGCGTGTTGGCATGCGGCACGGCGGCCACGGACACCGCCACCAGCGGCAGCCGGTTGGACACAAGCTGGGTCTCGATCAGGTCGATAAGGTGCATGGTGCGCTTCACTCCTTTCCGAAGAGATGACGGATCGCGAGAAAATTTCGCCACAAAGCCACGCGTCCGTGTTGCTAGCAGCCCGGCGCACCGGTTGCCAATGCGTCGACGCGCGCCGGTGCCGCCCTTCGGGCTGGCGCAGCAATTCCCGCGCCAATGGCAAAATGCGTCCGGTCTCCACGACATCCGCCGCGTCCCTTATGCCGCCTTTGCTTGGTCCCGACGAAAAAGCCGAACTCGAAAGCCTCATGCTTGACTGCCTGAGGGGCTTCTACCGCGCCCATGGTGGCGCGGGGCTCCTGGCGCCAGGCCTCACGCTGGTTGTGCGCGGTGACGGTGTCTCGCTTGAACCGGCCGCCGCCGCGTCGTGCATTGCGCAGGTGGAGATCCGCAAACTCTTTACCGCCATCTGCTATCTCGCGGGCGATGCCGGCGGCAATGGCGACGTGGCGGTCCCCGAGGACGCGCTCGCCAGCCTGGCCACCGAGGCCACCAGCGCCACGGCGGCGCAGATCAACAAGCTGGGCTGACGCCATGTCCCGGTCGGAGAATCTGGTTGCACGCAGTCTGGGCGCCGTGTGGCATCCCTGCACCCAGATGAAGCATCACGAGCAGTTCCCGCTTGTGCCCATTGCGCGCGGCGAAGGGGTGTGGCTCATCGACCCGGACGGCAAACGCTATCTCGATGGCGTGAGTTCGTGGTGGGTCAATCTCTTCGGTCACGCCAACCCGCGCATCAATGCCGCGATCAAGGACCAGCTAGACCGTTTGCCTCACGTCATCCTCGCCGGCTTCACCCAGGAACCGGTGGTCGAGCTGTCCGAGCGACTCGCTGAACTCTCCGGACTGGGCCACGCGTTCTATGGTTCCGATGGCGCGAGTGCGGTCGAGATCGCGCTCAAGATGAGCTTTCACTACTGGAAGAACACCGGCCGGCCGGGCAAGCGCAAGTTCGTGTCGCTGGAAGGCAGCTATCACGGTGAAACGCTGGGTGCGCTGTCGGTCACCGATGTCGCCATCTTCCGTGAAGCCTACGGGCCGCTGCTGGCGGAAAACATCATCGCCCCCTTCCCGGGGCCGGGCCGTTCCGCGCTGTCCTGCGAGTCCTGCTGCGCCGATTGCGTGCAGCCCTCGCTCATCGCGCTGGAGCGAATATTCGCGACCCAGCACGAAGAGATTGCCGCGCTCATCGTCGAGCCGCTGGTGCAGGGCGCGGCTGGCATGCGCATGTACCACCCGGCCTGGCTCACGGGGGCCCGTGAGCTGTGCGACCGCTTCGGCATCCACCTCATCGCCGACGAAATCATGACCGGCTTCGGCCGCACCGGCACGGTGTTCGCCCACCAACAAGCGAATATTCGCCCCGACTTTCTGTGCCTTTCCAAAGGCATCACGGCGGGCTACCTGCCGCTCTCCTGCGTGCTCGCCACCGACACCGTCTACGCCGCGTTCTATGACGACGCGACTGCGAAGGGTTTCCTGCATTCGCACTCCTACACCGGCAACGCGCTGGCCTGCCGTGCGGCCGTGGAGACACTGCGAATATTCGCGGACGATGACGTCATCGAATCCAACCGCGCCAAGGCCGAGCGCTTTGATACCTACCTGGCACCGTTGGCCGCCCACGCGAATATTCGCAACCTGCGCCGCACCGGCATGATCTGGGCGTTCGAGGTCGAGCCGGCCCATGCCGACTTCCCCTGGGCGTACGAGGTCGAGGCGGCCAATGCCGATTTCGCCCGCCGCGCGTTTCGGCATGCATTGCAGCGTGGTGTGCTGCTGCGGCCCATCGGCAACACGATCTACTTCATGCCGCCCTACATCATCAACGACGCGGAGTTCAAGCTGCTGGTCGACTGCGCGCTGGACATCGCGGATTTTCTCGGCGCGAGGCAGACTGCCTTCGCGCACACCAAGTCGCTGCCATGAAACTGCTCTATCGCTCGCTTGCACCCATCGCATTGGCCGCCAGCTTGACGGCCACGGCACAGTCCGCCGGCACGCTGCCAACGCCCGTGGCCGAGGTGCTGAAGCGCGCTGGCGTGCCCGAGTCGTCGGCCGCGCTGGTCGTGCGTGAGTTGGGTGCGGTGCGTCCGCTGGTGCAACACAACAGTGCGCGCGGACTCAATCCGGCGTCGACCATGAAGCTCCTCACCACCGGCGCGGCACTCGAGCTGCTTGGCCCCGCCTTCACCTACAAGACCGATTTTCTGGTGAAGGGTACGGTGGCCCACGGCGTGCTGGAGGGCGATCTGTTCATCAAGGCGGGCGGCGATCCCAAGCTCACCTACGAGCGCGTGTGGGCGGCGCTGCGCCAGGTGCGCGAGCGCGGCATCCGCGAGATTCGTGGTGACATCGTCATCGACCGCAGCTACTTTGCGCCCATCGAGCACGACCCTGCCAAGTTCGACGGCAAGTCGCTGCGCGCCTACAACGTCGGGCCGGATGCGCTGCTGCTCAATTTCAAGACTCTCATGCTGCGCTTCGTTCCCGATGGAGAGACCGTGCGCATCGTCACCGAACCACCGCTCGCCAGCGTGGAGATTCTGTCGCGCGTGCAGCTGGCGAAAAACGGCAGCTGCGGCGACTGGCAAGAGCGGCTGAAGGTCGATGTGCGCGAGGATGACCTGCTTGCGATCATCCATGTCGAAGGGCGCTATCCCGAAAGCTGCGGCGAGCGCGCCTGGCCGATCAGCGTGTTCGACCATCAGCGCTATGCCCGCGTGCTGCTGCACACCCTGTGGAGCGAGGCGGGCGGCAAACTCACCGGCGTCATCCGCGAAGGCCAGGCCCCGGCCGATGCGCGCCGCGTGCTGCAGATCGAGTCACCCGCGCTGGCCGAACTGATCCGCGACATCAACAAGTACTCCAACAACGTCATGGCGCGCCAGGTGTTCCTGTCGCTCTCGGCCGAGCGCGATCAGGCGCCGGGCACGGCGGCGCGCTCGGCGCTGCTCATTCGCAACTGGCTCGCCGGACTGGAAATCGACGCACCGGAGCTCGTCATCGAAAATGGCTCCGGCCTCTCGCGCGTCGACCGCATCTCAGCCGGCAGCACGGCGGCGCTGCTGGATGCACTCTGGCGGCGCGGCACCATGCCCGAGTTGATTTCATCGCTCTCACTGGTGGGCCAGGACGGCACGTTCAAGAAACGCGAAACCGCCAATGGCCTGGCCGCGCACCTGAAAAGCGGCACGTTGAACGACGTGCGCGCCACCGCCGGTTTCGTGCTGGATCGCAAAGGCTGGCGCTGGGTGGTGGTGATGTACATCCAGCATGGCAATGCGCCCGCCGCGTCCGGTGCGCAGGAGGTGCTGCTCAACTGGTTGTCGGAGCGGCCGTAGAGGGGTGATGGTCGCGCCGCGTCTCCGCTGAGGGTACTTCCCGCGGGCGGTGCTGAGTGATGTCCAGTCGGCGCGTTGGCTCTCCGAGCGTGCGAGAGGTGCCGCAGCCGGTGCAAACGTGTCGCAGTCAAGTGCGCAGGACCGCGGCGCTGTAGTCGCGGGTCGGCTGGCGCACTTTCGGTGCGAACGGCGCAGAGCTGTCCGAAGACGTGAGCACATCATGCGGATTTCTCACGCCACTGCGCCCACTTTTTACACGTGGGTATGGATCATCGTCGTCTTCACATCGTTGTGACCTAACAGCTCCTGCACGGTGCGGATGTCGTAGCCGGATTTCAGCAGATGCGTGGCAAAGCAGTGGCGCAAAGGTGGAGACGGAGTTTCGGTCAACATGTCGACCGCCGTTGAAACGGCCGCCCACTGAATTGGGCGGCGCGCCCTGCAAGGGTGCGGCGTGGCGGGTTGGTGGATGCCCGCCGCGCGATCAGCCTCCCAGCGCTGGCGCGAGCCGGCCAACCGGTGATGCAGCGCCGAGCGCAAGGATTGCGGCAGCATCAAGGCGCGATCTTTGTTGCCCTTGGCCTCGCGCACGATGATCGTCCCGCTCAGAGAATCAATGTCCTTCACCCGCAGGCGAAACGCCTTGTTGATACGCATGCCCGTGCCATACAGCAGGCGGGCCATCAGTTGGTAGTGCGCAGGCAGCGCCGCAATATTGCTCGCCACCTCATGTCGCGACAGCACCACCAGCAAACGCTTTACCTCCTTTGGCCGGCCGATTTCCGTCAGCCAGAGCAGCTCCACCCCTAGCACCCGTCCACATACAGAAACAACAGGGCCGACAACGCCTGCCGGTGCGTGGATGCCGAGACCAACCGCTCGGCCACCAGCGCCCGCAGAAACGGCTCCGCCTCCTCCCGCCCCATTTCCGCCGGATGCCGAACACCGTGGAAGCGGATGTAGGCCTTGATCCAGTAGACGTAAATCATTTCCATACTTAAACTGAAATGCAGGTAACGGATGCGCTCACGCACCTGATCCAGCAAGCGCGATGAATGTAATGGTGGCAGAGGCCGGGGGGCGGTGTGTGTAAAGCTGTACGTAAATGCCGCATAGGCGAATATTCGCAACGCAGTCAAGCGGTTGCGGAGGAAACTCATGCGCTGCTAACCCGCGTGGCGGGGTGTTATCACGCGGAAACGCGGATTAAATTAAGTTAGACCTTTCGCAAGGCAACGAGCATGCGGAAGCAGTATCACTTCAGGCCGAGCGCCGCAGGGCTACGTGCCTGGGACGTTGATCGCCTTGTCTCCCTCTCGAAAGAGGTCGAGCCTGAGCTCGTGCCCATCACTGCCATTCGCGAACTCGACGAGCCTTACTGGGGCGAGCCGATGAACTGCCGAAGCGTTGCTGACCATGCTCGCCTCATAGCCGAGGCCGATCTCGGTTTCCCCATCATCCTTTCGAGCGACGGCCGCATCATGGACGGAATGCACCGTGTTCTGAAAGCAATGAACCTTGGCGAGACCCACATTCGTGCCGTGCGCTTCGCCTCTGATCCAGCGCCGGACTTCGTGGGTGTTGACCCCGATGATCTGCCCTATGATGAAGAGCCGAAAGCGAGTAAGGCGCGTGAGGGCTAACAACACGTTGGAGCGGACCGTGAGGCATGGTGCCGCACCCTGGTTGCCAACCCGTGGTTGGCTGGCTCTGCATGTGGCAAGCGGCTTCGTGCCCGGCCGCTCAACTCGGTCGTTAGGCCGCAGACAAAATGCACGTCGCACTCCTCCAGGCATCGGATTCAAAGCAATACCGAGAACTCATGCTTGAGGCCTACGAGCAAGCCCCCGACGCCTTCACGTCAACTGCAGAAGACAGAGCAGCCGAACCCGATTCCTTCTGGGTAAAGCGCATCGCCGACCCCTCAGGCTTGAACGTGGCTGTTGGCGCCTTCAATGGCACTGAACTGGTTGGAACTGTTGCCCTCGAACTTTCACGCAAGGCAAAGACACGACACAAAGGCTTGGTGATCGGCATGTACGTCATACCACGGGCACGCGGCACTGGGGCAGCGAAGACTTTGATTCAATTTCTCATCACTCATGCATCCACGCTTCCGGGACTGAAAACGCTAACCCTGACTGTCACGGACGGAAACCAGCCCGCGATCAAGCTTTACAGGTCTGCCGGCTTCCAAGAATTCGGGGTCGAGCCAATGGCCATCCTCACCCCATCGGGCTACAAGGCAAAGGTCTACATGTGGCTCCCGCTTCAGGCAAAGTGAAGCTGCGGCCTAACACGTCGCTCAACCTGACTCGCTACGGCATGCAGCGTAAGCTTGGTCCGCGGCCTATGAGGCATCATCGCGTACCAGGCTTACGCCGCCCGCCTCCGCTCGCAGGTTAGCTCCAACGTTAGACAGCATGTACCGAATTACTCTAGCGTGCAGCGGAGTTTCGCTTGCCGAAGGTCCGCAAGTTGTCGCTGACGTCTTGGAAGAGTTCGGCCACAGACCATGGCAACAAGTCATCGTCTGCGAATGGCGGGAGCAGAAAGTTGTGCTGATTGCTGAAAACGACTTCGACGCTAGAGGCGAAGCACTGGCTGATGAGTTTTCAGATGCAATAGCCGCAAACTGGAGCGGAGGTTTCTCGGTGAGCATCATTAGTGTTGCAGAAGTGCCCGGCGATGCTGTCTAACTTATCATTGGTCCGGACGCCTCTCGGCGCCGCACACTATCCACGTTAGCTCTCATGCCTGAACCGTCTTTCCTAGGAATCGGCAAGGCCCAATGGGACCTCATCAACTCTTTCGCCAATTGGTTTGCTGCGTTCGGGTCATTTGCCGCAGCGGGAGTTGCGCTGTACATCGCGAATCGAGGCGCTACACCGTCCGCGCGAGTAATGGTCGGAACTTACCAAGTCATTACGCCAGGAACCAAGGGGCCATTCCCGAGCTATGTGATGTTCCGCATCACCAATTCCGGAGATCGCCCCATTCGTGTGACGCAAATCGGCTGGAAGGTCGGGATTTGGCGAAAGCGTTACGCCGTTCAAACATACGACCAAACCCAAAGCAGTCCTCTACCTGTGGAGCTGTCGCATGGACAGGAAGCCTTGTGGTTGGTTCCATTCTCGGGAGCGGACGAGCCGTGGCCTGAGTACTTTGCGAGAAAGCTACTTCTTCCGGGCTGGAGAATCAGTCTTTGGTCTTTGCGAGCTCAATTTCATACATCAGTAGGTCACACTTTTGTCGCTAAGCTTGACCACAGCCTCGTGAAGGATCTTCGAGAGGCATGCGAAAAGGTGAAACATGAGGGCTAACATCTCATTGGTACGGACGCTTGTCGGCGCCGCTCATTTCAAACGTTAGGCCGCACGAGAAGGACAATACATCGCGTGAACATTCGAAGCGCAGTTCCACAGGATCAACCCGCGCTGCTGGACATTTGGCTGGGATCAGTTCGCAAGACGCATCGCTTCCTCGTCGAGGCGGACATTCAGGCCCTGCTGCCGCACGTGCAGGACTATCTGTCGTCCCCAGACGCGGGCCTATGGGTCCTTTGCACG
Organism: Betaproteobacteria bacterium; assembly: GCA_016791265.1. Classification (GTDB taxonomy): domain Bacteria; phylum Pseudomonadota; class Gammaproteobacteria; order Burkholderiales; family Usitatibacteraceae; genus JAEUMY01. Next base: position 78,118 of record JAEUMY010000009.1, read on the forward strand.
GACGAAGGCTGCCCCATCGGATTCATGGGCCTTGCTGGAAGCTCTGTCGAATCTCTGTTCATTGCCCCGGACCAGGTTCGCCGTGGAGGCGGCCAAGCATTGCTTGCACACGCGAGGAAGCTCGCGACCGAGCCGTTGCGAGTCGACGTTAACGAGCAGAACCCCGATGCCGTCGCGTTCTATCTCGCAGCTGGGTTCACGGTCGTGAGTCGATCGCCGACCGATGATCAGGGTCGTCCGTTCCCGTTGCTGCATCTTCGAGAGAATTTGGCCAATGCGGGTAATTGCCAAGAAGACCCTTGAAGAGTTCCAGGCGCAGAAGAGATACGCCGATTCACGCGTCCGCTTGAGGCTTGGCACGATGAGGCATGTGCAGCCTCCTGGAAAACGCCTCAGGACATCAAGAGCCTCCACGCCAGTGCCAGCTTCGTCGGGAGTAACCGGGTTGTCTTCAATATAGGCGGCAATAAGTACCGCCATGTTGTTGAGGTTCAGTACACCGCAGGGATCGTGCGGGTCAGGTTCGTGGGTACAGATGTCCTGTACGACAGGATCGATGGTGCAACGGTCAGCGGCTGGAGCGGATTTTCCAAGCCAAGCCGAAGAGGCCCGAATACGACGAGAAGGAGATTCTCACCACGCTCATTGAGGTGTACGAGAGCCGGCACCATCCCATTGACCCCGCCAGCCCAATTGAGGCAATCAAGTTCTGCATGGAGCAGAAAGGTTTGACGCCGCGTGACCTTGAGGCTTGCATAGGCAAGAGTGGCCGGATGTCCGAGGTTCTGAGTGGCAAGCGTTCTCTGAGTTTGCGCATGATCAAGAAGCTCCATGACGGCTTGCGCATCCCGTATGTGAGTTTGCTTTCCGCTTCTGCCTAATCCGCTTCCGGTATGGCACCATCCTGAGTGGGTGCCCAACCACTTGCGCGGGCGCGACGGCCCTGACGGGCCGCAATCTGAACTCAAACATTAGGCTACCCTGAGGGATTCCACCACCGCCACTATGCGAAACGAACCGCCGCTGCTGGATCCGCCCACGCACGGGCTGAACATCGTCCCATTCGCCAGCATGGCCGGTGGATGGCTCGGGCCACTGATGATGTTCTGGCTGTACGTCTGGGGTCCGCTACGGCCCTTCGCATACCCAAGTGGTGATTTTCTTCCGGGAGCGTGGTTTCTCCTTCCGGTCGCTGCGTGCATTGCCCTCTGGTGGGTCTTGCCAAGCAGCTACTTCCACGTCTACGGCTTCGAGCGCTCCGGGCGGCTCTACGAGTGGCTCGGCGTGCTCGCTTTCCGCAAGTTCGCTCCGAATGGAGATTTCGCGAACCGCTGGGAGCGCCGCAAGAACCCGAGCTTTCGCATGATCAGGTGTCGCAAGTCGGCGGCTGACTTCGTCGTGCGCACCAGACAGAGCGAGCGGGGCCACATGGTTCTTCTGGCGCTGGGCGCTGTTTCCTCAGCGTATGCCTGGAGCGTGGGCTGGCATGGCTGGGCCGTTTATTTGGCTGTGGGCAACGTTCTGGTCAACTTCTATCCGATTGTGCTTCAACGTTACACGCGCGGCCGCATCGTGGGGCTTTGGCGCCGTGGAGCGCGGGCGGCAGCCTGACAATTCGTATATGGACTCCAGACCCATCGCAAGAAACTGATCGATGGTTTTTTGCGGTATGGGAGTAGCCCGCAGTTACTCATTTGCCAACTGCGCCGGCGTCTTGTGTGGCGCTCGCTGCGGCCCGTGCCTTCCTTCGCCACCCCAGGAGGAATCCGCCTCACCGGTCGCCAATCGCTGCAAGTGATGGCATGAATTGGCGCCGTCCCAAAGGGATTTGCGGATCGTTCAGGACGAGATGCAAACAATGTTCGCGCTGCCTTTTTCCGGGCAACCTGAAATGGATCAGCCCGGCATCGCGAACGTGGATCTATCGATCTTCCTTGAGAGCTTGTGTGCGTGCAGACCATGGGCCACCCCATCGCCCGCCCTGAACATTGCGCTAGCAGGTTCCATAGAATGTCAGGCTGATCCTCAACCGCGCACCGCGATCTGAACGATGTGGCCGCGCAGTCTCCATCGAGAAGGTGCCAGCATGACCGCCACACACCAGGTTGAAAACCAGCCGCCCGCGCTCACCGGGTACAACGCCTTCTCGTCTGACGCCGTGTTTGCCAGCGCAGTGCGGAGTAGCCCCGGCGCATGGGTGGCGGAGCAGGCTGCCGAGTTGGGTGCGCTGGTGGGCGATGCCGCATGGCAACAGCTCGCGCACGACGCCAACCGTTTCACGCCGGAGCTGGTCACGCACGACCGCTTCGGCCACCGCGCGGATCGGGTCGATTTCCATCCTGCCTATCACGCGCTGATGGCGGCTGGCATCGAGCGCGGCGTGCATGCATTGGCGTGGTCGGCGGGTCGTGACGGTGCCTTCAGCGCGCGCGCGGCGCTCTTCTTTCTCTGGAATCAGCTGGAGCAGGGCACGGCCTGCCCCATGACCATGACGTTTGCCGCGCGGCAGGTGTTCACCCACGTGCCGGCGCTGGAGAAGGTCTGGGTGCCGAAGCTCACGGCGAATCGGTACGATCCCCGCCCGCTTTCCGTCGCGGAGAAATCCGCCGTGACGGTCGGCATGGCCATGACCGAGAAACAGGGCGGCTCGGATCTGCGCGCCGTGCAGACGCGGGCGGTCGCGCTCGCCGACGGCACGTTCGCGCTGACCGGCCACAAGTGGTTCTGCTCGGCACCCATGAGCGATGCGTTTTTCACGCTCGCGCGCACGGCGGATGGGGTGGGCTGCTTCTTTGTGCCGCGCTCGCTGCCGGATGGCGCGCGCAACACGTTTCTTGTCCAGCGGCTGAAGGAAAAGGTGGGCAACCGCTCGAACGCGTCGTCGGAAATCGAATATCGCGACACCCTTGCGTGGCCGGTCGGCGAGCCGGGACGCGGCATTGCCACACTGATTGAGATGGCGCACCTCACCCGGTTCGATATCGTCGTCGGCACGGCCGGCATGATGCGCGCCGCGCTGCATCAGGTAGCGCACCATGTCCGCCACCGTGCCGCCTTCGGCAAGCGGCTCGCCGATCACGCGCTCATGCAGAACGTCGTGGCCGACCTGATGCTGGATGGCGAAGCGGCGCTGCTGCTTGCACTCCGGCTGGCGCGCGCGTTCGATCTGGCCCAGACCGACATGCGGGAGCGGCTCATCATGCGGGTGCTGACGCCCATCGCCAAGTACTGGCACACCAAGCGCATCACGCCGTGGATGGTGGAGGCGATGGAGTGCTTTGGCGGCAACGGCTTTGTCGAGGAGCATCCGATGGCACGGCTGTATCGCGAAGCCCCGCTGAATGGCATCTGGGAAGGCTCTGGCAACGTCATCTGCCTCGATGTGCTGCGCGCGATGCAGAAGACGCCCGAGGCGGTTCGGGCGCTGCTGGACGAGATTCAGGCCGCTGCTCACGACCGTCCCGCGTTGATCACGCAGCTTGCGAATATTCGCAGTCGGCTGGCTGACCCCGCCCAGCTGGAAGCGTCGGCGCGCCGCTTGGTGGAGGATCTGGCGCTGGCCGCGCAGGCGGCGCTCCTTTGCGAATACTCGCAACCTGAGGTCGCTGATGCGTTCATCGCCTCGCGCATCTCCCGCGAAGGCGGCCACGCGTTCGGCACAATTCCAGCGCGATTCGATGCGGCCGCGTTAGCCGCGCGCGCGGGGCTTGCTCCAGGCTGAACACCTATCTCGTGCCGCGCTTTTGCCTGACTGACATCGAAACCGCGCTCCGCTCTGCCTGGAGCGCGGAAACCGCGTGGTCGCCTGCGCACTGGTTACCGACTTGCCCCGCTGCCGGCCAGTGCTGGTCTTCAGCGTTCGTCATACGTGCATTGCTGGGCGGCGAGATCATTCACGCGAAGGTGCTTCCCGCTGGCGAACCGCAGCACTGGCACGCGTGGAATCGCCTGCCCGATGGCAGAGAAGTTGATCTGACACTTGAGCAGTTTCCGCCGGCGCAGCGATTTGAGGTCGCGGATTTTCCTGAAGACGTGATCAAGGCTGTCGCGGGGCCGCAGGCAAGGTTGTTGCTCGCTCGTGTTCGAGCCTGCCTGGAAAGGGCGGGATGACGCCGGTGCGGACGGGCGTGATGGGCGGTGTACGCAAGCATTTAGATCGTAATGTGCAAGAGCCGCAGTCGCGCTTCGTCCCACGAAAATGTTCACCGATGTGCTCTCGCAACGCTTGACAGGCCCGTATCTACTGTACTAGTGTTACTGGTACAGTTAATACGGTACTCGCATGGCCAGAATCCGTCCCCTGACGTTGCAGATCACCACTGGTGATCCGCGCCCCATCATCAAGCAGATCACCGACGCGGTAAGGATGAAGATCGCCACCGGCGAACTGGAGCCCGGCGACCAGCTGCCCAGCGTGCGCGGCCTGGCCCAGCAGTTGACCATCAATCCGAATACGGTGGCCAAGGCCTACGCCGAGCTGAGCACCGAGGGCTGGCTGGAGTCGCGGCAGGGCATGGGCCTGTACGTGGCGCCACCGCGCCAGCGCCTGTCCAACGATGAACGCGAACGCCGCTTGAGTGACGCCATCGACCGCTTCGTCCACGACGTGATCCCGCTCGGCTTCGCGCCTGACGAGGTGCAGGCGCGGGTGGCCGATGAATTTCGCCAACTGGTTCCCCGAAAGATCGCCTGAGCGCGACTGACACGACTTCGAGCACCACACATGAACGCAAACGACCACGTGATCGAAACCCGCGCCCTGAGCAAGCGTTACGGGCGCAAGCTGGCTCTGGACAATCTCGACCTGCGGATTCCGCGTGGGCGCATCCACGCCATCGTCGGCGCCAACGGCGCCGGCAAGTCCACCCTGTTCCGCATCCTGTTGGGCTTCCTGCCACCTACGGCGGGCCAGGCCCGCATCCTCGGCAAGGACAGCCAGGCGCTGACGCCGCAGGATCGCGCGCGGATTGGCTTCGTCAACGAGGAACACACGTTGGCCAACTGGATGCGGGTCTCGCAGGTCACCGCGATGCAACGGCGCCAGTACCCGCATTGGAGCCAGGACGCGTTCGATGGCGTGATCGGTCACTACAACGTGCTGCCGGAGCAGAAGGTCGGGCAGCTCTCGCGTGGCGAGCGCGCCGGACTCAACCTGGCTCTGGCGCTCGCGCAGGGCCCGGAACTGCTGGTGCTGGATGAGCCAACACTGGGTCTCGATGTGGTGGCCAAACGCGCTTTCCTGGAATCGCTGCTGTACCGCAACGCCGCCGACGATTGCACGGTGATCTATTGCTCTCACCAGATGGAGGAGATCGAGCGCGTCGCCGACAACCTCATCATCCTTGAGCGCGGCCAGCTGAAAAACATGTCGGCGCCGGATGACTTCACGGCGCGTGTGAGCCACTGGGTGGCTGACGTGCCGTTCAAGGGGCCGGATCCGCGCACTGTGCCGGGCCTGCTGGAAGTTCAGCGCCTCGACGGCCTGCACCACTATCTGGTGCTTGATCAAAGCGACGGCTTCGAGCGCTTCTTGCGCGATGCCGGCGCGCGGAACGTGCAGTCGATGCCGGTCAGTCTGGATCGTGCGATCAATGCCTTCCTTGCCAAGAACCACGCCACACCGGTAGCGGCCTGAGGACACGAACATGATCGATCTCTTCAAGAGCGAACTGCTGCGCTTCCGCCTGTGGGCCGCCGTGGCTTTCGCCGTCAACCTCGCCGTACTGAGCTTTCTCAGCCGCATGATGGACTTGGCCCAGCAACCCATCTTCATCTACCAACTCTTCGGCATGGTGTATGTCGTCGCCGGCGCCTTGCTCGGGTTGTACCAGATGGGCACGTACCGCAAGCCGAACCAGTGGTTGAGCCTGCTGCATCGCCCGCTGCATCGACTTAAGATCGCCGGTGCGTTGAGTGGCGCCAATGCCGTGTTGCTGCTGGTCGCGACAGCGCTGCCAATCCTCCTGGTCTGCGCCTACCAAGACACGATGACCGCGCGCGTGGTCGACACACGCCACTGGCTGTTGCCGGTCGCGGCATGGTGGCTGGCGGTATCCGGCTACCTGGCCGGCGCCTACGCGATGGTCGCCGACCGCCGCTATTCGTTCGCCGCATTCCTGCTGCCGAACCTGTTCATGTACGCGGAGGCGTCTGGCGTGGCGATGCTGGGCGTGCAGCTCGTGGTCATCGTCTTCCTTGCCGTGCTGTTGGCGATCGCGTTCAAGCCCGATCCTTCGTCGGTTCCCTCGCGCAATCCGCTGGCCGTGCTCGCGGTCGCGTTGCCGGTGCAGGTGGGTGCGTATTTCCTGCTGTGGCTCTTGGGTTTTGCGGCGGAGTTGGGGTGGAACGTTGCCGGCACGCATCCGCTCAACGCGCCGGAGCCGCCGAAGGGCGGGTACGTCCAGGCACAACGCGCCAAAGGCAAGGACCTGCTGCTGCTCGGCATCCAAGACAGCCGCGATCCAGAGGCCGCGCTATGGCGCGAGCAGATCGCGCTGTCCGACGTGTACACCACCCAACCGCTGCGCAACCTGCCGGTGCGCAACAGCCTGACCAACATATCGCCGCTGGAATTCGCCGATGGCGACAACAATTTGATGCTGGTGTTCAGCCACGACAGCGAGCGCTTCGTCACTCGCGGCCTGCGCGACCAGCGCCGGATCGGCGCGATGGGCGTGGGCGCGGAGCAGGCAGCGTTCCCTGCGCCGACCATACCGCACGGCGCCATGTACCTGTACAACGCGCATGCGGTCTATCAATACGACAGCGAACAACAGAGGATGTTCGAACGCGCCCGCCTTCCGCCGGGCGAAGTGATGGCCAGTCCTCTCGAGCCGGCTGGCGACAACATTCTGATGTTCAGCGACCGTGCCGCGTATTTTTTTCCAGGACGCGAGGCGATGAGCAGCTTGGACCTGCTGAAGCCGCTGATGCGGGTGCCGATGTCGGGGCAAGTAGGCAATCTCAGCCGGGTGGACGTGGTCGAGCTGCTCGATGGTTACCTCGTTTCCTACACCTACACCTGGGGCGTTTGGAGCGGCGAGTTGCAGCAGCCGTTCCAGCAGGTGCTGCGCGTGGATGGCGACGGTCATTCGCGCGAAGTCACGCGTCGAGCGCTGTCGATGGACTTGCCCTCGATGTACACCACCCGCAATGTCTGGCTGTCGCCGGTCATCCGCGAGCTCTGCCTGGGCGCGCAGGATCTGTTCGCGGCATCCGATCCATTGCGCATGAAACCGCAGCCGATGCCGGCGTCGATCCTCTGGTTGGCCGGCGCGTGCTGCCTGCTGTCGCTGCTCGGCGCGGTGTGGCTGACCGGCAAGCAGGCGCATTCGACAAGTGGCCGCTGGGGCTGGGTGCTGTTGTGTGGCGTGATCGGCCTGCCGGCGCTGGCCAGCCTGTGGCTCCTCTATCCGATGCGCGAGCGCCTGGATGACCTGCGGCTCGCGCAGCCTGCGGCCGCCTGAGCAACATTCCATGGGCCCGCCCAGGCGGGCCCTGCAAGAGATCAAGATGAAGACGTTCCCGAATTTATTGGGGGCGCTGGCCTGCAGCGTCCCGCTGTGGATTGCGATGCCCACCCGCGCCGACGACGCGCAAGCCTTGCGCACCGCAATTGCCGCCGAGCGCGCGCGCGCGCCGGCGCGGCAGTATTCGCGCACCGCGTTCGAGGTCTCGCGCGCGCTGCAGTCGGTGCGACTGTCGCCCGACGGCCGCCAAGTCGCCTACCTGCGCCAGCTTGGCCAGCAACGCAGCCTGTGGGTGCTACCGACCACGGGCGGCCACGCGCGGCAACTGCTGCCGCGCACCGAAGCGGACGAGTTGTACTGGTCGCGCGATGGCCGCTGGCTGTTCGCCAAGGCACGGCGCTCGTTGGCGACCTTGGCGATCGAAGGCCGCGACGGCGTCCGCATCGCCCTCGACAACCCGCGCGGCATGCTGCGGGTCGATCCTTCGCAACCGGCGGCTGTGGTGTTGCGCGAGCGCGTGCGCACGCCCTCCGGCGAACGCTGGCGGGTGGTGCGCCGGGATGCCCGCGGCCAGCGCACGCCGCTGTGGGAAGACGAACGCTACATCCACGACGTGGCCCTGGATGCGCGGGGCCGGCTGGTGGCGCTGATGCGTTTCGATGGCGACCACGACGCGCTGTATCGCGTCGACGGCAACGGCCGCTTGCGCGAAGCGCTGCGCTGGACCACCATCCGCGACCAAGCCGGGCTGCTGGCCGCCACCCCGGAAGGCGATCTGTTGCTGGACGGCGACGTGGGCGGCAACTTCCGCCGCGTGCTGCGGCTTGATCGCGGCAACGTCCTGCGCACCGTGCATGCGGATCCGCGCGGTGAAGCCGATCTCGATCGGGTGGTGCTTGATCCGGCCACGCAGCAGCCGGCGGTGGTGAGCTATCGCAGCACGGTGGCCACGACCCACGGACTTGGCGCCGCACAGGCGCAGGTGGCGGCGATCACCAGGCAATTCCCGGGCCGCGACATCGGCATCACTATCGGCAACGGCCCCGGCGCCGCATGGCTGGTGTCCGAACGTGCCAGCACGCTGCGCGATGCGCGTTGGCATCTGTACGACCCGCGCAGCGGCCGCCTCCGCCCCATCCTCGAACAGGAGGCGAAGGGTTCGCCACCGCCGCCGGAAACGGCGCTGGCGCGCAAGTTGCCGTTCGCCTACCGCGCGTCCGATGGCATGCGCGTGCATGGGTTCCTTCTGTTGCCGCCGGGCCTTGATACGGCGCGTGTGCCGCTGGTCGCGCTCGTGCATGGCGGACCGATCAACCATTTTCGCACCGACTACGACAGCATCGCCCAGTTGCTTGCCAATCGCGGCTATGCGGTATTCCAGTCCAATTTCCGCGGCTCCACTGGGCTTGGCCGCGACTATGCGCTGTCGCCGCGCGGCGACTACGGCAACGGCCGCGTGCAGCAGGACATCGTCGAGGGCGTGCGCTGGCTGTTGGCGCAGGGCATCGGCGATCCGCAGCGCGTCGGCATCGCCGGGCATTCATTTGGCGGTTATTCGGCCCTGCTCGGCGTGACCTTCCAGCCCGACCTGTTCAAGGTCGGCGTGGCGGGCGCGCCGCCGGCGGACCTGGGCTGGTCGATGCGCCGGCTGCACGAGTTCGGCAACCAGGGTGCGGGCGCGGAACGTTCGCTGGCAGTCACCATGCGCCTGCTCGGGCTGGATCTCGACAAGCCGGAGAGTTACGCCCACTTGCGCGCGCAGTCGCCGCTGGCCAATGCCGGCAAGCTGCGACGTCCGGTGCTGCTGATCGCGGGCGGCGAGGATCGCACGGTGCCGATCCGCGAAGTGATCCACTACGCCGCGATGCTGCGCCACCTCGGCAAAGACGTCAGTCTTTATGTCGAGCCGGATGGCGGCCATTCGCCCACCGAGCCGCTGCCGCGCGACGCCTATGTCTACCTAATGGAAGAGATGTTGCATCGCCACCTCGGCGGCGCCAAGCCGGAATCGCCCAGCCCCGCGCTGCACGCTCACCTCAAGTCGGCCTTGCGCATCGTTGGCAAGGGCGCTCCCTGACAAAGAGATTCAGGCCATGCTGGAGAGATACTCCGAGGCATCGAAAATGTTCTATGACGGCAAACCCGAGGCGGTCAATGCGCTTTGGTCGCACTCGGACGGCGTGACGCTCTATCGGGCGCGGCAGGCTGCGCACGCACACCCGACGCTGGCTTCGCACATGGCGAATATTCGCAAGTGGCTGGCCGACCCCCGCGGCGCTCGAATCGTCCGCCCGCCGCGTGGGGGCGAGCTTGGCGCTCGCCGCCCAGGCGGCGCTGCTTTGCGAGTATTCGCAACCAGATCCGCATGAAATAAAAAGGCCCCGCTTTCGCGGGGCCCAGAACAAACCGCGTCAGGAGGTAACGCGGATTGCAGCTTCAAACAGTGTCTTGAGTCAGCTACGGCCGTCCGGCCGCCATGGATTCAGTGCCGCGCGAGCCGGGCTGGTGAACGTCCACGCACAGCACGCAGGGTTGGCCGTCCTGCACCACGCAGCACGACAGCGTGACGCACTCTTCATGCAGGGACACCGAGGGTGATGCGCGGGTGAGGCGCACGATGCCCGGCTCGGCCAGTGTGGCTCGCACCAGTTGCATCAACTGCCAACCTCGGACGCCGGGGCAATCCCGCGTCTGCACGTCGGCGGCGCTTACGTGCTTCACATTGAGCGCGCAGCCGATGCGTTCACCCAGCGCGTTGTGGAGCGAGACGCGGAGCGCAAGCGAATCCCTGAGCAGCGCGTCGCAGGCCAGCGCGAAGCTGGTGCCACGCTCCATGGCCTCGGCCATGTTCTCCACCAGCCACGCGTACTCCCGCAAGGCGGGCGCCGCGCTGCTGCGATTCAAGGGCGTGCCCTGTTCCAGTTCGTCCACCAGTGCCGAGAGCATGTTGGTGGCCACGGCGCTGTCGAAGACGGCGGCCGAGGGTCGGGCGAAATAGAAGCCTTGCAGGAAATCGGCATCGGTTTCCAGCGCGATCAGCGCGTCTCGGCGCTCCTCGACGCCTTCGATGACGGCGGTGGCGCCGCACTCGTGGATCATGCGCACCATGTTGTGCAGCACGCGCCGGGCGCTGGGGTCCTGGGAGGCCGAACGCATCACCGAGCGGTCGATCTTCACAATGTCCGGCTCGAGACGCCACAGGCGGTCGAAGTTGGAGAACCCCACGCCGAAGTCATCCAGCGCGACGCGGCAGCCGAGGTGGCGATACAACTGCACGGCATCCTTGAGACGCGCCTCGTCCTCGACGCCGGTTTCCAGGATTTCGATGACCAGCCGCGAAGGATCGATCTGATAGTGGCGAATGAGGCCCGCGAACAACGACTCGTCGTGCAGATCGGCGCCGGCCGCCTCGGGATAGACGTTGAGATAAAGCAGCGGCGCCGCCGACGCGCCCATTTGGCTGAACGCGCGAATGTGCAGCGCGCGGGCCAGGAGATCCAGATGGTGGGTGTCGCCCGCGTCACGGGCCAGCGAAAAAAGCGTCTCGGGCGGCAGCGGCTGTCCGGCCATGTTGTGCCCCCGGATCAAGCCTTCATAGCCTTCCACGCGGCGCTCGTCGACATTGAGAATGGGCTGGAACTGGCTCGAGACCGCCAACATGTGAAACGGAACGCTGGTGACACCGACATGCATCGGCACCTTGCGCACCACTTCATCCAGCAGGGACGGGCCGCTCCGCCGCGCGTGGGCGTCGGCGCTGTCGCGGCCGGACACCTGTCCGCCGGCGCCGCGTTCCTGATGAAGTCTGAACTGTCGTTGCATGACACACCCCGAAACAAGAGAGGTGCGCATTGTTGAAAGGGGCGGTTACCCGTCCATTACGGTCAAGCCGACGTGGGTTACGGTTGTAATCCTGCGCGCGACAGGTGCAGCGAAACGGCAATCTGCCGCGCCGTCAGTGGCGCGCGAATGCCAGACAAATCATCGACTTGGCTGAAGACATTGCGATGCGCTCAAGACGGTCGTTGAAATGCAAACGAATGTGTCCAACGCGTCAGCCGCAGCATGGAGAGGCCGCATTCACCGTGCCGGCAGCAACTCCGCCAGCGCCTCAGCGAGCTCGTGCTCGCTGCACGGCTTCTTCAGAAGCATCGTGACGCCGGCCGCTTGCGCGCGGATTTCGAATCCCGGTCCGCCGTAACCCGAGACCAGCAGCACCGGCAGGCGCAACCCGGCCGCGCGAAGCCTGGCGGTCAGGTCGGTGCCGGTCATGCCGGGCATCACTTCATCGGAAATGATCGCATCGAACCGGGTTGGCGCCGCCTCGATCGCGGCCAGGGCGTCCTGACTTCTCGTGAAGCCGACCGGCTCATAGCCCAGCGCCGCCAGTTGATCTTCCATGAGCCGGACGAGCGGCGTCTCGTCGTCCACGATGAGCACGGTCTGGCCTGCGCCGTGCGGCAAGGCGTCTTCATGGGTGACCGGCGGTGCGCTCGCCGCATCCTCGGCCGGCAGGTACATGGTGAACGTCGTGCCATGATCCTTCGCATCGATCGAGCTTTGCACGTCGACCGCGCCGTCGTGGGCCAGGGCGATGTTGTGCGCCAGGGCGAGCCCAAGGCCCGTGCCCTTGCCCAGCGGCTTGGTCGTGAAGAACGGTTCGAAGGCCCGGTCCAGCGTGGCCGCGTCCATGCCGACGCCGGTGTCTTTGACGGTCACGACGGCATAGTGCCCGCGATGCAATGCGCCCAGACGCACGGGCCAGGGCTCGGCCACCTCGGTCATTTGCACGGCGATGACGAGCTCGCCTTCGCCCGGCATGGACTGCACCGCGTTGGTGGCGAGATTCATCACCAGTTGATGGAGCTGGGTCACGTCACCCTGCACCGTGAGATCGCTGTCGTTCACGCGCGTGACCAGGCGGATGCGCGCCGGCAGCGAGCCGTGCAAGAGCGCCGTCACTTCGTCGATCAGCGGGCCCATCAGCACGGGCTGCTTCTCGCTTGGCTTGGCGCGGCTGAAGGCGAGGATCTGCGCCACCAGCGCCTTGCCGCGCTCACCGGCGGCGACGATGGTGTCGAGATGGCGGCGCACGTCGCTGTCGACCGGCACCTTGCCGCGCGCCATCTCGCCATAGCCCAGGATGGCGCCGAGGATGTTGTTGAAGTCGTGGGCGATGCCGCCGGCGAGTCGTCCGATGGCTTCCATCTTCTGCGACTGGCGCGCCCGGTCCTCGGCGGCCGCGCGCTCCTCGGCCTCGCGCTTGGCGTCGGTGATGTCCTTGATGAAGCCGATGATGCGGCGCGGGGCGCCGGCCTCGTCGGCGTCCTCCCCCGCGATGGAATAGGCGTCGACTTCAATATGGATGAACACGTTGTCATCGCGGCGCACCCGATACTCCAGCAGCACCGAGGCCAACTCGCCCGCGGCGAGCTTCGCGCGAAGGCCGAGGAGCCGCTGACGATCCGCATCGTGGACCCGCGCGTTCCAGCCGCGCACGGTCTCGATCGACGACCGGGTGATGCCGAGCAAGCCGGCGGTGTCGCCGGCCCAGAGGATGGTGCCCGTCTCGGGATTGATTTCGAAGACGAGATTGCGCGATGCCGCGATGGCCGCCTCATAGCGGCGGCGCCACGACTGGTTTTCCGAGAGCGCCCGCTCGCGCTCGAACATGAGCGCGCCACCGAACATGACCATGATGGCGATGGCCGCGAGATAGAGCTGCGCGCGCAATGCCGCATCCTCGACCGACATGCCGAGCGGCGCGAACGGGCCCAGGCCGCGCGCGGTGTACCAGAGGGTCAGGATGGCGAAGGTGACCAGTCCCAGCGTCGTCCCGCGCAAGCCGAAGCGCAGCGCCGCCCAGACGAGGAACGGAATGCACAGGTAGGTCGGCACGGTCGCGCCGCTGTAGGGATCGACAGGGCTGGTGTAGACGGCGAGCGTGGTGCCGATGAGCCCGATGTAGAGCAGCGTCACTTCGACTTTTCGACTGCCCACGCGGTCGGCCAGCCGCTCGCGGTCGGGCCGCGTCCACGCCAGCGTGAACGGGGCCAGCAGCACGATGCCCAGCCAGTCGGCGATGAACCAGGTGCGCCACTCCTGCAGAAACGGCTTGTCGAAGAGCAGCAGTGAATACAACCCACCCAGCGCGGAGACGGCGAGCGTCGTCGCGCCGGTCACGATGACGAAGCGGAAGAGGCGGCCCATCCTGTCCAACTCCAGCCGGCCTCGGAGCGCCCCGTGGAGCGCCAGCGCGTTGGCCAGCACCATCAGCGTGCTCACACCGTTGAGCAGCGTGGGCAACAGTGCGTAGCCCGCGGCGAGGCCGCTGGTCACGCTTGCGCCATAGATCGCGCCGGCGAGCAGCGGCCAGTGCCGCTTCGGCGCGCGCAGCAGGATGCCGAGCGCGAACCCGGCGGCCGGCCAGATGTAGGAGCTGAATCCGGAACGGCCATGCAGCGTGATGCCGAACCAGGCCAGCAGCAGGTAACCCGCGGCCAGCATGACCGCGAGCAACAGTGGCTCGCGTGGCAGCGCGGACGAAGCCGGCGGGGGAGGTGGAATGGATGGACGGGTCATGCGCGGATTCTAGGCTGATCGAGCGGAGCGCAACACCGGGTGTCCGGCAGCCTCGCCACCCGGCGCGCGCACATGAATACGGGATTCCCCGGCTTTCGCGATGCTGCGATTCTGGTTTATCGTGCGGCACATCAGTCAGGCGTCGGATCCAAACAAGAACATGGCCAAACGCATTCTCGTAGTCGATGACGACCCCGCCATCCGTGATCTCGTCCGGGACTACCTGACTGAGCACGGCATCGAGGTGCTGGCCGCGTCCGGCGGGCACGAGATGGGCCGGATTCTGGAATCCGAGACCGTGGACCTGGTGGTGCTGGATGTGAAGATGCCCGGCGAAGACGGCTTCAATCTCGCGCGCATGCTCCGCGCGCGGTCCACGCTCCCCATCATCATGCTCACCGGCCAAGGCCATGAAGTCGACCGCGTGCTGGGGCTGGAGCTGGGCGCGGACGACTACGTCACCAAGCCCTTCAGTCCGCGCGAGCTGCTGGCGCGCATCCGTGCAGTCTTGCGCCGGCATGATCTGGCCGCGGTCACGCCGGCCGCATCGCCCTCGGGCAGCTTCGCCGAGCCGCGCAACTATCGCTTCGCCGGCTGGTCGCTCGCCACCGGTACGCGCAAGCTCAGCACACCCGCTGGCGAAAAGGTCGAGCTCACCAATGGCGAATATTCGCTGCTGGTCACGTTCCTCCGGGCGCCCCGCGCCATCCTCACCCGCGACCAGTTGCTGGAGGGCAGCCGGTTGCATGCCGACATCTACGACCGGTCCATCGATGTGCAAATACTGCGTCTGAGGCGCAAAATCGAAGAGAACCCCAATGAGCCGCGCCTGATCCGCACCGAGCGCGGCGCGGGCTACTTCTTCGATGCGGATGTGACCACGACGACTTGAACGCCCGGCACCTTCCGTCCTTTTCTTTCCGCCCGCGCCTGCTGGACAGTCTCAAGCACTACACGCGCGCCGATCTCGCCGCCGACATTCCGGCTGGCATCACCGTGGGCATCGTCGCCCTGCCGCTGGCGCTCGCCTTCGGCATCGCTTCAGGCGTGCGTCCCGAACAAGGTCTCATGGCCGCCATCATCGGCGGCTTCATCGTCTCGGCCCTCGGCGGATCGAAGGTGCAGATCGGCGGGCCGGCCGGCGCCTTCGTGGCGCTGATGTACGCCATCGCCGAGAAATATGGTGTGGCCAATCTCCTCATCGCCACCATCATGGCGGGTGTGCTGCTCTTTGCGATGGGGGCACTGAAGCTGGGCAATCTGGTGCGCTTCATTCCCGTCTCCATCATCATCGGCTTCACCGCCGGCATCGCCGTCATCATCGGGCTGTCGCAAGTGAAGGACATCCTGGGCCTCGCCATCGACAAGATGCCGTCCAACTTCTTCTCGCAGCTTTCCACGCTCGGGAAGAGCCTGCACACCGTCAATCCCGCCGCGGTGATGATCGCGCTGTCGTCCTTCCTGCTCATCCTGCTCTGGCCGGTGGCGTACAAGGAGAACGCGAGCCGCTGGCGGCGCATCGTGGCCAAGCTGCCGTCGACGCTCATCGTGCTCATCGTGCCCGCCGTGGTGGTCTGGTTCTTCGACATCCGGGTGGAGACGATCGGCAGCAAGTTCGGTGCGCTGCCGCAGGGCCTGCCCATGCCGCGGATACCGAGCTTCGACTGGGCCACGGCGCAGAACCTGGTCGCACCCACCCTTGCCATCGCGTTGCTGGCCGCCATTGAATCGCTGCTCTGCGCGCGCATGGCCGATGGCATGATCGACGACCGCCACGATCCCAACCAGGAACTCATGGCGCAGGGCATCGCCAACTTCTTTTCGCCCTGGTTTGGCGGCATCGCCGTCACCGGCACCATCGCCCGCACCGTCACGAATATTCGCACCGGCGGGCGGACCCCCGTGGCGGGCATGGTGCATGCGTTGGTGCTGCTCATCGTGCTGGTCGCCGCCGCGCCGCTGGCCGCGCACATCCCGCTGGCCGCGCTCGCCGCCATCCTGCTCTGGGTCGCCTTCAACATGGTCGATTGGGGTGAGTTCGCGCGTTTGAAGCAGTTCTCGCTGTTTTATCGGGTGACGCTCATCTCCACCTTCCTGCTCACGGTGATTTTCGATCTCGTGGTCGCGGTCGAAGTGGGGCTCGTGCTCTCGAGTTTGTTTTTCATCTACCGCATCTCCACACTCACCAAAGTGGACGAGGTCGCGCTGCCGCCCGAAACCACCGCGTTGCCCGACGGCCGCCGAGTGGGCGCGTGGACGCTGTATGGCTCGCTTTTCTTCGGCTCCGTCACCAAGCTGGAGAACCTGCTCGATCCCGGCCGCAAACTGCCCGACATCGTCATCCTCGAAATGGATCACGTCATCAATCTCGACACCACCGGTCTCGATGCGCTGAAGTCGCTGCTGAAGTCGCAACGCAAGCACGGGGGCGAGCTCATCATCGCCGGCGCGCAAGCGCAGCCGCTTTCGTTGATGAATCGTGACGGTTTCGCCGACACGCTGGGCGCTGGCAATGTGGTGAAGTCGATGAATGCCGCGCTCACTCGCGCCGAGGAGATGGCGACGGCGGCCGCGCCTGCGCGACACGTGAGCCCGGATGCGGCGGAGGGCGCGTGAGGCGCATTGCGAATATTCGCAAGCGTCGGGTGGCAGCGGCCCTGTCGTCATCAACAGGCTGCCTTGGCACGCAGTCCATCATCGAGACCGCACGCTCCCCGGCCGCCGCATGGAGGCGTCTCGCCGTGACTTCGGCCGGAACAAGCGGGTCGCCAACGTCCAAGGCGCTTCGGCGCCGCCCATGAAGTCCCGCGACATCCGCGAATCCATTCTCGCCATGCTGGTGCTGGTCGCGCCGGTGGCGCTGTGGTTGTCCGTTGACGAAGCGCTGCTGACGGCGCTCGCGTTCGCCGCGCTCGGGATCGGTGTCGCGGGTGTGCTCGCATCGCGGAAATACCTTGGCCGGGTCAGGCGGCTGATTCGCGCGCTGCCCGAGGCGTCCGCGCCTTCCTCGCCAACCCCGGCATCGACCCTGCCGCTGCCCGCGATGGAGCGGAAGCTCCTCGGCATTCACGACCTGGCCCACCCGGTGCGGGTCAAGCGAAAGCTGGAGAGCCGCGCGGCGCTCATCGTGTCCATCGCGATGGGCTTCGCAGTCTGTGGCTTGATCGGGTTCATCACGCTCGTCGTGATCCACGCGGACTGAACGCACACACGCACCCGATCCCGCGGGTTCAGCGTGAACAGCCGCGCTTTGTCAAGTGATGGATTCACTTTGCACGCGCGCCGGTTTCTCATATCGTGTCGGAAAGCGCTCGAATCCCCATGACCCGCCCAGACCTTTCGCCCGATGCCGCAGCCCCGAGCGCCGACAACGCGCTGATCCTGCTCGCGCGCGAGGCGGCGGACATCGCGGTGGCGGGCGACATCAAGCGCGGGCTCGCGCTGGCGCTGGACGCGATCCGGCGCGCGCGCGATGCGGGCGACACGCGGGCGGAGATGGAGGCGCTGAACGCGGCGGCGCGCTGCCACAGTCTGCGCAACGACTCGATCAATGCGCTCGCGGCGGGCATCGACGCCGCCGCCCTGGCCCGGCGGCTGGGCGACGGCGCGGCGCTGGGCCATGCGCTCTGCGCCATCGCCAACACCGCGTTCACCCTGAGGCTTTTGGAAGAGTGCGAGCCGTTCATCGTGCATGCTATCGAGGAGGGCGTGCGTCACGCCGATGCCGATCTCGAGGCCCGCGCCCGCCAGTCCTACGGCGTGCTGCTGGGCGACCTCAAGCGATTCGACGAGGCGCGCGCCCAACTGGCGTTGGCGGTCGAAGTCGCCCGGCGCGATGGCCGGCCCGCGCTGTTGCTTCGGGTGGAGGGCAACCTCGCCAATGTCGCCCGCAAAGAGGTGCGCCACCATGCCGCCACCGGCGATGGCGCGCGCCTCAATCAGGCCGGCGCGGCCGCATTGGCGGAGGCGGCGCTGATACTGGAGCGCGCCCGCACGCTGAACGTGCCCTCGGTGGAAATGAACATGACGCACTTCATCGCCGAAGTGCGCGCGTTGATGGGCGAACTCGACGTCGGCATTCACGAGACCAGCCGCGCGATGGACATGGCGCAGCAACTCCGCTACGCCTCCAATCAGCCGCCGATGGCGCTGAACCTGGGCCGCATGCTGCGCGATCAGGGTCGATTGACGGAGTCGATCGCGGCGATTCAGCGCGGGCTGGATGCGGCGGAGAATTTGCGCCCCACGTTCCGTATCGCGGAACTTTGCGAAGCGATGGCGGCCACGGAGTCGGCGTGTGGCGACACGGCCAAGGCCGAGACCTGGCAGAAGCGCGCCCTGCAGGAACGAGCGCAGTTCGAGACTGGGCGTCAGGTCGCCGCCGGATTCCTCGCGCGGCTTGGCAAGGAGTTGGCGCTCTAGCGGGCTGCTCCGGACAGGACTGCGAATATTCGCAAAAAAAAGACCGGACGCACCCAGGGTGATGCGTCCGGTCACCACGCAACCGATGCTTACGGCAGGAAGCGCGCGCGATATTCCGGTGAGCCGATGAAGCCGCTGATCATGGCCGCGCGCGTCTTGGCGCCGCTGTCCAGCTGACCCACCCACCAGGTGTAGCCCGAGTCATCCGGGCGACGCTGCAACACGCCCCAGTAGGTCAGGATCGCGTCCACCCGGTTCTTGCTCGCGGCGACGAATGTGCCGGCCTCGGACAGCCCAGTCATCAGGCTGCCGCGCGTCTTGGCGCCGGAGTTGAGATCAGCGACACCGGCTGACAACTCGCTTGATGTCGGCGCCCGACCCAGCGTGTTCTGGTACACGCGGGTCACGTAGGGGCCGTTGTCCAGCGTGCCGTAGGTGGTGATGAACTCCGCGCTGTCGGCGAAAGCGTCGGCGATCTGCGCCAGCGTCTTGGCGCCAAGCTGTCCCGCCCAATACTGCTGGCCGGTCCACTGCGGCGTGCGGCCGAAGAACGCCAGATACAACCGCGCCACCGGCGCATGCTTGCCGCCGAAGTCCGCGCGACCGAAGAACGACTCGATCATGGACGCGCGGGTTTGCGCGCCTGATGCGAGATCATTGCTCCACTGCGTGACCTCGGCCGACGTCGCCTCGCGCTTCAGGACGTCGCGAAACGCCTGCATGACGAAGAGATTGTTCGCGGTGAACACGTCGTTGTCGCGCACGGTTGGGCTCTTGCTGACGCTCGCTTCGACGCCGTTCGGAATGCCGTCCACATCGCAGTCGGCAGCGCTGACCGCCGTGCCGCACGCCGATACGTCGATGACCTGGAACGACTGATCCACGCTGGCGGCCGCAAGCACCTTGGCGTTGCCCGCCTGCGAGGCCCGCACGGTGCAGGTGCCAAGCGCGAGTGTGCGCAGCCGGTCGCCATCGACAGTGCAGATGCTCGTGGTGAGCGAAGCGTAGGTGGGCAACAGTCCCGATGTCGTGCCGGCGTTGAGGTCGAAGGTCACCGGGCTCAGCACGCGGCTCGGCAGCGCGGCGAAGCTGATGCTCTGTGTCTGCGCGGCGATGCTGAAACTGCGGTCCACGTTGGGGGCGGCCTGCCAGTTGGTGTTGCCCGCCTGAGACGCGCGCAGCGTGCAGGTGCCCACAGCGAGCAGCGTGGTGCGCGTACCCGAGACCGTGCAGATCGACGGCGTCTGCGAGACGAAGGTCACCGGCAATCCCGAGCTCGCCGACGCGGACACGTCGAACGCCGCCGTGTTGATGACGCGGTTGACGAGCGCGTTGAACGTGATGGTCTGCGGCTGGGCGGTGATGTCTTTCGCGATGACCGGGCCGTTGGCGACGTTCAGGTCCAGGCCGGGGATGTTGACGCCGCCCCAGGTCTGCCCGACTTCACCCCACCATTGCCAGATGCGCTTGTTGACATAGAGATTGTTGGCCACGCCAGTGATGGTGTTCGGATTGGCCGGCGTGCCGGAAGCGGTGCCGCCCACCCCCTTCCAGCGCGCGATCCACACACTTTCCAGTTGGCCTTCCAGCGTGGCGAAGTTGTCGACGTTGCTCCAATGCACGTACATCGAGGGCACATAGCCACGCGCGCGAAGCTGCGTCGCCCAGCCGTCGATGAAGCTGCGTTCGGCGGCTGTGTCCGAGTTGTACTGCTCGAAGTTGAAGTAGATGACGTTGGGCTTGGTGATGCCGAGCGCTTCGGCCGCGTTGGCGGCGAGATCAGCCTCGGCCACACCTTGCGAGCGCGCGGTCGTGGTGTTGGTGCTGTGCTTGGCGCAGCTGGAGCACGAGGTGGTCGGGCTTTGGTAGCCCACCCAGGTGGGAATGAGCCCCCAGCCCTGGTTCAAGGTCTGCGTGATCCAGTTCGCGTTCAAGAGCGGCTGCGAGCACGCGCGATTGCGGCCACCCATGTAGAAGTTCACGTCACGATATGGGCTGGAATTGAACCAGGTCGTGAGCGTGGACAAAGACGGAACGCTGCACACGTCGATGCCCTGTCGCGTGCTTTGGAAGACGCGCTTGGCGGCGCTCGCCGCCGCCGCCGCTGACTCTGGCGTGCGCGCGGGCGCGGGCACCTCGGTCGCGTTGCCAGCCGCATCGAACGCGGTCAGCCGCTCAGCGTTGGCGCAGGTGATCTTGTCCAGGCATTCGCCGTCGGCCGAGAGCCACCAGCGCGTGCCGCCGGCCGAGGTGGTGGCCTTCAGCGTGCCGGAGCTTTCGATGTCGACCGGGAAGGACAGCGCCACGGCGGGAATTGCGAAGCGCGCCGGGCCGCTCAGCACGGCCGAACGCGTGTCGCTCACCAGGCGGGCCGCGCCGCCGTGCAAGCTGAGCGCCGCTTCGCCTTCCAGCGTGGTCGTGCCGAATCCCGAGGCGCGATAGTCGCGCAGTGATTGCCCGACGATGTTGCCGTCGGCATCCAGCCGGCTCACCAGCACGGGTATGCGCAGGCCATCGCTGGTCTGCAGCGGCAGGCCCGGCATCATCAGCGCGCCGTCGGGCACGTCGCTGATGCGAAGGGGATGCCAACTGGCGCCGCCATTGCGCGTCTGATACAGCGCGCTGCCGTCGGCGCCACCGAGGAGCCAGCCGTGCGTCGCGCTGATGAACTTCAACTCACCCATCGCGGGCGGCTCGCGCAGTTCCCGCCAGCTCGCGCCGCCATCCTGAGTCGCGTAGAGGCGGGCGAAGCTGAAGTTGGCGCTGGACGGCAGGCGCGCAATCGCGAAGCCGGTGTCGCCGTCGACGAAGTGAAGGTTGATCGTGCCGGCCGGTGCGGAAAGCGGTAACGGGGCGGCGAGCCAGCTCGCGCCACCATCCTGCGTGCGCCACACGGTGGCGCCATCGCCGGCGCGGTCCAGCGCCCAACCCTGCCGCGCATCAACAAATTGCAGCGCGGTGAGTGACGCGCCGCCGGCTGGCGAGCGATCGCGCCAACTCGCACCACCGTCCTTGGAGACGACGAGCCGGCCTTCGGACAGCGCCGCGATTTCGCGATCTCCTTTGGCACTGACCGCATCCAGCGGCGCGGCAAGCCGGCTTGGCGCGGTGCCGACCGTTGCGACGGACGCGGTGGGCGCGAGATCGGCCTGGAGCGGTGTGGCCGCTTCGGCGACGAGGCATGCGGCCAGCGCGGTGGCGAGCAAGCTCGATTGGGTGAGGCGGAAGGTGGGACGTTGCCGCGGCTGCTTGGGCGTCAAGGTCTGTTTGGTCGTGCCAAGGCGGGGTTGGTCACCGGGTCGTGCGGGATGCATGGCCTGTCTCCTCTCTAGTGATGGTGGGTCCGGAACGCTTCTCTGGCGGTCTCGGAGGGGTCAATCAATTAGACGTCGCTAATACCAAATCCCCGGTTCAAGGTATTGCCTATGCACGGCGCCTTTGGACGAGCTTGGCGCTCTCGATTGACTCTCATCACTGCGCCGGCGAACCCCATTTTCAGAGGAGAGATCGCAGGTCATGCGCGGGTGGGCGATGTGATCGCCCGGCATGTCCGAAAATCTTCGCCAGCCGGCGCGGCGTTTTGGCGATTATGCATAGTTAATACCAAAGTGCAACCACTTTAGTACCAATTAATATGACTGATGCCGGCATGACCAGGCCGCGCCGCGTGGTCCGCGGTGGGGCAGATGCCGATGCGTGACGAATGAAGGTCCGCGCCGTGCGCGGGGGGCACGCGATGCGAATATTCGCAGTGCGTTTTTTGATCGGCGTCGCGCCGACCGGTCAGCGGGCGCTGTCGTCCCCGAAGAAGTCCAACTCGCTTTCGGTGAGCACGATGTCCGGCTTGCTCCGAGCGAGAAGATGCAGACTCGCGTCGCCGCTCGCGCGAAGACGGGCAGCGGTGAGCGCGCTCACCGCGCTGGCGAGCACGGTGCCGGGACCGGTGCCGGGCAGATACTGCGCCGCCCCGCACCATGCGCGGATCGCGGTCGGCGCGGCGCCGCCTTCGGATGCGGCGCTTTCCTTCAGCTTGCCCATCATGCGATTCAGCGTGTCGTCGATGTTGTGGTTGTCGCAAAAGCCGACGATGAACACATGTTCCCGCCAGCGGCCCAGCCAGTCGGTCTTGCGCATGTTCATGGCGAGCAACTGACTCGTCTGGCTGACCGTCGCCTCCAGCGCGCCGATGCCCTGCGCGTCGGCGATGGATTCCGCGTCCGCCAGCTCGACCAGCGCGATGTGCAGCGTCATCTGCTTCCGGTCGGCGCGCGCGCAGTCCTCGGTCATGCGCCGTTTCACGGCGTGGCGCGTGTAGCGGCCGGTCAAGTCGTCGATGACGCCGTGCGACTGGATGTGGCGGGCCGCGCGCTCGCTTCGCTGCGCCAGGCTCTCCGCGTCGCGCATGATGCGTCCGAGGAGGTCCGCATACTCGGTCGGCAACCGCGTGTCGCCGATGGCGAGCGGGCGCTTCAGCGCGGCGGCGACATCCTCGAGCGGCCTCAACAGCGCGCGAATGGCGACATAGCTCGCCACCGCGCCGGCGAGGCAAAGCGACACGATGAGGATCGCCAACCCGGTCTCGACGCGTCCGCCGAGCGCCGCCTTGACCCCGAGATAGACGACGGGCGGCACGAGGGCCGCGACCGCGAGGGTCACGCCCAACTTGCGGTCGAAGTCCTCGCGGGCGCCGGGGAAGTGGTTGAGCAGTGTGTAGAGCCGCATGTCAGTCCCCTTTCACGCCTTTGAATGACCGTCGCGGGTGTCGGCGGCGGCGCGGACGTGCCAATCGCCGCCGTCATGCGCCTCGTCGAACGCCTGGCGATCCTTGGCGAATTGTTCCTCCAACTCCTGCCGCCCCGCCTTGGAGGCGGTGAGGATCTTGGCGTCGTCGTTGAAGTGCGGAATGAGGGCATCCATGGTGGCGATGTTGTGGCGGCGGAACTGATCGGCCAGTTCGCGCGCTCGGTAGCGATCCAGGCCCAGCGCCTCCAGCGCATGGCGGCCGAGACGCAGCGCCGACTCGAACGTCTCGCGCTCGACCACTTCCACGTTGCGGGTGCGCAGCGCGACGTAGTGCGACACGTTTCGCGCCCGCGAGAGGATGCGAATATTCGGAAAGGACTTGCGCACCAGATCAGTGAGGGCGAGGTTGGCCTCCACGTCGTCGATGGCGTTCACCAGCAGCCGGGCGCGGGCGGCCCCCGCGGCTTCGAGCAGGTCCAGCCGGGTCGCGTCGCCATAGAACACCTGGTAGCCGAAACGTCGCAACATCTCGATCTGGTCGGGGTCCTGGTCCAGCACGACCGGGCGGATGCCGTTGGCGATGAGCAGGCGGCCGATGATCTGGCCAAAGCGGCCGAAGCCCGCGATGATGACCTCTCCCGACTGGTCGATGGCATCGGCCTCGCGCTGCGCGGCCGCCTCGCGACAGATCCAGCGGTCGTGCAGGATCAGGAGCAGCGGCGTGGTTGCCATCGACAGTGCGACCGCGATGGTGAAGAGCGCGTTCCACTCCGGTGCGATGACGGCACTCCCCTTGGCGGCCGCGAGCACCACGAATGCGAACTCGCCGCCCTGCGACAGCAGCATGGCGAAGAGCAGGCGCTGTCGTGTGGTGACGCCCAGCATGCGCGCGACGAGCCAGAGTGTGGCGAGCTTCAGTGCCAGCAAGCCCGCCACCAGTCCCGCCACCATGAGCGGGCGGGACGTGAGCAGTCCGAAATCGATGCTCATGCCGACCGAGATGAAGAAGAGCCCGAGCAGGAGGCCCTTGAAAGGCTCGATGTCGGTTTCGAGTGCGTGGCGATATTCCGAACTCGCGAGCAGCACGCCCGCCAGGAAGGCACCGAGCGCCATTGACAGGCCCGCCGCAGACATGAGCAGCGCGATGCCGATCACCAACAGCAGCGCGAACGCGGTGAACACCTCCCGCAGGTGCGTGTTGGCGATGATGCGCAGCGCCGGCCGCGTGAGAAAACGCCCGATGACGATGACACCCGCGATGGCGGCGAAGGCGATGCCGGCGCGCTGCCAGACGGGCGCGGAGTTGGCCGCTTCGCCTGCGCCGGCCACGGCGAGCAGCGGCACCACGGCCAGCAGGGGAATGGCCGCGATGTCCTGGAAGAGCAGCACGGCGAACGCAGACCGGCCCGTGGGTGTCTGGGTGAAGTTCCGCTCATCCATCGTGGCCATGGCGATGGCCGTCGACGAGAGCGCCAGTGCGAACCCGGCGGCGAAGGCTGCCCGCCAGTCCAGGCCCAGCGCCAGACCCGCGAGCATCAGCGCGCCGCCTGACAACGCCATCTGCAAGGTGCCGCCGCCAAACACTTCCTTCTTCATCGACGTGAGCCGCTGTGGCTCCAGCTCCAGGCCGATGACGAACAGCATCAGCACTACGCCGAATTCCGAGAAGTGCAGGATGCTCTCCACGTCGCTCACGAACTTGAGTCCCCATGGGCCGATGAGGGCGCCGGCGATGAGGTAGCCCAGCACGGCGCCCAGGCCAAAACGCTTGGCCAGCGGTACGCACAGCACCGCGGCGGCGAGGTAGACGAAAGCGTCAACCAGCATGGTTCACCGGTGCCGCGAGCCGTGCGGCGAACTCGGCCGCGCGCGCGGCCAGCGTCGCGTCGTCAATGAGATGCGCGCCATGCACGACGAACGGCGGTTCCCACTGCATGCGGCAGTAGCGTGCGGTCTGTTCCATCGGCGCCATGAACTGCGAGAACGCGCGTTCATGCATGCCCGCCTCGCTGTAGGCATGCTCATCGCCGCCGGTGGTGGGTGCCCACAGGAATGACTTGCCGACCAGCGCGTCGCCGCCCGGCCCGTAGGCGAAGCCGCGGACCAGCACCTTGTCCATCCAGTGTTTCAACAGACCCGGCGCCGCGTACCAGTACACCGGGTGCAGCATGACGACGCGTGTCGCTTCACGCAGCTGCGCCTGTTCATTCGTGACCGCGATGTCGAAGTCGGGGTAGCGGTCATAAAGCGAGTGGATACGAATATTCGCGACGTCTGTCGCGGCGGCCAGCAGCGCGCGCCCGGCGCGGGAGCGCGACGGGTAGGGATGGGCGTGGAGGACGAGGATCAAGATCGCGCGCGAGCGCAGGCCGCGCGGGCTTGCTACAGCAACTTGCCCAGCCGGCGCAGCCGATCGGCCATGCCCTTCATCACATTGAGCGCGAAGTCGGGCACCTCTCGCGTCATCTGGCGAAAGCGCATCTTGTCGATGGCGATGAGGGTGCATTCCTCGCGCGCCACCGCCGTGGCGGATCGCGGCGCGCCGTCGATCAGCGACATCTCGCCGATGATGGCCCCTGGTGCGGCCGACTCCACGATGGTGTCCTTGATGCGAATGTCCATGCGCCCGGTCACCAGCACATACATGTCCTGGCCACTGTCGCCTTCGCTGAACAGCGTGTGGCCGACGGGCACGATCTTCAAGTCGGTTTGATAGGGCAGCAGGTCTTCGAGGTTCATGATGTTCTCCCTGGTCTGTGGCCCGGCACTGGAGTAACCGGGTGTGAGGGAGTTTGGCAGATTTCGCGAAGTGGGTGAATCATCCCGAATGCTCAGGTTGCGAATATTCGCAGGGTGTGTGAATTTGCCGAGAGATACTTGCCGCGGAGGCTGAAATGAAAGCAACCGAAGCCAAACTTGTTGAGGGCATCGTTCTGGCACTGATGGGCTGTTTCCCGGCGGTGCGACGGCCAAGGACTTTGCCGGCCCCTTGCTGAGCGGATTCCTGGCCGGTCGCGAGGACAACTCGATCTCGGCCAGGTTGAAGCGAAGCGCCGAGGACATCGCGGGATTCCTGGTGGCGGTGGAAGAGGCGGGGCACACGAACCCGGGTGCCGGGTACTCGGCGCGGGTCGACTTTCTGGCGATCATGGGCAAGACCGATCTCACGCCGGCGCGGCTCATCGCGCTCGGCCTTGACCGCGATTGGCTGTTCGCATACTTGGAGGCGGTGGGCAAGGACGAGCTGGCGGAAGCTTCGCAGGGCCGGCGTGGACGCGTTCGGGATGCGTTGCGTCAGTTCGCCGACGCGGTGTTGGAAATCGCGCCGGACCTGCCGCCCGTTCGCCTCGAGTTCATGAGGGTGATGCTGCGCGACCGGCCCTAGGCGATTCGCGAATCAATAGCCCCGCTGCCGCTGGACGGCGCCGAGCGCTTTTTCTCCCCTCGCCACTCTGCGAATATTCGCAACGATCTGGGTCACCGCCTCGGCCGGCAGCGTCGCGGCGGCCACATGCGGTGTGATGCGAATATTCGCGTGGCGCCAGAGCGGGCTGTCGGCGGGCAGTGGCTCGGTCGCGAACACATCCAGCAGGGCGCCGGAGAGGTGGCCACTGTCCAAGAGTTTGAGCAATGCCTCGACATCCAGCTGATCGCCGCGCGAACCATTCACCACGTACGCGCTGACGGGCAGGGCGGCCAGCACCTCATGGTTGATGAGGCCGCGCGTCTCGGGCGTCGAGGGCAGCATGTTCACCAGCACATTCGTGTCCGTGAGCAGGGAACGCAACGCGTCGGCCCCCTGCATGCAGCGCACACCGGCAATCGACTTTTGCGAACGGCTCCATCCACTCACGCGATAGCCGAAATCTGCCAGCGTGCGGGCCACCTCACCGCCGATGGCGCCCAGCCCCAACACGGACACGCGCACGTCGGCCCGCAGTCGTGGTCGCAACGGTTTCCATTCGCACGCCGCCTGCTGCTGCGAATATTCGCTCATGCGTCGCTGCCAATGCAGCACGCCCATGAGCGCGAACTCGGCCATCTGCGGGGCCATGCCGGCATCGGCCAGTTTCACCACTTGTACGTGGGGCGCGAGATCGTCGCGCATCAGCACCGCATCCACACCGGCGCCGAGGCCGAAGAACACGTTGAGTTGGGGAAAGCGCGCGAAATACCCGAGTGGCAGTCGCCACCCCGCCAACCACTCGATGCCGGATGGGTCCGTGATGTCGTCCGCCGCCACAGCGTGAATGTCAGGCGCCGCGGTGCGAAAGAGCGCGACATATTCAGCCGTCTTCGGACCGGCCCAGACGGCGAGGGTGGGGGCAGCCGCGGGCATTGACGCCTACTGCTTGGCGAAGAGCTGGCCGAAGTCCTTGAACGACTTGAACTCCAACGCGTTGCCGGCCGGGTCGTAGAAGAACATGGTGGCCTGCTCGCCCGGCAGCCCGGCGAAGCGGATGCAGGGCTCGATGGCGAACGGGATGCCGGCGGCGCGAATGCGGTCAGCCAGCGCGTGGAAGTCGTCCCACTTCAGCACCACACCAAAGTGCGGCACCGGTACGTCATGGCCGTCCACGGGATTGTGAATGCGCGTGGACGTCTCCTTCGACAGATGCGCCACGATCTGGTGACCGAAGAGGTCGAAGTCGATCCATTCGTCCGACGAGCGGCCCTCGGGACAGCCCAGCACGCTGCCATAGAAGTCGCGCGCGGCGGCGAGGTCGTTGACGGGAAAGGCGATGTGGAAGGGGGTGAGCGCAGTCATGGGGCACCATCGTGAGCCGGATGCGCGATGGTAACGCCTGCCCGGCGGCTGTGCGTCACTGCGGCCGCATAGGCCTCATCAGGACCGGTATCAGATGACCGACTCGGCCGTCATGCAGCGAGCCATCGCGGCGGCGTAGTGGCGCGTCGTCGGTGTGGCGAGCCCCGGGGTCTTGGCGCGGTCATCCCAGATGCGCAGCTTCACCGCATCGGCGGCGAAAGGACGCTGGATGAACTGCGCGGCCTCTTCCTCGCTGAATATCCCGCCCTGCAACTTGAGCGTGTGCTTGGAGCAGTCCGACAGCCCGGCCCAGTACGCCGGGTCCACGCGGCACAGATAACGCTTGGCCTCGACATGCATGCGGATGGGCTCGAGCACGGCGGGCGGAAAGAACGGACGGAGGAACGGAATGGCGATGTACTGATGCACATCGTCCACGTCCGGTCCATCGGTCTCCGCGGTGCGATTGACGAGGTGCCCGAAGTCATGCAACAGCGCCGCGGTCACCAGCGCATCCGATGCGCCGTCCTGCTCGGCGAGCTGCGCGCACTGCAGGGCATGCTCGCGCTGGCTGACGGCTTCGCGGCCATATTGGCGTGAGCCGTGGCCGTCGATCACGGCCAGGATGTCTTCGATGGTGTTCATATGAGCGTCCTTCTCAGCCTGCCGGAGGCGAAGTCGATCAGCGTGACCGTGACGATGATGATGAGCAGCACCGCCGCTGTTTCGGCGTAGTAGAAGCCGCGGATGATCTCCCACAGCACCACGCCGATGCCGCCCGCGCCCACCATGCCGACGACGGACGCCGAGCGCACGTTGGCCTCGAAGCGATACAGCGTGTACGACACCCAGAGTGGCATCACCTGCGGAATCACGCCGTAGACGATTTCTTCGAGCTTCTGCGCGCCTGTGGCGCGAATGCCTTCCACGGGCTGCGGGTCGATGGCTTCGACCGCTTCGGAAAACAGCTTCGCCAGCGTGCCCGTCGTGTGAATCCACAGCGCCAGCACGCCGGCGAAGGGGCCCAATCCGACAGCGACCACGAACAGCATCGCGAACACCATTTCATTGATGGCGCGAAAGGCATCCATCACCCGGCGCACCGGCTGATGAATCCACCATGGCGTGATGTTGGAGGCGGCGAGCAGCCCGAGCGGAATGGAGCAGAGCACCGCGAGGGCCGTGCCCCACAGCGCGATCTGCAGCGTGACCAGCATCTCTTTCAGATAGAGCTGCCAGTTGGCGAAATTGGGCGGGAAGAAATCGGCCGCGTACTTGGCCATGTTGCCCGAGTCACGGACAAGGTCGGCGGGCCGCATGTCCGCACCCTGCCACGAGAGTGCCAGCAGGCCCAGCACAGCGCCCCACACGAGAAGCGTGGACCAGCTGGTCTTGGGCAGGTTCGCCGTCGCGGCGAGCGGCAGAGGTGCGGTGGCGGCCATGGCGATCTTCGCTTACTTCGCCATCGCGACTTGCTGGTTCAGCTCGGCGAGCTTCTTGTCGATCTCGGCGACCTTGGCCTTCTTCTCGGCGTCGGTGAGCTTGCCGTCGGTCTCGATCTTCGTCTTGTCGCGAAACAACTCAAGCTGGCGGATGGGCACCAACTGCGCGTTGCTGGAGGGTTTGAAGCCGGAAAGCTTGGACAGGTTCCACAGGCTCTTCTTCTCTTCCTCGGTCTTGCCGTAGGTGTAGAAGAAATCCTTCACCTTGGTCTTCGTCGCTTCGGGCAGGTCTTTGCGCATCACCAGCGGATCAAGCGGAATCAAGGGCGAGGTCCACACGATCTTGAGGTCCTTGAACTTGTCGGGAAAGCGCTCCTTGATCTTGTCCAGGTTCTCGCTGTTGTTGGTGGCGATATCGACCTGCTTGTTGGCGACAGCCAAGGCATTGGTCTCGTGGTTGGCGCTGCGCGTGACCTTGAAGTGGGTCTTGGCATCGATCTTGTTCTGTGCGAACACGTAGTACGACGGCACCAGAAAACCCGAGGTCGAGTTGGGATCGCCGTTGGAGAAGGTCAGGCTCTTGCCGTTCTTCAGCACGTCATCGAGCGAGTTGATGGGGCTGTCCTTATGGACGATGAGATGGGACGTGTAGCCCTGCGTGCCATCGGCATTCACCATCTGGGTGAACACTTCGCCGGATGCGCGGTCCACCGCCTCGATGGCGGCCTTGTTGCCGTACCAGGCCACGTGAACCTTGTTGAAGCGCATGCCCTCGATGATGCCGGCATAGTCAGGCGCGAAAAACGCGGTGACCTTGAGGCCGGTCTTCTTGCCCATGTCGGCGATGATGGGGTCCCAGTTCTGCTTCAGGTTCTGGGTCGATTCGGTGGAGATGATGCCGAGCACGATTTCCTTCGTCGTGTCGGCGAAGGCGCTGCTCGTGCCCAGCACGGCGAGTGCGGTGATGGCGAGTTTCTTCAACATGATGGCTCCTCGATTTCGATGGCGGATGCGAATCAGCCCGCTTGCGCGGCCTGGATGGATGGCAGCGGCGCGACGTTGTCACGCCGGTCTTGCAAGAGCGAGATGTGATCGGGCAGGTCGAGAATCTCGTCCGCCTCGGCGCCGTAGAGCTCGCGCAGCATGGCGGGCGTCAGCCGCTCCGATGGCCCGTCGAACACGACCTGGCCGCGCCTGAGCGCGATCGTGCGCGGGCAATACTTGATGGCGACGTTGACCTGGTGCAGCGAGACCACGACCGTGCAGTGGTCCTCGCGGTTGATGGTGGAAAGGATGTCCATCACCCGGCGCGATGACTCGGGGTCAAGCGAGGCGATGGGTTCATCGGCCAGCACCACCTTCGCGCGCTGCACCAGCGTGCGGGCGATGGCGGCGCGCTGCTGCTGTCCGCCCGAGAGGGTGGAGGCGCGTTGCGCGGCGCGCTCGGCCATGCCCACCCGGGCCAGCGCCTCGAGTCCTTGCGAATATTCGCTTGCGTGAAACCAGCGCGTCAGGCTGCGCCACAGCGGCACACGCGTCAGCATGCCGGCCATGACATTGGTGATGACCGGCAGCCGGCCCACGAGGTTGAACTGCTGGAAGACGAATCCGATGCTCTCGCGCACTTCGCGAATATTCGCGGCGAGGCGGCCGCTCTTCTGCACGAGCTGACCGTTGACTTCGATTTCGCTTCGCGAATCCCGATCCGCCAGCACCAGCCCCGCGAGGTGGCGCAGCAGCGTGGACTTGCCGGATCCGGATGCGCCGATCAGCGCCACCATTTCGCCGGGCATGATTTCCAGCGTCACCCGGTCCAGGGCGCGCGAAGGTCCGAAGGACTTCAGAAGCTCGGTGACACGGATGGCAGGTTGCATGAGGGCGGTTGTCTAGATAAGTGCCGGGAGTGTAGGGAGCGAAGGTGACAGCCCCATGACGTGAGTGCGTTCGCGCCTAGATGACCCGAACGCCTTCGCGCCACACGGCGCGCACCACGGGCTGGTCATTGACCACGCGCACCTGCACCAGGTCCGCGCGCTTGCCGGGCGCGACTTCGCCGCGGTCAGTCAGCGCGAGGGCCTGCGCGGGATTGCGGGTGACGGTCGCGACCGCCCGCGGCAGCGTGAACCCCGCGTCGCGGGTCAACTGGAAAGCCGCGCCCATGAGGCTGGCTGGCACATAGTCGGACGACAGCGTGTCCAGCAAGCCCAGCTTCGCCAGATCCACGGCGGCCACGTTGCCGGAGTGCGAGCCGCCGCGAATGACGTTGGGCGCCCCCATCACCGTGCTCATGCCGAGCGCCTTGGCTTCGCGCGCCGCGTCGAGCGTGGTGGGGAACTCGCTGATGCGCACCCCTTCCGCATGGGCCGCGCGCACATGCTCGGCAAGCGTGTCGTCATGGCTCGCCAGCGGAATGCCGTGCTGCTGCGAATATTCGCAGAACCAACGTCGGTGCGGCAGCGCATGCGCCTGCTGCATCGCGATGGACTGCTCGACCGAGCGCTGGAACTTCTCCTCCGACCAGCCCTTCTTGCCGGTGTAGTAGACGCGCGCGACATCGATGTTGGTCCACTGGCGCTGGCCGGGCGTGTGATCCATGAGCGAAATGAGGCGCACCAGCGGATCGCGCTGGAACGGCTCGAAGAGCGAGAGCGCGTTGGGTGCGGGCAGCTCACAGCGGATGTGCAACAGGTGATCCGCGCGCAGCAGCCCGCCGGCGCGCGCCGCGTGCAGCGCCGCGATGATGGGCGCCATGTCTTGTCCGCGCATGGCCTCGGGGTCGGCATCGCCCACCCCCAGCGCGTCGTAGACGGTGGTGATGCCCGCGGCGGCGCACTCGGCGTCGTGCGCGAGCAATGCCGGCATCTCCGGCCAGCGCACCTTGGGGCGCGGCATGAGGTGGCGCTCGAAGTTGTCCGTGTGCAACTCGATGAAGCCGGGAAGGAGGTAGTCGCCGTCGAGGTCGATGCCGCTCGCGAGCGCCGAGCCGTTGCTGGCGACATCGGCGATGCGGCCCGCCGCCACCGCGACCGAGCCCGTCACCACGTCGTCGGCCAGCACCAGCCGCGCGTTTCTCAGGACCAGATCCATCAAATGAACTCCCGCATGTCGATCACGCGGGTCGCGACCGTTTCGCGCACGCGCTGGTCGTGAAAAATGCCGACGATGGCAGCACCCGCCTCGCGCGCTTCGTTGATCATCGCCATCACGGTGACGCGGTTGTCCGCATCAAGTGAGGCGGTGGGTTCGTCCAGCAGCAGCAGCGGGCGCTTGCGGATGAGGCCCTTGGCGATGTTGACGCGCTGCTGCTCGCCGCCGGAGAAGGTGGCCGGCGCCACGCTCCAGAGCCGCACCGGAATGCGCAAGCGCAGCAACAGCGCCTCCGCCTCGCGGCGCGCATCAGCCAGCACTTCCGGTGTGGCGTCCACGCCATCCAGGAGCGGTTCGGCCACGATGTCCAGCGCCGGCACGCGCGGAATGGCGCGCAGGAACTGGCTCACGTAGCCCACCGTGTCACGGCGGAGCGCGATCAGCTCGCGTGGCGTCGCGGTGGTGAGATCGGTGGCGGTGTCGCCGTCGCGCACGATGAGCGAGCCGGCCGTCGCGCGATAGTTGGCGTGAATGCATTTCAGCAGCGTGCTCTTGCCCATGCCGGACGGGCCGTCGAGCGCGACACATTCGCCGGGCGCGACATCGAGGTTCACCGCGCGCAGCACCGGCAGCTCGGCGCCGCCCTGGTTGTGCAACGTGAAGGTCTTGGCAAGGTCGCGGATGCGGAGCGCGGGTTCGTTCATGGTTGCAGTACCGAGCTGACCAGCAGTTGGGTGTAGGGGTGCTGCGGATCGTCCAGCACCTGATCGGTGAGACCCTCCTCGACGATGCGCCCACCCTTCATCACGATCATGCGGTGCGCGAGCAGGCGGGCGACGGCGAGATCGTGGGTCACGATGATGGAGGCGAGATGCAATTGCCGGGTCAGCGTGCGCAAGAGGTCGAGCAAGCGCGCCTGCACCGACACGTCCAGCCCGGACGTGGGCTCATCCATGAACACGAGGCGCGGCTGGGTGACGAGATTGCGCGCGATCTGCAGGCGCTGGCGCATGCCGCCTGAGAACGTCGCGGGGGAATCGTCGATACGATCCTCCTGCATTTCCACGCGCGTCATCCACGAGAGCGCTTCGCGGCGAATGCGCCCGTAGTGCCGCTCGCCCAGCGCCATCAGCCGTTCGCCCACGTTGGCGCCGGCGGAGACATCCATGCGCAATCCGTCGGCGGGATTCTGATGCACATAGCCCCAGTCGGTGCGGGCGAGCAGACGGCGCGAGGCTTCAGAGAGGTCGTAGATGTCGACCACACCTTCATGGCGCGTGCGGAAGTGGACGCGGCCCGCGTCCGGCTTCAAGCGGGCCGACACGCAGTTGAGCAGCGTGGTCTTGCCCGATCCGGACTCGCCCACGACGGCCAGCACTTCGCCTGGCCAGAGATCGAAACGAATGTCGTCGATGGCGATCCGGTCGCCGTAGCGCTTGGTGACGCCTTCGACTTCGAGGATGGGTTGGTCAAGCAGAGTCATGGTGCCGCTCCGTCGCGCCGCTGCCCGCAGTAATCCGTGTCCGAGCAGATGAACATCCGGCCGCCCTTGTCGTCGGTGATCACCTCGTCCAGAAAGCTCTCGCGCGAACCGCACAGCGCGCACGCGTGTTCCCACTTCTGCACTTCAAACGGATGGTCCTCGAACGCGAGGCTCTCGACCGTGGTGTATGGCGGCACGGCATAGATGCGCTTTTCGCGGCCGGCGCCGAAGAGTTGCAGCGCCGGATTGCGGTGCATCTTGGGATTGTCGAACTTCGGGATCGGCGACGGCGACATCAGAAATCGGCCATCGATCATCACCGGGTAGTCGTAGGTGTCGGCGATGTGGCCGTGGCGCGCGATGTCCTCGTACAGTTTCACGTGCATGAGCCCGTATTCGGCGAGGCCATGCATCATCTTGGTCTCCGCTTCACGCGGCTCCAGGTGCGCGAGCGGCTCGGGGATGGGCACCTGATACACGATGACTTGACCCTCCGCGAGCGGTGTTTCCGGAATGCGATGACGCGTCTGGATGAGCGTCGCCTCGGTCGTGCGCTCGGTGGTGGCAACCCCGGTGGTGCGCTGGAAGAAGCGGCGAATGTTCACGGCGTTCACCGTGTCGTCCGCGCCCTGGTCGATGACCTTCAGCGTGTCGCCCGCCCCGATGATGGCGGCGGTGACCTGGATGCCGCCCGTGCCCCAGCCGTAGGGCAGCGGCATTTCACGCGAGCCGAAGGGCACCTGATAGCCGGGAATGGCGATTGCCTTCAGGATGGCACGGCGGATCATGCGCTTGGTGCGCTCGTCGAGGTAGGCGAAGTTGTAACCCTCTTCCCGGATCACGGCCGTGGCGAATTCGGTGCGCGCATTCATTCGGCGGCCTCCGGCAGCGCGTGCTCGGCGCGCATCTTTCGCACCAGCGCCAGCTCCGACTGAAAGTCGACGTAGTGCGGCAACTTCAGGTGCTGCACGAAGCCCGACGCTTCGAGATTGTCGGAGTGCGACAGCACGAACTCCTGCATCTGCGCCGGCGCCTTGATGGCTTCGCCCAGCTCGTCGGCGCGAAGCGCGCGATCCACCAGCGCCATCGCCATGGCCTTGCGTTCGCCATGACCGAAGGTGAGCCCGTAGCCGCGCGTGAACTGCGGTGGCGTGGTCTTGGACCCGGAGAACTGGTTGACCATCTGGCATTCGGTCACGTCGATTTCACCCACGATGATGGGAAAGCCGAGCTCTTCCGGCACGACCTCAACGTCCACCGTGCCGAAGCGAATTTCACCGGCGAAGGGATGATTGTTGGCGTAGCCGCGCTGCGTGGAGTAGCCCATCGCGAGCAAATAGCCCTCGTCTCCACGCGCGAGGTTTTGCAGACGCAGTGCGCGATCGGCAGGGAAGGAGAGCGGCTCGCGGGTGAGGTCGGCGGGTTCAGGGTCGCCAGCATCGGGGTCGTGACGCTCGATCAAGCCCTCGTCGCCAAGAAGTTCGATGACAGAGGCGTAGTGGCTCTCTGGCTCTTGCGAGTATTCATCCTTCTCGCCGACCCCCGCCTCGATGGGCGTCCCCGCCGCCAACGAAAAATCCAGCAAGCGCTGGGTGTAGTCATACGTGGGCCCCAGCACCTGCCCGCCCGGCAAGTCCTTGAACGTGGCCGAGATGCGCCGCGTCATCCGCATGCCGGCGGTGTCGATGGCTTCGGTGTAGCCCAGGCGGGGCAGGGTTGCGCGATACGCGCGCAGCAGGAAAATCGCCTCCACCAGATCGCCCGCCGCCTGCTTGATGGCGAGCGCGGCCAACTCGCGGTCGTAGATGCTGCCTTCGGTCATGACGCGATCCACCGCGAGACGCAACTGTTTGCTGATCTGGTCGACCCTCAACTCGGGCAGTGCCGGGTCGCCGCGCCGGGTGCGGGCGACTTCATCGTGCGACGCGGCGATGGCGCGCTCGCCGCCTTTCACCGCTACATACATGCGGCCTCCATGCGGGTGCTGCGCGGCAGGCCGACGACATCAGCGCCGCAAGTCAGAAACACATCAACACCCCGCGGAAAACGCTGACGCATGGCCTGCCACGCGGCGACGAAGTCCTGATCCAGCTCCGGCGCCCGCAGCACTTGCGTGGCCGCGATGCCGGCGCCGGTCAGCGCCAGCGGCAAACCGGCGGCGAAGCTCGTCACTTCATGAATCACGGTGGCGGAGTGCTCGGGCGAATATTCGCTGCCCTGTCTCAGCGTGTTGAAATCCGGCCAGGCGTCGCTGGCCGCGAGCAGGATGAAGTCCGCTTCCGCCAGCGCGCCGAGCCGGCAGCCGGTGTGGAAGCGCGGATGCTGCGCGGCGGCCTCGCCAAGCGCTGGCGAGACATGCAACAGCGTGTCCTGATCAAGCAGCGCCAGTAGCAGCGCGTTGGCGGCGGCGCCCACGCCGGCGGGCGCCAGCGTGTCCATGGTCAGGGTGTGAATGCGCCCGGGATGCGCCAACGCATCCATGCCGACGCGAAACACCTGCTGCGCGTCGCGCACCGGTTCGCGGAAGCCGGGGCCGATGCCGGCGAGTTCGATGCGGTTCACTCGTCACCTCGCGCGATGGTGAGGAAATCGACGCGGGTCCTTCGCGTGGCCTGTTGACGCGCCGCCGACTCGGCCGCGCGACGCGCGCGCAGGGGCTGCAAGAGATCGCGATCCACCGCGGGGTGCTGCGACACGTCCTGCAACAACGCATCGGCCAGCGCGGCCAATTCCGCCTTGCGCGCGCTGCGGCCCTGCACATACGCCACGCCGTGTTGCCCGCCGGCGAGACGAAGCGTGCAGCGGGTGAGCGTCATCTCGCCCACATTGAAACGATTGCCGCTGGCGCCGATGCGGCCGCGCACCATCACGAGACCCGTCTCGGGCCGGCGCAGCCAGGTGAACCCCTCGCGCTGTTCGCCACCCCAGGCTTCAAGAAGGTGAAGCGGCGCCGTGGCGAGGAGTCGCATCCAGTCCTGGCGCGCTTGTTGCGGGGGGTGATGCGGCGTGTCATGCATTTGTCACAGCTCCCGTCGAGAATCCGGGTCCAGAACCTGTCTAGACATCCCGGCATGGAGCGGGAATCTACGCAGCCAAGATGAACGTACGGTGACGACCACATGACAATCGCTGTCACAAATGCGGGATCGCGCAACGACAACGGAACGGCCCGCGCGGACGACGCGCCGGCGTTGCTTCAGGACGATGGCTGGGCGGAGGGGCAGACGACCGACGCGGAGCCGGTTTGGTCCATCATCGAGCGCGAGCTGGCCGCCGACATCGCCACCGGGCGAATGCAAGCCGGTGCGCGCCTGCCGGGCGAGCACGCGCTGGCCGAGCGCTTTGGCGTGAACCGGCACACGGTGCGCCATGCGTTGGCCGCGCTGGCCGCGAAGGGGCTGGTGCAGGTGCGCGCGGGTCTCGGCACGTTCGTGACCGACCTCGCCGTGGACTATGTGCTCGGTCGACGCACGCGCTTCACGGAGAATCTGTCCGCGGCCGGATTGCGCGGCCGGCATCGATTCATCGCCGCCGAAGAGGTGAAGGCCTCGCGCCCGGTGGCCGCCGCGCTGCTGCTGCGGCTTGGCGCGACGGTGCTGCGCATCGTCGCGGTCGGCGAAGCCAACGAGCGGCCCATCACGCTGGGTGAGCATCATTTCGCCGCGCGCCGGTTCAAGGGGCTGGATGCGGCCTTCGCGCGCACCGGGTCCATCTCGGCGGCGTTGAAGGAATTCGGGGTGGCCGATTTCACCCGGCAGCGGAGCGCGGTGAGCGCGCGCCTGCCGGGCCGGGAGGTCGCGCGCCATTTGAATCAGGACACCCGCAGACCCGTGCTGTTGGTGGAAGGCGTCAACATCGACAGCGCGGGCGCGCCGGTGGAATTTGGCCGCACCTGGTTCGCGGGCGACCTTGTGCAGCTCATTGTGGACGCGGAGCGCGCATGAGGGCCGAGCCGCGGTACGCCGTCTACTTCGCCCCCGCGCCCGACTCGGCGCTGTGGCAACTCGGCTCCGCGTGGCTGGGTCGCGACGCGTGGCGGCACTGCGCCGTGCCCGCCCCGACGCTTGCGAATATTCGCGAAGACACGCTGCGCGCGTTCACGCAGCATCCGCGGCGCTACGGCTTTCATGCGACGTTGAAGGCGCCGTTTCATCTCGCCCAGCCGAGCGGGCTGAACGCGCTGCTCGCGGACGTGGAAGCGCTCGCCGCGCGCGAGGCCTGCTTCGCGCTGCCCGCGCTCAGGGTGGCGCAGGTGGATGACTTTCTCGCGCTCGTGCCCGCGCATGGCTGCCGGCGTCTCGCCGATCTTGAGCGCCGCTGCGTCATGCGCTTCGACGCGCATCGCCGACCGCTGGATGAGGCCGATCTGGCCCGCCGCCGCACGAAGCCACTCTCACCTCTGGAGGACGCCCTGCTGGAACGCTGGGGTTACCCGCACGTCCTGGATGCGTTCCGCCTGCACTTCACGCTGAGTGATTCGTTCGCCGGCGCCCATCCGCGTTTCGTCGATCAGGTGCGTGCCGAAGCGATGCGAATATTCGCAAGCGAACTGGATGCGCCGCGGCCGTTCGATGCGCTGTCGGTGTTCGCCGAAGCCCATGCCGGCGCGGACTTTGAACTCATCGCGCGCATGCCGTTCGGCAAGTCGGGCCGGCTGGTGTATGTGATCGGCCCTTCGGGCGCGGGCAAGGACAGCGTCATCGCCTGGGCGCGCGATCACCTCAGCTTGCAGCGCGACATCGTGTTCGCGCGCCGCGTCATCACTCGACCTGCGGACGCCAGCGGCGAGCGGCACGAGGCGGTGTCGGACGCCGTGTTCACGCGGCTGCTCGCGCGCGACGCCTTCGCGATGCAATGGGCGGCGCACGATTGTCGCTACGCCATCCGGAAGGAAGCGTTGGCGCAGCGGCGGCTGGGCATGACGGTCGTGGTGAATGGTTCGCGTGAACACTTGCCGGTCGCGCGCGGCAAGTTTCCCGATCTGGAAGTGGTCCACATCACCGCAGCGCCCGAGGTGCTGGCCCATCGACTGCGCGAACGCGCGCGCGAAGACCAGTCGGCGATGGCGGGACGACTCGCGCGCGCCAACGCGTTCGCGACCCATGACGTGGACCTCGAAATTCGCAACGACGGTCCGCTCGCCGAGGCGGGCCTGCGGCTGCTGCGCTGGTTGACCAGGCCAGCCGCGCCCGCGGATGTTGAAGAGGCCAACCCGCCACCGCCGCCGGTCGCGTCAACCCAGCGGACCTCGCTCAGCGACGGTCTTCAGCAGTTCTGATACTTCCAGTGCCGCGTCTTGCCCTCGGCCAGCCATTCAACGGCCTGGGCGATGCGTTTCACCCGCGTCTCCGCTCGTTTGGCCTCGATGATCCACTCGATGTAGTCGCGCTGGTGGGTGGGGCTGAATCCGTCAAAGGTCTTCGTGGCCGCCTTGTTCTTCTTCATCGCGGCGGCGAAGTCGTCAGGCAGGGTGAGCGTGGGGCGCGGATGCTTGCGGGTGGCCGATGTGGTCGCCGCGTTGCTGTCGATCAGCGCCATCGCGGCCTTCACCATCCTCGCGAATTCGGTCTTTGTCGGCAATTGCTTCACGTCGGTCAGCTTGCCGAACTGGCCCATCGCGTCGTGCTCGCTCGCCGTGCCACCAGCGACTTCCCGTCGCCAGAAGCCGAATGCCGCATGCTGCTTGAATGCGGCCATGCCGCAGAGGATTTTTCCCTTGTACTGGAACGACGGCATGCGCCACTTGATCGCCTCCTCCGCCTCGGGGCAGGCTTTGCGCACGCGCGCGCGGATTTCCGTGAGAATGGGCTGCGCGAAGGGTGCGGACTTGGCGATGTAAGCGTCGACCTTGGAGGCGGACATGGCGTCAGTACTTGGCGTAGTCGTCGCGCGCGAACGCGGCCTTGAACGTGGCCTCGGTGACCGCACCCTTCTCGCCGTTGTCATAGTCCATCACGATCTTCCATTTGCCGCCTTCCTTTTTCAGGAAGTTGTGAAAGCGTGAGTAGTTTCTGGTCACCTTGCCCTTGGCATCCGTCATCACGAATTCGTAGATGCCGCGCTCGGACGCCGTGTCCTGATTGGCGATGCGCTCGGTGAAGCGGAACTGGATGCTCACCTTGACGTTCTGCTTCTTCAGGCTGTCGAACATCTCGGCCATGTTGCGGGTGAAACCCTCGTAGGGGTCGACGAACTTCAAGTCGCCCATGACTCTCAGCAGCGATTTGGAATGCAGCGCGATGTAGTCATTGGCCTTGCCTTCGGCAAAGGCCTTGCTGTAGGGAATCCAGACATCGGCGTCAATCGCCTTGAGTATCGCGGGATTGGCGGGCTGCGGTGTGGACGGCGGGCGCTGCGCGAATGCGGCCAGCGGAATCAGTAGGACGGCGACGGCGAATATTCGCTTCAGCATGAGAGCTCCTAGTCAGGGAAAGCGGTTTGGTGTGCGCAAGCATAAGTCAATTGCGTGCAGGCTTCACGGCCCTAACGGATCTGTCGCCGCTTGACGAAAGCGGCGTGACAACAGGCTCACCTGTTCGGGCGACATCCGCGGCTCCAGCACCGCGTAGGCCCGGCTGGCCTCGTTCAGCGCCCAGGCGCGTTGGCTCGCCAGGCCGCCCAGCATCTCGAGAGACTTTCCCAGTGCGGGTGTATCGTCGCCCGTGCGCAGGCCAGCGGTCAGCCGGGCGACGCCGCGTCCCGCCTCGGCCGCGTCTCGCAGCGCGCGGGCGAAGCTGTCCCAATGGGCGACCTGCTCGGGCGTCAGCTTCAGGTCCACGCGGAGCGACGGCAACTCGCGCTCGAACGCCGACAGCGGATCGGTGACCGCGATCACCGGCGGGCCGGGCCGCTGCCCCGTGTCACGGCGGGGCAGGTCCGCCATGCCGCCGGCTCGGGGACCGCGGCGGTCGCCGCCCCCTGGCGGCATTTGCGCGAATGCGACGCCACACAACACGATGAGGAAGACAGGCGGCAAGTGGCGGCGAAGCAGATGGATCGTGTTCACGCGGAAGGTCTCCCGGAATCAGACTCGATGATGAATGCGCTGACCATGCCAACGGCGTAATGTAAGCGTCTTGCTTCAGCGCCCAGGAGAGCATCATGGCCCACGACCCCTATGGCTTGCGTCTGCCCATCAAGCTCGACACGACCAGCAATGGCGAATATTCGCCCCTGCCGCTGGAGCGCGAGCATCATCACGCCAACCACCTCGGACAGATTGCCGCCTCCGAAAATGCGAAGAAGCTGGGCCAGGACCGGCGTAGTTTCCTGGTCTCCGCCGCGGGTGCGGCCAGCACGTTGCTCGGCATGAACGCGGCCTACGCCGCAGCCGGCAAGACGGGCGGCTTCTACGACATCGACCGGACTGCCGCGCTCGACAATGCGCTGGCGCAGAAGTCGGTGGGCGGAAACGAGTTCATTTTCGATGTGCAGGGGCACTTCGTGAACCCGACGGGCGCGTGGACCAAACTCCTGCCGCCCAATGCGCGACCGCTGCAAATGCCCAAGACGCAAGCCTGCGGACCGACGAAGGGGCCGGGCCAGCTTGACTATCTCAACTGCATCGGCCAGGACGAATTCATCAAAGATGTGTTCATGGATTCGGACACGGACCTGATGGTGCTCTCCTTCGTCCCGTCCACCAAAGAGCGCGAGCCGCTCACCATCGAGGAGGCGTTCGCGACCTCGCGCATTGTCGAGAAGCTGAACGGCACGCACCGCCTCTACATCCACGGCCGGGTGAATCCGAATTCGCCGGGTGACCTTGAGGCCATGGACGAGATGGCCGCGAAATATCCCATCGCCGCGTGGAAGACCTACACCCAGTGGGGACCGGACGGCAAAGGCTTTTGGCTGGATGACGACATCGGCATCAAGTTCGTCGAGAAGGCGAAGAAGCTCGGCGTGAAGAACATCGCCATCCACAAGGGACTTGCATTTGGGCCGCGCTCCTATGAGCATTCGACCTGCGCCGATGTCGGTCGAATCGCCAAGCGCTTTCCCGACATGAACTTCCTCATCTACCACTCCGGCCTGGTCGCGGACAAGGCGGAGGGCCCGTATGACGAAAAGCGCAGCGACGGCATCGACAGCCTCTGCACCAGCCTCATCGCCAACGGCATCAAGCCAGGCGGCAATGTCTACGCAGAGCTCGGCTCCACCTGGCGCATCCTGATGCGCGACCCCGACTCGGCCGCGCATGCGCTCGGCAAGCTCTTCAAATTCTGCGGGCCGGACAACGTGGTCTGGGGCACCGATTCGATCTGGTACGGGTCACCGCAGGACCAGATCCAGGCCTTCCGAACGTTCCAGATTGCGGCGGCGCTGCGCGACAAGCACGGCTACTCGGAGATCACGCCGGC
The DNA here is from genome assembly GCA_016791265.1 of Betaproteobacteria bacterium. GTDB lineage: Bacteria > Pseudomonadota > Gammaproteobacteria > Burkholderiales > Usitatibacteraceae > JAEUMY01. The sequence goes on from JAEUMY010000009.1 coordinate 120,477, forward strand.
GCTGCGTGCCAAGGTGTTCGGGCTCAATGCGCTGAAGATCTATCCGGTGCCCAAGGACATCCTGGACAAGCATCTGAAGCGCGACAAAGTGGCGAAGGATCGTGAGAATTATCGTGAGCGGCCTGATCCGTCGTTCGTCACGTATGGCCCGAAAACCTGGCGAGAGTTGCTGAACCTGCAAAGTTGGGGCGGCTGATTTCGAGGCACAAAGAAGCCGGCGTCAACGCACCGCGTTTTCAATCGTTCGCGCGAGGACGGCAAGACCTCGCGCGAAAATTTTTTGAGAAAAGTGTTGACGACTGCGCAAACTTCTTGGCATTCTAAAAAAAGAAACACCCAAACCAATTTTTCAGGAACCCGACTCAATGACTTTCAACACGACACATAACTGGACCTCCGCGGCACGGGCAAAAGCCCCGGCCATGGCCCTGTCCATTTGCGTCTTGTTCGGTCTTGAACAGCGCAAGGACTATGGCCTTGATCCGCAGAAACCGGGTTCCGAGTGGGAGAGTGTGAGCGCGTAGCGCCGACTCTCAGCAAAGCAGCACCACCGAGAACCCGGATGTCGAAAGACTCCGGGTTTTTTGTTTGTGGCTCGCTGCAGGCGATCCTCAAATCCCTTCGGGACCGCCTGCGGCGTCCAGAAGAAGTCCCCCGGACTTCTCCTAGTGTTGTCTTTTTCAACCGTTTCACCCGCAACACCGCTGTCTCCATCGGGAAACAGCCCGCTCTTTAACAATTCGGGAAGTGTTTTTTTGATGACGAACAGGCAATCATCGCCAGCTGTGCGCGCGGCTCTCGATGACTGCCACTCGTCTGGTTCAACATTTGCACCGGCCGCGCAGCCGTTGCAGGTGTTGGTGCCTTCGCCGGATTTGTCCGGCGGAGGCGCCATGTTCGTGGGGGCATAGCTCAGACGGCAGAGCATCTGCTTTGCAAGCAGAGGGTCGTCGGTTCGAGGCCGGCTGCCTCCACCATTTTTCTGTGTGTGGGAGATGGGATATCCGCGACGTTTGGGACGTCGACAATGCTGGTTCGACTCCAGCCGCACAGACCAGATTTCCATCGGAATGCATCGATAGTTCCAATGTAGAACGGCGGCCTGAAGAGCCGCGCGCTGGTGGTTCAAGTCCATCTCGATGCACCAACACAAGTGTGGCCGAACGGCAAGGCACCGGACTGCAAATCCGGCTCTCGGTTGTTCAACTCCACCCACGTGTTCCCAGCATTTCGTCATTCCCGCATGAGCGGGAATGGCACTCAATTCTCCCGACCGCGATTTTTGCTGCGCAGATGGTTGCAGCGACGAAAGAAGACCCCGGTCGGGGAAGAACCCGGTGAAGTCAGATTGGAACCCCTCACCGGATGTCGTGCCGGGCAGGCGTTGGCCTGCCCGGCGGCGACAGTCCAGTTGTTGTTGCATCGCTCCACGACCGTCGCTGATACGG